>CAJTPH010000025.1:27153-61509 GCA_910578215.1 uncultured Acetatifactor sp. | reverse complement strand
GGTAAGGGTAGACGAAGAAGTCTAATTTTTGATCAGGCTCGATTTTTTTGCGGAGAGAAAACATATTGGACGGTTTGCGCATTTGTCTCAAAATAAGCGGGCAGTGTTGCTAAAAAGCAAAAAGGTAATCAAACAAATGCTTGATTACCTTTTTTAGTATCTTTTGTTTTACAGAATACTGCAAATACAGTAAAACAATGTATCTAATAAGCTGCTGACGGGAATCGTGACCTCCGCACTACCAATGCGACGCTCTACCGACTGAGCCACAGCAGCAACATGTGGCTGTCTCACAACCACCGGATATTATTATAGCAAGGACAACGCAGTTTGTCAACAAATTTTTACAGATTAAATAAAAAAATATGTAACATCCATTGCTGTCCTTACAAGTATTGGTTGGGTGATTTCCGCATGAGGAATTTTACATGAAATCCCTTTTCGTCACAGACGGAACGGACTATTTCTTCGGCGGTTTCCCTTGCATTGTCGTTGATGCATATAATGCAGGTGTGTTTGTTGCGGCGGAAGATAGAGGGCTTTATCCAGCGGATATAATAGGAAATTCTTCCCTGTAAAAGAGCTCTCTCAACAAGCTGTTTGCATTCCAGACTGGAAATTTCGCAGAATTCAATTTCGTTGTTTACTTTAAGTGATGTATATAACGGCTGTTCCATGACCATGCCTCCTGTATCGGAAATTCCGATTTTGTATTATCAGACATATTATAGCACACTATAAGGGTATTTTGCAATATTCTTGTTTTGCTTATTGTAATCTTTATGACTGTTTATCACATATCGTAGTCATACGGTGGAAAATACAAAAGGGGCTGTTGCAAAACTCAGAGAAAGTACAAAATATGGTTTTTTAATTCGTGTATGTCAGCCATATATTGTATAATATCTTTGTTTTGCAACAGCCCCTTTATGGATTTTTATTCATCTTCCGAGTCGTCTTCCGTGGCGGGCGGCGCAGTCGGCTGAGGGTTCGGTTCAGGAGTTTGCTCCGCGGCCGGAGGAGTTATCGGAGGGCGAAGCCCTGCGTCGATTTCTCTCTGGATAAGCTCCCATTGCTGTGCGTTCAGGACGGCTTCGTAGTCCGGATTAGCATAGAAGGAGTCGTCATGCTGGCAGGTTTCGGAGGTCCGGGGGCGGGTAACCGTAAAGGAGCCGTCCGGATTTTCCGTAATCATTGTGGAGCCCTCGATAAGGGAAGCATCCTCCAGCAGAGGCAGTTCAACTCTGCCAAATACCTTGAACGGGCATTGTTCTGTGGCAGGCAGATGGTCATAATTGCAGAGGTCTCCTTCATAATGCACACCGCAATAATCTATGGGAACGGTGCCCTCTGCGAAAAATTCCGATTTGACATTGCCGTCGCACAGTCCTGGAATGGGAAGCAGCCCTGATTTGGTACATATGTCGGCCTGTACGATTCCCTGAGGCGTTTTAAAGGATTCGTAGGGCAGATCCTTGTGGATACGCATCATGACGGCCCGCCACATGGTCTGGGATATGGCGCCCTCGTTATTGGCGCTTTTTTGGCTCAGGTTTAAGTTGTTGTCATAGCCTGTCCATGCGGTACAGGTGTAATAGGGAGTGAAGCCTGTAAACCAGATGTCGGTAGGGCCGGTGGAGGTTCCGGTTTTACCTGCAATTGCCATGTTTTTATCAAAATTACACTTGGTGCCGCTTCCGCGGGTGATAACGTCAGTCATGGCGCTGGTCAGCAGAAAGGCCGTTGTCTCCTTGATAACCTGTTTGGTCTTGGGGGTCGTGTTGTCCAGAATCACGTTTCCATCGGAATCCAAAACTCTGGAATAAAGCTTGGGCTCCACATAGTTTCCCATATTGGCGATTGCCGCGTATGCGGCGTTCAGCTCATAGGGTGTGACGCCGCGGGTCAGACCGCCAAGCGCCATGGGCTGCCGGACGTCCGTATAAAATTTGTTGTTTATGACTGTGCCGTCAGTAACGGTAGTAAAACCGAAGTTTATAAGGTAGTCGTAGGCAAGCTGCGGCGTAATGACGGTTATGGTCTTTACGGCAACCATATTGTAGGACTGCTCGATCGCGCTTCTGATGGACTGTATTCCACGATAAGGTCTGGAGGAGCCGGAATACCAGTTGTTTACCGGTGTGCCGTCAACGTAGTTAAAAGGGGCGTCATTGTATACCGTGGCAAGAGTCTGCCCCATGCTGTCCAGCGCAGGCGCAAAGGCGGCGAGAACCTTGAAGGTGGAGCCGGGAGAGCGGGTGGAGGAGGTTGCCCTGTTCAGGGTACGCCGTCCCTCCTTGTTTCCGCGTCCGCCGATGATGGCGACCACATAGCCGGTGCGCTGATCCTCTATGACCATTGCCACCTGAGGCTGGGCGGTCATGGAGATGGTCTCGAGGTAATTATCCTCCTCGTCGGCAACGCCCAGATCGGCAAGCATTGCGGTGCGGTAGGTGGCAATCGCCTCGTAAGCGGCATCCTGGGAACTGAAAATCAGGTTAAAATTCTTGTCCTTGTTTGCCTTGAACCATGTAGTCATGTTTTCCTTGCTGAAGTTTTTCTTTGTGTTTTCGTCTACAAATATGGTCAGAGCGTAATTCAGATACCAGTTTGTCTTGTCAGGATAGTTGTCCGGGTTGGCATATTCTTCGTCGACAATCGCCTGAATGGTAGGGTCCAGGGTGGATTCGATGCGAAGACCGCCTGAGGTCAGATATTTCTCCGCCACCGCGGCATTATAACCCGCAATATTTATCAGATCCTTTTTCACCTGCTCATATACGGCGTCGGAAAAGTAAGAGCCGGAGGAGCTGTTGTCGCGGTAATCGATGTCATGGTGGCTGATACGCTCGTATACGGCATCGGTGTCGGCCATGGCCTCGTCAAATTCCGCTTCGCTGATAAACCCAAGCTTCTTCATTTTGTTCAGGCATTTCTCCCGGCGTGACGCGTTGTTTTCGGGGTGCAGGATGGGGTTATATTTGGAAGGATTCTGGGTAATGCCGGCGATTACCGCGCATTCCGACAGGGTCAGCTCGCTGGCGGATTTGCCGAAATATCTTTTGGCGGCGGCCTCTACGCCCAGGGTATTCTGGCCCAGGTTGATGGCATTCATATATTCCAGCAGAATGTCGTCCTTGGAGTAATATTTGGAAATCTCCAGGGCAAGGTACTGCTCCTGGATCTTTCTCTTTATTTTCTTGATCATGTTTTTGCCTTCGGAGGTCCAGGAGGTAAACACTGTATTCTTCAGGAGCTGCTGGGTGATGGTGCTGGCGCCCTGGGTGGCTTTGAAGCCGGTTTGCAGGAACGTCCAGCCGGAGCGTATCATTCCCTTGAAATCGATGCCGTTGTTCTGGTAAAAGCGCTCGTCTTCAAGGGCCACAAACGCCTTGCCCAGATAATCGGGCAGCTCGTCCATGGACTCCACGCGCAGGCGGTTGGAATTTGCGGCGACGTACTGGTCAAGCTCGTTGCCCTCACAGTCGTACACAACGGTTGCCTCGCCAACGGCTACCACGTCGGTCAGACGAATCTGCGGGGTGGCGGACAGAATTCCCTGAAAAGCGCCCACGCCCGCGGCGATTCCGCAGATGCCCAGAGCGATGAAGGCGGCAAGCAACAGCTTGATTACAGTGATGCCCAGCTTTCTCTGCCATTTTTTTGTCTTAGAATTCAGTGCCCTTTGCTGTGCGCGGACACCTTTTTTACCGTAATCCATTAAAAATCACCTTTCTGTAATTCTTTATTTGTGAAATTTACATTTGCCAGGGTGCAGCCGCCCGGCGGTGCATTAAAAACATTTCACATTATTGAGCCATATTTACTGCAGGCTGCAGGCAGTATACCGTGATTATGCGCTCTGGCGCACAAGGAAGAAAAACCTTCTGTGTCAACATTATACCATGAATTTCATGCGCCCTGGCGCATATGGAATAAGAAGTTGACACAAAGAACTTCTGTGTCAACATTATACCATGAATTTCATGCGCCTTGGCGCATATGGAATAAGAAGTTGACACAAAGAACTTCTGTGTCAACATTATACCAAAAAAAAATATGTAAATAAAGGATTTATTTTCCATCTTAATAATTGTTTCACATTTTGGACATATTATGCTATTCTTATAATAAAAACAGGTAATAATTAGGAGATAACATGCGTTATGGATGAAAGACCGGGGAGCTACAGGGTTTTGATTGAGGGCGGCGAAGGAGTGTACGAGGAAAAAAAGTCCCGTTTTATCGCCACGCTTCGCAAATGCGAGAGCGAAAAAGAGGCGGCCGCCTTTATTGAGGAGATGAAAAAGAAATACTGGGATGCCAGGCATAACTGTTCGGCGTACGTGATTGGAGGCAGAGGGGAGCTGACGCGCTGCAGTGATGACGGAGAGCCCGGCGGCACGGCGGGACGCCCCATGCTGGAGGTGCTTACGGGAGAAGGGCTGCATAATGCGGCGGCGGTGGTCACCCGCTATTTTGGCGGTGTGCTGCTGGGCACAGGGGGGCTGGTCCGGGCTTATACCCAGGCGGTAAAAGCAGGATTAAGCAATTGCCGCATTGGGAGAATGCGGGCCGGGGTTGAGGTGGAGGTAAATACCGACTATAACGGCATCGGGAAGATTTTGTATTTGCTGGGAAATAGGGGGCTTGAGCCCGTATCCTGCGATTATACCGATAAGGTTGCGCTGAGAATTCAGGTGCCTGTTGAGGAGCTGGAGCATCTGCGAAAGGAAATGGTGGAGGCGACAAACGGCAGGGTGGGATTTGAAAAATTACAGGAATTATATTTTGTTGACAGGGAGCAGTCCTGAGGCTAAAATAAGTTCAATATCCGGGGGATAGCATGGATAGCATGGAGGGGCTGTTTATAAATATAACAAAGAGCTATATGTGAAAAAGGGCTGTAAATCAAACAAAGCATTATAAATAAAAGTGTGCGTTATTTAATGCGGCGTTCTGTTTTTTAAGAAAGTAGGGGAAGGCATATGAGGGCTTATGCGGAATTGCAGGAGATCAGGGAGTTTCTGGAGGGAAAGCAGTATACAAGCCTTCGCCAGCTTCTTGAGGAATTGAATGATGCTGACATAGCGGCTGTTATGGAAATGCTTCCGGCGGAGGATATGGTGAAGGTATACCGTATACTTCCCAAGGATCTGGCAGCGGATGCTTTTTCCTATCTTGAGACGGAAAGCCAACAGGCGGTTATCAGCTCGCTCTCTGATAAGGAAGCTGCGGGAGTGATAGAAAATCTGATGGCTGACGATGCGGTGGACTTTCTGGAGGAGATGCCGGCGAGCGTGGTGGAGAGACTGCTTGCCAACGCCTCTCCCGACACCCGCAAGACGATCAACCAGCTGCTGGACTATCCGGAGGATTCCGCGGGGAGTATTATGACCGTGGAATATGTGTCGCTGAAGGAAAGCCTGACCGTGGATCAGGCCATTGAGCGTATCCGCGCGGTGGGACTGGACAGCGAGACGGTCAATATTTGTTATGTTCTGGATGCCAAACGCCGGTTGGTGGGGACGGTTGCCCTGCGCTATCTGCTCCTTAGCCGGGGGGATGAGATCATCGGCGATATTATGCACGAAAACGTTATCTCCATCAACACGCTGACCGACCAGGAGCAGGCAGCGGCGCAGTTTAAGAGGTATGACTTTACGGCGATGCCCGTGGTGGACAATGAAAACCGGCTGGTGGGTATTATCACGGTGGACGATATCGTGGATATTCTGGAGGAGGAGGCCACGGAGGATATGGAGAAGATGGCGGCTATCGTGCCCAGCGACAAGCCGTACATGAGGACCACGGTGTGGGAGACCTTTAGAAAGAGAATCCCGTGGCTGCTGCTTTTGATGGTGTCTGCCACCTTTACGGGGGCAATCATAGCCTCCTTTGAAGAGGCGCTGAGCGTGTACGCGGCGCTGATCGCATTTATTCCCATGCTGATGGATACGGGAGGGAATGCGGGCGGGCAGGCCAGCGTGACGGTGATTCGAGGGCTGTCTCTGGGGGAGATCGTATACAGGGATGTTCCCAGGGTGCTCTGGAAGGAGATAAGGGTTGCGCTTTTGTGCGGCCTCACTCTCGCTGCGGCAAATTTTGTCAAGCTGATGCTGTTTGACAGGGTGGGGACGGCGGTTTCTCTTACGGTCTGCCTGACTTTGATTGCCGCGGTTTTGACGGCCATGGTGGTGGGGTGCCTTCTGCCTGTGGGGGCTAAAAAGCTGGGATTTGACCCGGCGGTGATGGCGAGCCCCTTTATTACCACCATTGTGGATGCGTTGTCTCTGCTGGTGTATTTCAGGTTTGCCACCTGGATTTTGGGGATATGATTGAAGCTATTGGAGTTTTACCGCCAAAGTGACTGCCTGGTGAGCTTCAGCTGCGGGCGGGGAAACAGACAGGAATTATAAAAATATGCAAAGGGAAGAAAATGAACATGAGCGACATGAAGGGGAAGAAGGTATTGTTTGCGAAGCCGCGTTATTCGCTGGGTTTTCTGCATAAGCTGGGGGTAGGTATTTTGCTGGTTCTTGCGGTCTCGTTCTTATTTCAGCCGCAGGCATACAGGAAGGATTGGGAGAATGTGCCGTCCCTTTATTTCTCCTTTCTGCAGGAGGGGGATTATGTGCTGGATTATACCCTGTCGGCGGCTCCCGCGGAAGGGGCTTCTATTTGGGTAATCTCAGAGACCGCGGTGGATTCCGACAACCATGCGGGAATAGAATTCGCGCGCAGGGAGCTGACGCCGGATGCCCTCCGCGGCAGTCTGAGCCTTTGTCTGGAGCAGGGAGTGCATGGCGTGCAGGTACTGCAGAATGCTGGAGAGGGCGTGGTTTTTTCCGAATTTAAGATACAGAGTGTGCAGCTCTTGTGCACGGATCATTATCTCATGAGCGCGCTGTGCCTGGCGGCTGCGCTGTGCATTGCCCTTCTGGGGATGTATGTTCCCTCGGACAAATACAAAATGCCCTTTTTGGCGGTGGGCTTTGGGCTGCTTGCCAGCCTTCCGCTGGCAAATGATTTTCTGATCGAAACCGTGCCGGATACCGGTTTTCATCTTGCCCGGCTGGAATCCGTCTATCAGGGGCTGCGCGCGGGCGAGTTCCCCGTCCGCATCGGCTCTGTGCAGATGAGCGGCTACGGCAGTCTTTCCGCGGTGATGTATCCGCAGCTTTTCCTGTATCCCGTGGCGTTGCTGCGGTTTTTCAGGGTATCTCTACTGATGTGCTATAAGCTTCTGTTGGCTGGGATTAACGTGGGCAGCGCGCTTTTGGCTTATTATGCCGTAAAGAATATCTGTAAATCGGAAAAAACAGGAATAATTGCCGGCTTTTTATATGCTTTTTCCGTATACCGCCTGATCGACGTCTATCAGCGGGGGGCGCTGGGCGAAAGCCTTGCCATGGTATTTCTTCCTTTAATAATGTGGGGCATCTATGAGATCCTGTGGGGAAACCGTAAGAGATGGCCGCTGCTTGCCCTGGGGGTTTCCGCGGTATTGCAGTCCCATGTGCTGTCCGTGGAAATGTGTGTGTTTTTTCTTGTGGCGGCGGTTGTCTGCAGATGCCTGCAAAAGGAGCGCAGGCAGCTGGGCGTGCGGATATTTGCCGGGATAAAGGCGGCGGTGCTTACGATTCTCCTGAATGCGTCTTTTTTGATTCCGTTCCTGTTTTTCTGCGGGGAGGACCTGCAATGCTTTCATATGCCCAACGAGCTGCCGGAGTCGCTGCTTTATTTTAATCAGATGTTTTTCAGCTTTCCCCACGCGGACGGCTCCAGCCAGAGCCTGGGAACCTTGTCGGGGGAAATGCCTCTTACGGTGGGGGGCGTCATGCTCTTGGGAATAATTCTTTTTGCAGCCATGATATCAAAGGACAGGATGTCAGGGACTGCGGAGGCAAAAGCTAACGAGCCCGGGACTGCGGAGGCAAAATCCGCAGGTGCAGGGCGGCATGAGGAGAAGGCAGGGGTATACTGTCTTGTCTTTGGCCTGGCTGCCTTGTTTTTGACCTCGTGGGTATTCCCTTGGGAGGCTTTATCAAAAATTCCGATGTTTGACGCCATTGCCCGTTCCCTGCAGTTTGCATGGCGTTTTCTGGGACCGGCCAGCCTTTTCCTGTGCGTTGTCACGGCGGTGGGGCTGAAGCTCTTTGAGGAGAGGGAGCAGGGGCGGAGGTGGATTTACAGCTGTGCCGCACTGCTGGTTTTCTTAAGCGCCAGCTACTTCTTTGAGATGTCGGCCAGGGAGTCCAGGCAGACCGCCGATAAGATGGCAATAAACGGTTACAATATAACGGACAGCCTTTATATGTACTATGACGGGGAGAGCTTTAAGGCGCACCATATGGACCCCGCATATCAGATACCGCAGATGCGCTCTGCCGGGCAGACGGCGGTATATTCCGGGCTGCGGCGGCAGGGCGCCGGGCTCAGGGTGGAGGTGACACCGGGCACTGCTCTGGAGGATGTTCTGATTTTTCCTGTTTATTATTATCCCGGATATAGGGTAACTGTCAACGGAGAGGATGTGGAGTGCTATAGCTACAACACGCAGCTTGCCTGCGATATGCCCTTGGAATATGCGGAGGTGGAAGTGCGTTATGCGGGACCTGCAGCCTTTCTCGCAGGGGATATGGTTTCGCTGTGCACTTTAATAACGTGCGTTATGTATATTCCGTTTTCACGCAGGAAAAAATAAATGTTTTCTTTTTCTGCATTCTTTGTTACAATATTAAGAGTAAGAAGGCGCAGGTGCAAGTCCTGCGTGATTTTATAGAGAAGAATTATGGAGGTATATGCAATGAGGTATTTTTTTGAATCAAAGGTAGAAAAGAAGGAAAAAGGGTACATGATCCAGATTCCCTTTAACGTGTGGGAGGTCTGTAAGCAGCGGGATGTCATCAAGGGAGAGGTGGTCCTTGATAACAAGCTCATAGACTGCGAGCTGCTTCCCAAGGAAAAGGGGAATTATGAGATCCATATTGAGGACGAGGATGCGGTAAGCGTGGAGCTGGGCATCCCTCACAAGATCCTGCTCCATGTAAACGGCTCCCTTATCCGTATGGACCAGAACAGTCCTTACAGCTTTGACAATCCTATCCGCAAGATTGACAGCATGAATGTCATCATTCAGCCGGAGGACGGTCTCTGCGGCCAGTCATGTGTGGCGATGCTGGCTGGCGTCACCATCGCGGAGGTTATCAGCGTTATGGACTGCAGAGAGTGGCAGGCCACTATGGGGCGTATGATTTCCGCTCTGAATTATTACGGAATCGATCATACGGATATCATTGTCTACAATGAGGGGCGTGATGTGGTTCTGCCCAAGTGCTGTATTATGATGGAAAAGATGGGGCGTTTCTGTCATTATCTGATTCATTATGACGGAAAGTACTACGATTCCAACCTTGGTGTGCTGGAGGAGTATGACATGTCCAAGCTTCTGGGGTATCTTGAGATCAAATGCTGATACAAAAAGGCTGCAGAGATCGATGTAAACGATTTGTCAGCAGAAAGCGCCGGGTTATGGGAATCCGGCGCTTTTTCCGGGATAAGGCCGTTTAAAGCCATCCGAATCGGAAATCAAAGACCCGTAGCAATAAAATGAAATTATAAAGTAAATATAAAATTTGCCTTTTGAATGCGCGGTGAGAAAAACAGAGATAAAGTGAGCATAATTAAGAATAAGAGAGTTAAATAAATTTAAATCGTCGTGAATAAGTTTGAAAAAGTTTGCATATAAAACTAATATATGTTCTAGCGATTAGCACTCAAATATAAAGAGTGCTAACAAAAGCAAAAATAATAAATCAGGAGGCATTTATCATGAAGCTAGTACCTTTAGGTGACAGAGTTGTATTAAAGCAGTTGGTGGCGGAAGAAACCACAAAGTCCGGCATCGTCCTTCCGGGACAGAATAAAGAGAAGCCCCAGCAGGCGGAGGTTGTGGCAGTAGGTCCTGGCGGCGTTGTGGATGGCAAGGAGATCAAGATGGAGGTCAAGGCCGGCGACCAGGTTATCTACTCCAAATATTCGGGAACGGAAGTTAAGCTTGACGACGAAGAATATATCATTGTGAAGCAGAACGATATTTTGGCAGTGATTCAGTAAAACGTGTTATGCAATATGGCATTACCGCCGAAGGAAATGCGTGGCGTTGTAATCAGGGCATGGAATCCGGAAAAATTCGGCGCATGAATTCGGACAATAATATTTCAAACATTTAATTCATATCAGAAAACGGAGGCATATTATCATGGCAAAAGAAATTAAATACGGCGCGGAAGCCCGTGCAGCTTTAGAGTCCGGTGTCAATAAGCTTGCAGACACCGTGAGAGTGACCCTTGGGCCTAAGGGAAGAAATGTGGTTCTTGACAAGTCCTTTGGCGCTCCCCTGATCACCAACGACGGCGTGACCATCGCAAAGGAGATCGAGCTTGAGGACGCATTTGAGAATATGGGCGCCCAGCTGGTAAAGGAGGTCGCAACCAAGACCAATGATGTTGCCGGCGACGGCACCACAACGGCGACCGTTCTGGCACAGGCGATGGTAAACGCAGGCATGAAGAACCTTGCTGCAGGCGCTAACCCCATTATTCTTAGAAAGGGCATGAAGAAGGCGGCGGACAGCGCTGTGGAAGCCATCTCCAAGATGAGCCAGAAGGTAAACGGTAAGGAGCATATTGCGAGAGTGGCAGCTATCTCCGCAGGGGATGAGGAGGTAGGACAGCTGGTTGCGGATGCAATGGAAAAGGTGAGCCGCGACGGAGTTATCACCATCGAGGAAAGCAAGACCATGCAGACCGAGCTGGATCTGGTAGAGGGTATGCAGTTTGACAGAGGCTATATTTCCGCATATATGGCTACCGATATGGACAAGATGGAGGCAACTCTCGAGAATCCTTATATCCTTATCACAGATAAGAAGATTTCCAACATTCAGGAGATTCTGCCCCTTCTGGAGCAGATCGTACAGTCCGGCGCAAAGCTTTTGATTATCGCCGAGGACGTGGAGGGCGAGGCTCTTACCACCCTGATCGTAAACAAGCTGCGCGGAACCTTCAATGTTGTGGCAGTCAAGGCTCCCGGCTATGGAGACAGAAGAAAGGATATGCTTCAGGATATCGCCATTCTCACGGGCGGTACGGTAATCAGCTCCGAGCTTGGCTATGAGCTGAAGGATACGGATATGAGTATGCTTGGCCGTGCAAAGAGCGTAAAGGTTCAGAAGGAGAACACGGTGATTGTTGACGGCGAGGGCTCGAAGGAGGAAATCCAGTCCAGAATCGCTCAGATCAAGAAGCAGATCGAGGAGACCACCTCTGACTTTGACAGAGAGAAGCTGCAAGAGAGACTGGCAAAGCTTGCAGGCGGAGTTGCAGTGATCCGTGTGGGCGCCGCTACCGAGACGGAGATGAAGGAAGCAAAGCTTCGCATGGAGGATGCGCTTGCGGCTACCAGAGCGGCAGTTGAGGAAGGCATCATCTGCGGCGGCGGTTCCGCTTATATCCATGCTTCCAAGGATGTTGCAAAGCTTGCGGAGACCCTTGAGGGCGACGAGAAGACAGGCGCAAAAATCGTTCTGAAGGCACTGGAGTCGCCTCTGTTCCACATTGCGGCAAACGCAGGTCTGGAGGGCAACGTCATCATCAATAAGGTGAAGGAATCCGACAGCGGCGTGGGCTTCGACGTATTAAAGGAAGAATATGTTGATATGGTGGAATCAGGAATCCTTGATCCTGTAAAGGTTACCAGAAGCGCGCTGCAGAACGCAACCAGCGTGGCAAGCACACTGCTCACCACCGAGAGCGTTGTGGCGAATATCAAGGAAGAAACACCTGCGATGCCTGCCGGAGCCGGCGGCATGGGCGGTATGATGTAATAAGCTTTTTGAAAGGGGCTGTTGCATAACGCAGAGAACGTACAGCATATGGTTTTTCATTCGCAATATGCCATATGTTGTACAAAATCTCTGTTTTGCAACAGCCCCTTTGCTATGCATGAGCCTCGGCGCACGCATTTTGTCAGGCATGGCGGTATGAGCCCCTGGCGGCACGCATTTTGTCAGGCATGGCAGTATGAGCCTCGGCGCACGCGTTCTGCCCGGTGTGTCAGCATGTACCCCTGACGCCCGCGTTTTGCCTTGTGCAGCAGATTGTGTCCTGCAGTATACGCTTACTGCTTGACATGGTATTAAAAACCATGTATCATGATATAATGACACGATATTATAAGCGAAAGGCCCTGGGTGTCTTTTGCCTCCCCAATTTTGACATTGTCAGGGGGCAGGTTTATAGGCGGATATGTTCATAAAAGGGCAGGGCGCTTGTTTTTGGGGCGGAAATTGGGGAAAGAATATACAGGAATGAAGTTTTATGGAAATTAACGGGGGATCAATATGAATCGGTTTGAGTATATTGTCGCAGACATAGACGGCGATTATGCACATTTGAGACGTACAGACACGGAGAGCGACGAGCTGAAGCTGGTGGCAAGGGCGCTTCTGCCGCCGGAAATCAAAGAGGGTACTAAGCTTTTGTATGAGTGGATGAGCTACAGTATTGTGGAGTAGGCGTATGATAAATTTACTTTTATGCGGAAATAAACGGGTGTTTGACGGCGCGCTGACGCTGCTTCTCTCCATGACAAACCGAACTGTGGAAACCGTCCGCTGCTATATAATGACCATGGATCTTCAGCGGGTCAATCCTGACTATGTCTGCATTACGGATGAGCAGACGGCGTTTTTGAACCGTGTGGTCCAGGGGAAGAACCCGGAGAATACAGTCAAAAAGCTGGATGTGACGGAGAAATACGAGCAGGAGTTCCACAAATGCGTCAATGAGACGGCTTACTGTACTCCCTACACGCTGCTTCGGCTGCTGGCGGACCTGTATCCGGAGCTCCCGGACAAGCTGCTCTATCTGGATATGGATATTATGATAGCAAACGATATAAAACAGCTTTGGGACATTGATATTTCAGGCTATGAATATGCCGCGGTCAGGGAAAAATACGGCTGCTGGCTGATTCGCCCGGATTATTTCAATGCGGGAATGCTGCTCTTAAACATGGCCCAAATCCGTAAGACAGGGCTGCTTGTAAAAGCGCGGGAGAGGATACGCGCAAAAAAGATGCTCTTTGCGGACCAGTCGGCGATTTTTTATTCAACGACAAAAAAGAAGCTGCTTCCCAGAATCTTCAATGAGCAGTCCAAATTTAACAAGAAGGACACGGTGGTATGTCATTTCTGTAAGAGGCTCATGTTCCGTCCCTTTCCGCACACTGAAAATTACAAGCAGTGGCAGGTGGACGAGATTCACAAATATCTGCGCTGCCATGCCTTTGACAGGGATTTGGAGGAATATTTGGAATTGAAACATATTTTTGAGGAAAGCGGTAATATTTTGAGTTAGAGAGTTTGGGCGGTCCTGCAAAAGGGGCGGCCGGAGCAAAAGAAACCGAGGTGCATTAACATGGCAAAGACAATCAAGAGGGAAATTCCTGTTTTTTTTGCGGTGGATGACGGCTACTGCCCATTTCTGGCGGTGGCGCTTCAGTCCTTGATAGACAATTCCTCCGAGACGAACACCTATTCCGTAAAGGTCCTGAATACGGATATCAGCGACGAAAACAAGCGCAGAATCGCCAAATATGAGCGAAAAAATGTGGATATCGAGTTTGTGGATCTGAATTATTACATCAAGAAGATCAAGGATAAGCTGTACACAAGGGACTATTATTCCAAAACCACATATTTCAGGCTGTTTATCCCCAATCTGTACCCACAATACGACAAGGTCCTTTATCTGGACAGCGATATCGTCATCCTGGATGACATAGCCAATCTTTACAATTTTGATATGGGCGACGAGCTTGTGGCGGCGGCGCCGGATGACATTATCCAATTTAACGAGGTCTTTCAGTTATATGCGGAAAAGGTGGTGGGAGTGGCGGACTACCGCAGGTACTTTAACGCGGGGGTTCTGCTGATGAATCTGCACCAGCTGCGGAAATTCCAGTTTCAGGAGAAATTCCTGTTCCTGCTGGACAGGATTAAATTTGCTGTGGCCCAGGACCAGGATTATCTGAACAGGCTTTGCAAGGGAAGGGTAAAGCTTATCAACAGGGTATGGAACAGGATGCCCATCGAGGACCCCAGGATCAGGATAGAGGACGTAAAGCTGATTCACTATAATCTGGCCTATAAGCCCTGGCATTTTGAGGATATATTATACAAGGAATTTTTCTGGATGTATGCCCAGGAGACGGAATATTTTGACAGAATCCAGGAAATCCGGGAAGGCTATACCGAGGAGGAGCGCCTCAGGGATGAGGAAGCGCATCTGAGGCTTAAGAAGCTGGCGAAAAAGGAAGCCGACTGCGTGGGCGACGACCGCAGATAAGGGTTTCAGCCGTGAAAATGAGGGTGGATTATGAGAGAAAAAACCAGAGATAACAGTAAGAATAATACGGCCGCCGTGGCAGGGGCCGTCGCAGCAGGACCTGGCGTGACAGGAGCAGCCGCAGAGGGGGATGCCGCAGCAGAAGCTGCCGCA
Organism: uncultured Acetatifactor sp.; assembly: GCA_910578215.1. Classification (GTDB taxonomy): domain Bacteria; phylum Bacillota; class Clostridia; order Lachnospirales; family Lachnospiraceae; genus Acetatifactor. Next base: position 46,942 of record CAJTPH010000025.1, on the reverse strand, counting down.
GGAGGGCAGGAAGCGTCCTCTGGGGCAGGCCAGGAGCTGCCCCAAAAGGCGCCGGACAGACTGGCGGTTTTGGAGACCATAGGGCGGCTGGAGCGGGAGGGACGGTTTGACGTGGACGCGGAGGACGACCCGCCCACAATTCCCCTGACGCCGGATATGGTGGATTACCTGCAGGTAAAGCCCGGCAGCAGGGCGAAGGCCAAGGCGGCTTATTTTGTGGCGCGGAAGTTCGTAGATAAGCTGCTTAAGGAGAAAAAGCTGGTGATCAAAGAGGTTCACGGCATGGAGAATTTAAATCGTATCAAATCCGGCGCTGTGATCACCTGTAATCATTTTAATCCCTTTGACTGTTTTACGGTGGAGCATTTGTTCCAATGCTCGGAGCACATGGGAAAAAGAAAGCTGTTTAAGGTCATACGGGAGGGAAATTTCACTAATTTTCCAGGCTTCTACGGTTTTTTGTTCCGAAACTGCAATACGCTCCCCTTAAGTCAGAATAAAAAGACCATGTACCTCTTTTTAAAGGCGGTGGACACCATACTGCAGAGGGGCGACTTTATCCTGATCTATGCGGAACAGAGCCTTTGGTGGAATTACCGCAAGCCCAAGCCCTTAAAGAACGGTGCCTTTAAATTTGCGGCAAAGAACAATGTGCCGGTGGTTCCCTTTTTTATTACCATGGAGGACAGCGGCAGGATAGGGGAGGACGGGTTCCCCGTGCAGGAGTATACCGTTTTTATCAACGAGCCTATTTATCCCATAGAGGGGCTGTCCGAGCGGGCGCAGGTAGACGCCATGCGGGAAAGGAATTATGAGCTGAACAGGGAAACCTACGAAAAATTTTACGGGATTCCCTTAACCTATACCACGGAGGGCTGAATCCGGCGGCGCTTCGGGAAGGAAGGATGCAGCCGGAGCACACATGAGCGGAAAAGGTGAGAACAGAGTGAAAGAGAAGAAGGTCATATACTATACGGACGAGCTGAACGACGAGTTTTCCACGGCGCAGATCACGCCCAGGGTGATAGACGGCAATTACCGATATTTCCGCGGCAGGCTTTGGGATTTCTGCTCACTGGCGGTGCAGAATGTCCTGACCATGCCTGTGAAGGTGCTTTATTCCAAATGTAAATTCCATTTAAAATATGTGGGTAGGGAAAAGCTGAAAGAGTGTAAAAACACAGGTTATTTTATTTACGGCAACCATACGCAGCCCTTTGCGGACACCTTTATTCCCAGCGTTGCAAACTTTCCTAAGCGCAATTTTTTCATTGTGCATCCGAACAACGTCTCCATGCCGGGCATGCATACCTTTGTGGAGCTCTGCGGCGCCCTGCCCATTCCCGGAGATTTTGAGGGGATGAAAAATTTTGTAAGGGCGGTGGAGGAGAAGATAAGGAAGAAATATTCCGTCACCATATATCCGGAGGCCCATATCTGGCCCTATTATACGCACATACGCCCCTTTACGGCGGTCTCCTTTCAATATCCCGTAAAATTGAGCTGCCCGGTATTCTGCCTGACAAACACTTATCGCCGAAGGGGAAAGAGCCGGAGGGGGGTGAATATCGTCACCTACATCGACGGCCCCTTTTATCCGGACGAGACCCTGAAGCCCAAGGCAAGGCAGCAGGAGCTGCGGGACAGAGTGTACCGGCAGATGGAGGTGCGCAGCAGGGAGAGCGACTGCGAAGTCATTCTATACCGCAGGGCCAAGTGAGCCTGCCGCCTTAATGGCAACGAAGCTTCTGTTTTCAATTCTTAAGGTTCCTTCGCGGCAAATCGAACGGTATTCTTATTTTAGCGCATCCGGATAAGCCTTTCCTGTCTGGCGGTGTCTCCGCCGTCGTGACAGGGTGGTCTGCGGGGCAGTGAGCCAAGCGGATGCGTCAGATAATTTTACCTCTCAGCCCTCAAAACTTACCTCTTGTGCGGAAGCTCTTTACAGCGCTTGCAATTACGTTATACTGTAATTGTAAGCGCTTTGGCTTTAGTCTTACGTCATTGTGGGGACGCGGTTTTGGCGGTATCTGCACATATGTGCGGTCTGCGAGGTGAAGCTCCTGATACATAAGCCATGGCAGCAAATTTGAGGGGTTCCTGCAGATGAATCTTCAGAAAGGCAAGATTGATCATGAAGGTTAAAATCGAGATCATAGAGGGTATAGAGGAGGACGAGGTGGTCATTCGGTGCGGAAAGCTCAACGATTCCGTGGTGAGCCTCCAGAATTACCTGTCAAAGCAGAATGACGGCAGGCGCTGCCTGGCATTGTCTGACGGAGAAACGGATTTCTTTATATCCATGGGAGATATCTGCTTCTTTGAGACACAGGGGCGTGAGATCCGCGCCCACACCGCGGACAGAATATTTGCCTGCGACTATAAGCTTTATGAATTGGAGGAGCTTTTGCCGGGATACTTTATGCGGGTATCCAAATCCACGATCGTGAATCTGGACCGGGTCTATTCCGTCACACGCAATCTCACGGCATCCAGCATGGTGGAATTTACGGGAAGCCGTAAGCAGGCGTTTGTGTCCCGGGCGTATTACAAGGCGATGACAGAGCGTCTGAGGACCCGGAGGCTTGGGCTGTAGCGAAAGGCGGCGTATCCGGCAGGCCGTTCCGGCCGGGGCGGCACGGGAATCAATACCCAACATATATGAATGCAGAAAGAGAGGGAGATTAAACTATGGAGGAGAAGAAAAATTCGGGCAATAAAAATGTCCTGTGGGGAGCTTTGTTTTTGATAGGCGCAATAGCGCTTCTGGTGAATAAGCTTGGCTTTTTAGACTTGCTTTTGGGAGGCATGAGCTTCTTTCAGATTCTTTTGACGGTGTTTTTTGTGGGAATGCTGGTGAAGGGCATGGCAAATCACAGCTTCGGGCAGATTTTGTTCTCCGTGGCATTTATTATCATTGTGAATGACGAGATGCTGCATATGGAGGCGTTTACGCCGTGGACGGTGCTGGGAGCGGCGCTTTTGGGGACAATAGGCCTGCATTTGATGTTTCCCGGCGTCAGCAGCAAAAAAGGCAGGTTTCTGACGGTCAACGGTAAAGAGATGCCTATTGTGCCTATAAGCGAGGACAGCCGTAACGGAAGCTCACTGCACTACGGAAACTGCTTTGGACAATCCGTCAAATATATTTCGGGAGTAGTCAGCAGGGTAAAGCTGGAGGACGGCTTTGGCGCCTTGCAGGTCTATTTTACGGATGCGCAGCTGGAGGCGGGGACGGCGAAGGTTATTTTGCAGGATGCCTTTGGCAGCATCACGCTGTATGTACCGGCTAATTGGAGAGTGATCATGGATGTGACCCAGGTTTTTTCCGTTGTGAACGAGCAGGGGGCGTGCAATCCGGAGGGCAGCCAGGTGCTGTATGTGAAGGGTGAGGTTGCCTTTGGGAAGCTGCAGATACGCTATATTTAAAGCCGATTATGTAATCAGCCGAGAGAGCCTCGAAGGCCCGAGGATTAATATTGATTAGGAAATTAACTTCCAAAAAAGTATTGATACTTTTACCTGTTTCTATTAAAATAAATATAATGTCATAAAATTTTTGTCAAAATCAGAGCTTTTTTCGGAAACGGCTCTGATTTTGCAATAAGTACTTAAAGAGTCGGAAGCGGGAAAACAGTCTCGGAACGGATGGAACCGAAAGAGGAATAGGAGGACAAAATATGAGCCGTTTGAATATAGCGACGCCCAACAGGGCGCAGCTTACGGTGGAACGTCTTTACAAGGATCTGGAGAGGCGCATCATCGCCAGTCCCCCCGGGCTGTGCCCGGTGGATCTGCAGCTGTCTTTTCTGAAGCTATGTCATGCCCAGACCTGCGGAAAGTGTTCGCCCTGCAGGATAGGTCTGGGGCAGCTTCAAAATCTGCTGGAGGATGTGCTGGAGGGGCGAGCCGGTTTAAAGACGCTGGACCTGATCAGGGAAACCGCGGAGAATATCATGAATTCCGCGGACTGTGCCATCGGATATGAGGCGGCGCATATGGTCCTTTCAGGCATGGAAGGGTTTATGGAGGATTACAGGCACCATATCGAGCACGGAAAGTGCTCCTGCCATATCACCCAGCCGGTGCCCTGCGTGGCTCTCTGCCCCGCAGGTGTGGATATTCCGGGTTACATAGCCCTGGTGAGAGAGGAGCGGTATGCCGACGCCGTGAAGCTGATCCGCAAGGATAACCCCTTTCCTACGGCGTGTGCGCTGATCTGCGAGCATCCCTGTGAGGCCAGGTGCCGAAGGAATATGATAGACAGCTCCGTCAATATACGGGGCTTAAAGCGTATGGCGGTGGACAACGCCCGCGCAAACACCGTGCCCACGCCGAAGAAGGCGGAGAGCACCGGAAAACGCGTCGCCATCGTAGGCGGCGGTCCCGGCGGGCTTTCAGCCGCGTATTATCTTGAGCTGATGGGGCATCATGCGGTGGTATTTGAGGAAAAGAGCAGGCTGGGAGGCATGCTGCGGTACGGTATTCCCAACTACCGTTTTCCCAGGGAGCGTCTTCAGGAGGATATCGATGTGATTCTGTCAACGGGTGTGGAGGTGCGCCTGAATACCAGGATCGGCAACGGAGAAGGAGAGATTCCCTTTGAGAGGCTCCGGGAGGAATTTGACGCGGTGCATGTGGCGATAGGCGCCCACACGGATAAGAAGATCGGTATTGAGGGCGAGGATTCCAGAGGCGTCATGTCTGCGGTGGAGATGCTGCGCCGTATCGGTGACGACGATATGCCGGATTTCAAGGATAAGACTGTGGTTGTGGTAGGCGGCGGCAATGTGGCGATGGACTGTACCCGTTCCGCGCTCCGTCTCGGCGCAAGGAAGGTGGGTATCGCATACAGGAGGCGCCAGGACGATATGACGGCGCTGCCTGAGGAGGTCGAGGGCGCGATTGCGGAGGGCGCGGAGCTTTATGCCCTGAAGGCGCCAAACAGGATTGAGGCGGATGAGAACGGCTGTGTGACGGCGCTCTGGGTGGAGCCTCAGATCATCGGTCCCATCGACGCATGGGGCAGGGCGCGTCCCATCCAGGCGGATGTGCCTCTGCAGAGGATTCCCTGCGATATCGTGATTGTGGCCATCGGGCAGGGTATCGAGACGCGCCACTTCGAGGAGTCGGGGCTGTCCGTGAAACGGGGCACCATTGCGGCCATGAGCGACAGTGAGGTGGGAACCGTAAGGGGCGTGTTTGCGGGAGGGGACTGTGTGACCGGCCCCGCCACCGTAATCCGCGCCATTGCGTCCGGCAAGGTTGCTGCCGCTAATATTGACGAATTTCTGGGATATCATCATGTGATTCCCTGTGATGTGGAAATTCCTCCCGTGGCCTATGAGGACAAGGAGCCCTGCGGCAGAGTACAGCTGTCCGAGGAGGAGGCGGGGGAGAGGAAGAAAGGCTTCGATGCCTTTGAGTGCGGCATGACCAGGCAGGAGGCATGCCAGGAGGCGGGCAGGTGCCTGCGCTGTGACAAATATGGCTATGGCAGCCTGAAGGGAGGGAGAGCGGCGATATGGTAAGGCTTACGATAGACGGTTTGACTGTTACTGTTCCCGAAGGCACTACGGTTATGAAGGCGGCGCTTGAGCTTGGCATTGAGATACCTCATCTGTGTTTTTTGGAGGGAATCAACGAGATCAGCGCCTGCAAGGTCTGCGTGGTGGAGATGGAGGGAAAGGAAAAGCTGATAACGGCATGCAACAGCTCTGTGGAGGAGGGAATGGTCATTTATACCAACTCCCCCAAGACCAGGCGTGTGCGCCGGAGCAATGTGGAGCTGATTCTGTCTCAGCATGACTGCCACTGCGCTACCTGTGTGAGGAGCGGCAACTGTAATCTGCAGAAGATATCCAATGATCTGGGCATTCTTGATGTCCCTTATAAGGAGGAGGTGCCCAGGGTACCTTGGGATGGCAGGTTCCCTCTGATACGTGATTCGGGAAAGTGTATCAAGTGTATGCGCTGTGTTCAGATATGCGACAAGGTGCAGGATATGAATGTCTGGGACGTGCAGAACACCGGCTCCAGGACCACTGTGGACGTGTCCGGCAACAAGAAGATCGACGCCTCCGACTGTACCCTGTGCGGGCAGTGTATCACTCACTGTCCTACGGGTGCGCTGCGGGAGAGAAATGATATTCCAAAGGTCTTTGAGGCTCTTGCGGACCCGGAAAAGATAACTGTGGTCCAGGTGGCGCCTGCGGTGCGCACGGCATGGGGCGAGGAGCTTGGACTGTCCGGTTCGGAGGCCACCGAGGGAAAAATGGTTGCGGCGCTGAAGCGGATGGGCTTTGACTATGTATTTGACACCAATTTTGCCGCGGACCTGACCATTATGGAGGAGGGAAGCGAGCTTCTGGAGAGACTGCAGAAGCCTGGAAAATATGCGTGGCCCATGTTTACCTCCTGCTGCCCCGGCTGGGTGAGCTTTGTTTCCAAAAGATACCCCCAGTACCTGAGGAATCTTTCCACGGCAAAATCGCCCCAGCAAATGTTCGGCGCCATGGTAAAGACCTATTTTGCGCAGAAGAAGGGCATCGATCCCCACAACATCTGCAGCATATCCATCATGCCCTGTGTGTCCAAGAAGCGGGAGGCGTCTTTGTCTTATATGCGAAGCGCCGGGGCGGGGCAGGATGTGGACATCGTGCTTACCACAAGGGAGTTTGTGCGCATGATCCGTGCCGAGCATATCAACCCTGGGTTTTTGAAGGAGCAGCCCTTTGATTCCCCTCTGGGAGAGAGCACCGGGGCAGGCGTTATCTTCGGCGTCACCGGAGGCGTTATGGAGGCGGCGCTTCGCACCGCGTACGCGGTGGTGGAAGGGCATAACAGCGAACCGGATGCCTTTAGGGCGGTGCGCGGCGAAAAGGGAAGGAGAGAGGCGGATTTTCGCATAGGCGATAAAACGCTTCATACCTGCACGGTCAGCGGTTTGGGCAATGCTCAGGAGCTGATGCAGGATATCGTAAACGGCAGGGTCTCCTATGATTTCGTGGAGGTGATGGCATGTCCCGGAGGCTGCGTGGGCGGCGGCGGACAGCCGATCCACGACGGCTGCGAGCTGGCTTTCGGACGCGGGCGCCGGCTGTATGAGCTGGACAGCGAGAGGAAGCTTCGATTCTCCCATGAAAACCCTGAGGTACAGAGGGCGTACGAGGAATTTTTGGGAGCACCCTTGAGCGTAAAGGCTCACGAGCTGCTTCACTCCGAGCATGTGAACGATCTGGTCTACAATACCCATAACTATATTTGATCATACATAACAGTTCAGCCTTCGGGCTGGACTGTTTTTGTGGCTTTTTTTTGTGCAAAAAGTAAAAAGTGTCTGTTAAAACGCTGGTTTTTATGGTACAATGTTGACACAAAAGGGCATTGTGTCAACTTCTGATTCCATGTGCGCTAAAGCGCACGAAAATATGGTACAATGCACTCAAGAATCCAGCCGCTGCGCGTCTGCCGCGCTGTGCGCTTAAAATCTGCAAAGCAGATTTGATTCTTTCGTTACCATATCAGTTGAAATCAAATAACTTTAACACGGCGATGGCGGGTGTCAAGAGAGGCGCGTGAATGGCATGAACGGCGGACAAACAAAATGTTTTCGGGAAAAATTTAGACTGCGCAGGGCTGCCGGCATGTACTGGCTTCTTGATATAGAGCAGCCGGGCATACCCTATGAGAGGCCTGTCGCCCTGAACCGGACGGGCGCTTTTATATGTGAAATGATGGAAAACGGCGCGGGGGCGGCGGAAATTGCGGAGGCGATGAGTGAGGCTTACGGAATAACCGTCCCGGAAGCAAGGGATGATTTGGAACAGTTTGTGAGGCAGCTGGACATTTGTGATTTTCTGCCTGAGTAGGCTTTTGAAGGGGTGGGCACATGAACATATTGCTGATTGGCGGTGCGAACAGTTTAATAAACAGCCTGATTAACAAGCTGAACAAGGAGGGGCACAGGGTCTGTCTTCTGACGGGCAGCGCCTATAAAAGGCAGGGGTATGCCAGGGTTTTCGAGACATACAATTTTCCTTATTCCAGCGTGTCTCTCTGCGATGTGTTTGAGAGCATCAATCCCGAGGTCACTATATATACGGGAGCCTATGATTCAAATTACAGCTGGGAAAATGAGGAGAGAGAGTCTGTTACGTTTACGTCCTGTCTGATTAATATACTGATGGCATATTCCACTGTCAAAAAGGGAAGGTTTTTGTTCCTCTCCTCGGAGGAGGTCTATGGGAGCGGGCATTCGGATGCGGTGGAGGAGGGGGAGCCTACGAACCCCCGGACGCTTCGCGGAATGGCGCTGGCGCAGGGGGAGGAGCTTTGCGATAATTACCGCAGAACCAGGGAGCTGGATATCGTTGTGGCGAGGCTGGACCATCTATATAACATTCCGCAGACACTTGAGGATGTGAATAATCTCTGTGCGAAAATGTGTCTGGAGGCGCTGAACAGCGGGGTTATCGCCATAAATCCAAAGGACACCGGGGCGTTTCTGTATGAGGCGGACGCAGTGGAGTATATCTACAGGCTTGTGGCGGGGGCGGAGCACCGCGAAAGCCTGTATCATATTTCACCTTCAGCTTCGGTCTCTTATCTGGAGCTTGCCGGAATGGTACAGAGGCATATGGGCAGGGACAAAAAGCCCAAGGCGGACGAGAGCGGAGACAGCGAGCTGCCGTATGCAGAGCTGAACGGCGAAACGGCGGCGCAGGAGGAGGGCGATATTAAAATCGTCAGGAATAACGAGCCGGGGAGCAGCAGTATTTTGTCCAATAAGCTTTACAACAGCGAATTCGGAATGGCGCGCTTTGGGGATCTGGAAGAAAATATCGGCAAAATAGCCGCTCATATGAAGCGGCACCGGGAGGTCTTCCTTACGAACGAGGACACAAAGCCCGGCTTCTGGGAGCGCGCCAGAAGGAAGATAGGCTGGATCGTTCAGGCGATCATTCCCTTTGTGGAAAATCTTGTGTGCTTTATCCCGTTTTTTATGCTGAACAACAGGGCAGTGGACAGCCGTTATTTTGCAAATATGGATTTTTACCTGTTGTATGTTCTGCTGTTTGCCATTGTTTACGGGCAGCAGCAGGCCACCGTTTCCGCCTTTTTTGCCACGGCGGGGTATGTTTTCCGCCAGATGTACGACAGAAGCGGCTTTGATGTGATGCTGGATTATAATACCTACGTCTGGGCGGCGCAGCTGTTTATTCTGGGGCTTGTGGTGGGCTATATGCGGGACCAGATCCGCATTATGCGCAGCGAGGCAAAGGAACACAGCGAATTTCTCACAAGCCAGCTCAATGACATACAGGATATCAACAAGAGTAATGTGCGTGTAAAGGACGCGCTGGAAGTGCAGATCGTCAATCAGAACGGGAGCATAGGCAAGCTTTACAATATCACCGCGCAGCTGGATCAGTACACCCCGGAGGAGGTGCTGTTCTATGCCGCGGCAATGCTCTCCCAGCTGATGGAAAGCAAGGATGTGGCAATTTATTCCGTGGCGAACGCCGGTTACGCCAGACTGTCGGCTTCCACCTCGGCCAAGGCGAGACAGCTGGGAAATTCCATCCGTTATGCCGAGATGGAAGACATGTACAAGGTGATCGCTCAGCGCAAGGTCTATATCAACCGAACCATGGACGATAGGTATCCGCTGATGGCAAACGCCCTTTTTGAGGAGGACGAAATGCAGCTGATCCTGCTGGTATGGGGTATTTCCTGGGAGCATATGACGCTGGGGCAGGCGAATCTGCTCACGGTGGTCAGCTATCTGATCCAGAACGCGGTGCTGCGGGCAAACCGTTATCTGGAGGCGCTGGAGACCCAGCGATATGTAAAAGGGACAAAGATTATGGAGACAACGGCGTTTTCCGGTCTGGTTCACGCGTACATGGAGGCGCAGAAGAAGGATTTGACCGTGTGTACGGTTCTCAGGATTCATGTGGACGCCGCCCGTCAGGACGAGGCGGGGCAGGCGCTTGCCGCGAAGCTGAGGCAGAGCGATTATATCGGGACCATGGAGGACGGCGGTCTGTATGCGCTGCTTTCCAACACAAGCAGTACGGATGCCCGTATCGTTATGGAGCGTTTTCAACAGGTCGGTTACGCCAGCGAGATGGTGTGAACCGTAGTAGATTGAAGGAAATGGTAACGAGATGTCAAAAGCAGAATTTTTCGTCCTTCTGGCAGTCAATTCCCTGATCGTGGCAGGCTATGTGCTCTGGAATCTGCTGCGCCGGAAGGGAACTAACCCAAAAGGCAACAGAGGCTATTTAGTTAAAGCGCTGGTTATGTTCCTCTGCCCTGTGGCGGGCGTGTGTTATTTTTTCCTGAGCTATGTGCTTTACAAAGTGTTCTTTTCAAAGGACGTGGATCTTGCGGATGTTATTTTCAGCAAGGAGAGAGTCAAATCGTACATGAAGGCGGACGAGGACAGGGAGCGCAATATGGTGCCTCTGGAGGAAGCGATTCTTGTGACGGATAAGGATAATCTGCGGGAGTACATGATGAATGTGGTCAAGGGAGACGTGCAGAAGTCCCTGTCCTCCATTTTGCTGGCGCTGAACAGCGAGGATACGGAAACCTCCCATTATGCGGCGTCCGTGCTTCAGGAGATTCTGAATAATTTCCGTACCACCGTCCAGAAAAATATGTATGAAATTCGTAACGGCACGGATGATGAGGAGAGAATCGTGCGCTGCGGAATCCTGATAGACTATATGAACCAGGTGCTGAAGCAGAATGTCTTTTCGGAGATGGAGCAGAGGATGTTTGTGTCGGAGCTGGACAGCATCTGCGAATGCCTGTATTCCATCGATACCATGAGGATGACCGCCCTTTGGCTGGAGGCGGTCAGCATGCGCTGTCTGGATGTGCGGGAATATGAAAAGTGTGAGAAATGGTGCGCCCGTTCGGCGGCACTGTATCCAAACACCCTGTCCAGCTTTACCTGCAGCTTAAAGTATTATTTTTCCAGGGGCGACAGGGAACAGTTTTTTAAGACTCTGGAGGCGCTGAAAAGGTCGGATGTGGTTATCGACAGGGAGACTCTGGAGCTTATAAGGGTGTTTATATAACATGAAACGGGAAGGAAAGAGAGGGAAGCATGATATCACGCAGAAATTTTTTCAGTATGACACTGATGATGGCGGCACTTTTTTTCCTCTTTCAGTTTTCTCAGATAATGAAGGAGCAGGAAAACGATTACCACACGAACGAATATGTGGGCGGTATTGACATAGAGATGGGAGATTACTGGCAGTCCGGGGAGATGCATTTTGCCTCCGGAGATTTTGTGGTGTTCGTGGGAAACCGGGAAGGTGAATTCTTCAATGTGGTGTCCTGGTGGTGCCAGTACACAAAGCGAAATCTTGTTACCTTTGACACCATGTCCGACTTTTCCAAGGAGGACGGAATCCGTCCTGAGGCAGTGTTTGTGGATGCGGGAAGGCTTTCCATGTGGCCCGATTTAAACCTGTTTAGAAAGTATATGCAGAAGGACGGGTTATCCTTTGTGCTCTCCAACCTTCCCGGTCCGGGCGTGGTAAGGCAGAGCGAACTGTTCATGGAATTGCTGGGTATTGCGGAGGTGGTGGAGGCCGAGGTGCAGCTATCAGGCATCCACCTGTTTGGGGGGCTGCTCCTTGGCGGGGAAGCCATCTATGAGGTGAAGGATGAGGATAAGGATGAGGATAAGGAAAAACAGGATCTGAATTTCACGGTTCCCTGGTACAGAACCGCCTATAATACAAAGACCTACATGATGGGGATGTTGGAGGACGAGGACCTGGATAACGAGCATTTGCCGGCGCTTGTATGGCGCAACAGCGTGGGCAGGGGCAGAATATATGCCATAAACGGCGATTATATGCAGGGAGTGCTGGGCTTGGGGATGTTGAGCGGTATCATGGCGGATATGAAGGAATATGAGCTTTATCCGGTGGTGAATGCCCGCAATATAACGATTGCAAACATGGGAGGATTCTCAAAGGAGAATCAGGACAGGCTGAACGCCTTGTACAGCCGGGACCAGGCAGGGCTTCTGCAGACCATTATCCTTCCGGACCTGCTGGCAATGATGGAGCAGAGCAATGCAAGGCCCACGTATTTCTTAAGCCCTCAGTATGATTATGAGGACGATATCCTTCCCGTGACGGACAATTATGTATATTACATGCAGCAGATTAACGAACAGCACGGAGAGGCGGGCTGGTCCATGGCGGCAAAGCCCGGGACGCCTGTCGGGAAAAAGGCGGCGGAGGACGGTGCGTTCCTCTCAAGGGCGGAAAACAGGTATCGTTTCAGCGCCTTCTATATGCCGGAGGAGTGTCTGACAGAGCTGCCTGAACTGAGGAACCAGGAGCTTTTTGCGGGTATGCGGACCGTTTCCCTTAAGAGGGAGAAGCGCGGGGGCGTGCAGGTCTTTTCGGTTTCGGACGACGGTTCCACCCTGCAGTCGGTTACAAATTATGCAGAGATGCATACTTATATGGACGACCTGCGGCTGAAGGCGGTTGAAACCGCCCTGGGCTATTCTAATATGCTGATGGATATGAATATGCTCCTCTGGCCGGAGTCCTCAGAGGATCGGTGGGAGGTTCTGGGCGATAATATTTCCAGGAACCTGTATACCTATTGGAATGCATATGATTATTTTGACGCAACAACACTGTCGGAAAGCGATGCCAGGCTGCGGAAATTTATGAGTCTGGATTTTGTGCATGAGCGGAAGGAAGATACGATTACAATCCGGATCTCAGGCGTCTCGGGGGAGACCTTTTTTATCCTGAGGACTCATGGGGAGGAGATAGCGGACGCCCAGGGAGCAGTCTTCAAAAGGATGGAGAAGGACGCGTACCTGATCTGTGCCCAGGAGCCGGAGGTGACGCTGTATATGAAGCGGGGTAATGAGCTATGAGGGTATGTATTGTGGCGGAGGGCTGCTATCCTTATGTGGTAGGCGGCGTATCCAGCTGGATCAACAGCATGATCCGCACCTTTTCCAATCTGGAATTTGTTGTGCTGGCGATTATTTCGGACAGGTCCCAGAGCGGAAAGTTCGTGTATGAGCTTCCTGAGAATGTGACGGAGGTGCATGAGGTATATCTGCAGGATTTTGACTGGCAGCATACGAAAAAAAGAGGCAGGCGCACCCGGCTGACTAAATTGCAGTATCGTGCGTTGCAGAGCCTGGTGCTGAACAGCCGCATAGACTGGGACACCCTGTTTGAGCTGTTTCATCAGGAGGATTTTTGCATCGATGATTTTATCATGGGCGCGGACTTTCTGAATGCGGCGACGGAATGTTATAAGCAGCAGTATTCCCAGATCGTTTTTTCGGATTTTCTCTGGACGCTGCGCTCCATGTACCTGCCTCTGTGCTTTGTGCTTAAAATGGATGTGCCCAGGGCCGATGTATACCACTGCGTTGCCACGGGCTACGCGGGGGTGCTGGGCAGTATGGCGAAGCACTTTTTCGGCAGCAGCCTTGTGATATCGGAGCACGGAATCTATACCCGCGAGCGGGAGGAGGAATTGATCAAGGCAGACTGGGTGGCGGGCATATATAAGAATATCTGGATTGATCAGTTCAAGAAAATGTCCAGGCTGGGATATGAGAGGGCGGACATCGTTACATGCCTTTATTCCCATGCACGGGAGCTGCAGATTGAGCTGGGCTGTCCGGAGGACAAGATAGAGATTACGCCCAACGGCGTGAATACGGGGCGTTTTGCGGATTTGCCGGGAAAGACGGGGGAGGATGCGGAAACGGTCAATATTGGAGCGGTTCTGCGGGTTTCCCCCATCAAGGATGTAAAGACCATGATACAGGCGTTTTCCTTTGCGAAGAAGAAGGTGCCCAACCTGAAGCTTTGGATCATGGGACCCTGCGACGAGGATAAGGAATATGCCAGGGAGTGCTTTGATATGGTGGAGACGCTTGGGCTGGAGGACGTGGTCTTTACGGGCAGGATCGATGTGCGCGAGTACCTTGGAAAAATGGATTTTACCATATTGACCAGCATCAGCGAGGGGCAGCCGCTTACCATTCTGGAGGGCTTTGCGGCGAAAAAGCCGGCCATTGCCACGGACGTGGGAAACTGCAAGGAGCTGATCTACGGAGGGAAAAACGACCACTTCGGAGGAGCCGGAATTGTCACCCATATCATGAATCTTGAGGAGATCGCAGGCGCCATGGTGGAGCTTGGCACCAATGAGCAGCTTCGGCTCAAAATGGGGGAAAACGGTTACAATAGGGTGATGGCGCTTTATACCATTGAGGAAATGCAGCGCAAATACCAGGAGATATATCAGGATTTTGCCGAATGGAAGGGGCTGGAATGGCGCGAGGAGCCCTTCGGCATAGAGCGGCTTAAAGGAAACGTAAAGACGGGAAAATAAGCAGGAGGGGGCTGTTATGGCTGGAATCGGTGTCAAACTTAACAAAATATACGGTAAAAATACCGTTTTCTCCAGTCTGGTGGGCTTTGGATACAGCGCGGTGATCTCGGTGATGCCCATGTTCATTGTCATTATAACGCTGATGCTGATGCAGAAGCTGCTTGGCTTCGACAAGGTGGGGTATGCTTCGAGAGAGCTGTTTTCCTGTACCATCCTGTATATCTGCATGTTTTCCCTTTTGGCGGAAGCGCCCTTTAACGCGGTGCTGTCAAGATATATGTCGGACGCGATCTATCAGGAGAAATACGGGGATATTATGTCCTGCTATTATGTGGGGCTGTTCGGAAATATTGTGCTGGGCTGCCTGATGGGGATTCCCTTCTGCATCCATGAGCATCTGGTGGGCAGGGTGGAGCTTACCTTTGTGTTCGGGACCTTTGTGGGCTTTATCGCCATGATCCTGGTGTTTTACACCATGCTGTACCTGTCTATCTGCAAGGATTATAAAAAGATTTCGCTTTTTTTCACCGTCGGCATGGCAGTCGCCTTCTTAGTGGCGTACCTGTTGATCAACGTTTTTCATAAGACGGTGGTTTACTCCATGCTTGCCGCTCTGGATGTGGGCTTCCTGGTGATTGCCTGTCTCCAGATGGCGGTGGTGCGCTCTTATTTCAGGGAGAACAGCGGAAATTATGGGGAGGTTCTGCTTTATTTTAAGAGATACTGGCAGCTTGTGCTGATCAATACTCTTTACACGCTGGGACTGTACATTCATAACTTTGTCTTTTGGACTACCGATTACAGAATGACGGTTGCTGACAGCTTTGTGTGTATGCAGCCCTACGATATGGCCACCTGCATTGCCATGTTTACCAATATCTCGTCCACGGCAATCATTACCTCGCGGATGGAGATGCACTTTCACGAAAGGTACAAGGCATATTCCGAGGCGGTTATCGGAGGCCGGAGGATGGATATCGACAACGCCAGGACAAGAATGTTCAGCCAGATGTCCCAGGAGCTGATGAACCTGGTGCGTATACAGTTTATCATATCGGTCATTGTCTTTCTGCTCTGCAGCATTTTCCTGCCGCAGTTTGGCTTTGGCGGAATGGTCATGCGAATTTATCCCTGTCTGGCCGCCGGGTATTTCATTTTGTTTATCGTGTATGCGACGATCCTGTTCATGTATTATTTTAACGATCTTCAGGGGGCGCTGTACACCACGGCGACTTTTACGTCGGTTATCCTTTTTGGGAGCATTGTCGCCACAGGTCTGCCCCAGATATGGTTTGGCATAGGCGTCGCTGCCGGCGCGCTGGCAGGCTGGTGCGTGGCGTATTTCCGGCTGCGGTGGATAGAGAAAAACCTGGATGTCCATGTGTTCTGCGAGGGAAGCATTTTGAAAAGGGGGAAGGGCAAACAGCCTTCCTACTGCGTGTTTAACCGATACACCGAGGCAGGAATGGAGCAGGATCAATGATTATAAGGGAAGGAAATTGCGGAGGCGGAACCGGAATCAAACAGCCTCGAAGCAGAGGCGCAGAGGCGGAACTGAAATAGGAGGAAGACATGACATCAGGGCAAATATTTTGTGTTTTTATGATAGGGACCGGCGCGGTCCTGCTTGCAACGGTTCTTCTGTCTCTGGCAAAGAGAAGGATGACAGAGCCGTTCTGTCTTGCCTGGGGGCTTTTTGCCCTGCTTTTGCTGCTTGCGGGCTGTCTGCTGCATCCCACGGAGCTGGACAGATATATCAGCGCCACGGGAATGCTGCTGATCCTTTTCCTGACATACAGCGTCCTTGTGAGCGCCTATGCGCTGAGCAGGGCGTTGTCCGTGCTTATCAGGAAAAACAGGGAGCTTGCCGTTCAGGTGTCCATCCTGAACGCGGAAACCGAGAGGATGGCGCGGGAGCTGTATGAACTGGCCCGGAAGGCGGGGGATGCCGGGATTAAGGCGGCTGAAACAGGGGCAGGCGAGACAAGGGCAGATGAGACATGAAAAAGAAAATACTGTTTGTGATTAACACCATGGGCCAGGGCGGCGCGGAGACGGCGCTTTTGGAGCTTTTGCGCAGGCTTGATCCTGAAAAATATGATATATCCCTTCTGGTGCTTCTCGGGCAGGGAGAGCTGATCGACAGGCTGCCTCCCTGGGTCAGGCTTTTGAATAAGCATTATGATAAAACCTCCGTGCTGACGGCGGAGGGAAGAAAGCGCCTCAGAAGGCATATGCTGAAGATACTGTTTGGCAGGGGGGCGCTTTTCAGGGCGTTTCCCTATCTGCTATGGCAGCTTGTGCAAATGCTGATGAAAGGGAGGGTGCTTGCGGATAAGCTTCTTTGGAGGGTGGCCGCCATGGGCGCGCCTGTCATAAGGGAGCATTTTGATCTTGCCGTGGCATATCTGGAGGGCGGCTCCGCGTATTATGTGGCAGATTACGTGGACGCGGATGTAAGGGCGGGCTTTATCCATATTGATTATGTGTGCGCAGGCTATACCAGAAGCCTGGACAGGGATTGCTATACAGGATTTCAAAGGGTTTTCTGTGTTTCCGACGAGGTCCGTGGGGTTTTTCAGTCCGTTTATCCCGAGGTGGCGTGCGAGGTATTTCACAATCTGATTTCCCGGGATAAAATCCGTGCGCTTGCCGGGGAACCGGGGGGCTTCCGGGACGGCTTTCAGGGCGTCAGGATATTGACGGTGGGGCGGCTGAACGCCCAGAAGGCGTTAGAGGTATCCATAGGCGCAATGAGGCTTCTCAAGGAGGAGAAGGTCCGGGCCAGGTGGTATGTGCTGGGAGAGGGAGACGAGAGGGGGCATTTGGAGGCGTACATCCGGGAACAGGGGCTTGAGGAGGATTTTCTTCTGCCCGGCACCGTTTCCAATCCCTATCCTTATTTTGCGCAGGCGGATCTTTATGTACATGCCACCCGCTATGAGGGCAAGAGCATTGCCATACAGGAGGCCCAGACCCTTGGCTGCGCCATTCTGGTCTCGGACTGCAGCGGCAACAGGGAGCAGGTAGAGGACGGGGTGGACGGGCTGCTGTGTCAATTTACGGAGACGGCGGTCAAGGAGGGAATACTGAGACTGCTGCGGGACGAGGAGCTGCGGACACGGCTGAAGGAAGGGGCGCTCCATAAGAGGCTTGAAGATGAGGCGGAAATGAAAGCCGAGATAGATAAGCTGCTGTCGCTTATGGCTGTCAGTCATTGATTTGGGGTGGAGAGATGTCGAGAGAAAAAGAGTTGTTGATCGTTATTCCGGCTTATAATGAGGAGAAGAATATTGGGCGTTTGCTGGAGCAGCTTACCAGGCCGGAGATTTTTTCGCTGGCGGATGTGCTTGTTGTGGATGACGCCTCCACGGACGCCACAAAAGATATTGTGAAAAAATATGGTCTGGCGGTGGTGAGCCATGTTTATAACTTAGGCTACGGCAGCGGGCTGCAGTCGGGCTACAAATATGCGGTACGAAATGGCTATAAGTATGTAATTCAGATGGACGCGGACGGGCAGCATGACGCCTGTAATGTGCCTGTGCTGTACAAGGCGCTTACAACCGGGGGGGGCGATGAGGGCAATAAACCGGACATCGTCATAGGCTCCCGTTTTATGGAGGGAAGCTCACCCTATAAGATCTCCGCGGTGAAAAGGTTTGCCATCGGGCTGTTCAAATGGATGATCCGTGTGGGAACCGGAAAGAGGTACACCGACCCTACCTCCGGCTTACAGGGGCTGAGCAGGAGGGCGGTGAAGTATTACGCTCACTATGGGAACTTTGACGACAGATATCCCGATGCCAACATGATTATGCAGATGACTCTGCTGGGATTCCGGCTGCAGGAGGTTCCGGCGGTCATGCACTACCGGACGGTGGGGGTCAGCATGCATTCCGGGCTGAAGCCCATAGTCTATATGTTCAGGATGTTTTTCTCTATTCTGGCCATTCTCATCAGAGTCAGGATACTGAAAACGGACGTGGAACGAAAGGGCTGAGAGGGCTGTTATGAGACCGGAAAGGCGGGGTTAAAATGCTGTTTCAAAAAAGAGGCTGCTTTCGCTTTCAACAGGCGTCGCTGGCGGAAACCAGGGAGAAAATAAAGAATCCCGGAAGGGGCTTTTATGAGATACACACGTTTGCCTTAGGGCAGGCATGGGATCTGGATAATTTAAGGTGGTGCATTAAGGACAGGCATTCGCTGGCGCTGGTAATGCTGGACATACGGGCGGCAAGGGACAGGGAATTGACGGCAGAGGAGCTTTCGGGCATAGCTGCCATGCTGGGCGCCTTCGGCAGCCTGGGCACGGATGTCCTGCTGCGTGTGGTGTATGACAGGGAGGGCAGGGGAATGCAGAATGAGCCTGCCCTGCTGTCCAGGGTCCGGGGGCATATGAGACAGCTTGCCCCGGTTATACAGGCGCACAGGGGGCATATTCTGCTGCTTCAGGGTCTGCTTGTGGGAAGTTGGGGGGAGATGCACACCTCCAAATTTCTGTCGCCCGCATCCGTAAGGCAGCTGGCGGAGGTCTGGCTGGAGGAGACGGACCTGTGCATTGCAGTCCGCACGCCGGCCTTTCACCGCATATTGAGCGGATACGGGGGGCAGGGGCGGCTGGCGCTGTACAATGACGGGCTGTTTGGCTCGGAGACCGACCTGGGTACCTACGAGGACAGGGAAAAGGACCTGAAATACCTGGAGGAGAGCTGCAGGCACAGCTTAAACGGAGGGGAAGCGGTGCTGGGAGCCGGGGATTCCGGTGCCTCCTTCCTCAGGGCTGAGGAGATCGTGGAAAGGATGAAAAGGCTGCATATTGCCTATTTGAACGATGCCCATGACAGGAGAATGCTGGATTATTTTCGGACGCTGACCTATAAAAAGGAGAAGCTTTATGACTATATAGAGGAGCATATGGGCTATCGATTTGTGGTCAGGCACGTGTGGGCGAAAAGCCCGGGGGCGGACGGAAAGACCGCCCGGCTGGAAATACATGTGGAAAATACAGGGTTTGGCAGCCTTTGCCAGGAGGCTGAGGTCTTTTTGATTCTGGAGGGGCAGGACGGGCAGCGGCGTGAGCTGCCCCTGCCTGCAGATCCGCGCCGCTGGGAACCGGGGACAACGGCTGTTATTTCTGCGGATACAGCCGGTCCAGCCACTGCCACAGTTTATTTGTCGGTTCGCCGAAGGGCGGACGGAGGAGTTGTTCGATTCGCGAATCAAGGTCAAAGGGAAGGTGCGGTAATTCTGGGTACTCTGAGCTCTCAGTATTCTCCGCCACAGTAAAGGAGCCAAGCTGATAACCGGTAGCGGTCAGGGGAGTGTCTATGGCCAGCTGCAGCTGGCTGTCCGTGTCGTTGTCCCAGAG
>CAJTPH010000025.1:0-27102 GCA_910578215.1 uncultured Acetatifactor sp. | reverse complement strand
AGGGAAAAGCCCTCCGACCCGCTGCCCGTCCGGGACAGCTCCGTGATGTTTTCCTCAAAGGGATATATATAATAGGAATTATCTGCGGTATGGTGAAGGATCAGCCATCCCTCTTTGCTTCCGTAGAGGGGGGCGAAGCCTGTGTTGCGCATATTGACCCGGAAGGTCATGGAATCGTCCTCCACATGGTATGCCATGTCTGCGGAGCCGATCAAAAGCCTGTAGCCCAGATGCCTTTTGATATAGGTATAGCCGTCCATGCCGTCATAGACGGAGCCGTCGCTTATAACGGTCCGGGCCCATTTCTCGAAGACTTTTCTGTCGTAATCCTCGTTGAAATAAGTGATATGCATTTGCCGCAGGGTGGGCAGGGCATTCTCAAAGTCATTGACGGCGTTGTCTATGATCACCTCTCCGCCGTTGGGGACATAGCTGCAGAGCCGATTTTGGAAGGCAAGCTCCTCCTCGCGGTTCCAGAGGGAGAAATCCCCTGACTGCGCGCGGCTTTTGGTGCCGTAGGTGCCGTAATCCCCCTCGTTGCCCATGATACCGTCGTTGTACAGACCAAGCCTGCCTGCATAAGGATGGGCGGCCAGGGAATCGGCGCCGAAATCGGCAAGACCCGTGATCGCCCGCCACTGCGCCGGCATACGGACGGAGAGAAAGGTACGGCCGTCCGTTGCGGAGGACAGGGCTTGGGCAAGCAATTTATAATAGTCGTTATTTAAAAATTTAGAGCCGTTCATCTCCCCCCAGTTTCCGAGGAAAAGTCCCTGCATAATAAAGATCTGGTCACGGTTATCCCGAAGAATCGGCTCCAGCTGCCTGATGTGGCTGAGGATAATATCCAGGCTTTCCGGCTCCGTCTCCAGGTTTTTGCCGTCCCAGTCGTAGAGGAAGCGGACCAGAAGGCGTTTGCCCGTAACGGAGCGCAGGGCGTCGAACAGACCGGAGATGTTTTCCAGGCCCTTTTGGGAGATCTCTCCGGTATTGTAATTGCGCAGGTTGATCTGTATCATGGCGAGGGTGTTGGAGCGGTCGTTTTTGAATTTGTCCGCCACAAGAGTATGGTAGTTTACATCCTGGTCCGTAATGGCAAAGCCGTAGATCAGATAGGTTCCCCTGTCGGGGTTTTGCAGGGGCGCGGCGCTTTCGACAAAGCTGTCCGCAGATACGGAGACGTCCCAATGCCTGCTGCTGCGGTAGCTTGCTTCCATGACCCTGCGCAGATAGTCCACGCACAGTATAACGCCTGCCGCCAGCACAAAACAGACTGCAAGAAAGAAGCATATTCTGATGAATACAAGAATTCTGTATATGATTTTTTTATTGAAGCTCATTCTATTCTCCCGCTAATGGATTACCAGGTTAAAAAGACGTTGAGGATTCTGATGAATACGGTAGCAAATCAGGTCCTCGTCCTCAAAAAAAACTTCCGTTTCGTAGGTGTAAAGCCCGGCAAAAGCCTGGCACCAGAGGTAGACCCGCGATTCCAGAATGACGCGGTTTTCCAAATGTGTGTAAATCGGCCATACCTGGGAGGTATGATACAGCTCGGCAGCGCTCTCGGCGGAAATCTCCAGGCTGTTTATGTCCGGGCACTGGCTTACATAGGAGCTGTAAAGCGCCGGATATATCTGCCCCGCAAGCCAGGCGGGTCCGCGGAAAAAGTGGCTTTGAGCGTATTGCAGGGGCCTTTTTTCCGCAAAGACAAAAATATATTCCGTGGGAATATAGAATTCCTCGTCATATTTTACATGGTTCATAAGCTCAAAAAGGTCGGTGTGGCGGCCGAACTGAATGACCTGGTACAGCTCGTCGGTTGGCGAGACGATGGTAAAGGTATTCTTGGGGTATGTTTCAATAATCTGCTCCACAAGATTTACGGCGCTGTTGTAGCGGGTCAGCTCAAAATATAAATAGCCGTG
Source organism: uncultured Acetatifactor sp. (assembly GCA_910578215.1). Classification (GTDB taxonomy): domain Bacteria; phylum Bacillota; class Clostridia; order Lachnospirales; family Lachnospiraceae; genus Acetatifactor. The sequence goes on along the minus strand of CAJTPH010000025.1, from coordinate 25,174 downwards.
ATAATAACCGGCATTTATTACCAAAAAGCATGTGGCGGCAAGAGAGCATCCGCACACGGCATGCACTGTCCCCGCGGCAAAATAGGAAGCCAGAAAGGAAAACACAAAATCCAGGGGCATCACTGCCACTGCCAGCAGCAGAAGATGAATGGTGGAACAGAGCCTTGAACCGGCAACCAGCTCCGGCAGCCCGATCAACGGGGCGGCATACAGGAACAGGAACATATAGGATGCAAGCAGTATGGGCGCATGACCGTCCAGGCTGTGGGCATCGAGCTCAAAGTCCGGCACCTGCTTTTTCATAATGGCGGTAACGCTTTTATAGCCCGCCAGTATAACGGCGGATAATATCGTCAGAAGCACATACACTTTTCCCTGCCTGGGATATAAGGTATAGTAACCGTTGGATAAAACGCCTCTGGTCAATTTAGTGCCGATCAGTCTCAGTATGCGGACGGCTTTAGCCATAAGGGGTTCTTTGGGGGCGGCGTTTTCCGCCTCCTGTTCATCCTGGGGATTTGAGACGCCGCCGTCCGCGGATGAGCCTGCTCCGGTGGAGCCTGTCACGCCGGCATCCGGCGCTGCCTCCGGAGCCGTAGTTGTGTTATTCTGTCCCCGGCCTTCCTTGGTGTCGGTGCCGTTTATTACGTTCAGCGCCCAGCCTATGGAGCCCTGAAAGGGGATTCCCGAGGCGAGCGCGCCTGCCATGGGAACGGCGGAGACGGCAATACCCAAAAATGCCGCCGTCACCAGAGGCAGAAAGTGGGTTTTCCGGAAGGTCCTGCGCAGGGAAAAGGCAAGAAAGCACACGCACAGGAAAAACGCCATAATCGTAGTATAAAAATGAATGGAGAAGGAGGCGGAGATCGCCAGCCCAAAGACCAGCAGATTTTCGTCCCAGACGCCGCGCATGGTCCCTGTGCCCCGTTTTGGGTGAAAGCTGCTCCTTAGATAGCGCACAAAAAAGGCGGCGCACAAAAACTGGGTAAACAGCCCGAATTCCTGGGGGAGGGTCCACTGCAGGCGGGACATGCTGAACACGGCGTCGATACAGTCCAGACGCAGTATCAGGAAAAGGGCCATGGCAATCAAAATACTGCCCCTCCACCGAAAGACCTCCTTGAGCATGCAGTAGGCGGAGAGCAGGTACACGATTATGTGGGGGCCTGCCAGAAAAAGGTTGCAGCTGTATATTTTGATGCCGAATAAGGTATGCATCACGTAGATAAAGCAGTGCATCGCCTCAGGATAGACGCCGCTGGAAAAGATCTTTCCAAGCGTCAAATTATAGATCCATGAATGATGGACGTACATATCGCCAAAGCCATAGGAATGATCCTGAAAAGCCCCCCATGAAAAATAGAGCATTCCATAAATGACCAAAATAAATAACAATAGATATTCTATCGGGTGAGGCGATATTCTCCGCCAAATTTTCCGGAAAAAACGGGCACAGCAGGCCCTGACGCCGCATCCCTTGCGCAGGAGGAACAGCTTTACCCCGTACTCTTTGTTTAACAGCCTTTTCAGGGTTACGATGTAATTTTTGTCCAAGGGAAGGAAGCGCAGCAGGCAAAACAGAAAGACGCCGTAAAAAAACAGCCATACGGTCCATTTGTTTAAAATATGGAACAGACCCAGAAACAATACCACAGTGTTTATCAGCACTATGGAGCAGGTGGGACAGAAGCAGACCTGGAATGTCAGGGATTTCCCCCGCAGCAGCCTGCGGAAGACCACAAGGGGCCATATAAACATCAGAAAAATATAGGCGGACAGCACCTTTCCGTATTCAAAAAACCAATACATATTTTCCATCCTTACCCCCATGATTCCGCTTCGCGGAATTTTATAATTCCAAAGCCAACAAGTTGGCTTATCCCTCTTGCAGTCAATGGTTGATTGCACCTTTAAGTATAACAAATGAAATTAAAAAGCACAAGCTTTATCGCGGCGGCTTTTTATAGCTTAAGCCCTGTGTTTCTAATATTCGCAATTGCTTTTTCGGGACGGATACCGTATAATAAATTACAATAACTGTTAATATTTAACAAAGAGGAGGAACGCCAATGAATTATGAAAAACCTCAGGTCCTGGAGACGGGAATGTCGGAGGGCATTTATACCGCATCCGGCGCCTGCGACTGCTTTTACATTGAGATAATATCGGAAAATCCCACCGCCGCCTTCGGCGGGTACTGGCTGGAATTCAATATTCACCGCAACACGGGACATACGCATGTTGTGGACGAGGATTGGGCGAACATGTACGCGCAGCTTGTGTTTAATAACGACCTGTCCGGGCTTACGGTTCGCGGAGGAGCTGTCAACGTTTCGGGAAGCGTTATCACCATCGAGCTTGCTTCCATAGTGCCGGCAGACGCGGGAGACTACTCTATCCACGGCATCCAGATCGTGGGAGAGGGCAGCGCAAATCTCGAATGCATATCAATTGAAGCAAAACATCATTGACAAAAGCGCCCAAGGTGTAAAGCCGATCACAGGATTCTGGCTTTACACCTTTTTATTACACGCGGGCGTCCGTATAAGAGCCGGCGGCTTGCACGGCCGAAAAACGTCAAAGAGGAGCCGGCAGGCTTGACGGCATAAAGGCTTAATGATATAGTTTTATTGTGTAGTAATCTGTACGGAAGGTATTTGAAAGGCAGACGGAAATGGCGGAGAAAAAGGCCGGGAGGGCTAAAGAAAAAATAAGAATAAAAACAAAAACCATAACGGCTCCCCGCGTTCTGCCGGAGCTTTTGGCCTCAGCCCTGCAGGGGAGCCTGTGGGCCGGGGAACGGCTTTCCCGGGCGGCTGCGGAGCAGGTCTATCAAATGGCGGACAGGCACGCGGTGCTTTCTCTTGTGGCTGAACGGTTTTTCGATTATCCCCAGTTGGAACAGAGGGCGCGGGAGGTCTGCAGACAGACGGCCCTAAGGAGCTACCGCCTTCTTTTTCTGACAAAGTATGTGGTGGCGGCACTGCGGGAAAGCGGCATAGGCACCGTGGTCCTGAAGGGCGCGAGTACCGCGTATTATTACAGGGAGCCTGAGCTGCGCAAGTCCGGGGATGTGGATCTGCAGCTTCTGGACCCCTCCCGGATACATGATGCGGAGAGGGTGCTGCTGCAGAAGGGCTTTCGCACAAATACCCGGCAGAATGCAAACCATCACCTTTCCATGCTCAGCCCCGACGGTATCGAGGTAGAGCTGCACAGCATGCTGGCGGAGCCCTTTGACAATGCGGAGATAAACCGCTATCTTGTACAGCTGACAGGGAGGCTTGGACAGCACATACAGGAAAGGGAGATCATGGGAGTGAGGCTGCCGGTTCTTTCGGACGGACTGCAGGCGTTTCATCTTCTGATACACATGCTGCAGCATTTTCTGCGGGCAGGCTTCGGCATGAAGCTTCTTTGTGACTGGGCGGTGTTTTGGAACGGGGCTGTGGACGATGAGGAGTGCGCGCTGTACAGGCGGCTTACGGCGGACACGGGGCTGGAAAATTTCTCCAGAATGATCACCTCGGTCTGTGTTTATCACCTGGGGCTGCAGGGGCGGAACAACGGCTGGCTGTGCAGGAGGCTTTTTTCAAAGGAGGATGAGGAGCGTTTCTGGTGGGATATCCTGGAGGCGGAGGAGTTCGGAAGAAGCGACTCAAAGCGTATGGTGGTTTTGAGGCACCGCGGATTAAAGGGATATATCCGTGAATTTCATCATCAGATGCATCTTAATTTTCCCAGGGCAGACAAATGCTTCCTGCTTTTTCCGGTCTTGTGGGTGGTGACGCTGGTACGCTTTCTGCGAAATAACCGCAGGGTGAGGGAGGTATCCCTGGCGCAGGTGCTGAGGACGGCAGACAGGCGCAGCCGCCAGATGGAGCTGCTCGGCTTATTTCAGAAGGAGCAGGGGCATAAACAATGTTAGAGACAATTAACAGACCGGAGATACAGGGCAGACCGCAGTCAGAAGACAGACCGAAGGCAAAAATAGACATAGAGGAACTGCTGAAGCGGGGGCAGGTCATACAGATACATCCCCAGGGCTACAGCATGTATCCCATGTTCGTCCCGGGCAGGGACGAGGCGGTTATCGGAAGGGCAGACACGGATAAGCTGCGCAGGGGAGACGTGGTATTGTACCGCAGGGAGAACAGCATTCTGGTGCTGCACCGGATATGGGCGAGAAAGCCGGAGGGCTTTTACATGACGGGGGACAACCAGATGGAGGTGGAAGGACCCTTAAAGCCGGAGCAGATAAGGGGAGTGCTGCTTGCATTTATTAAAGGAGGCAGGAGAATATCCGTGAATAACCCGTTTTATGTTTTTGCAAGCAGGCTTTGGATGGCGGCGAGACCTCTGAGGAAAATAGTGAGAAAAATCCGGCAGAGATGCCGCAGTACAGGGGGAAACGGTTCATGAGGTGGCGTGCCGCAGATGAATATGTGTGTGTGAGGCTGGGGGGACAAAGCTATCTGCTGCCCTATGGCCAGAAGATAGCCGATTTCCATGTTGGCTTACAGATAAACGAATCAGGAATCCTGATCTGGAACGCCCTAAAGGACGGCGCAGGGGAGGAGGAGCTTCTTGAGCTTCTGTGCAGGCGTTTTGAGGCGCAGGGGGAGGATATTCCGCGTATCCGGCGGGACCTGGAGGAGTTTCTGGGGAAGCTGGCGGCGAAGGGAGCAATCGGGCAGGAGCGCCCGGGCGGCGTTTTTCAGGGGACTGCGCGGCCTTATTATTTTCATGCCGGTTCTCTGCGTGTCCGCTATGACGGCCCGGAGAGGGTCTGCCAAAAATATTTTGCCGGTTTCGGATGCGGGGAGGGGGAGGCGGACCAGAGGGTTGAAATCTTGCCCTTCCGCCCTTCCGCCACGTTAAACGGAAGGGTTTTGGTGCGCGGCGGCGAATTTATCCTGATGGAGGGGGAGGAGAGCTATATTATGCTGCTTCCCGCTTTCCCGGATATTTATGAGCTGCATGTGAGTAAGGACGGGAGCCTGTGCCGCATTTACTGCCGCCCGGAAATGTCCGGGGAGGAGCAGGAGCATATTTTTCACGCCATGCGTTTTGCGTTTTTGGTCCTGGCCCAGAACCGGGGGCTGTGCGTGGTTCATTCCGCATCCCTGCTGTACAGGGAGAGAGCGTGGCTGTTTTCAGGAAAGTCGGGGACAGGCAAGTCCACTCATACCAATCTTTGGCGGGATGCGTGGGGGATCACGCTGTTAAACGGGGACCTGAACTGCCTGGGAATAGAGGAGGGGAGGGTCTGGTCCTACGGTCTTCCCTGGTGCGGCACATCGGGAATCGCCTCCTCCGGGGCGCATTTATTGGGAGGGGTGGTTTTCCTGAGGCAGGGGAAGGAAAACCGGGTGCAGGAGCTGACGGAGGCGGAAAAGGCCTGCCTGCTTGCAATGCGCATGATCACCCCCACCTGGACGGCAGAAATGCTGAACAGAAATCTTGCGCTGTCGGAACGGATCATACGGGGCTGCATGGCGGCAAGGCTGTGCTGCACCAGGGAACCGGAGGCGGCGCAGGTGATGAGGCGGTATATTGACGAATATTGCGGCGGGGAGCAGGGCAATTCCGGCGGGAGAGGGAACGAAGGACATGGAAGCGGACAGAATTGATTTTGTGCTGCCCTGGGTAGACGGCGGGGACCCCCGGTGGATAGAATGCAGAAAGCAGTATGAGACAGGCGGCGGAGAGGATGCCAAGGAGGAGCGCTTCCGGGACTGGGACAATTTAAAATACTGGTTTCGGGGAGTGGAAAGGTTTGCGCCCTGGGTGGGAAAAATCCATTTTATCACATGGGGGCATGTGCCGGGCTGGCTGAATACCGCTCACCCGGGGCTTCATATCGTAAGGCATGAGGACTACATGCCCCTGGAGATACAGCCTGTCTTCAGCAGTCATCCGATAGAGCTGCTTATGCATAATATTGAGGGACTTTCGGAGAGGTTCGTCTATTTTAACGACGATTTCTTTCTGATCAATGAGGTGCCGGAAGCCTTCTTTTTCCGGGAAGGCCTGCCCTGCGACATGCTCGCCTTCCAGCCCGTGGTCGCCAATCCGGATAATCCGGTGATGTCCCATATTTATTTAAATAATTCCCTGGCGCTGTCAAGGCATTTTGACAAAAGGGCAAATGTGAGAAAGCAGCCCGGAAAATATTTTAAGCCCGGTTATCCGCCTCTGTACTTTTTTTACAATCTTCTGGAGCTTGCCTTTCCGCTTTTTACGGGCTTTTATACGGTCCACGGGCCGTCCCCCTTCTTAAAGAGCACCTTTTTTGAGGTCTGGGAGAAGGAGGAGGAGCTGTTAAGGCGGACCTGCAGCCACAGATTCCGCAGCGGGGAGGATGTAAACCAATACCTGTTTCGGGAGTGGCAGAAGCTGTCGGGAAGGTTTATCCCAAGGAACATAACCGGGAGATTTCGGTATTATAATGTGGATAGTCATAATCCGGCGCTGCTTCGTACCATCAGGAGGCAGAGCGCGGACATTATCTGTATCAACGACGCCAACAAAAAAATAGATTTTGACAGGGCGAAGGGCGAGATCATTGACGCCCTTGAAGCGATCCTTCCGGAAAAGAGCTCCTATGAAAAATGAAAATAAAAAAGATGAAAATAATGAAAGATAAAAATAAAGCCTTGCGTCCTGAGGAACAGGTTACAAGAACTGAATATTCCATGCGCAATACCTCGGTGGCGCTGGCGTCAAGGGTCATGGCCATCGTCATGGGCTATGTGCTCAGAGTGGTCTTTACCCATACCCTCAGCGAGAGCTACGTTGGACTCAACGGCCTGTTTATTGACATTATCAATGTGCTTTCCCTGTCGGAAATGGGGATAGGAACGGCGATCACCTTTGCGCTTTACCGTCCCATCGCGGAGGGAGACATTGAGAAACAGAAATCCCTGATGCTGCTTTACCGGAAATTTTACAGAATCGTGGTGGGGGCGGTGGCGGTGCTTGGATGTGCGCTGATTCCCTTTATGCGGCTGCTGATCCGGGATTATGGGGATGTGGACGGTCTGGTACTGATTTATCTTTTGTATCTTGCCAATACGGTTTGCTCCTATCTGCTGATTTATAAAAAGACACTGCTGGACGCCCAGCAGAAAATGTATATCGGGGTCTTTTATCAGACGCTTTCCTGGGTGATACAGGATGTGCTGAAGATCATCGTGCTGCTTGTATGGCAGGATTTTATTCTGTTTCTGGTAATCGGGATCGCGGCTACGCTGTTGTGCAACATAGTCATATCCAAGGCGGCGGACAGGAGAAATCCCTATCTGAGGGACAGGGACGCAAAGCCCCTGCCGCAGGAGGAGAAAAAGGAGATCTTTGCCAATATCCGCGCAATGATGATGCACAAGGCAGGCGCGGTGATCGTGAACAATACGGACAATCTGGTGCTGTCGGCGTTTGTGGGGCTTCTGAGCGTGGGCAGCTATTCAAATTATTACCTTCTGCTGGGGTCGGTGAGGCAGATACTGAATCAGGTGTATCAGGGAATAACGGCAAGCGTGGGAAACCTTGGGGTAATGGAAGACGAGCGGCATGTGAAGCGCGTGTTTGAGGCGGCGGCCTTTATAGGGCAGTGGATGTACGGAGCTGCGTTCATCTGTCTTTATGAGCTTTTGAATCCCTTTGTGGAGCTGAGCTTCGGCAGCCAGTATCTTTTTTCCAGGGAGGTCGTGTTTGTGCTCTGCCTGAATTTTTATCTGAACGGACTGAGGAACGCGGCGCTGACCTTCCGGGATTCCATGGGGCTGTTCTGGCATGACCGGTATAAATCCATTTTGGAGGCGGGGCTCAACCTTGTGCTCTCGCTGCTTCTGGTACGTTTAACGGGGGTTGTCGGCGTATTTCTGGGCACCCTTTTCAGCATGCTTTTGACCTCCTGCTGGATAGAGCCCTATGTTCTCTATAAGCATGGGTTTAAATGCTCCTGCAGGGGGTATTTTCTGCGCCAGGGTCTGTACATTGCCCTGATGACGGCGGTGTGGCTGGCGACGGACGCAGTCTGCGGCGCTGCTGCGGCAGGGGTTCACAGCCTGTGGGCGGAGCTGTTGGTACGGCTGGTTTTATGCGTGGCGGTATCCAATGTGCTGCTTCTGCTTATTTACGGCCGCACCGCGGATTTTAGGTATGCCGTGGACAAGGCGGCGGGCTTTGTAAGGAGCAAAATTCAAAAATCCTGAATCATCCGGCTGATCTGCTCATCCTCCAGGCAGTCACATTTGCTGTCCCGGATTGCATAAACCCGGGTACACAGGCTTAAGACGGTAGGGCGGTGGGTGGTAACGATGCAGGTGCGGGGATAGGTGTCCCGCATAATATTGCTTAAAAGCCTTCGCTCCGTAGCCACGTCCAGGGCGGAGGTGGCCTCGTCCATCAGGAGGATGGGGGATCTGCGTATCAGGGAGCGGGCGATGGAGAGACGCTGGGACTGCCCCTCCGAGAAGCCCGTACCCCTTTCGCCCACACGGCTGTTGATGCCGTCGGGCAGCCTGCTCACGAAGTCCCATGCGCAGGCGGTCTTAAGCACCTCCACGATTTCCTCGTCGGAGGCATCCGGCTTGACGTTCCGCATATTTTCGGCGATGGTTCCGGAAAACATGGTATTCCCCTGTGGCACATAGGAAAACAGCCTTCTGGTGGAGGGGGACAGCTTCAGTCTGTCGCCGCCGCTTGCGACGAAGCTTTTGCCCTCCTGGGGGGAGATAAGGGACAGGAGCAGCCGGAGCATGGTGGTCTTGCCCTCGCCGGAGGGACCTACCAGCGCCACGATCTCGTGGGGATGGGCTTCCATGGAAGCGCCTGCAAAGACCCGGTTTCCGTCCTGATAGGAGTATGCTATGCCCTCCAGACAGATAGACATGCCGTCGTTTTTGTGGCGGTTTAGGAAAGCCGCCGCGGCAAGGTCGCCGCTGTGGTCTTCCTGGGGCATTTCCACAATGTCCATCAGCCTCCCCGCGGAGGTGGTCAGACTGATGACGGAGGGGACCAGGGAGGTCAGGTTGTGAAGCGCGCCGGTAAGCGCGCCGGACAGGCTTAAAAACATGGTCATGGTGCCGTAGTCGATGGCGCCGCTCCAGACCCGGTAGATGCCCCAGCCGTAAGCGGCGTAGGAGACCAGAAGGGATACCGTGGACAGGAGAAGCGAGGTGCCCATGGACATTTTCTGGAAATCCAGCCTCATGGCGATGTAATCCTTCTGCAGGCGTTTCAGCCTGCCTGTGTAAAACGGCACAAGGTCAAAGGCCTTGATGGTCTGGATGTTGGAAAACGCCTCCTGGTTAAAGCCCGACATGGCTGCGGACATGGCGGCGCTGCGCTTGTTATTGTTTACCATGCGTCTCATCAGGGTCCTGGACAAGAGCAGGCTCACCGGCATGCCCAGAAAGGCGAAGACGGCAAAGGAAATGTCGTTGTAGGCCACTACCGCAAAGGCGCTGATAAAGCGGAAGATATAGACGATCATGTTGGGGATAAAGTTCAGCACGCCGTTTGAGATATTGGAGGCGTCGGAGCCCCAGCGGGTAAGCAGGTCTCCCGTGTGGTATTTTGTCAGGGATTCCCAGTCCGTTACAAGTATCTTGGAAAAAATGTCGGACTTGATTTCCGCGTCCACGTTCATGCTGATTCGGCTGGAGGCATAATTGGAAAGCTGGTTTACAAGGGTGGTGCCCACTCCCAGTCCGATCATGGCGGCGAAGGTCTTCACCACGTTTCCCGCATTATAGCCGGTGATGATATTTACCAGATCTCTGGAGACGAAGCCGGAGAGCAGCGAGACTATTGTGCCGGTGAGTCCCAGCAGGGTATAAAATATCATCGGTATCCAATAGCGGCGTGCGTATTTATATATCCACACGGTCTGCGTCCACATTTCCTGCAGCCTGCCGGATCTTATTCTTTCTATGTAAAATTTTATCCTTCCGCTCATATGATCTTCCTTGAATATATCCGTCAAATATTTTTTCGGTGATAAATATTATGATTTAATATCTTGAAAAAAGGAGGTTATGCGTCTACATAACCTCCTCATAATTATCTGAATCCCGTTTTTGCCCGCAGGCAGAGGGCCGAAGCGGCTGCTGCCTGCATCCGTGCAGCTCCGGCGACCGCCCAGGGATATCTGTATCCGTGGCGGAAACCGTCAGTGCTGTCCGCAGTCATGGTTACAGTATAAAACGGCCCCTGTAACCTCAAGTCCCGGGTCAGCCTCAACGATAACGTCCCCCAGGCCGATATTTTCATATGCGTTGTTGTGGTATGAGTAAGCAATTATAATGCTGGAGCCGTCCCCGGATATACAGCTTCCGTTGGAATCCTTGTAGACGACCGGCAGGTTAAAGCTGAGAACAAGCTGCTGCGCGCCGCTGTGATGGTTGTCTCCGGCAGCATGCTTCGCGCTTACCTGAATCCTGTAATCGCCCCTTCCGGGCTGCGGCCACTGGTGAATATAAGCATCGACGTTAAAACAGTCCTGGCTGTCATCGGCTCCGCTTGCCGCGTACACGCCCTCCGAGATATCTTCATTAGCCAGCACTGCAGGCTTTTGGTAATTTTCCATTTCTTTTCCCCCCGCTTTCCTGTTTTAATTTTACATTATCCCATTTTTTTAACCTGTTTTTCGGGTTTAACGCTGCAGGAGCCGCCGCCGATAAACATTGTTAATAAATTATATTGAAATTCCGTAAATTATGTTCATAAACGCCTTGTATTTACGCATTCTGTGTTGTCCGGCTGTATTCCGATGCCGCCGCCCATGAAAGCGAGTATAAACAGTGTGTGTCTGACGGAGGCATTAAAATGGCTTCAGCGGGACCTTTTTCGACTTTAAAATTCAGTTTTTTGCATTTTTTGTATTATGCTTTTAGTTTTGACAATTTTCGTGATATTATTCACATTCCGAATTGCCCGGCCGGTAACTGCGCCGTCGAAACCGCAGCCCTTCTTTCCGTTATTCCCCCCTTTCCCTTGTCTGTGAAGCAGATCCGTTTTGGCTGCGGATCTGTAATGCGGCGCCTGCTGTGCAGCGCCTGCAGCTACTTATATTAATATAGTTATGTTTATAGTAATCCATTCATTTTAAGATGTCAAGATAATTACGGATAATATTTGATTTATTTGAGTTATGTCTGTCTGAGCGTTTGTAAAAATATAAAGTTTTCACCGAAGTGTTGACATTTTTTGAAATAGGGACTATACTAACGTCATGAATGATGATTAATAGTTATCACAAAGTGAGAGTGGCTGGGAAGCCACTCTCACTTGCTTGTTGGGCCGGGTGCGAAGAAGGCCGCGCGGAAATGAGGTTGAATATGTCAAAAAGAGAAGATTATGAGGCGAAAACAGAGGCGCTGCTGGGACCTATCGCAGAGGCAAACGGCGTGTCCGTCTATGATGTGGAGTATGTGAAGGAGGGCAGCGATTACTACCTGCGCGCTTTTATTGACAAGCAGGGGAGCGTGAGCATAAAGGACTGCGAGAATGTCAGCCGGGCACTGTCGGATGCGCTGGACCGGGAGGATTTTATTCCTGATTCCTATATATTGGAGGTCAGCAGCCCCGGGCTTGGGCGCGCGCTGAAAAAGGATAAGCATCTTCAGGCGAGCATCGGGCAGGAGGTGGAGCTCAAGCTTTTCAGGCCTATAGATAAGTGCCGGGAGTTTTCGGGGGAGCTTGCGGGCTTTGACAGGGAAAGCGTCACGATCCTTCAGGAGGAGGGTCCCAGGAGCTTCCTGCGCAGCGATATTGCGCTGATACGGCTGGCGTTTGATTTTTGAGGGCGGTAAAGGGCGCCGCGTCTTGGGCGGCGGCTTGAATTTCCGGCATTTGTGATATTCGGAACAGAAACAGGGTTGACGGGAAATACGGAAAATTTGATTAAGGCGGTTGCGCCGGAATGGAGGAAAAGGAAAAGAAATGAACAAGGAATTAATGGAAGCGCTTGATATTTTGGAGAAAGAGAAGGAGATCAGCAAGGAGACTCTGTTTGAGGCCATCGAAAACTCGCTGTTGACGGCATGCAAGAACCATTTTGGCAAGTCGGACAATGTGAAGGTGGAAATCGACCGTGAGACCTGTGATTTCCTGGTCTATGCGGAAAAGGAGGTTGTCCCCGCCGACGAGGATGTGGAGGATGACTGCCTGCAGATTTCTCTGGAGGACGCAAAGCAGATATCCGTCAAGGCTTCCGTTGGAGATATCCTTCATGTGGAGATAAAGTCGAAGGAATTTGGGCGTATTGCCACGCAGAACGCAAAGAACGTGATACTGCAGAAGATCCGCGAGGAGGAGAGGAGCGTTATCTACAATCAGTATTACGAAAAGGAGAAGGACGTAGTCACCGGCGTGGTGCAGCGCTATGTGGGAAGAAATATCAGCATTAACCTGGGCAAGGCGGATGCCATGCTGAGTGAGAGCGAGATGGTCAAGGGCGAGGTGTTCCGTCCTACCGAGCGCATCAAGGTGTATATCCTTGAGGTCAAGAATACGCCCAAGGGTCCCCGCATCAATGTGAGCCGGACCCATCCGGAGCTGGTGAAAAGGCTGTTTGAGTCCGAGGTTACGGAAATCAAGGACGGCACGGTGGAGATCAGGAGCATTGCGCGAGAGGCGGGCAGCCGTACCAAAATTGCCGTTTGGAGCAACAATCCAAACGTGGACGCGGTAGGCGCCTGCGTGGGCATGAACGGCGCCAGAGTGAATGCCATTGTGGAGGAGCTTCGAGGGGAGAAGATCGATATCGTAAACTGGGACGACAATCCGGGCAACCTGATTCAGAACGCGTTATCCCCGGCAAAGATCGTGGCGGTTTTTGCGGACCCCGACGAGAAGACCGCAAAGGTTGTGGTGCCTGATTATCAGCTGTCTCTGGCAATCGGCAAGGAGGGGCAGAACGCAAGGCTTGCCGCAAGGCTGACGGGCTACAAGATCGATATTAAATCGGAGACCCAGGCAAAGGATGCACCCGGTTTCCGATATGAGGATTATATGGACGGAGACTACGAGGAGGACGACGAATACGAGGAAGGCGAGTATGAGGAAGCCGGATACGAAGAAACGGGATTAGAGGAAGCCGGATACGAGGGAACAGGATTTGAAGAAGCCGGATACGAGGAAGCCGGGTATGAGGAGGAAAGCGCATACGACGGCGGAGAGACTGAAGCGCCGGACGAGGAGTAGCTTAATAAACATAGATTTTTCATGGCAGATGGGATCAGTGTGAAAAAGAGCGTTTCACAATCCTGATTTGAGTGCCCGCAGGGGCGGATGGGAGTTTACAGGGAAGTATGGCGAAGAAGGTTCCTTTGAGGCAGTGCGTGGGCTGCGGCTTGATGAAGGGAAAAAAGGAAATGGTGAGAATCCTGAAAACGCCGGAGGACGAGATTTGTCTGGATGTGACAGGAAAGAAGAACGGGAGAGGCGCATATGTTTGTAGGAGCGGGGAATGTCTGAGGATGGCCCGCAGAAACAAAGGATTGGAGCGTTCTTTCAAAATGAATATTCAAAGCGGAATATATGACGCTTTGGAGAAGGAGTTTGAGAAGCTTGAAACAGAATAAGGTTTTATCGCTTCTGGGGCTTGCCGCGAAGGGACGCAATCTGGTCAGCGGCGAATTTCAGACCCTGGAAGCAATCAGAAAAGGCTCCGCCATGCTGGTAATCATAGCGGAGGATGCGTCGGACAATACCAAAAAGCTTTTTACTGATAAAAGCGCCTTCTATCATGTGCCGGTGGCGGGCTACGGAACGAAGGTAAGCCTGGGGCATGCGATCGGAAAAGAGCAGCGGTCGGCGGTCGGCGTATGTGACGCGGGATTAGCGGATGCGATTATCAAACAACTGAAAGAGGAGTAGGATGCCCTTAAAGGCAGAAATGGAGGAAAGCATGGCGAAAATAAAGATACATGAACTCGCTAAGGAATTAGAAGTGCAAAGTAAAACGATATTGAGCTTTCTGCAGGAAAAAGGTATTGAGGCGAAGGCGGCACAGAGCTCTGTGGATGAAGCTGCCGCACAGCTTGTGAGAGGCGCCTTTGCAAAGAAGGAAAAGGCGGCAGGCCAAAAGGAGGAAAGCGCACAGAAAAACAGCCCCGTGAAGGAGAATCCTGTAAAGCAGAGCCCTGCCCAGGAGTCAAAGCCCGCAAAGGCGGACACTGCCCAGGAGTCAAAGCCCGCAAAGGCGGACGCCGTCCAGGAGTCAAAGCCCGCAAAGGCGGATACTGCCCAGGAGTCAAAGCCCGCAAAGGCGGATACCGCTCAGGAGGCAAAGCATGCAAGGACGGATGCGTCCCAGGCAGAGGCAAAGGGAGCGGAGGCAGATGCGCCCAAAAAGAAGAAGACGATTATTTTCGTGAGCAACCCGCAGAATTCCAAGATGACGGGCCAGCGCCAGAACCAGGGCGGCAATAACAGGGCCCAGGGAGGCGGCGGAAGACCTCAGAACGGCCACGGAAGCGGGAAAAACAATAAGACACAGGAGAGGCGCATGCCTATCAAGCCGCTGACGCCGCCCTCTCCCACACCTGCGGTGCAGATGGTGTCATCCAAGCCGCCTCAGCACAAGCCCCGCCCTGAGCAGCAGGCGGAAAAAACAGGCGCGGTGCAGGCAGCTGCGCGTGAGCCGGAAAAGGTTCAGGCACAGGGACAGCGCTCCCAGCAGCCCTATTCTCAGGGAGAAAGACCTCAGAATACCGGCAGCGGCCAGGACAGGGGGGCAAGAGAAAACAGATTTAACGACAATCGCGGGGAAAACCGTGGCGACAACCGTGGAGAGCATCGTGGCGAGGGCCGTGGGGAAAATCGCGGAGACAGCCGGGGACGCGACAACAGAGGTCAGGGCGGCCGTCAGGAGAGAGGCCAGTTCCAAAACAGAGGAGGCGGTGCAAATGGCAGCGGCAGACCTTCGGGAGACAGGCAGAACGGATTTCAGAGAACTGGCAGGCCGGGCGGCGAAGGCGGTCAGGGTGACAGGCGTATGCCTGGCGCTGGCCAGGGGCGTAACCGTGGCTTTAACGGCGCTCCCCGCGATAACAGCGGCTTTAATCGAGGCAACGGAGGGCAGGGAGCTGGATTCCGGGATAAAAACCAGAGCAAGAGCTTTGGCGCGGACGCTGCACCCGCAAAGGATATTGAAAAGAAGCGGGAGGAGGACAAGAGGCGCGCAAACAGCCAGGAGAAGGATAAGCGTTCCAGAAAGGACCATATCTACGAAGAAGACGAGACGCTGAAAAATAAGCCCGGCAGGTTTATCAAGCCGGAAAAGAAGAAGGACGAGGCGGTGGAGGAGGTTATCAAGGTCATCACTCTGCCGGATATGATAACCATTAAGGATCTGGCTGACAAGATGAAGCTGCAGCCCTCCGCCATTGTGAAGAAGCTTTTCCTTGAGGGCAAGATCGTCACCGTAAACCAGGAGATCTCCTATGAGGATGCGGAAGGCATTGCCATGGAATACGATATTCTCTGCGAGAGGGAGGTAAAGGTAGACGTTATCGAGGAGCTTTTGAAGGAGGACGACGAGGAGGAAAGCACGCTTGTGGAAAGACCTCCCGTGATATGTGTCATGGGCCATGTAGACCACGGCAAGACCTCCCTTCTGGATGCCATCAGAAAGACAAATGTTACCGACAGGGAGGCAGGCGGTATTACCCAGCACATAGGTGCGTATACTGTAACCGTGGGCGGAAGGAAGATTACCTTCCTGGATACGCCTGGACACGAGGCATTTACCGCCATGCGTATGCGCGGCGCAAATTCCACTGATATCGCCATCCTGGTAGTTGCGGCGGATGACGGCGTCATGCCTCAGACCGTTGAGGCGATCAGCCACGCGAAGGCGGCAGGAATCGAGATTATTGTGGCAGTAAACAAGATCGATAAGCCCTCCGCAAATATCGACCGTGTGAAGCAGGAGCTGACGGAGTACGAGCTGATTGCCACGGATTGGGGCGGAAGCACGGAGTTTGTCCCCGTGTCCGCAAAGTCCGGAGAGGGCATCGAGAATCTGCTGGAAACCATTCTTCTGACTGCGGATATTCTGGAGCTGAAGGCAAATCCCGACAGAAGGGCGAGAGGTCTGGTCATCGAGGCGGAGCTGGACAAGGGACGCGGTCCCGTGGCTACCGTCCTGGTGCAGAAGGGAACCCTGCATGTAGGAGACTTTATTTCTGCGGGGGCATGCTACGGCAAGGTTCGCGCAATGGTGGATGACAAGGGAAAGCGCGTGAAGGAGGCGACGCCCTCCATGCCGGTGGAAATTCTGGGTCTGTCCGACGTGCCCAGCGCCGGCGAGGTGTTTATTGCCCACGAAAACGACAAGACCGCAAGAACCTATGCGGAGACCTATCTGGCACAGAATAAGGAGAGAAAGCTTGAGGAGACCAAGGCAAAGATGTCTCTGGACGATCTGTTCTCCCAGATCCAGGAGGGCAGCTTAAAGGAGCTGAACCTGATCGTCAAGGCGGATGTACAGGGAAGCGTGGAAGCGGTAAAGCAGTCCCTGATGAAGCTGTCCAACGAGGAGGTTGTGGTGAAGTGTATCCACGGCGGAGTGGGAGCCATCAACGAATCCGACGTCACGCTGGCAAGCGCGTCCAATGCAATTATTATCGGCTTTAACGTGAGACCGGATGTGACCGCAAAGGCTACCGCGGAGCGCGAGGGCGTGGATGTAAGGCTGTACAAGGTCATCTATCAGGCCATCGAGGATGTGGAAGCGGCGATGAAGGGTATGCTCGATCCCGTATTTGAGGAGAAGGTCATCGGCCATGCGGAGGTCAGACAGATATTCAAGGCTTCCCAGATCGGAAATATTGCCGGCTCTTATGTCATGGACGGTATCTTCCAGAGAGGCTGCAAGGTGCGCATAACCCGGGAGGGCGCTCAGATTTACGAGGGAGCGCTTGCATCCCTGAAGCGTTTCAAGGACGATGTGAAGGAAGTGAAGGAAGGCTACGAGTGCGGTCTGGTGTTCGAGGGCTTTGATCAGATCCAGGAGCTGGATATGATAGAGGCATATATAATGGTAGAGGTGCCGAGGTAGGCGTGATGGGTGAGAAGAAAATCAAAGCCTGTAGGTTTACGGGCGGAGATTTTCCGGGCTTCACCTGGAAAAGCGGTTTCGCTCACGGCGCCGGCCTTTGGCTCCATGTGCGCTAAAGCGCGAAATTGAGGTTTAAACAGGTAAAAATATGAGAAAAAACAGTATAAAAAATACCCGTATCAACGGGGAGGTACAGCGGGTTCTCGCCGAGATCATCCGGGGGGAGATCAAGGACCCCAGGATCAGTCCGTGGACAAGCGTCGTCAACGTGGAGGTGGCTCCCGATCTAAAGAGCTGCAAGGCGTGGATCAGCGTGCTCGGCGGCGAGGAAGCGCGAAACAGTACGCTGCAGGGGCTTAAAAGCGCGGAGGGCTTTATCAGGCGGCAGCTGGCAAAGCTTGTAAACCTGCGCAACACGCCGGAAATCACCTTTGTCATGGATCAGTCCATCGAGTACGGCGTCAATATGTCGCGCAGAATCGACGAGGTGATCGCACAGGACGACGAGCGTGCCGGGGACAAGTGTGAGTAAGGTGGATTTTTCCGGATTCGGGCGCTTGGATTGGGGGTTGGCATGGAACTGGATATTTTGAAAGAATGTAAAAATGCGGCGAGAATAGGTATCAGCGGCCATGTGCGTCCTGACGGCGACTGTACAGGCGCCTGTCTCGGGCTGTGGCAGTATCTGCGCAGGTGCATGCCGGAGGCGGAGGTAAAGGTGTTTTTGGAAAAGCCTCCGGAGATCTTTGCGCAGATAAAGGGATTTCAGGACATTATCTCCGATTTCCCTGACGAGGCTCCCTTCGATGTGTATTTTGTGCTGGATACCAGCTCCGACAGGCTGGGAGGAGCGGAAAAGTATTTTCTTGCCGCGGCGAAGAGGATCAATATTGACCATCATGTCAGCAATCACGGCTGCGGCGATGTGAATTATCTCCGTCCCCAGGTGGGCTCCACCTGCGAGCTTCTGTATGATCTGATGGATGCGCAGAAGCTGGACCGGGATATTGCGATGGCGATTTATACCGGCATTATTCACGATACGGGTGTGTTCCAGTACTCCAACACCTCGCCGGAAACGATGGAGAAGGGAGCAAGGCTGATAAGCTATGGCTTTGACTTTCCCAGGCTGATTCAGGAGACCTTTTATCAGAGGACCTATGTGCAGACCCAGATCATGGGGCGCGCCCTCATGGAGAGCATCCGCTTTATGGACGGAAGCTGTATCGTCAGCGCCGTGGACAGGAGGGTCATGGACTTTTATAATGCGGAGCCCAAGGATCTGGACGGAATCGTCAACCAGCTGCGCAATATAAAGGGTATCAGCTGCGCCATTTTCATGTACCAGACGGACGGACAGGAGTACAAGGTCAGTATGCGCTCCGACGAGAAGGTCAATGTGGCGGAGGTTGCGGCGTACTTTGGCGGCGGCGGGCATGCCAGGGCGGCGGGCTGTACCATGACGGGGACCTTTCACGACTGTGTGAACAATCTTTCCCTGCACATTGAAAAGCAGCTTGCCGCAGCCGTGAAAGGGTCTGACTGACCGGGTCCGCCGTGGAAAGGATGTTATGTTAAACGGTATTATTGTGATAAATAAGGAACCCGGCTTTACCTCCCATGATGTGGTGGCAAAAATGCGGGGAATCTGTGGTCAGAGAAAAATAGGGCATACGGGAACGCTGGACCCGGCGGCGGAGGGAGTGCTGCCTGTCTGTCTGGGCACAGCCACAAAGCTCTGCGACCTGCTTGCCGACAGAGACAAGGAGTATGTGGCGGAGCTGCTTCTGGGCGTGGAAACGGATACGCAGGATACGACGGGGCATGTGCTTAGGGAGAGCCCGGTGAACGTCTCTCCCGAACAGGTCAGGGAGTGCGCCGCATCCTTTGTGGGCGGGATTATGCAGGTTCCTCCCATGTATTCCGCGCTGAAGGTCAATGGAAAAAAGCTTTATGAGCTGGCCAGAGAGGGCAGGGAGGTAGAGCGCAGGGCGCGCCCTGTGACGATTCACGAGCTTGAGGTACTGGAGGTCAGGCTTCCTGTGGCGGTCCTGCGCGTGGTCTGCTCCAAGGGAACCTACATAAGGACGCTCTGTGCAGATATCGGGGAAAGGCTGGGCTGCGGAGGCACTATGCAGAGCCTGCGGCGCACAAGGGTGGGAAGCTTTAATCTGAGCGGCGCAATTACGCTTGGCGGGCTGCAGGGGCTTAAGGACGAACAAAGGCTGGGCGAGGCCGTTAAGCCGGTGGACAGTGTGTTCGCAGGCTGCCCGGCGCTTCATGTACATGGCGATTACACAGGGCGTCTGGATAACGGCAACGCGTTCTTTCCCGGGCAGTCCTGTGAAAATGTGGTTTATGAACCTGAGAGATGGGTGCGGGTCTACAGGCATGACGGCAGCTTCGCGGGAATATATGCCTATGCTCCCGAAAAAAAGTGGTACAGGCCCGTGAAAATGTTTTTGGAGAAAGAGTGACGGTTACTTGGAAATAATAACAAACACTACGGATTTTTATTTGAAGCCGGAGACGGCGGCGGCCCTTGGAAAGTTTGACGGCGTTCACATAGGGCACAGAAGGCTGCTGGATGAAATCATCCTGCAAAAGAGCCGTGGGCTTGCCGCCTGCGTCTTTACCTTTGACCCCGCCCCGGCAGTGTACTTCGGAAGCTCCGACGGCAGGGAGCTGACCTCCAGGGAGGAAAAGCGCCTGCTGTTTGAACGGATGGGAGTGGATATTCTCGTTGAATTTCCGCTGAATGAGGAGACCGCGCCTATGCCGCCGGAGGTATTTGCGGTACAGGTGCTTGCCAGACAGATGAACGTGCGTTTTGTTGCGGCGGGAGGAGACCTGTCCTTTGGGGCGGGGGGAGCCGGCGACGCGGCGCTTTTGCGGCGGCTGGGACCGGAGCTTGGCTTTGAGGTAAAGACAATTGAAAAGGTATGTCTGGGAGGCGCCGTGGTCAGCTCCACCTGTGTGCGCGGCAGGGTGGAAAGCGGGGATATGCGTGCGGCGGAGAGGCTTCTGGGAATGCCTTATATGGTGGCGGGAAGGGTGTCGGAGGGGCAGAAGCTGGGCAGGCGGCTGGGATTTCCCACGGCGAATGTGATTCCCGGCGCCAGGAAGCTGATGCCGCCCAACGGTGTCTATTTCTCGAAGGTCCGTCACGGCGGCAGAATGTACCGTGCAATCAGCAATGTGGGGTATAAGCCCACCGTGACCTCCGAGAGGCTTCTGGGGCTGGAATCCTACCTTTATGATTTTGACGGGAGGATATACGGGGAGGAGATAGAGGTCTATCTCTGTGAGTTCTTAAGGCCGGAACGGCGCTTTGAGAGCGTGGAGGCGCTGCAGGCGCAGCTGAGGAAGGATATCGCGGCGGGGGCGGCATTTGCCTGAAGCCGCTTTTTTATGTCCAATTTTCGGAAAAGTTAAAATATAAATAAAGTCAGTGTAAAAATAATGTGAAAAAATGTAAAAATATTGCAAATTGTCTATTGTAAGTTTCTGCGTTTTCCCGTAAAATTAAAATGGTATGTTTCATCGTGGTTTGTCTTTAACAACTGAAGGGAAAATATTACATGAATGCGACTATAATTTTATCTATGGCAGGCGGCTTAGGGCTTTTTTTGTTTGGAATGCGCGTGATGAGTGATTCCATTGAAAAGGTTGCGGGCGCCAAGCTTCGGCGGATTCTTGAGATCTTCACCACCAACCGTTTCTCCGGCATGGTGGTAGGCATTGTATTCACGGGAATTATCCAGTCCTCCTCCGCGTGTACGGCAATGGTGGTAAGCTTTGTAAATGCCGGGCTGATGAATCTGTATCAGGCTGCAGGCGTTATCTTTGGCGCCAATATCGGCACGACTGTCACATCGCAGCTGGTATCCTTTAATCTTTCGGCGTACGCGCCCGTCATTCTTCTGGCAGGGGTGCTACTTGTGATGTTCTGCAAGAATGACAAGGTGAAAAAGTTTGCCGATATCATTATCGGCTTCGGTGTATTGTTCCTGGGTCTGAGCACCATGTCGGGCTCCATGGCGGAAATGAGAAATGTGCCCCAGGTGGTTGGAATGCTGCAGTCCCTGAAAAACCCCTTTGTGGCGACTCTTGTGGGTCTGCTTCTGACCTCCGTTATACAGAGCTCCTCCGTGACGGTCAGCATTGTGCTGCTTCTGGCAAATCAGGATCTGCTGTCCCTGCACATAACCCTGTATATCATTCTGGGCTGTAACATCGGCGCGTGTACAACGGCGCTGCTGGCATCCCTTGCGGGAAAGAAGGACGCAAAGAGGGCGGCGCTTATTCATTTCTGGTTTAACGTCATCGGCACGGTGCTGCTGTACATAATCCTGTTTGTGGCGGAGGAGCCCGTCATGAAGCTGATCTGGGCGTTTTCCGCGGACAACGGGCGGTTCGTGGCGAATGCGCATACGATGATCAAGATATTCCAGGTGGTAGTTCTGTTCCCGTTCTCCGGCTGGATTGTCAGGCTTTCCTGTGCCTGTGTGCCCGGCGAGGACAAAAAGGTGGGATACAGGGAGAGCTACCAGCTCAAGTATATCGGGGACAAGGTAGTGTTCAACCCCGCCACCGCCGTGGTCGGCGCCATGAAGGAGCTGGACAGGATGGCGTCCCTTGCAAACGAGAACCTGAACCGCGCCATGAATGCGCTTATCACCTTGGACGAGGAGGATATCCGGGAGGTCTATGAGGTGGAGAAGAACATTAACTTCTTAAATCATGCCATTACGGATTATCTTGTGAAAATAAATCAGACGACCCTTCCCATAGAGGATTTGAAAAGCATCGGTGCGCTGTTTCATGTGGCAAACGATATTGAGCGCATCGGGGACCACGCGGAGAATGTGGCGGATGCCGCTTCCCAGCGCAGAGAGTCAGGCGTCTCCTTCAGCAAGGAGGCGCAGAAGGAGCTGGGCGAAATGCTGGATATGGTCAACAGGCTGATTCAGTATGCCATGGAGATGTTTTACAAGGGGGATGAGACCCACATGCAGGATGTGATCGAGCTGGAGGACGCCGTGGACGCCAAGGAGAAGGTTCTGCAGAAATTCCATATTCAGCGCCTGACCAGGGGGGAGTGTACGCCGGAGGCGGGGATGATCTTCTCGGATATCGTGTCCGGGCTGGAGCGTGTGGCGGATCATGCCACCAACATTGCCTTTGCCATCATAGCGGCAGAGAAGGAAGCGGATGCGGCGGAGGCAATATAAGTATTTAACATTTATTTAAAACTTTTTTAAAAAGTTGAGATAAATTATTAATTTTTGTTGACATATGGGGGTACTGCCTGTATAATTTGATGTGCACGTAACAAATTCGTAACAAGTTTGTAAATACATATTCATGATTAGAGGGCATGTACATGAGTTATATTAAGAAAAATAAGATAGCGCTTGCGTCCGCAGGGCTGATTCTCTGCTTAAGCCTGAATCCCATGCAGGCTTTGGCATCCAATGACAATGACAGCGTACTGCAGACGGCAGGTATCGCCTTACTTTTTGAAAACAAGCGTTCCGCAGAGGAATATATTGAAATTGCCCAGCAGGCGGAGGGCGCTTCCTGGGGGTATACCAATATCGGTATCGCCAATGTGGAGGGCTGTAATCTGAACGTGAGGGAGCAGCCGACCACCGATGCGAAGCTGGTGGGCAAGATGCCCGAGGATTCGGCGTGCGAGGTGCTGGAAATGCTGGAGGGCTGGGCGCATATCAAATCCGGCGAGGTGGAAGGCTATGTGAGCCTCGAGTATCTGCTCACCGGTCCCGAGGCAAGGCTCAGGGCAAAGGATCTGGTCCAGACCGTGGTTGTGGTAAATACGGACAATCTAAATGTGAGAGTGGAGCCAAACACGGAAAGCGCCATTCTTACCAAGGTCCCCAAGGGCGAGGAGCTGGAATTTGTAGAGACCCTGGAGGGCTGGGTGAAGATTAATATTGACAGCGAGGCGGCCTATGTCTCCGCGGAGTATGTGACGGTGGAGGACCGGCTGAAGACCGCGGTTACCATGACGGAGCTTCGGTACGGCGTGGGTGTGTCCGATGTCCGGGTGGATCTGGTGGAGTATGCGAAGCAGTTTCTCGGCAATCCGTACGTGTGGGGAGGCACAAGCCTCACAAAGGGTGCTGACTGCTCCGGGTTTGTTCTGAGCATATACAAGAAATACGGCTATAAGCTGCCCCATTATACAGGTTCTCAGGCAAACTGCGGCACGAAGATATCATTCGACGATATCCAGCCCGGCGACCTGATATTCTATAATAATGACAAGGGTGTGATTGGGCATGTGGGGATCTACATTGGCAATAACCAGATCATCCACGCAAGCAGTCCCAAGTCCGGTATCAAGATCAGCAAGTACAATTACCGCACGCCGGCTAAATATGTGAGGATTTTGTCGGAGTAAGGAATTTATATGTGAGAGAGCGTTTTAGGAAGGCGGGCTGTCCGGGGATTTGACAGCCTGTTTTTTTATGTATTTCCATTCGGAATATTTTGCAAAGGAAGTATTTTTGTGATACAATTATTTTCAGACAGGGCGCAGGCTCCGGCGGTTTTTTCCGGATACCGGAATTCTGCTTCCGTATATTTTAGCAGGAGGATACATAAATGAGTACATATTACAAGCACACAAGGACAGAACAGGTGGAGGTGCCATATTCCTTTCGGTGTGAGCATTGCTCAAAGGAAAGCGGTTCCATGTGGGCGGTGGTCACGGGGGAAGCAACAACAAACAGTAATTTTAAGACCATAAACGACGAGCAGGAAAAAAAGCTGCGCGAGCGTACGCATAAAAACTTGGTCGCAAAGACCAAGGAGCTCCATAAGGACGTAACGGAAAAGAATATATACCCTTCGGATTTCAAGGATGTTTGCCCCCATTGTCATCAGCCTCAGTCGTGGGCGGTGTCCGGTATGAAGAATAAGCTTTTTGAAAATCCCATTGTGGCTTTGTGCGTGGGCGGTATTTTTGCCTTGATTGCGGTGCTGGGACATTATTTTTCCGACATGGAATATCTGACCCTGCCCCTTGCAGGCGGAATTTTTGCCCTTGGTGCGGCAGTGGCGGTGCTGCTTCTGATATGGAACCTGGTTCAGCTTGGAGTAAAGACGAAAAAGACCTCCTCCGGCACACAGAAGAATTTGCCGGTTATTAACTGGGAAGCCGTGAGCAGCCTGCTGAACGAAGCTCCCTGACGAAAAGCGGAAATCCATGCCATGGAGAGAGTGACCGGCTTTATCAAAAAAGAAGCGGTGCTTTGCGCCGCATTGCTGCTTGCCGTTATATCGGCATGTATGGTTCCGCCCGATAAAGAATATGCGGGCTACATAGATGTGCGGACCCTGGCGGTTCTGTTCTGCCTGATGTGCGTTATGGCGGGGCTGCAGAAAATTGGGGTATTCCGCCGCATTGCCTGCGGACTTCTGGGAAGGGTGGAGGGGCCCCGCAGTCTGGTGCTTCTGCTTACGCTTCTGTGCTTTTTTTCAAGCATGCTGATAACCAACGATGTGGCGCTGATAACCTTTGTGCCCTTTACCTTTACCGTGCTGGGAATGACGGGAGAGGAGCAGAGAGCAAGGCTTTTGCTGCCCCTGGTGGTGATGCAGACCATAGCCGCCAACCTGGGCAGTATGCTTACGCCCATCGGCAATCCGCAGAACCTGTATCTCTACGGCAGGACAGGTATGCCTGTGGGCCGCTTTATATTGCTGATGCTGCCCTATACGGCGGTGTCGCTGGTTCTTTTAATCATTTGGGGGCTTGCCCTGGGCGCAGGCTGCGCCGGCGGATGGAGGTCGGGAGCGGGGAAGCTGCAGGAGCAGGGGACGGAAATACCCGGAGGGCAGGAGACAGGCTCCTTCCGGTCAAAGGCGGTGCTTTTTCCGCTGGCTGTCTATCTGGCACTGTTCCTGCTGTGCCTGCTTTCCGTGGCCCATGTGCTGCCCTGGCAGGCGGCGCTTGCGGCGGTTCTGGCTGGGGTCCTTTTGACGGACAGGAAGATTCTGGCCAGGGTGGATTATTCGTTACTGCTTACCTTTGTGGGGTTTTTTGTATTTATCGGAAACATGGGGAGGGTT
>CAJTPH010000024.1:30045-64587 GCA_910578215.1 uncultured Acetatifactor sp. | reverse complement strand
TGTCCATGCTGCCATAGCTGCTGTTGATCCTCTTGCTCTTGTAACCGTTACGGTAATCATCACTGTCGGAACGCTGGGACTTTTCATAACCGAGATGGTTGTCCATTTCCGCCTCCATCATCTCCTTGATGGTGCCGCCGAGCAGATCCTTTAGGGCATCCTGGATATCTTCTGCGGTCTGGATGTCATACTCCTGGAGTAGCTGGCGGATGATATCGCGCTTGCCTTCGGTCATAACTACTTTGTGGACGGGTTTTCTTTCTTTTGCCATAATGATAGGCCTCCTATGAATTTTATTTTATCATAGGAGACCTTGGTTTGGCAGCTATTTACAGAAAAGTTTTCATACTCTCCTATCACTGCTGCCAGAGCTGTTACAGGCAGAGCTACATAAATCCATGCAAACTTACCGCTTGAATTTTTCTTACGAATATACTCCGCATTCTGTGCAATGATATTTTCCGCATGGATCGACGTACCTGCCATAATCAAAAGCATAGCTGACGCGGCATCTATCAGCCAGTCCAAGGCATTGCACACTTCGCTTCCCACGATATCTTTTGCCATAAATATAAATTCCGATCCAAAGAAGAACAGCAAAACGCTTAATACAATCATGCCTGCATATCTTTTCCGGTTCCGGCTGCTGTCCTCACGAAAAGATTCTATGATTGCCTCATCAAACAGCAATGAATTTGAGCAGATTTCCTGATAATGCTTCGGCTGAAAAAAAGTCCATACCAATATAGCTATGCCTATGGCCATAGTTCCCCAATATAGCGGAAGCAGAAGCTGCCTATAATCAGAAAAGCAGCCAAAGATATCAGAACCAATAATCAGCCCCACCCCAATAGCAATGTTCTTCGCCCGATGCCGTTTATAGGAAAGGAACCCATCAATCGTCTCCCGGCTTACATAATAGCCACCACTTTGGTTATTTCCATCCTGGCTTTCACTTTTCAGCAGATAATCCAATGTTACACCAAACATATTCCTGTTTTGTGTATTGCTGGTAACTGTCTGCAAACTTCTTATAAACAAAAACTTCTTATAAACAAAGAGGGAATCTAAATGAAGAATATAGTTTTATTGATACTGATGGGTATTCTGGCTGCTATAGGATTGGCTGGCTGTGGTGAAGACCGGGGTGACAGAGGAAAAGATTTACAGGGACTTTCACAGATAGAAGTATATTCAAGTGATGGACATTTGGTAAATACTATTTTGGATGAAGAAATTCTCAGCCAGTTTAATGATTTAGATTATACGGACATGTCGTCTGATACAGATGCGGAGATGGACGCACTGGAGAGTAAAATTGGAGACCTTAACGTGATATGCACAGTTATTTCCTACAAGACACCTGTGGCTGCCAACCATGATGGAAGTTTAGAAAAATTGATGGAACTGACGGTATATGAAGACTCAAATATCATAAAAGAACAGATTGCCCAGGAAACAATAAAGGGAGGATATGTTCCCGAAGAATTTTTGACATTTTATGTTACTATATCAGATGAAGATAAAAAATTTATTCTGTCATTGATGGAATGAAACAAGTAATGAATGCAAGCTGTTAAAAGGGAGGCGGTAATTCAGAATCGTATATTAAATAAAAGGATAGTATGCACTAACCGCCGCACTATGGACTTCATCCGCCAATTTATGGTGGAAAAGAATACAGAATTGAGGGAAATGCGATGAAGATAGCGTTCTGCTTCCCTGTTGGCCGGGTTTATCATGGAGGATGCGCTCCATAAAGCATGGGGCTACAATGTCCATGTCTGTACAGAATGCGGCTGCATCAGCATGGGGCCTTTGGGGCGGTCCCACGTCCTCAGGGCATGATGCCCGGAATCGGTATTGTCCCAAGCAGCAGTGCCTGACAGTCTGCGATTTCCGTTTCCATTCCTGACAGCAGGCATCATTTTAAAGAAGTCAGCGGTAATATTTAAAAGAAAATACAAGATAATTCACAGCAGAAAATATCCGTTCCACGTCATTCCCATTATCACAGCAGCAATAAACAACCGATATACTCTTAAGGAACTATAAAAGGGGTGAAAAAATGAAGATAGCAGTATGTGACGATGAAAAAGAAATCAGGGACATGTTTGCGGAAAAGATAGGGAAACTCTGTCCAGAAGCGGACCTGTCACTGTACCAGTCGGGGGAGGAGCTGCTGCTGTCAGACAAGGAGCCGGATATCCTGCTGCTTGATATTCAGATGCCGGGGAAGAACGGCATGGAAACGGCAAAGGAGCTGCGCAGAAAAAACAAAAGGGCGATTATTATCTTTGTGACGGCTCTGGACGATTTTGTGTTTCAGGCATTCGATGTAGGTGCGTTTCATTATCTGGTAAAGCCTTTTGATGACAGGAAATTTGCAGAGGTATTGCAGAATGCCATAGAACAGTCCGAGGACAGAAGGGGGCTGGAGGATGCAGGCAGAAAAGGGGAAATGCCGAGCCTCATTATAACCACAGGGGGAAAACATATCGCGGTCAATCTGGAGGATATCGTATATGCGGAGGTATTTGACCGGAAAGTAATTCTGCATACGATGGATGCAGATATAGAATATTATGGGAAAATGAGAGAGCTGGAGGAAAAAGCAGGAGATGAATTTTACCGTATCCACAGGTCGTTCCTTGTAAATTTTGGGTATATCAGAAAATATGATGCAACAACCGTCTATCTGGAAAAGGGTCAGGCGCTCATGGCAAAGCAGAATTACCAGGGGTTTGTAAAACAGTATCTGAGATATAACCAGAGGAAGGGAAGAAGATAGATGGAACACATGGATGATATATTGACGGCCATATCTGCTGTCTATGCCGTTGTGGCAATGTATGGGACAGGGTATATCCTGTACCGTTTTGCAAAGCCGTTTATGGAAAATAAAAAGGGAGCGGCCTGCATTGGGATTGCTTATTTTGCCACAATGCTGATCCTGTATTTTGTGCCAATGGAGATAAACACATTTGCGGCATACAGTTTGGGGATATTGTCGGCGTTTGTTGTCATGTGCAGGATAGACCGCAGGAATTATAAACAGAAAACGTTTATAGCGGCAACATTCTTTTCCCTGCGCTGGCTTTCGGAATATATGACAAGGATAATAACAGATGCCGTATATAACATAAAGGCTGTAGCGGATGCTTTTTATATATCGGACAGACAGCTGGCGGCAAAGATTCTGATATTTGGCGGAGTGGAATTGCTGGATATTGTAATCGGCTTCGCATTATTGGGAATCAGTGTAAGATATATTGTAAGAGCCTACGTTTACAAAAGGGAGGACATGAGCATAAAGGAAATGTTCATGTTGATTGTACCCTCCATCACGGGAATGACAGGATACGGAATCCTGATACAATATCAGACCATTTCGGGAATGAGCTGGATGGAGCCTATTTACGGTTTATACAATGGACTGGCATTTCTGCATTTTGGCATATCCATTATTACAATAGTGGTAATGACCGTACTGTTTCAGAACATCAAGGCAAGACAGGAAGAAAAGCTGCAGAATGAGCTGCTTGCCACACAGGTTGACAGTATAGAAAGGCATATCGGGCAGGTGGAGAGCCTGTACCGGAACATACGCGGCATCAGGCATGACATGACAAACCATATTCTTACGCTGGAGAGGCTTTATGCCGGAAACAATGTGGAGGAAGCAACGGAGTATGGGGAGGAATTAAAGTCCGCCCTGTCCCGGATAGCAGGGGAGATAAAAAGCGGAAATCCCGTAACGGATGTGATCCTTCAGGAATTAAAAAATGAAGCAGAGAAAAGGAAGATACGCTTCCAATCTGATTTTTATTTTCCCACTGGCACGCACATCAACGCTTTTGATGTCAGCGTGATATTGAACAATGCCCTGCAGAACGCTATGGAAAATATAATGCGTTTTCCGGTGGAGAATGCAGGAAAGAGCGAAGCGCCGTATATATCCGTCCTTTCTTACCACAGGAATAATGCCTATATGATTGAGATAAGCAACAGCTTCACCGGAAATCTGCAATGGGATGAAGAACGGGGGCTGCCTGTTACTTCAAAAGAAAAAACGGAAGGCCGTGGATATGGTCAAACCCATGGATATGGTCAAACCCATGGTTATGGGTTGGCCAATATACGCATGGTGGCGAGGAAATATTCCGGGGATATAGCCATTGATCTGAAAGATAATGAATTCCGCCTCAGCATTATGCTGATGATGGAATGAAAAAAGAGCCTCTTATGTCAGAAAAATCGGTCTGGCATGGGAGGTTTTATTATGGGTTCACAGCAGAAAAAGGTCCGTTCACCGCATATCCGTTTAGCTTGTGGAATGGAACTCCGAAACAATAATTGAGAATGGGTATTAATGAAGAAGCGTGAGAGGCCGCTGTTAAAAAACCATATCAAAATTATATCAGGAGGAAAAGGAAAATGACAATTAATGGTATTAACGGAGCAAACACACAGATGGGGCAGATGGGAATGAATCAGGCAACAGATTCTTACAGCCGGAACATTCAGAACCAGATCGCCAAAGCACAGAAGCAGCTGCAGGAGCTTTCTTCCAATGAGGAGTTGACATTGGAAGAAAAGATGAAAAGGCGGCAGGAAATACAGCAGCAGATCAGTGACCTGAATATGCAGTTAAGGCAGCACCAGATGGAGCAGCGCAGAGCCTCCATGGAGGGCTCTGAAAAACGGCAGGCAAAGGGTTCTTCTATGGACGATACGCTTGGCGGCAAAGGAAACGCAGGAAAGACAAAAGCGGGAAGCAAAAGCGCCGGACTTTCACAGGCAAGTATGACGGCAATGATTTCTGCGGACAGCTCCATAAAACAGGCGAAGGTACAGGGCAGCGTGGCAGCAAAAATGGAAGGAAGATCCGGAATCCTGCAATCTGAAATCAAGCTGGACCAGGCCAGAGGCGGCGATACGCAGAAAAAGGAAGAAGAACTTGCCGAGGCAGAACAGAAAGCACAGGCAGCGGTATCATCACAGCTTTCTACGCTGGCGGACGCAGGCAGGACAATGGAGGAAGCAGCAAAGGCGGACAGCAGGGAAGATAAGGAACAAAAGGAAGAAAAGGAAGAAAAGGACGCAAAGACCGTGGACGGAAAAGACGCAGATAAGAATGTGTCCGGAAGGGAAACAAACGGCAGAAGCGTAACTGCACAATCAGACGTTTCTGTCTCCAATGGCGGGGCGACAGCCAAGACTATATCACAGCAGCCGGCGGCCTATGTGCCGGTGGATATTCGTTTATAGGAGGGAAAGTCTATGTCAGCGGTTCATTTTAATGATTATGCCAGCTATGCAAACTATGATAAGGGATATGACTTCTCTGTCCTTATGGGCGGGACTGCCAATTCTTCCGGCAGCCTGCTTTCAGACTACGCCTCTATTAAAAACGGAAGCTACGGGAAGCTGCTGAAGGCCTATTATGCAAAACAGGATGCAGAAAACGCATCCGTGTCGGGAGACAGCAGGCAGAAGCTGTCGCTCATGCGGTCAAGCGCAGATTCCCTTAAAAAATCAGCGGATGCCCTGAACACTTCTTCCCTCTGGGAGAAAAAGAAGATCAGGAAAAAGGATGAGGAAACAGGGAAAAAAACAGAGATAGAAACAGAGATAGAAACAGAGATAGAGGACTATGACTGGGAGTCCATTACAAAGGCGGTAAAGTCATTTATTGAGGATTATAATGCCGTAGTGGGGCAGGCGGGTGATTCTGATACGAAGAATGTACTCCGCAATGCAATGTGGATGACAGGCATAACGGACAGTAACGAGAGGCTGCTTTCGGAGGTTGGGATCACCATAGGAAAGGGCAATAAGCTGGAGCTGGATGAAGATTCCTTAAAGGAAGCCAATGTTACCACCTTAAAGTCACTGTTTACCGGCTCAGGCTCTTTTGCCGATAGGATTTCCCAAAAGGCGGGCAGTCTCAGTAATGCTGCCGCTAATGCGGCGGCAAGGGTTAAGGGGACAACATATACAAGTAACGGCAGCTACTCTGATACCCTTTCAAAGCTGTTTTCCGCCACGCTGGATAAAAAAGTCGGGGATGATAAGGACGAGAGCTCCGGCAAGAGTTCAAATACATCAGCAAAAACCACAAATAAAAAAGAGGATGAGGAAAAGAAAAGCAAAAGGTCGGAGCAGGCTTAGCAGAAGGTGCTTTCATTCTTTTCAGGCAGGATTTTATTCCTTCTGGGGTGGCTGCGCAAAATTTCTGCCGATATAATTATAGAAAGAGTGCGGACGCAAATGACAGAAAGGAATGGTTTTTACGCTTTGCGGAAATAACTAACTACAAAATCTTTAAAGGCGGGAACAATTATGGAAGTCTTTGGAAGCTACCTGTCAAAAATAGAAAACGAAGCCCACCGCACCCGAATGCGGGAGGTTTTGGAGTGGGTGAAGAATCGATTTCCCCATATGGAGACTAAGGTTGCCTGGAATCAGCCCATGTTCACAGATCATGGCACATTTATTATCGCCTTCAGCGCGTCAAAGCAGCATTTTTCCGTTGCGCCGGAGCAGGCTGCGATTGATAAATTTTCTGCGGAAATTAATAAATCGGGGTATAGCCAGAGCTCTAATATCTTCCGTATCCGCTGGGAGGAACCGGTTGATTTTTCGCTGCTTGAGCAGATCATTCAGTATAATCTGAAGGAAAAGGCGGACTGCGCTTCCTTCTGGAGGAAGTAAGTGATAAAAGTTGCGTGTATGGCAGGCGCAGGGCCGGGAAATCCTGCCGCTGCCATACTGGTGAAACATTCGCGTGATAAGCTGGATTCGTTTAATCAAATTTATAAAGCAGGGGGAAATGGGAATATGGCGGTTATTCTGGTGGTGGAAGACGATAAGACCACAAACGACCTGATCTGTGATTATTTGAGCGACGCGGGGCATTTTATTTATCAGGCTTACGACGGCGGGGAAGCGCTGCGGTTATTTGCCAGGGAGTCTTCTGTAGAGCTTATCATATTGGATGTCATGCTTCCTTACATAAACGGGCTGCAGGTGCTGAAGGAAATCCGTAAAGCAAGCAGTATCCCTATATTGATGCTGACGGCCTTAAGCGATGAAACAACACAGGCCAACAGCTTTGACGCATTGGCGGATGATTATATTACGAAGCCCTTTTCCATGATTCTGCTGGGGAAGCGGGTATTGGCGCTGCTGCGCCGGGCAGGGAAAATGCAGGAACAGGATATATGGGTATATGGCGATATCAAAATAGACTTTGGCGGATATTTGGCGGAAAAAGGGGGCGAAGCGGTAGAATTGGCCCCTAAGGAAATACAGATGCTGAAGCTGCTTATCAGAAATGCGGGCCGGGTTATGACACGGGAAAAGCTGATCGACGGCGTCTGGGGGCTGGAAGCACCTCTGTTTGACCGGACAATCGATACCTATATCCGAAGAATACGGCAGAAATTGGACCTTGACTGCATTGCGACGGTAAAGGGTGTCGGATATCGTTTTGAGGTATCGCCATGAAAAACGTAAGGCTGTTTCCAAAGACCTTTCTTTATGTGTTTTCCCTGATGGCGGCGGTTGTATTGGTCAGTCACGCCCTGTTTTATTTTATGATGCCTGTCGCCTACACGTGGCAGAAAGAAACGGCTTTAAAAAAAACACAAACCCTGCTTATAGAAGAATTAAGAGAAAGCCTGAACTCTTCCTCTGTGCTTCATGATGAAATAACAGACGCTTTCAGGAGCTATGCGATTCAAAATCAGATGGGTGTTTTTGTATATTATGAGGGTAAAACCTATATTCATATGGCAGATTCCTTGCTTTCGGAGGGCAGTGACGCCGCGCTGCAGGGAGAATATGAATCCGGCTGGAGTATACGGAGCGAAGATATAAACGCGGATTCTCCTGGGCAGAATTTTTATATAAAGACCGATTCACAGCTATACTCGGGAGTGGGATTTGAGACCGCCGACGGGAAATTCTGTTATCTCATCTTGCTTTCCACGCTCCAGCCTGTCAGCGAGGCAAAGGATATTGCGGTGATATTTTTACCCTTTACATTGCTGTTGGCTTTGGGGCTTTCGGGGGTGTTTGCGCTGCTTTATTCAAAAAAAATCACAAAGCCGTTGTCAGCGATTTCCGAGACCACGGGACGGATGAAAGAACTGGACCGGTCGGCGGTATGCAGGGTGAACGGTCGGGATGAAATAGGAGTGCTGTCGGAAAATATAAACCAGCTTTATAATAGCCTGCTTTCCACCATAGATGAGCTGCAGAAGGAAAACGTGCGGGTCACGGAGGCGGAGGGCGCAAAGATAGATTTTCTGCGGGCGGCTTCCCATGAATTGAAAACGCCGGTCACAGGGCTGTGCGCGCTGCTTGATAATATGATTATGGGAATCGGACGCTACAGAGACTGGGAGACATATCTGCCTGTCTGCCGGAACATGGCGGAAAGATTTGCCGTGATGATACAGGAAATATTGGATGCGTCCAAGCTGAACTTTTCTTTTGAAGCCCGGCCTTCCAGGGAATTCAGGATTGGTCCCTTTATGGAAAGGCTGCTGGCGCCTTATCTGCTGATTGCAAAATCAAAGGGCGTCACAATAAGGCTTGATTTTACGGATGATTTTTTGGTATGCCTTCCTGAGGATGCGCTGGAAAAGGCTTTGTCAAATATTATTTCTAATGCCGTAAAATATACGGAAACGCAATGTGAGGCTGCCGTTTATTTTGAAAACAGGAGTGTT
Source organism: uncultured Acetatifactor sp. (assembly GCA_910578215.1). Classification (GTDB taxonomy): domain Bacteria; phylum Bacillota; class Clostridia; order Lachnospirales; family Lachnospiraceae; genus Acetatifactor. Next base: position 55,846 of record CAJTPH010000024.1, on the reverse strand, counting down.
GTAGTGGAAAATGAATGCCAGCCGGTTTCTCAGGAGGATTTGCTTCATATTTTTGAACCGTTTTACCGCCCTGATTTTTCCCGGAGCAGAAATGCAGAAGGTGAAAATCCCAATGGAGGCAATGGATTGGGATTGTATATTGCGGCAAAAATATTAACTGCCCTGGAATGCCGGTTTTCCTTCCGGCCCTTTGGAGGTCCGGGCGAGGGTAAAAAAAGAGGCATGCGTTTTACGGTGTTTTTATAAAATCAGCTTTAGGCAGGCTCCCTGGGATTTGGCGGGGAGCTTATTTGTTTAAGGCAGAAATACTTCAAAGGTCCCAGGAGCGGGACCTTTTTTATGTCTGAAACACGGATGAAACATATGCTCCATATTGTTGAAACACATCGATGTTATTCTGTTATGGTCATATGGCTAAAGTAAAAAAGGAAAGCAGGTGTTTCAACATGCAGTTAAAAAAGCGGGCATTTTTATATGTCTGCCGGAAAAGGGGCAGATCATTGCTGTTATTCGGTGTCATTTTTCTGCTGTCGGCTGTGAGCGTAAACGGTCTTTTGTTGAGACGTATAACGGAGCTGGCTGTTGTGCAGACCAGAGAAAGCCTGAGCGGAGGATTTCGTATTGCCCCGGATATGAGGAACAGGGAAAATGTGAGGGTAAGCCAGGCGGACGGGCAGACAGGCGTCAGCTATATCGGCCAGCCGTTGGATGAAAAAATTGTAAATGCGGTAAAAGGCATACAGGAGGTTGCTTCTCATAATGCCGTTATAAAAGAAAGAGCGCTGCTTCAGGGAGATGTAAGGCTTATTGACTATAACGGTAAATATCAGGCGGACCCTGAGGCGGCGCATCTGGTATCGATAGAAGCGGATACGGACAGCTCTCTCTCCGATGATTTTCAGAAGGGAAGGCTGAAAATGACGGAGGGCGAATCCATTCAAGGCAGCGACCAAAAGGCGGCGGTAATCAGTGAAAAGCTGGCGTCACAGAACCATTGGCAGGTTGGGGACGAGATATTTCTTTCGTCACGTCAAGGCCGGGGGCAGGAGATTGGCGTAAGGATCAAAGGCTTATTTAAGGTGGAGGAAAAGCAGCTTAATCTGGACGTTGCAGCTCCGGTTCATTTGCTGGAAAACCGGATATATGTTGACATGGCAAGTGCCGAACTGCTGACGGGAGCCACGGGTGCGGATTATATAGACTTTTTTGTAGACGACCCTGCGAGGGTCGCGGCGATCATTGAGGAGATCCCCGGAATTGATGGTATAAACTGGAAGTGCTTTGAAATGGTATCGGATATCGATGAATATGAAAGGATATCGGAACCGCTGATAAATATGGGTAAGCTGTTGGATATTCTGTTTACGGTTATCGGCGCAATGAGTATAGCGGTTCTGTCGCTTATGCAGATTTTTTTTCATAAGGCCCGTGGGCACGAAACAGGAATTTTGCTTTCCATTGGAATTTCAAAAGCAGAGATTCTTTTCCAGCATTTTATCGAACTGATAATGATAGCATGGGGAGCGTTGGCGCTGTCGTTAATTTTATGTTTTTTTGCCTGGAATGGGTTCAGCGGAATGATTTATGGCATGACAGCAATGAGCGTGGACGGAAGGCTGGATGTGGGCTTGGCGGTATATACAATTATTACGGCTTGCGGATGTGGAACCATTGTATTGTTTTTGTCCGTGCTTTTTGCCGATTTATGTTTACTGCGTTTAAGTCCAAAGAAAATCTTATTAAAAATAGGCTAAAGGAGAAAATATGAGCGTTATAAAGAGAGCGGTTTTGTATGTTACAAGGAAGTGGCAGCAGAGCCTTATCATTTATTTTGTCTTACTTACGGTCAGTACCTCCGCTTTGATGGGGGCGGCAATTCTGAGAGCTTCTGATTCGGCCGCGTCAAATCTGAGGCAGCGGCTTGGAGGAACCTTCAGTATGGAGATTGATAAGAGCAATTCCGCAAATATGAAAAACTGGAACCTCGGCTCTGGGGAAGGATTTGCCGCAAGCTATTATGCCGGACCATTTTTAGACCATGCGGTTATTGACGAGGTCATGAAAACGTCCGGTATTACCGGGTACGGAGCAAGCATTGAATCGGTGGCAAAGCTGAAAACGGAGGATGGAGAGTATTGTAATTTACTTGATAATTCACAGAATTATTTTTCTCCGGCTACCGCGCGGATAGCAGCGATACATGGCTGGAATTCCCTGGAGCGCTGCTCTTATTTTGCAAATCATTATCTGGAGATCACGCAGGGGAAAATGTTTACAGGCGATACGGCAGGGCAGGCGGTCATCAGCCGCGATCTGGCTGAACTAAACCATATTGCGCTGGGCGACAGGCTCACGCTTGTGGTTGACCGTGAAGTGGTAGGCATTGACATTCCCGTCGATAAGCAGCAGTGCGCCTTTGAGGTGGTTGGCATATTTGACATTAACGGGGAGCAGCAGACGGACCGGTTTATCTCACGGCGGCAAATGCTTGAAAACTGGGTATTTGTTGATTCACAGTCCTTATTGCAGTTTTTAAACATACAGGATGAATTGTTTGGCGTAGATTCGGGATATCAAAAGGTTACGTTCAGTGTTAATGACCCTGCCGAAATGGATTCTGTTATCAGCAGAGTACAACAAAATAAGGCAATTGACTGGAGCTGTTTTAAAATCGCCATCGATAACACAAATTATGAGAGCGCGGAGGGGGCGTTGAGCAGCATGGATTATATCGTCCGCGTTATGATTTTGGCGATCAGCATTGCCGGAACGGGAATACTCATTCTGCTTCTGAGCATTTGGGCAAAGCTGCGGATTTATGAAACGGGGATTCTGCTTTCAATGGGCAAGGGCAAATGGAATATCCTTGTACAGCGGATTGCAGAGGCAGCGTTTATTACGGTTCTTGCCTTTGGCAGCGCCTATATCGTGAGCAGAGCTGCCGGAGATGATGTGGGAAATATGCTGCTTGCACAGTCAAATGAACAGACCGGGGACGGGCAGGATTCGGAAGCGGTAGATTCCAGAGCGCCGATTTCTGCCACCAGCATTGATTTAACCCCTGTTTTTTCCGCTCCAAGGGTGGAGAAAATAACCGTGGATATAGCTCCCGATAATTTGATTGCGGTGTATGCCACGGAGCTGTCGGTTATTCTGCTTTGCGTGTGCGTGGCAGGTATTCCGGTTATGAGAATGAAACCGAAGGAAATCCTTACAAAATATGAGTAAATTGGCAGCCGATAAGGCGAATCAGGGCATGGGAGGAAAACAGTATGTCTATTTTGGAAATGAAAAATGTAAAGTATTCTTATGGCAGGCAGACCGTGTTAAGAGGCGTCAATGTTCAAATGGAGCGAGGCAGGATGTATGCCATTCTGGGCCGGTCAGGCTGCGGTAAAACTACCCTGCTTTCCCTGCTTGGAGGGCTGGACCGCCCCCAGGAAGGACAGATTCTGTACAACGGCGAGGATATAGAAAAGAAAGGGCTGGCGGCACACCGAAAGAGCAATGTTTCCTTTATCTTTCAGAGCTACAACCTGATAGACTATCTGACGCCAAAGGAAAACGTTGCGCTGACATCCAGGCTGTCCCCTCTGTCTGTCTTGGAGCGTGTGGGGCTGAGCGAGGAAGAATGCGGCCGGAATGTACTGAAGCTTTCCGGGGGACAACAGCAGCGAGTAGCCATCGCCCGTGCCCTGGCGTCTGACACAAGCGTTATTCTGGCGGATGAGCCCACGGGAAATCTGGATAAGGTTACGGCGGCCGGCATCACGGATATTTTAAAGGAGTGTGCCCATCAGATGAATAAGTGCGTGATAATCGTTACCCATTCGGATGAGCTTGCAAAACAGGCGGACGTAATCCTGCATTTGAAAAAGGGCGAATTGGCATAGCCCTTTCACCGGCGCTCGGGATGAATTACAAGTGTGCATTGTTTTTTTCCGGCATGGGCGGTATAATGATAATAGCCCATACCGCCGGGGGAAGCCGGAAGGGGATTTGCGGAGGCTCCGAACCAGGTCAGTGCAAAAAATGATAAGGTTGGCAAAATAACAAAGCTTTTTAAACAGGATGAATAGAAACAAGGGGCGGTTTTTCCGCCTCTTTATGTTTAATTTTGATGAAATCCTGAAAAATCCCCCTGCGTAAGGTATTGCATATTACGCTGCGTAATGTTGTAGAATACACTTCAGAATCCATCCGCTGCGTGTCTTCGGTGCCGTGGGCTTTGGCATATTTTGCAGGCTTGCCTTTTCGCCGCCATATCCGGCGAAGGCAAACGTTCATATTGTAAATCTTCATATTGTATGCGCCTGTTTTCCTGCCGAAATGAAAAAATAAGCGTTGTAAGGAGAGGTAGACATGTCAAAATACACCACGGGAGAGATTGCCAGGCTCTGCGGCGTATCTGTAAGAACAGTGCAGTATTATGATTCAAGAAATATTCTGACGCCCAGCGAGCTGTCGGAGGGCGGACGCCGTCTGTATACCGTGCAGGATCTGAAGCGGATGAAAATAATCTGTTTTCTTCGGGATGCGGGCATCTCGCTGAACAGCATAGGAGAATTGCTGTCCCAGGAGGAGCCCGGCGGCGTCATCTCTGTCTTGCTTGAGCAGCAGGAGAAGCTTCTAAAGGAGGAGGTAAGCGAGCGGCAGGCAAAGCTGGCTGTGCTTGAGGGCATCAAAAGGGAGCTGAGGTCCGTGGAGAATTTTTCAGTTGATTCCATCGGTGATATTGCTTATGTGATGGAAAACAGGAAAAAGCTGAAAAGGCTTCATGGAATTTTGCTGATTGCAGGCATTCCGCTCACCATTATACAGTGGATATCCGTCATTATATGGATCACCACAGGAACAGGGTGGTATTTTGCCATGTATGCGCTGATAGCCGTTCCCTATGCAGTATGGTTATCCGCCTTTTATTTCAGACGGGTTGCCTACATCTGTCCCCGGTGCCATGAGATGTTCAGGCCGAAGCTTAAAGAGGCCCTGTGGTCAAGGCATACGCCGACGCTCAGAAAGCTTACCTGCCCCGACTGCGGGTATAAGGGCTTCTGTGTGGAAACCTACGGTAAAGCGGGGCAGGATACGGAAAAGGAGGAACGGAGCATGAGACAAAAGGGGCAGGGTACGGAAAAGGAGGAACAAGGTATGAGAGAAAAGGAACAGGACATGGAAAAAAAGAAACGAAGCTTGGGAAAGGAGGAACGAAATAATGGATAAAATAATGGAATTTCTTCCCTTTTTAATTCCGCTGGTCATTGTGCAGCTTGCTTTGCTGGGCTACACGCTTTATCACATTCTGACGCATCAAAGCTATAAAAGGGGCAACCGCACCTTGTGGCTGGTCGTCACGATTGTGTTTATGAATTTTGTGGGACCCATCCTTTATTTTTTGCTGGGCAGGGAGGACGCGTAAATGGATATGCTTCACATAACCGGCCTGCATAAACGTTTCGGCGACAAGGAGGTTTTGAAGGGGCTGGAGCTGTCTGTGCCCGAGCACAGTATTTTCGGCTTTATTGGCAAAAACGGCGCCGGCAAGACAACGACGATGAAGACTGTGCTGGGGTTTATGAAAGCGGACAGAGGAGAGATTGCGGTTGCGGGAGAAAGGGTGATTTACGGACAGACGGCTACCAACCGGTTTATCGGGTATTTGCCCGATGTGCCGGAGTTCTATCCTTTTATGACCGCGCCGGAATATCTTTCCTTTTGCGGTGAAATAACCGGAATGCATAGGGATGAGATCAGGGCAAGAAGCAAGGAGCTTTTGGAGCTGGTGGGACTTGGCGGTGAAAGGCACCGCATCAGGGGCTTTTCAAGAGGAATGAAACAGCGGCTGGGCATTGCTCAGGCGCTGCTGCATCGCCCGAAGCTGTTGATTTGCGACGAACCTACCTCTGCCCTGGACCCTGTGGGCAGAAAAGAAATATTGGATATCATCCTGGCGGTCAGGGAACAGGCTACCGTGTTGTTTTCCACACATATACTTACGGATTGCGAACGTATATGCACCGATATTGCATTTTTAAACGACGGTGTGGTTCAGATCCAGGGAAGGCTTGGAGATATTAAGTCAGGCTGCCGCACGGAGGAATATCTTCTGGAAACCGAAAAACGGGCGGATATGTCAGATGTTTGTCTTGCATTTCCCGGTATGCGGCAGACGGAAGGGAATCAGCTTTGCTTCAGCGAAAAGGAGCACAGTGTATTTGAGGTGCTGCGCTACTTGGCTGACAGGCAGATTCCTCTTTTAAAGGTGCAGCGGGTGGAGCCTACGTTAGAGTCTTTGTTTATGGAGGTGGTTGAAAAATGAGGTCTCTGTTTGCCTTTATGAAAAAGGAGTGGATGGAGCAGTGCCGTTCCGGACGGCTGATGATCCTTGGGATGCTGTTTATTTTGTTTGGTATTATGAATCCGGCGGTGGCCAAATTAACGCCGTGGCTTTTTCAGGTGATGGCAGATTCCCTTGCGGAGAGCGGTATAACGGTAACTTCCGTTACCGTGAGCGCAATGGACTCCTGGGTGCAGTTTTTCAAGAATATTCCCATAGGGTTGATTGTGTTTATTCTGCTCCAGAGCAGTATTTTCACCAGGGAATATCAGACGGGTACATTGGTGCTGGTTTTAACAAAGGGGATTGAAAGGTATAAGGTGGCGGCTTCCAAGGCGGCGGTTCTTTCTATCCTGTGGACGGCGGGCTATTGGCTCTGCTTTGGGATCACCTTTGCATATAACGCGTATTTCTGGGATAATTCAGCCGCCCAAAATCTGGCGTTTTCCGCGGTCTGCTGGTGGATGTTCGGTCTTTGGGTGACTGCGTTGAGCGTACTGCTTTCCGCCCTCGCGAAATCAAACACAGGCGTGCTTGCGGGAACCGGTGGCATAGTCCTTGCATCGTACCTGATTGGTCTGTTTCCGAAGGTAAAGGAGTATGTGCCCACCCTGCTGACGGACGGCAATTCCCTGATCTATGGAGTAAGCGAAGCGCGGACATATTCTGCCGCCATGATCGTTACGGTCATTCTTTGCGTGGTCTGCTTCGCAGCGTGTATTCCGGTGTTTAATAAGAGGCAGGTGTAAAGGAGGGGCGTCGGCGGAAAAAGCAGGGGGCTTTGCTCTTTTCGTTCTATCATTCTTTCTGTTTGTATATGCAGCTGGAATATTTTGGCGGTTTATGCTGTAGATATAGAAAAAAAGGTTTTTGGAGTCTGATGAAAAAGTATATACTGCCGATGGTCTGTGTATTGATAGTCATGTCTTTTCTTTTTATTTATTTTTATCCCAAAAGCAGGAAACCGGTCATGGAAACATTTAATGTGGATTCTGTAACAAGGGAAGAAATCACGGACGAATTGATTGTGGCACTATTTATTGAAAATATTACAAGTGAAATTACAAAGTATTATTCAAACATTTATTTGGGAGAAATTGAAGTATATAATTATGAGGTAAAGGTATTGGATGTCTGGAAAAAAGAGCCAGGATTAATTTCAGTTAAATTTGGCGTTACGCCGCAGGTGGGAGCGCATAATCCATTGGGGTATGATGAGCTGGTCTATCATGTTGATTCAAGAGGAAATAAAATATTGTCTGGTTATGAGCATTTGAAAAATTATTAGGCGCCCTGAAAAATTAATTGACATTATGTAGTTTTTAGACTAATATAGAACTACATAATATCAATTAAAGGAGACGATATGAAAATTCCGGTTTCTATCTCAGAATCAGAATGGCTCGTAATGAAAATTATATGGGAGGATTCTCCAAGGACGCTGCCCGAAATATTGAGCGCCCTGAAACATATGAACTGGAGCAGCACTACGGTTCAGACATATCTTGCACGCCTGGTCAAAAAGGGGGTCCTGTCCACGGAAAGGCAGGGAAGGGGCTATTTGTATTCTTCCACCTTATCGGAAGCACAATGCCAGATCGCGGAGGGCAAAAGCTTTTTAAACCGTGTATATAACGGATCGCTGGCACAAATGGTCAGGGGCTTTGTGAAAAGCGGCAGCTTATCCGCCGACGAATTGAGTGAGCTTAAAGCGCTGATTGAGGAACAGGAGAATGCAAATGGCAAGCCTTTATAATGCTTTTTATATCATACTGTTTACCTCGTTAATTGGCGGCGTCTTTACGATTGTATCTTTTATGATAAATCGTATTTTTCGTATTGTGTTACCGCTTTGGGCGGGTTTTGGGGGTATGGCACTGTATGTGGTTCCAGTTTTTTCGCCGGGGCTTTTTCCTGTTTCGCCGGAGAGACAAATATGGGTGGAGGGATACAAGCTTGCAAGCTTTATATGGGGGTGCGGAATTATTTTATCTGCTCTTTGCTGCCTGCTTAGGATGCAGATGGGGTATCGGGCAATAAACTGCTGCCGGATCTGTGATGAGAGACATATCAATTCAATTTGTGTTCAGTGTGCGGTTGCGGCGAAATTAAAAAATATTCCGACGGTTTATTTTGGCGGGTTAGATGATCCTGCGTGTGTAATCGGGGTCGTGCATCCGAAAATTATCTTAAACAAAAAGGTTGCTGCCAGGCTTTCAGAGGTGCAGCTTACGGCGGTTTTAGAGCATGAGATCATGCATATTAAGCGTGGGCACATGGTTTTAGGCAGAATTAATGACGTCATATGCATTCGGAACTGGTTTAACCCCATAGCGTGGGCGGCTAAAAGGGAATTTGACGTTTTGTGCGAAATAGACTGTGACCGCAGCGCGTTGTCTGTTTTAAGAGGAAAAATAGACCATAAGGAATACGCGCTGACCATGCTGCGGTTATTGGAGCTTTCGGCAGTGGGTGTCAGCGTAAGCGGGGTAAGCTTGAGTGTGTCAGGCTTTTTATTAACAAAACGGCGTATGGTATTGGTGATGAACAATCGTTCCGCACTTTACAGGATTTTTTCAACTCTTATTTTGCTGACAGCCGTTATTTTGGTTATCTGTTTTTCTGTCAAGGTCAGCCGCGGATATTTTTATCCTTATCCTGCTTACAGCAAGGGGACGGAATACAGTCAGGCAGTTCAGCCTTAGGAAAACGGCAGAGACGTCCGCTTTCACGGAGGCAGTCGGATCTGTAAAGCGGTATGTCTATTTTGTCTGGCCACGGAGAATATTAGGATAGGATATCAAATAAAACTACAATTGTAGTTATGGCTAAAAAGAAATGGAGGAGGCTTAAATGCATAACATTGAAGTGAAAAATCTAACCAAACGTTATAAAAACGGTGTTATTGCTCTGGACAATGTGAGCTTTCAGGCAGGCGGCGGTGTGTTCGGCCTATTAGGGCATAACGGCGCCGGCAAGAGCACGCTGATGAAGGCGCTTGTAACCATTCTCAAGCCAACGGGAGGTTTTGTACGTGTCTGCGGTTATGACACACAAACGCAGGGGGAGCAGGTCAGAAGGCTGATTGGGTATCTGCCTCAGGAGCTTGCAATGTATCCGTCGCTGTCAGTATATGAGTTCGTTAAATATATGGCGGAATTAAAAGGAATATATGATAAAGCCGCAGTGGAAAATGCTTTAAGGCAGGTGGAAATGACAGATTTTTCAGACAGAAGGATAGGGCAGCTTTCAGGCGGTATGAAACGCCGGGCGGGCATAGCTCAGGCGCTTGTGGGAGAACCGGAAATTCTTGTGGTGGATGAGCCCACAGCGGGGTTGGACCCTGAGGAGAGGGTACGCTTCAGAAGTATTCTTTCCAGATACGCCAGAGAGGGGAAAACGGTTTTATTGTCTACCCACATAGTTGAGGATGTCCGCCAGATCTGCAGGGAGCTGGCAGTGCTTCGCAACGGGCATTTATTTTATGCAGGAACGTCCGATGGGCTGCTCAACCGTGTGGAGGGAAAGGTAAAAATACTGTATTTGGAAAAAGAAGAACAGATAGTGGAATTGCAAAAGCAGGCGGTTATCCTGTCTGTATTGTATGAAGGCTCCGGCTTGGCAGCCAGAATTGTGGATGAGCACGGGGGCTTTTCACAGACGTCAGCCGTGGCGGCAACCCTGGAGGACGCTTATGTATATTGTATGGGAGGAAAGATAAATGCGTAGGGTATGGTCAATTGTCTGCTATGAGTTTAAAATGCAGATCAGACGGAGGGCGGCATGGGGATTGCTCCTTGCGGTGCTGTCCATTTCGCTGTCAGATAGCTTTCCCTCTGCCGGGAATCTTGCGCGGCTGGAATTTCTATCCGTCCCGGATTATTTCATTTACCGCACCATTGGGGTTTATGGGCTTATTATGGCTATGGGTTTAATGTTTTTAGTATCCAACTGTATTCCTGCTGATGAAAAAGCAGGGGTAAAGCCCTTGATGATGGCGGCGCCTGTAAGGAAATGGCAATATATCACGGGAAAGCTGACTGCCGCAGCCGTTTTTTCGTTTACCATGTTATCGGTATTTCTTTTATTAAATCAGTTTATTTATTTTATCGCCGTGCCTGTAAAACCGGCTGTTCCAGAAATGTTACTTTGCTTCTGCAGGGCAGAAATTGTCTCCATTGTTCCGATCAGTGTTTTTGTGGGATTTTCTGCGGCGTCATTTCCGGCGTTGACAGATATAAGATTGTTTTACCTGCTGGCAGGCTTATTGTTTGTATTTAACGCGTCCTGTGTGAATCATGCGGAGGGGTCGCCCTTTTATTTGATTACATCCGGCAATTTGCTCCGTTGCATATGGGTGCACCCCAAATATCCGCAGATAGATTACGCAGGCGTTTGGGCGAATTTGCTCTTTCTGCTTGCGGGCGGATTTGGTTCATGGGCGCTGCTGACGGCAAAACGCAGATTCTGGAGGAGCGAATGAGGCGGGGACCGGCAGCTGCGCCGCAGACGGCGGGGAGGCTGATGGGCAGAGCGAAGAACGAATTAAAGCTTATGGGGAGCAGCCTGTATATCGTTTCCTTTGTTTTAGTGGCATTTCTTGTGTTTCTTGCAGTTTTTGCAGGAGAGCTTTTGAACGTAAGCAGTTTGGGATTTGAAGTGATTTTTCCTTTTTATACGGCGGTTGCGGCAGGGGAGTGGGGGAAAACGAGGTCGGATGATAATTATGATGTGATTGCCGCTCAAAGCAGGTCTGTTTTCAGGTGGCTTACCCTCCGGTATGCTGTCGTTGTAAGTGTGGTCAGTATATTTGCGGTTATGGGAATGGTGATTATTTCTGCGATTCGTGGCGAAATGGCTTTCACGGAATTGCTTTTGAGCTATTTTCCCACCGCATTTGTGCTGTCTTCTATCAGCATGATATTCGGGATTTGCTCCGAAAAAGAGCATGTTGGAGCCATGGCTGGCGGTGTGGTATGGCTGGCGGCGCTGATGGCGCAGGGTTTACTGCGCATTCCCATAGTAAGGTATATTTACCCGTTTATTTATTTTGCGGGCTTGCGGGGCGAAATATGGCTGATTAACAAGAGTGTACTTTGTGTGGCCGGTCTTGCAATATGGTGTGCGGTTTACGGGATTTTACGCAGCTCTTTCAGCGGAGACGGCAGATAAGCCAAAATCCTGCCTCCAAAAGGCGGCACATATTACAAGCCTTGCACATATCTTATAGAGAGATATGTGGGAGGCTGTTTTTATGGCTTTAGTAGCAATCGATGCGGGGCACGGAGGGGGAAACCCGGGCGCTGTATATAACGGCAGACAGGAGAAGGATGATGTCCTTGCCCTCGCCTTGGCAGTGGGCAATATTTTGGAGCAAAACGGTGTCGAGGTATATTACACAAGAACTTCGGACGTATATGAATCCCCTTATCAAAAGGCGATGGAGGGAAATGCCGTGAATGCGGATTATTTCGTATCGCTTCATCGAAATTCCAGCCCCTATCCGAATCAGTATACAGGGGTGGAGACATTGGTATATAACCGTTATGGCGAGGCGGCAAGGCTTGCGTATAACATTAATTCCAGGCTGGCAGATTTGGGATTTGAAAACCAGGGTGTAAACGAACGGCAGAATCTGGTGGTGCTGAACAGGACCCGGATGCCGGCAGCGCTGGTGGAGGTCGGTTTTATCAATACGGATGCTGACAATCAGCTTTATGACGAGCGCTTTAACGAGATAGCGCAGGCAATTGCGGACGGGATTCTCGCAACGGTGTGGAGCACGTGATGTTTAAAGCCCCGGCGTGCCGCGACGGTGCGGCGGGGCGGTGGTGCAGCCGTCATGGGCAGTGAGGGCGCGGCATAACAGAAAAGAATGTCGGGAGGGCATTGTGAAAGGGCATACATATAAATTATTGGCACTGGCAGGAGCGGTATTTTTTGTCATGGGCTGTTTGGCGGGCTGCAGGGAAAAAAAGGAGGCAGACCCGGACGGAGAGCTTTCCGGTACCATTCAGCTGGCGGGAAGCACTTCCATGAAGAAGCTTGCCGATTTCCTTGCGGAGAGCTTTATGGACAGATACCCGGATGTGACGGTCGCCGTAGAATTTACGGGTTCGGGGGCGGGTATTGAGGCGGCCCTGGGCGGCAGCGCAGATATCGGAAATGCATCCCGGAGGCTTAAGGATGAGGAGAAGGCGAAGGGCGCGGTGGAAAACATTGTGGCGATGGACGGCATTGTGGTGTGTGTGGACAGTGAAAACACAGTGAAAGGGCTTACCAGGAAGCAGCTTACGGATATCTATACGGGAGAGGTTACCCGATGGTCGGTGCTTGGAGGGGCGGACATTCCGATAGTGGTTGTGGGGCGCGAGGCGGGCAGCGGAACCAGAATGGCGTTTGAGGAAATTTTAAAGGTGGAGGACAGGTGCGTCTATGCCAACGAGCTGGACAGTACGGGCGCCGTGCTGGCGAGAGTGGCTTCTACTCCGGGGGCAATCGGCTATATATCGCTGGATGCGGTGAATGCTTCCGTGAGGGCGCTTGCCTTGGAGAATGCGGAACCTACGGCAGAAAATATCAAATCGGGGGCTTATTTTCTGAGCCGTCCCTTTGTGATGGCCACCAGGGGGGAGATTTCCCGGCAGAGCGGTCTGGTCCGGACGTGGTTTGATTTTGTGTACAGCGGGGAAGGACAGAGGCTCGCGGAGCAGGCGGGGCTGATTACCGTAAGGTAAGGCAAACAACCGACGCAGGTTAAGAAAAACCAGAAGGAAAACAAAGGGATTAATGAGTAACTCAATACATTATAACAGAAATAATAGGAATTAAGAAGGGGCGTACATAGCATTGGAAGCAAAAAATATTTCCGTCATGGGAGACAGAGACAGTGGGTGGAAGAAGGCGGCGGTGGAGAAGGCGGCGCAATTCATTTTCATGGCCTGCGCCATCCTTGCCGTTGCGGCGGTTGGCTTTATCACTCTGTACATGATTATCAGCGGAGCGCCGGCAATCGGCAGGGTAGGGCTGAAAAATATCCTGTTCGGCACCGAATGGATGCCCACGGCGGCGGAGCCGAAATACGGTATTCTGTATGTTATACTCACGTCCATTGTGGGGACCTTTCTGGCAATATTGATCGGTATGCCAATAGGGATTCTGACCGCCGTATTTCTTGCGGAGGTGGCGGACAAACGAGTGGCGGCGGCAGTAAGACCCGCGGTGGAGCTGCTGGCAGGAATTCCCTCTGTCATCTACGGATTGCTGGGGATTTATCTTTTGAATCCTCTGATGTATAAGCTGGAGCTGAAGCTGTTTGCAGGCTCCGACACTCACCGGTTTACCGGAGGGGCAAACCTCTTGTCGGCCGTGCTGGTGCTTGCGATTATGATACTGCCGACGGTTATCAATATCAGCGAGACATATATACGGGCGGTAAAGCCCGGCGTAAGGGAGGCGTCTCTGGCTCTCGGGGCGTCGCACCTGCAGACCGTTTTTAAATCCGTGCTGCCGGCGGCAAAGCCGGGTATTGTAACGGCGGCGGTGCTGGGGGTTGGAAGGGCGATGGGCGAGGCCATGGCGGTTACGCTTGTGTCGGGAAGCAGCGTGAATCTGCCGCTGCCCTTTCGTTCCGTGCGTTTTCTGACGACGGCGATTGTAAGCGAGATGGGCTATTCTCAGGGAACGCACAGGCAGATGCTGTTTACCATAGGATTAGTGCTGTTTGTGTTTATCATGCTGCTCAATATGGCTATGAGCCGTATTTTAAAAGAGGGGGCGGATGCCAATGGCTAAAAGGGAGCCTTTCAAAAGGCGGAAAACTCTGGGGGAGGCGGTCCTTTCCGCCGCGATACATGCCTCGGCGCTTATATCGGTGCTGCTTCTTTTGGGAATTGTGGGATATGTGTTTTACAGAGGGTTCGGGAGTCTGGACAGGGGCTTTTTTACCACCGTGACCAGCGGGCTGAAGGGGACGACGGGCATCGCCGGCAATATTGTCAATACCTTTTATATGGTGGCGATTACGCTTCTGATAGCGACGCCTGTGGGAGTGGGAGCGGCAATTTACCTGAATGAGTACGCGAAGCCCGGCAGGCTGGTGAATGCGGTTGAATTTGCCACGGAGATTCTTTCGGGCATTCCGTCCGTTATCTTCGGACTGTTTGGCTATATTTTCTTCGGGGAGGTTCTGGGACTTGGATATTCTCTGCTAAACGGCGCTTTAACGCTTTCGCTGATGGTGCTGCCCTTAATTGTGAGGAATACGCAGGAGGCGCTGCGGACGGTTCCGGACAGCTACAGGAGCGGAAGCCTGGGAATGGGTGCGGCGAAATGGTATATGATAAGGACGGTGCTTCTGCCAGGTGCTGCGCCGGGAATACTGACGGGGGTAATTCTGGCAGTGGGGCGTATCGTGGGGGAGTCGGCGGCGCTGTTATTTACTGCGGGAAGCGCCAGGACGCTTCCCAAGCTTGGCAGGCAGCTGTCGGAGAATGCGGAAAGGCTTTTCGGCAAGATATTTGAATCGGGCGGAACGCTTACCGTGGAGCTGTATCTTCAGATGCAGGACGGAAGATATGAGCTTGCCTTTGGCATAGGCTGCGTGCTGATCATACTTGTGCTTATAATCAACGGGGGACTGAGGTTAATTGCCGGCGGCCTGCGCAGGAAGCAGTAGGGGCGGGGCGCCCGGGCGAGGTATGGGGAGGGCGATAGTGGGCGTAAAGGACCATAAAGGATGGAAGCTGTAAGGAAGCAGGGGGATAAGGCTGAAGGCGGTATGGGAAAGATCAAGATAGCTGTCAAAAATTTAAATTTATATTACGGCGGAAACCATGCCCTGAAGGATATTAATATGGAAATCAGGGAGCGTGCGATTACGGCTTTTATCGGTCCCAGCGGCTGTGGGAAATCTACTTTTTTAAAATGTATCAACAGGATGAACGATCTGGTGGAAGGCGTCAGGATAGAAGGGAAGGTGCTTCTGGACGGCGAGGATATTTACGACAGAAGGGTGGATACCACACTGCTCAGAAAAAAGGTGGGTATGGTTTTTCAACAGCCCAATCCCTTTGCCATGAGTATTTATGACAATATAGCCTATGGACCCAGGCTGCAGGGAATCAAGGACAGGCGGCGGCTGGACGAGATTGTGGAGGAGTCCCTTAGGGGCGCGGCGATTTTCGGCGAGGTCAGGGACAGGCTGAAAAAAACAGCGCTGGGGCTGTCCGGGGGACAGCAGCAGCGGCTGTGTATTGCAAGGGCTCTTGCCGTGGAACCGGAGGTGCTTTTGATGGATGAACCCACGTCGGCGCTGGACCCGGTTTCCACATCGAAGATAGAAGATCTGATGGTGGAGCTCAGAAAAAAATATACGGTTGTGATTGTGACCCACAATATGCAGCAGGCGGCGCGGGTGTCCGACGACACGGCCTTTTTCCTTATGGGAGAGGTGGTGGAGTTCGGCGCCGCCAGGGAGCTTTTTCTCAAACCGAGAAAAAAGAAGACCTACGATTATATTACGGGGCGCTTTGGGTAGACGCATCCGTATCCGCGGCTTCCTCTGAGGGCTCCTGTGCCTCCGTGCTTTCCGGCAGGGTCATCAGCACCTTTTTGATACGGTTCTGGTCTATGCCCTGTACCTTGAGCCTGATGCCGTTTTTCAGAGTGACCTCCTCGTTATCCTCGGGAAGGCTGTTCAGGCATTCTATGATAATGCCGCTGATGGAATCGTAATCCTCACTTTCCAGCTTGGTATCCAGCTCATCGTTGATGTCGTCCAGCTTCATGCTGCCCTCCACCAGATAGGTGCGCTCGTCCAGCTGCTTGATAAGCTCCTCCTCGTCGGCGTCGTATTCGTCGCGTATCTCGCCGACGATCTCCTCCAGAAGGTCCTCCAGGGTGATCATGCCCACGGTAGCGCCGTATTCGTTGAGGACAAAGGTCATGTTGGTGGTTTTCTCGCGTATCTCGATCAGCAGGTCCGCCACTTTTTTAAATTCATATGTATAGTGGGCGTCCCGCAGGATGTTTTTTACATGGAAATTTTCCACATCCTCCGTCAGTATAAAATCCTTGATGTTGATAAGGCCGATAATATTGTCCTTGTCCTCCTTATATACGGGAAGACGGGTGTACATGGAATCCCTGAAAACGGAGAGGATTTCGGCGTAGCTGTCCTCAATATCTACGGTTACCATGTTGATGCGGGGAATCATGATATCCTTTGCCAGCGCGTCCGAAAAATCGAACACATTGTAGATCATTTCCCGCTCCTCGGACTCAATGACGCCGTCCTCGTGGCTGACCTCCACATAGGTCCTCAGCTCCGCCTCGGTCATGGTGGTGATCTTTTTGCTGGGGTCAATGCGCATCAGGCGCAGAATACCGTTCGCGAGCTTGTCGATCACAAAGATAACAGGGGTAAGAAGCTGCATCAGGCCGTAAATAATTCCGCTGTAAGCAAGGGCGAGCTTGGTTGAGGAGAACATTGCCCACGTCTTGGGAACGATTTCGCCGCAGAGCAGGACTACAATCGTTAAAATACCGGTGGCAATTCCTACAGCCAGATTGATGCGCATTGCCAGGGTCGTGGCCAGCGCCGATGCAGACAGGTTCACCACATTGTTGCCTATCAGAATCGCACTGAGCATCTTGCTGTAATTTTCCAGTATTTTGTTGACCCTTGCAGCGCGCTTGCTGCCTTCTTCCTCAAGAGTGCGCAGTTTTACACGGTTGACGGTAGTTAAAGCCGTCTCTGCCGAAGAAAAAAAGCCGGAAAGAATAACCAGAATAATAAGAAAAACAAATTGTATGACACCTGGGACGTCCAAGAAAATTTCACTCCTTTTTTGAATTATATTTTGCTAATGCTCCAACCGGGAAAAATACACAAATTATCCCGGCAGAAGCCGAATAGTTATGATTTAATATACTATACTCAGGCAATGGTGTCAAGTTCCGCCCATATGAAGCATATAATTTTATAAAAAGTTTATAGTGGGACAGGAGGAGGTAATTATGGAACAGGCGGCAGACAGGGAGAAAATTCCGGCGTTATTTTTGCTGAAGTGCCTTCTTTTTTCGTACATAGTGACAGTGGTTCTGCTGGCGGTGCTCGCATTTCTTCTGTATAAGCTGGGGCTTGGAGAAAAGCTTGTATCGGGGGCGATCATTGCCATCTATGTGCTGGCGACGGTTTTGGGAGGATTGATCGCGGGAAAAAGGATGCAGAACCGCAGGTTTATGTGGGGGCTTCTGGTGGGCGCAGCGTATTTTGTGATTCTGGCTGTGGTCTCCCTCGTTTTTGACCAGGGAAGCATCCAGGTGGGAAGGTCCTTTTTTACAACGCTGGTGCTGTGCGCGGGAGGCGGCATGCTGGGCGGAATGATGAGCTGAAAAAGGTATTCGGTATTCATTTTTACAAAAAAAGAGGCTTTTTAATAAAAAAAGCTTTTACAAATTGAGAATTTATGGTATACTACGCTCAGTTTTCCTGTTCAGGTTTTGAACGGAAAAATTACAAGACATGAGGAGACGGGCCGAAGGCGTTATTTCATAAGGAAATTTATGCCTGACCTCGGTGATTCAGGGTTAAAGCAAGAATGGAGAGTATTGACTATGAAACACATTAAGACATTGACAACAAGAAATCTGAAGGAATCCATCAAGAAGGGCGGCTGCGGCGAGTGCCAGACCTCCTGCCAGTCTGCCTGCAAGACTTCCTGCACTGTGGGAAATCAGAGCTGCGAGAGGGTTAATAAGTAACTCATATTTTAACAGGGATTTAGTAAACTGAGGCAAGCAGCGAGAAGATCGCTGCTTCTTCTTTGTAAATTGCGAAAGGAAACAAATTTGTGATACATCAATATAAAAGCAATGGGTATAACATTGTAATGGATGTGAACAGCGGCTCCGTACATGTGGTGGACGATATCGTTTATGCCATGATTCCGCTGGTGGAACCCCTTGTCAATGAGGGCATCAAGGATGCCGATACGATAAAGACCGCAGTTTTGCACCTGGCTGATATTCCTTATCCGGCGGCGGAGATCGAGGAGGCTGTGGACGAGGTTTTAGAGCTGGAGAAGCAGGGGCAGCTTTTTGCTCCCGATATATATGAAAATTATGTGTTTGACTTTAAAAACAGAAAGACAGTGGTAAAGGCGCTATGCCTGCACATTGCTCATGACTGTAACCTTGCCTGCAGATACTGCTTTGCGGAGGAGGGGGAGTATCATGGCAGGCGGGCGCTGATGAGCCTTGAGGTCGGAAAGAAGGCGCTGGACTTTCTGGTGGCAAATTCGGGGAACAGGATCAATCTGGAGGTGGATTTCTTCGGCGGCGAACCCCTTATGAACTGGCAGGTGGTAAAGGAGCTGGTGGAGTATGGGCGAAGCCTTGAGGGGCCCTTTAACAAAAGGTTCCGGTTTACCCTTACCACCAACGGCGTACTTTTAAACGACGAAATTCTGGAATTTGCAAACCGTGAAATGTCAAATATTGTTTTGAGCATAGACGGAAGAAAAGAGGTCCATGACAGGATGAGACCCTTCCGGGGCGGACAGGGAAGCTATGACATGATTGTGCCGAAGTTCCAGAGGGTGGCGGAAAGCAGGGGGCAGGAGCGGTATTATGTCAGAGGGACATTTACCCATAACAACCTAGATTTCTCCAGGGATGTGCTGCATCTTGCGGATCTGGGATTTGAACAGATTTCCGTGGAGCCTGTGGTGGCACAGCCCTCGGACGATTACGCCATTGCGGAGACGGACCTTCCCAAGCTGAAGGAGGAGTATGACAGGCTTGCGGCGGAGATGATTAAGCGGAGGAAGGAAGGAAGGGGTTTTAATTTCTTTCATTTTATGATAGATTTAGAGGGAGGTCCCTGCGTGGCAAAGAGGCTGTCCGGCTGCGGTTCGGGAACGGAGTACCTGGCCGTCACTCCCTGGGGCGATCTGTATCCCTGCCATCAGTTCGTGGGAAACGAGAAATTTCTTATGGGAAACGTGGAGCAGGGCATTGTCAGGGAGGATATCCGTGACGAGTTCAAGCACTGCAACGTCTATGCCAAGGATAAGTGTAAGAAGTGCTTTGCCAGATTTTACTGCAGCGGCGGCTGCGCGGCGAACGCATACAATTTCCACGGCAATATCAACGATGCATACGACGTGGGCTGCGAGCTGGAGAGAAAGCGCGTGGAATGTGCGATTATGCTGAAGGTTGCCGAGATGGAGGAGCAGGAAGGAAGCTGATGTATAAGCGGGCGCATCCGGGTAAACAAAATAGCAGGAATTAATTTTTTAAAAAAATTTAAGTGAAAAGATGGAATAATATGGAATAAGATCAGAAAGGATGAGAAACATGAAAAAGAACAAGGCAGTTGCCATTTTGCTCTGTATTTTTCTGCTTTTGGCAGGAGTCACTTACATCGATCTTTTCGGAATTAATCCGGAAGGAGACGGAAGCGCTTCCGATATCAAGCTGGGCCTGGATCTGGCAGGCGGAGTCAGCATTACCTATCAGGTGGTAGGAGACGAGGCTCCCAGCGCCACCGATATGGCGGACACCAGGGAGAAGCTTCAGAAGCGTGTGGAGGGCTACAGCACGGAAGCCATCGTGTATCAGGAGGGGGTGGACAGGCTCAATATCGAGATACCCGGGGTAAACGATGCAAATGCGATTCTGCAGGAGCTGGGAAGACCCGGCGCTCTGTATTTTATCGCCCAGACCGACCCGGAGGGCAACACGAACTATCACACACAGCGGGTGCAGAATCCGGACGGCACTTACGGTTATGCTTATGTGCTGGACAAGTCTATCGATGAGCTGCTTGCCAACGGCTCCATTCTGGTCCAGGGTACGGATGTGCTGGATGCCAGCGCAGGCACCATACAGACCAGCATGGGCAGCGAGTACGCGGTGAGCCTGACCATGACAGACGAGGGAAGGCAGAAGTTTTATGAGGCGACCCTCAATGCGAAAAGCAAGGGCGAATCACTGGCGATCTATTATGACGGAAGCATTATCAGCGCTCCTAACGTAAGTGTGGCGATTTCGGACGGCAGTGCGCAGATCTCCCCCATGGAATCCTTTGAGAGAGCGGAGAATCTTGCTTCAACCATCCGCATCGGCGGCTTGAAGCTTGAGCTGGAGGAGCTGCATTCCAAGGTAGTGGGCGCCCAGCTGGGTGTGGATGCCATTGAAACCAGCCTGAAGGCGGGGCTTATCGGTCTGATCATTGTGATTTTATTCATGATTGCCGTTTACCGGGTTCCGGGAGTGGCTTCCGCAATCGGCCTGCTTGCCTATGTGGCGCTGATCATCCTTTTGCTGAACGGCTTTGACATGACGCTTACGCTGTCGGGCATTGCGGGTATTATCCTGTCCATCGGCATGGCGGTAGATGCAAACGTGATTATTTTTGCCCGTATCCGAGAGGAGCTGGCGGCAGGAAAGACGGTGAGGGCTGCTGTCAAGGCAGGCTTTGACAAAGCGTTATCCGCAATCATTGACGGAAATATTACGACTCTGATCGCGGCGGCGGTGCTTCTTCTCCTGGGCCCCGGAAGCGTAAAGGGCTTTGCGCAGACGCTGGCGCTTGGTATTGTGCTCTCCATGTTTACCTCCCTTGTTGTGACAAGATATATTTTATATGCTTTGTATGCGCTGGGAGTGAAGAACGAAAAGCTTTATGGAGTGGGAAAAGAGGGAAAGGCTTTAAATGTAGTATCCAAAAAGATAGTTTGCTTTGTAATTTCCGGCGTTTTGATCCTTGGGGGCTTTGTGATGATGGGCGTCAATAAGATGTCTTCCGGCGACGCGCTGAATTACAGTCTGGAGTTTAAGGGAGGCACCGCGACCACCGTTACCTTTAATGAGGCGATGACACTGGAGGAAGCCACAAGCCAGGTGGTTCCTTATATCGAGGAGATTGCGGGCGGTTCGGTTCAGGTACAGACCGTGCAGGATTCCAGCGAGGTCATTTTCAAGACCGGCGCTCTGGGCGTGGAGCAGAGAGACGCCTTGGAGCAGATGTTTGCCGATAAATTCGGCATCGATGGGGGGATGATCGAAACCGAGACCATCAGCTCTACCATAAGCAACGAGATGAAGTCGGACACTGTGATTGCTGTGGCGGTGGCGATCGTTTGTATGCTGATCTATATCAGAATCCGTTTCAGCGATGTGCGGTTCGGCATAAGCAGCATTGTGGCGCTGCTTCATGATGTGCTTGTGGTGCTTGCCTTCTATGCGGTGGCAAGAGTTTCCGTCAGCAATACCTTTGTGGCGTGTATGCTTACCATTGTAGGCTATTCCATCAACGCAACCATTGTCATCTTTGACCGTGTCCGCGAAAACATGAGGACCATGTCCCATAAGGAAGACCTGAAGGATGTGGTAGACAGGAGCATTACGCAGACCATGTCAAGGAGTATCTTTACCTCCCTGACTACGTTTATTATGGTGGCGGTGCTCTATATCCTGGGTGTTACAAGTATTCGTGACTTTGCGCTGCCCCTGATGGTGGGCATTGTCTGCGGCGCTTATTCCTCAATCTTTCTTGCGGGGAGCATATGGTACTTGCTGCGCGTTAAGTTTAAGCCAAAGAAGGAGCAGGAGTAAAGCATGCCGCATATAATTGCGGAAAATAAAGGATAAAGCGCAGGTTTTGTCAACGGACAGGCTATTGCAAAACAAATGTATTGCTACTATAATGTGTGCAGTGAAAATGAGCTTGCTGCAGGAAGGCATGAAAGGTTTATGCAGAATAATGTCTTGAAATATTTATATGAGATTGTGAAGAAAAAGCCCGGGAAAAAGGCGTTTTCAGACGGCGCCACATCCCTTACATTCGAGGAGGTATACAGGCGCTGTCGCAGTATCGGCAGCTTCCTGAACGGGAAGGGCATATATAAAAGGCCGGTGGTGGTGTTTATGAGGAAGTCCCCACAGGAAATTACGGCTTTTTTCGGGATCATTGCAGGAGGGGATTTCTATGTGCCCGTTGACGAGGAAATGCCCTCCGGCAGAATCCAGCTTATTCTGAATAATGTACAGTCCCCGCTCATTATCTGTGACAGCTCCACGGTGGAGAAGGCAAAGGACTTTGAGACAGGGGACGGCGAGATCGTGTGCTATGAGGATATTGCGTACACGGATATCGACGACGGGGCGCTGGATGAGATCTATAAAAAAGCCATAGATACGGACCCGATCTATATTGTCTTTACATCGGGTTCAACCGGCATTCCCAAGGGTGTTGCCGCATGTCATCGGTCAGTGATCGATTACATCGAGCAGCTTTCCGAAATCCTGGGCTTTAACGAGGAAACCGTTTTCGGGAATCAGTCCCCGCTGTACTTTGACGCCTGCCTGAAGGAGATATATCCCACCCTGAAATTCGGCGCCACCACATATCTGATTCCCAAGAGCTGTTTTTCCATTACTACGGCGCTTGTGGAATTTTTGAACGAGCATGAGATCAACACGATCTGCTGGGTGGTCTCCGCGCTGACCATGGTCAGCGCCCTGGGGACCTTTGATGTAGTGAAGCCGCGGTATCTGCACACGATTGCCTTTGGCAGCGAGGTTTTTCCCATAAAGCAGTTTAAGCTCTGGCGTCAGGCTCTGCCGGACGCGACCTTTACGAACCTGTACGGTCCCACGGAGAGCACGGGGATGTGCTGCTATTACAGGGTGGAGAGGGAGTTTGAGGACAATGAGGTGATTCCCATAGGGCATCCCTTTCCCAATCGTGAGATTCTGCTTTTAAACCAGGAGGGCAGGCTGGCAGAGAAGGGAGAGCAGGGAGAGATCTGTGTCAGGGGTACCGCGCTGACCCTGGGTTATTATAATGACCCTGTGAGAACGGGTGAAGCCTTTGTACAGAATCCGTTAAACAGCGCTTATCCGGAGCTGATTTACAGGACGGGCGACATCGGCGTTATCAATGAGGCGGGGGAGCTTTGCTTTGTCTCCCGCAGGGATTTCCAGATAAAGCATATGGGACACCGCATCGAGCTGGGAGAGATAGAGGTCAACGTGAATATGCTTTCCGGGATAAAGCTTTCGGCCTGCGTGTATGACAGAGAGAAAAGCAAGATCGTGCTGTACTATGTGGGGGATATTACCGAGAGAGAGCTTATTCTGGCCATGAAGACGAAGCTGCCGCGGTATATGCTTCCCAACAAGACGGTCCGGCTGGAGAGCATGCCCTTTACGGCAAACGGTAAGATAGACCGGGTGACCCTGAGGCAGATGCAGAGCGAGGGCTGTAAGATTAATCTTTGAGAGATAAAGAAAGGAAAAATAATTATGGAAGAATTACTGGAAATTTTGAAGGAGCTGCATCCCGAGGTGGATTTTGAGAAGGAGGAGCACCTGATCGACGACGAGATTTTGGATTCCTTTGACATTGTAACGTTGATTTCGGAGATTCAGGAGGTGTTTGACGTTACAATTGACGCAAAGAGGATTATCCCCGAAAACTTCAACTCCGCAAAGGCTTTGTATGCCCTGATTCAGGAGATCGAGGAGGAAGATTAAGCAGACTGTGCATTTCATGCACGGGAGGTAGATTATGCTCTTTACGTCATATGAGTTTTTAGGCTTTATAATTGTACTGTTCCTGCTGTATTATCTGGTGCCCAAGGGGCTGCAATGGATGCTTTTGCTGGCGGCGGGCTATGTTTTTTATGCCGCCGCGGACCCCAGGTATCTGCTCTATATTCTGGCGACCACAGTCACGGTTTATCTTGTGGCGCGGGTCATAGAGCGCAATCAGGAACGGCAGACCTTGTATCTGCGTGAACATAAGTCCGAGATGAGCAGGGAGGAGAAGAAGTCCTATAAGGAAAGCAGGCATAAGGTGCGTTTCCGGTGGCTGCTTCTCGGCCTGCTTTTTAATCTTGGCATTCTTGCCACGGTAAAGTATGCCAACTTTTTTATTTCTAATGTAAACGGAATTATGGGCGCCTTCGGGGGGACAAGCCGGCTCTCCTTTGTAACGCTGGCACTTCCCATGGGTATTTCCTTTTATACCTTTCAGGCGCTGGGATATTTGATAGACGTATACAGGGGAACCGTCCCGGCGGAAAAGAATTTCTTTAAGCTGGCCTTGTTTGTATCCTTTTTTCCCCAGCTGATTCAGGGACCCATCAGCCGTTTTGACGATCTGTCCAAAACGCTGTATGAAAAGCATGGTTTTGAATGGCGGACAGTCAGCTTCGGATTGCAGCGGATGCTGTGGGGCTATTTTAAAAAGATGGTGATTGCCGACAGGATACTGACGGGCTTAAGCTGTATTATCGATGCGCCGGAGCAGTACCACGGAGCATATGCCTTTGTGGGAATGCTGTTTTATACCATAGAGCTTTACGCGGATTTTACCGGGGGCATCGATATCACGATAGGTATCGCGCAGGTTTTGGGTATCCGTCTGCAGGAGAACTTTGAGAGGCCCTATTTCTCAAAGTCTCTTAAGGAATATTGGCGCAGGTGGCACATTACCATGGGCACCTGGTTCAAGGATTATATTTTTTATCCTATCTCCGTCTGCAGGCCCATGCAGAAATTTTCCAGGTTTTCCCGGGCACACATGGGAAAAGAGATAGGAAAGAGGCTGCCGGTGTACCTTTCGTCCTTTGTGGTATGGTTTGCTACCGGCTTCTGGCATGGCGCAAGCTGGAATTTCGTGGTGTGGGGCTTGCTCAACTGGCTTGTCCTTATGGTCTCCGAGGAGTTCGAGCCGCTTTATGAGCGCTTCCACAAGAGCTTCCGGTTCAGCAATACAAGGCTGTACAGCATTTTTCAGGTAGGGCGTACCTTTCTGCTGATAAGCGTTTTGAAAATGTTTGACTGCTATAGCGATGTGGCCACCACGTTTAGGATGTTCGGCTCCATGTTTACCGCAGATAACTGGAATGCCCTGTGGGACGGGTCGCTGCTGGATTTGGGCATCACGGCGGCAGACTACGGTATTCTTGCGGTGGGAACGGCGGTTCTTTTGTTTGTAGGGCTTTTGCAGCGCAGCGGCAGCGTCAGGGAAAAGGCTGCCGCAAGGCCGTATCCGGTGCGGGCGGCGATGTGGTTTGTACTGTTTTTGTCCGTGCTGATATTTGGCGCTTACGGCATCGGATACGATGCCAGTCAGTTTATATATAACAGATTTTAAAGTGTGGTGAGGGAATATGGCTGGAAGACGTTCAAGAAGACGCAGACGGGCGCACCGCCTGAGGGTATTGGTTTTTCTGTTGGTACTGGCGGGAGCAATATATTTTTTATTGCCCTATTGCTGTGTCAGGGAGGAAGTGACGATCGAGGCGGGGGAAAGCTGCCCCGGCGCGGAGGCGTTCCTGAAATGGGGGAATAAAAACGCATCCCTTGTATCGGGAATCAATGAGAATACCGTGTTTCATCATGTGGGAGATGTGGAGGTCACAGTCAGGGTTTACGGCAGGGGGG
>CAJTPH010000024.1:0-30035 GCA_910578215.1 uncultured Acetatifactor sp. | reverse complement strand
CGTTCTCCATGTGAGGGATACGGCGGCGCCGGAGGTTATCACCCGGGATGTCACCGTGTTTGGCGGCAAAACCGTGGATATTGAAGATTTCGTGCTGGAGATAAAGGATGCGACGCCTTATTCGGTCCGTTTTGTGAAGGAGCCGGACTGTGTCACCGCGGGAGTGAGCACGGTGTACCTTGAGGTTCAGGACGAGGGCGGAAACGTTACGACGGCCCAGGCCCGTCTGGAGGTTATTTACGATACGCAGCCGCCGGTGATTCACGGCGTGACCGAGCTTACCATGACGGCGGGAGGCAGCGTTTCTTATAAGAAGGGCGTTACCGTCACAGACGATCATGACCAGGACGTAAAGCTGAGCATCGATACCAGCGCCGTGGATACCAGCCGGGCGGGGGATTATCCGGTAATTTATACGGCGGTGGACAACGCAGGCAACAGTACGTCGGTATCCACGATTCTTCATGTGATGCCTGTGACCCTGGACACGGTGACGGAGGAGGTCATAAACGCGGAGGCGGATAAGCTTCTTGCCACGATTTTAAAGGAATCCATGAGCCAGTATGAGCAGGCGAGGGCGATCTATGACTGGTGTCACAGTAAAATAGCCTATTCGGACGGGACTCCGAAGACCGATTGGGTCCAGGGCGCATACAGAGGGATTGTAGACCGCAAGGGAGACTGCTACGTATATGCGGCCACGGCAAAATGCCTGCTGACCAGGGCGGGGATTACCAATATGGATATTGAGAAGATTCCGGCAAAATCCATGCACTATTGGAATCTGATAGACATAGGGGAGGGGTGGCATCATTTTGACACCTGCAGGAGAAAGGACGGCTCCACCTTCTTTTATAAGACGGATGCGGAGCTGATGGAATATTCCAACTCTCACGACAAATCCCATAACTATGACAGAAGCCTTTATCCGGAGATAAAATAACCGCAGGATGAGATGATAGGAATAAAAGCGCGCAGGGGGTACAGGCGAATGCGTAAATTAGGCGTTATCGGGGGATTAGGCCCCATGGCTACGGCAATCTTCATGAAAATGGTGGTGGAGATGACGGACGCGGCGGTGGATCAGGATCACATAGAAATGATTATATATAATTGTCCGCGTATACCGGACCGGACAAATTTTATTCTGGGACTGAGCGGCAGAGATCCTGCGCCTGAGATGATAGAGATAGGGGAAAGGCTGGCGGCCCAGGGGGCGGAGCTGATTGCCATTCCCTGTATTACGGCTAATTACTTTTACGATAGACTGTCCTCTGGCATCCGCGCGCAGATAATCGATATTATTGATGAGATATATGCGTATCTGGTCAGGCGGAACATTCGCTGCGCAGGGCTGATGGCGACGTCGGGAACCATAGAAAGCAGGCTTTTTCAAAGGGTTTTTGAGGATAACGGCTGCAGGCTGGTCATCCCCTCCGGGGAGAGGCAGCAGGATGTGATGCATGTTATATATCAGAACGTAAAGGCCAACCGCCCGGTTGAGATGGAGCGGTTTCTGGCGGTCTCAAGGGAGCTGCGGGAGGCGGGGGCAGAGGTGGTCATCCTGGGCTGCACGGAGCTGTCCGTGGTGCGCGAGAGCTGTCAGATCGGCGCGGGATTCCTTGACGCCATGCAGCTGATGGCAAAGTGCGCGGTGGAGAGCTGCGGAAGGCTGCGGGAGGAATACCAGGAATTGATCACATCTTAAAGCGGAGGCGTGGGAGTGAGGCAGACCTGTGTCTGCGGGTCTGTGCCCGCAGAGTGCGGAAAGGCGTGGATGAAATGAGCAGGAAAATAGTAAGGTGCATAGTTACGGTTTTCATACTGGGAATCATATTGGCGGGGCTGCAGAGGCTGTTGATGCCAAAGTATATGGACGACGTGCTGGAGGGAGGCATGATCGAGGAGTACTATGGCGAGAACAAGGACCATGATGTGGTTTTTATCGGCGACTGCGAGCTTTACGAAAATATTTCTCCGGCGGTTCTGTGGGAGGAGTACGGGATCAACAGCTATATCCGGGGAAGCGCGGAGCAGCTGATCTGGCAGTCCTATTATCTCATGGAGGAAACCTTTAAATACGAGAAGCCGGATGTGGTGGTGTTTAATATCTTATCGTTAAAGTATAATGAGCCTCAGAAGGAAAGCTATAACCGGATGACCCTGGACGGGATGAAATGGTCCATGTCCAAGGTGAAAAGCATTTTTGCTTCCATGACGGAGGATGAGAGCTTTATTGAATACGTATTTCCCATCCTGCGCTATCACAGCAGGTGGAATCAGCTGATTCCTGAGGATTTCAAGTACTTTTGGAAGAAGGATGACGTCACCTTCAACGGCTATTATATGAGGGTGGACACGCTTCCGGCGGAAAATGTTCCGCAGGGAAGGCCGCTGGCCGATTATCAGTTCGGAGATAATGCTTACAAATATCTGGACATGATGACCGAGCTTGCCCGGGAAAACGACGTGGAGCTGGTGCTGGTAAAGGCGCCAAGCCTTTACCCTTATTGGTACGACCAATGGGAACAGCAGATGGAGGACTACGCCGCCCGGCATGATCTTAAGTATTATAATTTCCTTGAGGTTATGGAGGAGATTGGTCTGGACTTTCATACGGACACCTATGACGGGGGACTGCATCTGAACCTGTCGGGCGCGGAAAAGCTCAGCAGGTACTTCGGAGAGCTCCTGGCCAGGGACTGCGGCCTGGAAAGCCGCCGGGGCGAGGAAGACCTGGAGCGGGAGTGGGAGAAAAAGCTTGCCGACTACCGGGCGGAGATAGAGAGACAGACAGAGGCGCTTGAACGGCCGCAGGCAGGGGAACAATAATTTGCGTCTGTGGCCCGGGGACCACAGGCAAGGGAAAGAAAGGGAGGAATAAATATGAAATTAAAGAAGGGTAAGGCTTTATTGGTTTTTGCAATGGGAATTATAACGGCATTCTGTCTGACGGCATGCGGCTCGGACGATCCGCAGGGAAACGCTTCGGGAAGCGCAGGAGACAGGCAGGAGGGGCAGGGTAATTCTTCCTCCGGGCAGGAGGATAAGTCCAAGGGGGGCTATCGGTTTGAGGTAAACGGCGTGGAGCTGGGTGTGGATATGAATATGAATGATCTTTTGCCCAGGCTGGGAGAGGCGAAAAGCGTCTTTGAGGCGCCAAGCTGCGCAGCCGAGGGAATTTCATATACGTACAGCTATGCCGGATTTGAAATACAGACTTATCCGGACGGAGCAAATAATCTCATTTCCTATATTATTCTGAAGGATGATACGGTTTCCACCCCAGAGGGAATCGACCTGTCCAAGACCAGGGCGGATATCGTCAAAGCATACGGAGAGGGCGGTGTCGAGGGCGATAACCAGATCAGCTATGCAAAGGACGGCATGAAGCTGAATTTTATCTTCAAGGGCGAGGATATGGTTTCTATTGAGTATGTTTCCGGGGTGATGTTCTAAGGAGGCGCACACAAAGGCGCCTGCTTAAAAAGCCCCAAGGATGAGGAGTGCAGCAAAAGGGTATCTGGAAAATAACCATGAAAAGACTGGAAGCAATTATTACGGACAGGAGCAACCTTGGAACGGACTTTATCGTACATGTCCAAAATAAAAGGGAGCTGGATGATTTGGCCTATGTGCTGGAAAAGACCAATTTTGAAATCGAGTTTTCCCTGCAGGAGCAGACGCTGAGAGAATGGATGGAGGAAGCGGCAGCAGAGGAAGGCTACGACACCTGCTTCAGGATCAGAAACAGGGCGGACGGCAGATGCGTGGCATATAATCCCTCCGTGGAGCATTGGAGAAGATTTTGTAATAATATCATTGAAATACGCCGCGGGGAACTGGAATATAACGAGGGGGATTATACACGGGAAGCCGCCGGGATCGAGACGGAAAAGATCTGGAAGGCCATAAACAATACGGATTACGGAAAGGATGAGTTAAACGTATTGGGTCTGGCGGAAGGAATAAGCAGGGAGGAGATAATGGATTGGGTTCTTGGAGGCTGTGTAAATAAGGTAATCGAGTAGGGAAGGTTTACCTTCCCTTATTCGTGGGCCGGGTGTCCGTCAGCTTCTGCTGACATTTTTCCTTGGACGCCCGTGTGCAAAAAATTCCCGGGAAATTTTTGTTCCCGGGAATTTTTTTGCCTACTATATAAGTAGAGGGAAATAAAGGAAGGCGGATAAAAACCACAGACTGCCCAGGGTCTGAGCCGATAGGTGTAAGGTACTGTTTGAAGGGAGGAAGCGTCATGGAGGACGTAGAGATAATTCAGCTATATGTCGACAGGTCGGAAGCGGCGATTCAGGAGACAGGCAAAAAATACAGCGCTTATCTGCATAAGCTGATTTATAACATTCTGCATGATGCCTGCGACACGGAAGAAATTGAGGACGATACCTATCTGGGGGCGTGGAACGCCATTCCCCCGACGATACCCAACAGCTTAAAGCATTTCTTGTCACGGATTGCCAGAAACCTTTCGTTTGACCGGCTGGATTACCGTCTTGCCGGAAAAAGGAACGCCCAGCTTGTGGAGCTGGACGAATGTATTCCGGATACGGTGCAAAGCATGGAAAGAATCTGGGAGGAAAAAGAGCTTGGAGAGGCGCTTAACCGCTTTTTGGGTACTTTGAAAAGAAAGGACCTGGCTGTCTTTGTGGGGCGGTATTATTATTCTTACTCCATCGGCGAGCTGTCGGAGCAGTATTCCCTTTCACAGCGTCAGGTCAAGTATGTGCTTTCCAGAACCCGTAAGAATCTGAGGAGCTACCTTGAGAGGGAGGGTGTGGCGATATGAATGCGGCTTTATTAAACAGGGCATTTCAGTATGTGGACGATAAATATCTGGATATCACGGAGCAGGAGAGGGCGCCGCGGGGGCATGGACGCCGCAGAAGCTATTGGGGCGTGGCGGTGGCGTGTATCTGCCTGATTCTGATTCTGTCGCTGCCGGTGGCTGCGCTTGCCGCAAATTGGTTCGGACTCAGGGACCTTTTGCTGCCAAACACGAAGGAAGCCCGGGGGGGGGTATACGGCAGAGAACGCGTCGGTCTGTCGGGCTATCAGGACAGCTTCGAGGCACTGGCGCTGGCGGAGTGGCTGGCGTTTCGGGACGGCTACGACATCGAAGGGCTCGTGGAAGGAAAGGTTCTGGAAAGCCAATACGGCGTCTATGACCGGGAGATGGATCGCAGGCTGAAGGAAATTGCCCGAAAATATAAGCTGAAGCTTCACACGGCAATGAATGTAATCGATCAGAGGGAGACCGCGTACAGGGTGGGCGGAGAGTTTATGGGAAAGGGGCTGGAAAGAACCTGGGCATGTATTTATGAGGACGGTACCTTTTGCTGTGACGGCGACGTGCTGCTGGAGGACGGTCGGCTTTTGGCTTTTCAGTTCCAGCGCAGCGTAAAGGGAACCTTTAACGAGGCGCTCCTGAATATCGGCAGCGTCCGCGACTATGAGGAATTTCAGTATGTTACTGCCTGCGGAGAGCCGGTCTGCCTGGCGGTTTCGCCGTATAAGTCCCTGATCTATGTGGATTTTGAGGATTGCTTTATCCTGATAAATATATTGGAGGGAAGCGATGCCCATATCACAGAGGAAATTTTGAGAGAGGTGGCGGACGCCATCGATTTTGTTGTGCTTAAAAACGTCCGGATGCCGGAAATGAGGGGGGATTCCAGCCCGGGATGATTAAAAGGTTTTTATGTATTCGGGGCGATGAGGCGGGGGGACGCCTGAGGTATATGCATGCCATCTTAATATAAAGGATGCGAAAATGATACAATGGTGGAATATACAGAATACGGGGAGGAAAAGAATAGAGCGGATTTGGGAGTTTTGGAGGATGAGGGAAAATGGTGGAATGGTTATTGGGCATCGGCGTATGGCTTTTGCTGGTGGCTGCAGTGTATTTTTTCTTTAGGAGCAAGTTTGAGGGTGTGGGGGAGCTTTTCGGGGAGGAGACGGAAGACGAATATGAGGATGAGTATGAAGAAGCCGGTCAATATGACGAGCCTGTCTGGGCGGAGGCTTACGGGGACAGCCGGGAAGAAGCTTTGGGGGATAGCGAAGATTTCCTGTATGAAAGCGCAGTAGACGCCCGGGATACTTGGGAGGAGGAAGGCTCCTGGGACGAGAATGCCTGGAGTGAGCCTGTCTGGAATGAAAATCCTGGGAGTGAGAATGTCTGGAATGAGGTTTTTTCAGAGGAGGGCGAAGACGAAAGAGACGGAGGAAGAAGGGCAGGCCGCAGGCCCGGGCTGCCTGGAAGGCTGGCTATATTGCTTACGTTTGTGGGAGCAGTGTATCTTCTGCTGCCTTATTACTGCGTCAAGAGGGAGATGACCATAGAGGCAGGGGAAAAATGCCCCGTTGTGGGGGCGTTCTTAAATTGGGGGAATAAAAATGCCTCCTTTGTCTCCGGCATCGATGAAAACACCGTGCTGAACCGGGCAGGGGACTATGGCGTCATTATCCGGGTCTATGGGAGAAGGGTGGCGGCGGTCCTCCATGTGGAGGGTACGGCAGAGCCGCGTATCGCCACGCGAAATGTGGCCATATTCAGCGGGGGGACTGTCAAGGCGGACGACTTTGTGGAGGAGGTGGAGGGCATTACGCCTGTGGATATCCGTTTTGCGGAGGAGCCGGACTGTGCCACCGGGGGAATCAATACGGTACTTCTGGAAATCGAGGACGAGGTGGGAAACGTTACCACCGCCGAGGCGCTTTTGGAGGTTATAGAGGACAGGGAGCCTCCGGTGATTCACGGAGTGGGAGAGCTGACCATGACGGCAGGCGGAAGCGTTTCTTATAAGAAGGGCGTCACTGTCACGGACAACTATGACAGGGATGTTAAGCTGAATGTGGACAGCAGCGCCGTGGATGTTGACAAACCGGGAGATTACAGGGTAATATATACTGCGGTGGACAGTGCGGGGAACAGGACGTCGGTATCTACCGTCCTTCATGTGCAGCCGGTGACTGTGGATACGGTGACGGAGGAGGTCATCAACAGGGAGGCAGACAAGCTTCTTGCGAGGATTTTGGCGGATTCCATGAGCCAGTATGATCAGGCGAAGGCAATTTACGATTGGTGCCACAGCAATATCGCCTATTCCGACGGGACGCCCAAGACCGATTGGGTGCAGGGCGCATACAGAGGGCTCGTGGACAGAAAGGGAGACTGCTATGTCTATGCCGCTACGGCAAAATGCCTGCTGACCAGAGCGGGAATCACCAATATGGACATTGAAAAGATTCCGGCAAAATCCATGCATTACTGGAATCTGATAGACATAGGGGAGGGGTGGCATCATTTTGACGCCTGCAGAAGAAAGGACGGGTCAACCTTCTTTTATAAGACGGATGCGGAGCTGATGGAATACTCCGACGCCCACAACAAAACCCATAACTATAACAGGGATCTTTATCCCGAAATAAAATAGAGGGCGCCTGATATCTTTGCCCGGGATGCAGCGGCTCCGGTTATGAAGCGGAGGAGCCGGCGTGGGGAGGCGCAGACAGGTATTAATAAAAAGACGGAGCTGGAGGAAAAGCGATATGAAAGCAGGAAAATTATTTGTAAAAGGCATCGGATCAAAAAAGAGCATGTTTGCCGGGGCGCTGGCGGCGTGCCTGATATTTACGTTTATTCTGACGGGGTGCGGCCAGGAGGCGGACCCCGCCGATGGGAGCGACAGGGGCAGCGGCCAGGAGGGAACACCGTCAGGAGCCGTGGAAGACGGACAGGGAGGGTATCTGTTTGAGATCGACGGCGTTACCGTGGGTGTGGATATGGATATGGGCGAGCTTGCGTCCAGGCTGGGAGAGTCGAATAGCGTTTTTGAGGCGCAAAGCTGTGCCGCTCAGGGAACCGCGTACCTGTACAGCTATACATCCTTTGAGATAGAGACCTACCCGGACGGAGGAAAAAACCGCATCGCATACATTACCTTAAAGGATGATACGGTGGCGACCGCCGAGGGAATCGACCTGTCCAAGACAAAGGCGGATATCATTAAGGCGTACGGGGAAGCCTCCCAGGAGGAGGACAACAGGATGACATATGAAAAGGGAGGCATGAAGCTGAACTTTATCTTTAACGGAGAGGATATCGTATCTATTGAGTATGTTTCCGGGATAATGGGATAGTGGATTTGCAGGGAGATAAAATGAATTGCAAGAGAGTAATCTGCGTCATTTTTTTGTGGCTGCTTTTATGTGTGTCTGCCGCGTGCAGCGATGATGCCGGCGAGGGGAATGAGGATGCCCTGCCGCAGGCTCTCAAGCAGGCGGAGAGACAGATTAAGGAGCAGTCATTTTATGTGGAGCTGGACGGCTGGGGGAAGGTAATGTTTGCGCCTTTTATACCGGATAGGGAGGACAAGGGCGGAAGCCGGGCGCAGGGGAACAGAGACGTGCGGTTTAAGCTGATGCAAAACGGGGAGACCGTTTATACATTTCCGGCCCGCTATGAGGATGATATATTGCAGGGACAGGAATTTGCCGGGGTTGCGGCAGTTTCCTTTTTTGATTATAATGAGGACGGCAGGACGGACATAATGCTTCTGATTGAATATACGGGCGGGGATTTCGGAATGAGTACGAGCTTTTACGAGCCCAGGCTTTATACGCAGGAGGAAGGGGAAACGGAGTTTTACGTGGATGTGTCGCCCATGGAGTATCTGCTTGACTACCGGGACAGCATAAGTGTCATGAAGAAGGGG
This sequence comes from uncultured Acetatifactor sp., assembly GCA_910578215.1. Taxonomy (GTDB): domain Bacteria; phylum Bacillota; class Clostridia; order Lachnospirales; family Lachnospiraceae; genus Acetatifactor. The sequence goes on along the minus strand of CAJTPH010000024.1, from coordinate 21,297 downwards.
CTGGAAGCCTATGCCCGGAAATATGCGGTGGCGACGGGAAGGTCCGCCTGGGAGGTGGAGCGGTTTGCAAAACGCGTAAGGAGGCAGATTCTGGCGGGAGATTTTGAGGCGCTGGCGGAGAGCATGGTCTTTCCCATCAGAATAGACCATACGATCTATATTGACAAGGCGGCCTTCATGAAGGCGGAGTTTGTGACAAATCCCAGCGCAGAATTTCTTGAGGCGCTGAAGGCGGAGACCTGTGAAAACCTGTTCTGCAATTACAGAGGCGTTATGATGGGAGATGGAAGCTGCTGGATAACGGAGGACGGCGAGGGCTTACAGGGGCTGAAAATATACGCTGTCAACGGTATAACGCCGGAGAAGCACAAGGAAGATAAGGACGGAAATTATTAAGGAGTACCCGGGGATGGAAAAGTGGTATGTGGCGGCAAAAAAGGCGGATTTTGAGGCCTGGGGGAGGATGTTCGGCATCAGCCCCGTATTGGCCAGAATCCTGCGCAACAGAGATCTGACGGAGGAAGGGCAGGTGCGGAGATTTTTGCAGGGGACTCTTGAGGACTGCTATTCCCCCTGGCTTTTGAAGGATATGGACAGGGCGGTGACGGAGCTCCTGGGGGCGGTCTCGGAGGGGCGGCATGTCCGTGTCATTGGGGATTATGATGTGGACGGGATCTGCTCCTCTTACATATTGACAAAGGGGCTGCAGCTTCTGGGGGCAAGGGTAGACACGGCGATTCCCCACCGCATTCACGACGGCTATGGGCTGAATGACAGTTTGATACAGGAGGCGGCGCGGGACGGAGTGGGAATGATCGTCACCTGCGACAACGGCATCGCTGCGGCGCCACAGATTGAGCTTGCCGGCTCCTGGGGCATTAAGGTGATAGTGACGGATCATCATGAGGTGCCTTTTGTGTCGGAGAGGGCGGAGGATACCGGGGAGGAGGTGCGCAGGGAGCTTCTTCCGCCTGCGCTTGCGGTCATAGACCCCAAGCAGGAGCAGTGCAGCTATCCCTTTTCCGGTATTTGCGGTGGCGTGGTGGCGTTCAAGGTGATGGGCGCATTGGCGGAGAGAACGGGCAGCCGGGAGCTGGGGGAGGCCATGGGGGAATTTCTGGAGTTTGCGGCGCTGGCTACGGTCTGCGATGTCATGGAGCTCAGGGACGAGAACCGTATTCTGGTGAAGGAGGGCTTAAAGCGGCTTAGAAATACTGATAATCAGGGGCTTAGGGCGCTGATGGAGGTAAACGGTATTGAACCGGAGCGGCTGACCGCCTATCATCTGGGGTTTGTGCTGGGTCCCTGTCTGAACGCAACGGGAAGGCTGGACACCGCAAGGCGGGCGCTGGAGCTTCTGCAAAGCGGCGCAAAATCGGACGCCATGAGTGCGGCAAGAGAATTGAAGGACTTAAACGACAGCAGAAAGAATCTGACCCTGAGCGGAGTGGAGCAGGCGGAAATTTACATAAGAGAGCATCAATTGGAACGGGATAAGGTGCTGGTGGTTTTTCTGCCGGAGGTACATGAAAGCCTGGCGGGCATTATCGCAGGGAGGGTCAGGGAGAGGTATAATCATCCCGTGTTTATTCTGACCCGGGGCGAGGAGGGGGTCAAGGGCTCCGGGCGCTCTGTGGAGGGCTATCACATGTATGATGCCATGACGGAGGTGAAGGGGTATTTTACCAGGTTTGGTGGCCATGCCATGGCGGCGGGGCTGTCCATGAGGGAGGAGGATATCGAAGCGCTCAGGGGCGAGCTTAACCGAAACTGCAGGCTTTGCGAGGAGGATTTTGTTCCAAGGGTACATATAGATGTGCCTATGCCCCTTGTCTATGCGGACGAGGAGCTTGCGGGGGAGCTGGAGCTTTTGGAGCCCTTCGGGGTGGGAAATCCAAAGCCGCTTTTTGCCCAGAAGGAGCTGATCTTTCAGGCGGGCGTGAGAATGGGGGCGAACAAGAGCTTTGCCAGATTCAAGGTGAAGACGCCGGAGGGCGCCGTAAAGCAGCTGGTGTACTTCGGGGATCTGGAGCGGTTTGATTCGTTTTTGGATGAAAAGTACGGCAGCGGCAGCGCCGGGCAGCTCTATGCGGGGTGTGGGGAATTTGCCCTGTCTGTGGTATACCAGCTGGGAAAAAATACCTACAGGGGGAGGACGGAGCTGCAGTTTGTCCTGCAGCATTATTGCTGAAGGTGCTTTTTATTTCTTTTTTTAGACGGTTTTTATTTTTAAATTAGAAATTAAACACAGTTTGGTCACATTTCTTCTGTAATATATATCTCAGATAGTTGATGAACTCACTATCTCCCCCCTCATAAGAAAATAGCGAAAAGACCTCGGCGGAAGCCGGGGTCTTTTTGCAGGTACAGGAGCTTGTGCTTACAGTTTGCTTTGGTTTGCCTTGTAAACCTTTTCCAGCCACCGGGCGGCCTCGTCTTCCGGGAGCCTGCGGATCAGCTTTACGCGGGGCAGGAGCTGGGAGTGTGTGGAGCTCACAAAGGCGTTTCCCCAGCTCCGGTGTATGGAGGGCTTTGTGAGCAGGATCACATACCGCCCGTCCAGCTTCGGAACCTCATGTAAGGTTCCCTCGCCCCACACCGCGCCCATTTCGTTATAGCTTCCGTCCCTGTTCAGGGCGGGATAGGTATAATATCCGAAGCATCCGCTTTCATACAGGTTTTCCGGCCATTCCTCATCGTCCACCGGCTCGTGCAGGGCAATCCGTTCCACTACCTCCCGGTATTCAAAGCCCTGCGCACCCAGCTCCTTCAGCAGCCCCTCGTGGTAAAGGGTAAACTGCAGCAGGGTGAAAAACACATTGTTGGAATCGATCTCCTCCAGAGATACCTCTACGCCGCTGCCTGTGCCGGGGGAGAGCAGCAGCACCGTCTCCTGCTCCACCATATTCAGGATGCCGGGGACGAAGCCTACCGTGTCCCGGTAATCGCCCAGAAATTCACAGCGCTGCGCAATGTGATCCCCGGCTCTGAGCTCGTCCCTGAGGGGCCGCATGCAGCAGATGCGGGACATCACACCCAGGGAGAGCATGGAAATGCCCATCCATGCCTTCACAGGCTCGGGAGCCTTCTCAAACAGGGATTGGGGCGGAAATTCGTAAAAGCGGTTTAAAAGCTCCTCGTCCTCAAGCATTTTTTCAGGGGAGGTTCCCAGCCTGTCGCATGCCAGCTCCATGTATGCTTCGCACAGTCCCAGGATTTTCTGGAAAAATGCCGTCAGGGCAAGGTCTGTCTGTTTGGCGATAATATTGCTCTCCCCGTAAAGCCCTATCAGATATCCTGTCAGGCATCCGCGGTAGATATCCATATCGTTTATGCCTGCAAAGGTATCCACGATCCGGTCCAGAAATTCGTTGTTCTCCGCACCGAAGGCGATGAGCCCCTTTACGGCGGGAGCCTGGAAAAACAAAGTGGTCTCCTCCATTTCGCCCGGCAGAAGCTCTGTTTCTCCCGTGTAATTAAGAAATTCCTGCCGCAGGCCGGAGAATTGCTCCTGTAAATTCCGATCTTCCATTTTTATACCTCCCTGTGTGCCCGGCGCACATACCAGACAATGTTAAAAGGTCTGCTTTCAAACTTTTTATCTGCGCGCTTAGGCGTGTCAATTATAATTTACGTACGGCATTATTTTACTATCCATGCTTTTCCCTGTCAAGAACGGTGCGGATTACGGAGAAGGGTTACGGTAACAGTTCAGCCATACAGTACCGCGAAGTCAAAATTGCATCCTTATGCAATTTTGCGAGACTTGCGAGCGCCAAAATGAGTTGAAAACTCATTTTGTGTGCATCAGTGTAACAGTTTAGCCGAAGGCTGAACTGTTACGGGTTACAGGGCTTTGGAGACAGGGTCCGGAGGCAGCGGTAAAGAATAATGGGAGCTGCGTCTGCTGTAAGGAAGGACAGGAAAGGAAAAAAGGGGTGGTAGAAATCGGTAAAGTGGAGTAAAATATAGAATAATATAGCTGGAAAAATAACGGCGGCAACAAAAAAGCCGGAAGAATGGGAGGAAGTGCGATGAGGCTGGAGCAGCTGCTTCAAGGGCTGGATTATACATGCATACAGGGAAGGCAGGATGTGGATGTGAAGGCGGTGGCCTACGATTCCAGAAAGGAGCTTGCGGCAGGGGCGCTTTTTGTCTGTACGGTGGGAGCGGTTTATGACGGTCACGATTATGCGGCGGAGGCAGCCAAAAAGGGCGCGGCAGTGCTGGTGGTGTCGAAGCCTGTGGAGGCGGTGAAGGACATGGATGTGACGGTAATTTTCGTGAAGGACACCCGCTTTTGTCTGGCGTTCATCTCGGCGGCCTGGTTTGGGCATCCGGCAAGGAAGCTTAAAACCGTCGGCATTACCGGAACCAAGGGAAAGACTACCACCACCTATCTGGTAAAGTCGATTCTGGAGCGCACCGGGTTTCGCGTGGGGCTGGTGGGCACCATTGAAATTATCATCGGGGACACCCATATCCATGCCGAGAATACAACGCCGGAATCCTACTGCCTGCAGGAGTATTTTGCGGAAATGGTGGAGGCGGGGCTGGATACCGTGGTGATGGAGGTTTCCTCTCAGGCGCTGATGCAGCACAGGACCCAGGGGTTTGTGTTCGATTACGGCATCTTTACAAACCTGGAGCCGGATCATATCGGACCTAACGAGCACGCAAGCTTTGAGGAGTACATGGCATGTAAGGGGCTTTTGTTCAGGCAGTGCAAAGTGGGTATTGTAAACGGAGACGACGCCCATGTGGAGGGTGTGACCCAAGGGCATACCTGTGCGCTTGAGACCTTCGGAATGGGGAAGGGCTGTATGCTGCGGGCACGGGAACCGGAGCTGATATATACGCCCGGGTCGCCGGGGGTAAAATTTCAGGTGGAGGGGCTGACAGATATGGAGGTGGAGGTGCCCTCGCCCGGAAGGTTCAGCGTGTACAACGCTCTCTGTGCCATTGCCATTTGCCGTCACTTCAGGGTTGGGAAGGACGGGATACAGGAGGCGCTGAGAACCGCCAGGGTAAAGGGGCGCATTGAGAAGGTGGATATATCGGATAAATTTACCCTTTTGATAGACTATGCGCACAATGCCATGGCGCTGGAGAGCCTTCTTGCAACTCTGAGGGAGTATAATCCGGGGAGGCTGGTCTGTGTGTTCGGCTGCGGCGGAAACCGTTCCAGGCAGAGGCGCTTTGAGATGGGAGAGGTCAGCGGCAGGCTGGCGGACTTTACCATTATCACCTCCGACAATCCCAGGTACGAGGAGCCTCAGGCGATCATCGACGATATCAAGACCGGTATTGAGAAAACGGACGGAAAATATACGGAGATCTGCGACAGGAAAGAGGCCATCGCCTACGCCATAGCTCACGCCCTGGAGGGGGATTTGATTGTGCTTGCAGGCAAGGGGCACGAGGATTATCAGGAGATTAAGGGCGTTAAATATCCCATGGATGAGAGAGTGCTCATTAAAGAGCTTTTAAGAGACGGACTTGCGCATATTTAAGCCTGTCCGCCCGGGACAGGGCTGGCATGACAACAGACCGGAGCACGGACAAAGCGCGGTTACGGACCATCCACGGGGCAGGGACGAAATTCAGGACACGGATAAAGAGCGGAACACGGAGGAGAACGGTGCAGGAGCTTTATGCGGATATCATTGTGGATATCTCTCATGAAAAACTGGATAAAACCTTTCAGTACAGGGTGCCGGAAAGACTTGCGGGGGTGCTTGAGGCAGGTATGTGCGTTGTGGTTCCCTTTGGAAACGGCAACAAGCCGGTCAAGGGCTATGTGATGGAAGTCGGAGGCGAGTGCAGGTTCGAGCCCTCCAGGATGAAAGAGATACAGGGACTTGTGAAGGACAGCGTGGAGGTTGAGGACAAGATGATCGCCCTGGCGGGGTGGCTTCGCAGAAATTACGGCTCAACCATGATACAGGCGCTGAAGACGGTGCTGCCGGCAAAGCAGTCCGTGAAAAGACTGGAGCATAAAAAACTGCAGCGGCTCATGAGCCGGGAGGAGCTGCTCTCCCTTCTGGGGGAGTGCAGGCGCAGAAAACAGGTGGCGAAGGAGCGGCTTCTGCAGGAGCTTTTGGAGCAGGAGACCATTCCCTACGAGTGGGTGACCGGAAAGCTGGGCGTCTCCGCACAGACTGTAAAGAGCCTGGAGAGGGCGGGGGCGGTAAGGATTGAAAGCTCTCTCGCCTACCGCAATCCCGTCAGATTAAAGGAGACGGCCGAGAAGGAAAAAAACCTGAGCGAAGACCAGAGGCATATTGTGGAACGGGTGACGGCGGATTATGACGGAGGGCATCCGGGCACTTATCTGATCCACGGCATCACGGGAAGCGGCAAGACGGAAGTATATATGCGGCTTATACAGGAGATGACAAAGAGGGGAAAGCAGGCGGTGGTACTGATTCCGGAGATTGCACTGACCTATCAGACGCTGCTTCGGTTTTACAGGCGCTTTGGCGACAGGGTCAGCGTGATGAATTCCACGCTTTCCGCAGGGGAAAAATACGATCAGTGCCAGCGGGCGAAAAACGGGGAGATCGATGTGATCATAGGTCCCCGCTCCGCGCTGTTTACCCCTTTTCCCCAAATCGGCATTATCGTTATAGACGAGGAGCACGAGAACAGCTATAAAAGTGAAGGCTCTCCCAAGTATCATGCCAGAGAGACGGCGGTGGAGGTTGCAAGGCTGCACGGGGCAAGCGTTGTCCTGGGCTCGGCAACGCCCTCCCTGGAGGCGTATTACCGCGCCGGGAGGGGGGAGTATACGCTCTTTACCTTGAAGGAGCGGCTTACGGGAGGGCGGCTGCCCACGGTTTATACGATAGATTTAAGACAGGAGCTGCGGGAGGGAAACCGTTCTATTTTCAGCAGGAAGCTGCAGGAGCTTCTGTCTGACAGGCTGGCGAAGGGGGAGCAGAGCATTCTCTTTCTGAACCGCAGGGGCTATGCGGGCTTTATCTCCTGCCGCGCCTGCGGACATGTGATGAAGTGCCCGCACTGTGACGTGTCGCTGTCGGAGCATAAGGGCGGCAGGCTGCTCTGTCATTATTGCGGGTACGGCGAGCCGAAGCCGAAGATATGTCCCAAATGCGGTTCGGGGTATATCAGCGGCTTCAGGGCGGGTACGCAGCAGATAGAGGAGAAGCTTAAAGAATTGTATCCGGATGTGCGCACTCTGCGGATGGATGCGGACACCACGAGGACAAAGGACAGCTATGAGCAGATTCTGTCGGCATTTTCCAACGGGGAAGCGGATGTGCTTATCGGCACTCAGATGATTGTCAAGGGGCACGACTTTCCCAGGGTGACGCTGGTGGGAGTCCTGGCGGCGGATCTGTCCCTGAGCACGGGAGATTACCACGCGGGGGAGCGCACCTTCCAGCTTTTGACACAGGCGGTGGGCAGGGCGGGAAGGGGAAGCCTTCCCGGAGAGGCGGTTATCCAGACCTACCAGCCGGAGCATTATGCGGTGGTTCACGCGGCGAAGCAGGATTATGAGGGCTTTTATGAGGAGGACATTTTATACAGGGAAATGCTGGGGTATCCGCCTGTGTCCCATATGCTGGCGGTACAGGTCTTTGCCCGTGAGGAGGAGCGTGGAATGAAGCTTGCCGGGTGGCTGGCAAGACGTGCCGGCGCTCTGAAATCCCACGGGGAGGACGGAAAAATGCAGATTCTCGGGCCTGCGCCGGCAGCCATCGGAAGAATTAATGATATTTTTAGATTTGTTTTCTATATTAAATGCTCAAATTATGGTAAACTGATACAGATAAAGGACGCGTTGGAGGAGGCGCTGCGGGGGCAGCCGCTGAAGCAGGAGACGGTACAGTTTGACTTTGACCCCATGAATACGATATGATATATTGCACAGGACGGCCGTGGTGCGGGAATAAGCAGGCGGAACGCAGGATTGGCGCGGCGGCGCAAAACCGCTGCCCGCAGGAATCAATCAGACAGGAAAGGATAAAAGGATAAAAAATGGCAATCAGGAACATACGCGAAATCGGAGAGGAAGTACTTACAAAGAGGTGTAAGGAGGTCACGGAGATGACGCCCCGCGTCAGGGAGCTCATTGAAGACATGCTGGATACCATGTATGAGGCAAACGGCGTGGGGCTTGCGGCGCCACAGGTGGGCGTATTAAAAAGAGTGGTGGTAATCGACGTTACCGGGGAGGCCCCCCATATTTTTATCAATCCCAGGATCGTGGAGACCAGCGGGGAGCAGACGGGGCAGGAGGGGTGTCTGAGCGTTCCCGGGAAGTCCGGCCAGGTAACCCGCCCCAATTATGTGAAGGTAGCGGCGCTGGATGTGAATATGAAGCCCTTTGAGCTGGAGGGAACGGAGCTTCTTGCCCGCGCCATCTGCCATGAGCTGGACCACCTGGAGGGGCGCCTCTATGTGGATAAGGTGGAAGGACCTCTGCAGGATGTGAGGTATGACGAGGAAGCAGAGGATGAGGAGCAGGAGGAAGTTTAAGTAAACTTTCAAATATTGATTGGTATGTGCGCTCAGGCGCGCAAAGGGGGATATATATGAAAATCGTTTTTATGGGAACTCCGGACTTTGCAGCCGGGGCTTTAAGGGCGCTGCTTGATGCGGGACATGAGGTGACGGCGGTGGTGACGCAGCCGGATAAGCCTAAGGGCAGGAGCGGGGAGCCGGTGCGCACGCCTGTGAAGGTCTGTGCGGAAGAAGCGGGCATTCCGGTGCTGCAGCCCAGACGCATAAAGGCTCCGGAGGCGGTTGCCGAGCTGAAGGCATTTCCGGCGGATATATATATCGTTGCGGCATTCGGACAGATTCTGTCTCAGGAGATTCTGGACATTCCAAGGCTGGGCTGCCTGAATATCCACGCTTCCCTGCTGCCCAAGTACAGGGGGTCTTCCCCGATCCAGTACGCGATCATGGACGGCGAAAAGGAGACGGGCGTTACCATCATGCAGATGGACGCAGGAATAGATACGGGGGATATGCTTTATAAAAAAAGGATTCCCATCGAGGATGACGACAATTATGAGACGCTGCACGATAAGCTGACGGTGCTTGGAGGAGAGGCGGTCACAGAGGCGCTGACGCTTTTGGAGCAGGGGAGGCTGACGCCCTGTAAGCAGGATGATGCCTTGAGCTGTCATGCCCCTCTGATCAAAAAGGAGTTTGGAAGGATTGATTTTACAAAGCCCGCTGTTGTCTTAGACAGGCTCATCCGGGGTGTGACGCCCTGGCCCAGCGCCTATACGGCCTATCAGGGCAGACAGCTGAAAATCTGGCGCGCCGTGCCCGAAATCGCGCTGAATACCTTTGCCCGTGTACCGGGAGAAATCCTTAAGGTGGAGAAGGATGCGGTGACGGTGGCCACGGGGGAGGGAGCGCTGCGGATACTGGAGCTTCAGCTGGAGGGCAAAAAGCGGATGACGGCACAGGATTTCCTGCGGGGCGTAAGGATGCAGCCCGGAGAGGTGCTGGGAAAATAGAAACTGTAGTGCGGAGACGGAAAAAGTTCACCTAAAGGTGAACTGGAATTAAACAACAGTCTCGGAACGAAAGCGCCCGGAAGGAAATGGCAGCTGCGTACCGTGCAGATGAAATTTCCTTCCCTGAGGTGGGCGCTGTAGAGCAGAGACGGAACTGGAAGGGAGGACACAGGATGCCGTTTTATTATTATTGGGACCCGACTTATTTTCTGGTACTGATCGGTATGGTGCTCTGTCTGGGAGCAAGCGCGCTGGTAAACAGCACGATGAACAAGTACAGCCGGGTGCGCAGCAGCGCCGGTTTAACCGGCGCCGAGGCGGCCAGGCGGATTTTAAACAGCGAGGGTCTGTACAATGTGCAGATAGAATGCCTGAGAGAGGACAGGGGCGACCATTACGACCCCAGAACCAACACGGTGCGTCTGTCCTACAGAAATTACAATGAGCCCAGTGTCACAGCCGTGAGCGTGGCGGCCCATGAGTGCGGGCATGCCATCCAGCATGCCAAGAGCTATGCGCTGTTAAACTTCAGGAGCGCTTTGGTGCCCGTTGCCAACATCGGCAGCGTTCTGGGGCTTCCCATTATTTTCCTGGGAGTGTTTTTGAGCTGGAATCAGCTTCTGATACAGATCGGCATCTGGGCGTTTGCACTGGCGGTGCTCTTTCAGCTTGTGACTCTGCCGGTGGAATTCAACGCGTCCGCCAGGGCGGTGGCAAAGCTTGACCAATACGGGCTGGTGTCCCGTGAGGAGAATCAGGGGTGCAAAAAGGTGCTGACGGCGGCGGCTCTGACCTATGTGGCGGCAGCGGCGTCGGCTATTCTGCAGCTGCTTCGTCTGGTGCTCCTGTTCGGCGGGCGCAGAAGGGATGACTGACAGTGGCTGAAAATATCAGGGAGCTGGCGCTGGAGGTGCTTCTGGCGCTGGAAAAAAAGGATGTAAGAACCGGAAACGAGTTTTCCAGCAGGCTTATCACAGGCACGCTGGATAAATACGACTATCTGGATGCCCGGGACAAGGCTTTTTTTAAGCGTGTCACGGAAGGCACCATAGAGAGGCAGCTGGAGCTGGACTATTATTTAAATGCGTTTTCCTCCCTGCCTGCGGATAAGATGAAGCCTTTTATCAGATGTCTGCTCAGGCTCAGTGTCTATCAGCTGCTTTACATGGACAATGTGCCCGACAGCGCGGTGTGCAACGAGGCCTGCAAGCTGGCGGCAAAGAGAGGGTTCAGGGCCTTGAAGGGCTTTGTCAACGGAGTGCTGCGGAATATATCCAGAAGCAAGGACAGTCTGCCCCTTCCGGACGTGGACAGGGAGCCTGTAAAGTATTTTTCCGTGAAATATTCCATGCCGGAGTGGCTTGTGGAGCTATGGCTGGAGGAATATGGGCGGGAGGCTGCGGAAACGCTTCTGGAGGGACTGTTGAAAATCCATCCCGTATCGCTGCGGTTCCGCACCGACCTGTCCGACGGGGAGAGGGAGGCGTGTGTCAGGCGGCTTGAGCAGCAGGGAGTTCGGCTGACGCCAGGCGGATATCTGCCCTATTGCTTTTCTCTGGAGCATATGGACAATATCAGAAGGCTTCCGGGCTATGAGGAGGGAAGCTTTACCGTGCAGGATGTGAGCTCGGCCCTTGCCGTGGAAGCGGCGGGTCTGAGGGCGGGGGATTTTGTCATCGACGTGTGTGCCGCGCCGGGGGGAAAGAGCCTCCTTGCCGCGGAGAAGGCAGGCAGGGTGCTTGCCAGGGACGTATCGGAGGAAAAGACCGCGCTGATCCGTGAAAACGCGCAGCGGATGAGGGCGGGGAACATAGAGATTCAGGTATTTGACGGAACGCAGACAGACGGGGAGCTTACGGGCAGGGCGGATGTGGTGCTGCTGGACGTGCCCTGTTCAGGGCTTGGCGTGATCGGTAAAAAGCGCGATATCAAATACCGTGTCACAAAGGAGGGCTTAAAAAGCCTTTTATGCCTGCAAAGGCAGATAGTCGCCGCATCCGCAGGCTATGTAAAGCCCGGCGGAACGCTTATTTACAGTACCTGTACCATTCACAGGGCGGAGAATGAGGATATGGTGCGCTTTATCACAAGGGAGCTTGGGTTTGTGCCGGAGCCTTTGGAGGGAGTTTTGCCGGAGGCGGTGCTTGCCGGGAAGCAAAGGTTTCCGAAGGCGGAAAACGGGCTTACCGCCCGGGAGGATGCCGCCTGTATCCAGCTTCTGCCCGGTTTTATGGAGTCTGACGGATTTTTTATCGCCCGGTTTCGTCGTCCCACGGAGAGTTAGGTGAATCCGGGAATATTTAACAGGCAGGTTTGTGCGGACGCCCAGATCTGCGGAGTGGGGGCGGCATGGGTTAAAGCGCGCCGGGGAGATATGAATTATGGAAAAAAGGACAGACATCAAATCCTTAAGCCTTGAGGAACTGACGCAGGAGCTTACGGGGCTGGGGGAAAAGGCATTTCGGGCAAAGCAGCTGTATGAGTGGATGCATGTAAAGCTTGCGAGAGGCTTTGACGAGATGACGAATCTCTCAAAGGGCTTTCGGGAAAAATGCAGGGAATTATATGCTTATACCGCCCTTCAGGCAGTCAGGGTACAGGAGTCAAGGCTGGACGGCACCAGAAAATTTCTTTTTGAGCTCTGGGACGGCAATGTGGTGGAGAGCGTCTGGATGAGGTATAAGCACGGAAACAGCGTGTGCATTTCCTCACAGGTGGGTTGCAGGATGGGCTGCAGCTTCTGCGCCTCCACCCTGGACGGCCTGGAGAGAAATCTGCTCCCTTCCGAAATGCTGGATCAGATTTACGCCGTCACGCTGCTTACGGGAGAGCGTGTCTCAAACGTTGTGGTCATGGGAACGGGAGAGCCTCTGGATAACTATGAAAATCTGCTGAAATTCATCAGGCTTCTGACGGATGAATACGGCCTGCATATCAGCCAGAGAAATGTCACTGTGTCAACCTGCGGCATTGTTCCCGGAATGCGCCGGCTGGCGGATGAAGGGCTGCAGATCACCCTTGCGCTGTCGCTGCATGCCGTCACGGACGAAAAGCGCCGGAAGCTGATGCCTGTTGCGAAAAGCTATTCCATAAGGGAGCTTATGGAGGCATGCGCCTATTATTTTAAACAGACGGGCAGGCGTATCACCTTTGAATACAGCCTGGTGGGCGGCGTCAATGACACGGACGAGGATGCCGCAGGTCTGGCGGCGCTGGCAGGGCCGCTTCACTGTCATGTCAATCTGATTCCGGTGAATCCCATTAAGGAGAGGGACTATGTGCGGTCGGAAAGCGCAAGAATCCGCGCCTTTCAGGATAAGCTTGAAAAATATAAAATCAATAATACCATCAGAAGGGAAATGGGCAGGGATATCGACGGTGCCTGCGGGCAGCTTCGCCGCAGACATGTGAAAACCCTGGAGACGCCATAAGCATATTTGTTGGATAATTGTGGGAATATCTGGGTATAATATTGACACAAAAAGGCATTGTGTCAACCTTTGATTCCGTGTGAGCCGAGGCAGCTGTAAAGGACGGTTGAAAGAGACTTGTCCTTTTCTTTTTTGTGTGCTAGAATATTCAGGATAATGGTATTATTTGCCAGTCGGATGTTGTTTTGAGCCGGCGCCGTTATCTTAGAAGGGAAATGGGCAGTGCAAGAGTTACGTTTTGTGGAGGAAATGAAACGTGTTAAAGACGTTTTCCATAACCAATATAGGGAAAAAGAGAAAAACAAATCAGGATTTTGTATATACCTCGGAGCAGCAGGTGGGTATGCTGCCGAATTTATTTCTGGTGGCGGACGGGATGGGCGGTCATAACGCGGGGGATTGCGCCTCCAAGATGACAGTGGAGACCATCATAGAAAAAATTTCCGTTTCGGCGGAAACGGAGCCGGGAAGGATTTTGGAGGAGGCAATTTTGGCGGCCAACGCCCGTGTTCGGGAGGAGGCGGCAAGGTCCCCCGAGCTTGAGGGCATGGGGACTACCATAGTCGCCGCCATCTGCGACGGCTCCCAGCTGTTTGTGGCTAACGTGGGAGACAGCCGGCTTTATGTGGAGAACAGCCGGGAGATCATACAGGTTACCAGAGATCATTCGTGGGTGGAGGAGATGGTGCAAAGGGGAGGCATTCCCAGAGCCGAGGCAAGAAATAATGAACATAAAAATATTATCACCAGGGCTGTAGGCGCCGAGGAAACTGTTCAAATCGACTACTTTAAGGTGGCTCTGCAGGAGGGCGACATCGTTCTGATGTGTACCGACGGATTGACGAATATGCTGGAAGATGAAGAAATCAGAATGATACTGGAAAGCTCCAGGGACATTGTGGAGAAGGCGGAGAAGCTTGTGTGGGCGGCGAATGAGCGCGGAGGCAGCGACAATATCAGCGTTATTTTGATTGAACCTGTGAGAGAGGCCGAGGATTGATTTAGAACGGAGATTATGTATGGTTAAAATAGGAATGATGATAGGCGACCGGTACGAGATATTGGAAAAGATCGGCACCGGAGGCATGTCGGATGTATATAAAGCAAAGTGTCATAAGCTGAACCGTTTTGTGGCGGTGAAGGTATTGAAGCAGGAGTTCAGCGAGAATGCCAATTTTGTCTCAAAGTTTCGGGTGGAGGCACAGGCGGCGGCAGGGCTGATGCACCCTAACATTGTAAATGTGTACGATGTGGGGGAGGAAAACGGCATTCACTATATAGTCATGGAGCTGGTGGAGGGTATTACCCTCAAGAAGTATATCGAAAAAAAGGCGAGACTGTCTTATAAGGAGGCGGTCAGCATTGCAATACAGGTCAGTATGGGCATAGAGGCGGCGCATAACAACCATATCATTCACAGGGACATCAAGCCTCAAAACATTATCATATCCAAGGAGGGCAAGGTAAAGGTAACGGATTTCGGCATTGCCAAGGCGGCTACCAGCAACACGATCACCTCCAACGTGATGGGCTCCGTCCATTATACCTCTCCGGAGCAGGCCAGGGGCGGCTACAGCGACGAAAAGAGCGATATTTATTCTCTTGGCATCACATTGTTTGAAATGCTGACCGGAAGGGTGCCCTTCAACGGGGAGACCACGGTGGCGATTGCCATTAAGCACATTCAGGAGGAGCTTCCCTCCCCGAAGAATTTTGTCCCGGAGATTCCGGCAAGCGTGGAAGGAATCGTGATAAAGTGCTGTCAGAAATCGCCGGACAGGCGTTATCAGAATATGCAGGAGCTGGTGGCGGACCTGAAGCAGTCGCTGATGAGCCCTGACGGGGATTTCGTGGTGCAGAACGCCCCGGATATGGACGGAGGCACACGGATGCTTACGGACAGCGAGATGGAGCAGATCAAGCGAAGGGCAGCCTATCAGGATGAGGAGGAGTACGCGCAGGGAGAAGAATTCACGCATCTTGACGGGGAGGAGCCGGTTGAATATGAGGAGCCCGGGGACGAGTATGAGGAAGACGGGGACGAATATGACTATAACCCCAGGCTGGAGAGAATGACCACCATTCTGGCAGTCATTGCCGGAATCATTATCTGCATCATAGTGGTTATTTTGGCGGTCAGGGTGTTTGGCAATAGGGGAAATGGCGATAATCCTTCCGGGCCGTACGCTACAGGAATTCCGAATGCGTCTCAGGGGGGAGAGGGATATGTAAAAATGCCGGACGTCAAGGGCTGGAGCCTGGAGGATGCCAGAAACGCTCTGACCGCCCGGGGGCTGAAGGCGGAGGTAAAGTACGAGGAATCCGGCACTGCAGGAGAGGGAATTGTAATCGGTACGGATGTGTCCGCGGACGCGGACCTTCCTGCCGGGACAACGGTGACGCTTACCGTGAGCACGGGAACCGGGTCCGTAGAGGTGCCCAAGGTTACGGGGTCCTCCTTTGCCGATGCGGAGAGCAGGCTGAAGGACCTGGGCTTTGCGGTCACAAAGGTGGAGGGTTATTCCAACGACATTGAGAAGGATATTGTCATTGCCCAGGTCCCCGATGCCGGAATCAGTGTGCCCAAGGGAAGCAACATCACCGTGACCGTCAGCCAGGGGAAGGGCAAGGTGCGTGTGCCCAGGCTGATAGGAAGCTCCGAGATGGACGGCACCGTATCCGCAACGGAGGCAGGTCTGGAGATCGGGCAGGTAAGCTATGTATATAATTCGGAGTACCCAGAAGATCAGATCTGTTATCAGAGCTATTCCGAGGGCTCTTATGTGGACGCCGGGACCAAGGTGGACATCAAGGTCAGCAGGGGAGCGGAAAAGGTCACTTACCGGTGTAATGCCAGCATTCATGCTCCGACGGCGGAGGAAGCGCCCGATTACGTGCCGGGTACGGAGGTGACGCTCACGCTGGTGACGGATGACGGGCAGCTGCTCCTGGAAAAGAAGACCGGGGATTTCCCGCAGTCGGCTAACTATTACGGCTTAAAATCGGCGTCGGGAACGATCACGATGACCTATGAGGTCGTAAGGGGGGGAACGACCACCGTGGACCCCGACACAGGGGAGACGATCAACGTGCCGGGTACGGCAGAGCCCCGCTCTTTTACCAGGAAAATAAATTTTGTCCGTGAATAAGTTGAAAAATCGAAATGGGAAATCGCATATTTTTCAACTGGAGCATTTGTGCTGATGCTTTCATTCGCGGGCAGTCGGCGGCATGGGAGTCAGCATGAAAGAGAACATTTCATAATTCTGTTTTGAGCGCCCGCTGCAGCGGGCAGATGGGATTTAGCGGGCGGAGGCTTATGTGAGCAGATGAGGGGGAAAATAGTCAAGGGAATTGCCGGCTTCTATTATGTGCATGTGGAGGACGGCGGGGCGGAAGGCGCGAAGGCAGGAGTATATGAATGCAAGGCAAAGGGAGTCTTCCGCAAGGATAACCGCAAGCCTCTGGTGGGCGACGATGTGGAGCTGGAGGTTTTGGATGGGGAGAAGCTTTTGGGCAGCATTGTGGAGCTTCTTCCCCGGCACAGCGAATTGGTTCGTCCTGCAGTGGCCAATGTCTCTCAGGCGCTGGTGATTTTTTCCATTGTGAAGCCCAGCCCCAATTTTAACCTGCTGGACCGGTTTTTGATTATGATGGGGCAGCAGCATGTGCCCTGCGTTATCTGCTTTAACAAAAAGGATATCGACGGGGACAACGAGGGGGAGGGCTACCGGCAGATATACGAGAGCTGCGGTTACCGGGTAATCAATGTCAGCGCGGCAAAAAACCAGGGCATCGACGAGCTGAGGGAAACCCTTATGGGCAGGACCACCGCGGTGGCAGGCCCAAGCGGCGTGGGTAAGTCCTCTGTGGTAAATTGCCTGCAGTCGGAGGTTGTCATGGAGACCGGGCAGATAAGCGCAAAAATCCAGCGGGGAAAGCACACCACAAGGCATTCGGAGCTGATCGCCATGGGAAAGGGCACTTATATTCTCGATACGCCGGGGTTCAGCTCTTTGGGGCTTTTTTGCCTGGAGAAGGAAGATCTGGCAGAGTATTACCCTGAGTTTGCGGCGTTTGAAAAATACTGCAGGTTCGGCGGCTGCGCTCATTTGAGCGAGCCCGTCTGCGGGGTAAAGGATGCGGTGGCAGAGGGGAAGATCAGTAAAATGAGGTATGAAAATTACTGTCTGCTGTATCGTGAGCTTAAGGATACGAAAAGGTATTAGACGCAAAAAATGCCGGGCTTTGTTCACAAAGCCCGGCATTTGAGATGCCAGAATGTATCTGGCCGCGGCATATGCATTCGCAGAAAAACTGGCTTACGGCGTGCAATGACCGGGCCGGCATGTTATTTCGCGTACCGCACAGGCACAAGGTGCGCCTTGCAGAGCGCCAGATACAGAACCGGAATCAGGATCAGCTGTACGATAATGCCGGGGAAGCCCGAGGTAAAATATGCGGCGGCCCATGTGCCGAAGGTGTAGGTGCCTGCGGAGAAGAAGAACGCCTTGGACAGACCGCCCATAATTCGGCCCGCCAGCATGGCGGTCACGAGGCTTACGTATATGTCTGCGGTCTGGTTTTTGGTGTGCACGAATTTCATCATTAGGCCCGCCGTAAGCCCATATACCGCCAGCTCGATGATCATGCCGTACTGCGTAGGGCTGCCCATAGGGGGCATGCTTGTCAGCAGGCTGGAGAGCACGGGACCGGCAAGCCCGCATGCAAGCCCGTATTGCCAGCCGCAGACAAGACCGCAGAGAAGCACTGGTATGTGCATGGGGGAGAACAGCTTGCCGCCGTTTGGGATGGCGTGGAGCGTCAGCGGCAGAACCACGCAGAGCGCCATACATACGGCGGTGGCAGCACATTTGGTGACAGGGGACATTTTCTTCATTGTTTTTACCTCGCTTTTCTTTTTGCATAATAGGGCAATGCGGCCATGCGCACATATAAAAAGCCATAAAAGCGGGGCTCTTTTCAAAGAGCCGCGGGCCTTCATGGCGAATAAACGTAAGGCTGCTTCCGCTGTGCGCGAAAGCGCATGCAATTATGGCGGGACATGTGACGGTTGCGCGCAATGCTTTGATAACTGCGTGTGTTTGGAGCATTTTTCTAAATGCGTCGTTTTTTCTTAAAACGATTCTCTGTTAAATATTTTATACAAAAAGGAGCGGATGTCAAGAACTTTGTGAAAACCCTTGAACAGAGCGGGAGTGTCATGCTACAATGTTGGCACGGAAGCGGTTCTAAGGAAGGAGAGCTGAAAATGGTGATCATGGTTATGGATGGCCAGGGGGGCGGCGTGGGCCGCAGCCTTGTTGAGGAGATATGTCTGAAATATCCCGACGCGGAGCTGGTAGCCGTGGGAACCAATGCCGCGGCAACCTCCAATATGATGAAGGGCGGCACGGCGGCGGGAGCAACCGGGGAGAATGCGGTGATATACAACAGCCGCCGCGCGGATGTGATCGTGGGACCCATAGGCATTGTCATGGCGGACGCCATGCTGGGAGAGATTACACCGAAAATGGCAGAGGCGGTGGCATCCAGCGGCGCGGAGATCCTCCTGATTCCCATGAGCCGCTGCGGCGCTGCGGTAATGGGGGTGGAGAGCCGGAGGCTGGGAGATTATATTAAGGAAGCGGTGGAAAAAATTGCCGAAGCGCTCAACCGCCAGGAGCGCCGCTCCGCCGGCAGGGCGGTTGAAGGATTTGGGAGGTCTTGAATGCTGGAGATTTTTTATCCCGACAATGAAGCTGAAAGCGCTTACGGGATCGACTATAACGGGCTGTATGCCCAGGGCTATCGAGGAATTATTTTTGATATAGACAATACCCTGGCGCCTCATGGCGCTCCTGCGGACGAAAGGGCGGCAGCGCTTTTTCAAAGACTGCATGAGAGGGGCTTTCAGACGATTCTATTGTCAAACAACAAGGAGCCGCGGGTGAAAATGTTCGGCGACGGGGTGAAGTCGCAGTATATTTTTAAGGCGGGGAAGCCCGGCACAGAGGGCTATAGAAAAGCCATGGAGACCATGGGGACCCATGCGGGGAACACAATGTTTGTGGGCGATCAATTGTTCACGGACATTTGGGGGGCAAAGAGAGCCGGAATTGCAGCCTGGCTGGTAAAGCCCATTCACCCTAAAGAGGAGATCCAGATCGTATTGAAGCGAAGACTGGAGAGCATCGTTCTGTATTTTTACCATAAGAAAATGAAAAGGTTGGATAATAAATCAGTTAAAAAGTGCAGGCGGTAATCATTCAGACAGTATAATTTCAGCAGGCAGTTTTTCGGCTGCTCAGAACCTGAGCTGCCGGCTGTCTCCGAAAAAGCCGCAGCAAGGAGGTTTTTATGAAAATAGACGGCTATACCCGCACCTGCGGGCTGATCGGCAATCCGGTGGAGCATACCATGTCGCCGGCGATACATAATACCCTGGCAGAGGAGCTCTCGGAGAAGCTTGTCTATGTGCCCTTCCGTGTGCCGGAGGATAAGCTTGGGGAGGCAGTGGAGGGCGCTTTTGCGCTGAATCTGCTGGGCTGCAATGTGACCGTTCCATACAAGAGCAGGGTCATTCCGTTTTTGAAGGAAATCGATTCGCTTGCAAGGGATATAGGCGCGGTAAATACCCTGGTGCGCGTGGAGGACGGCTTTAAGGGCTATAATACGGATATGCCCGGGCTGTACAGGGCGATGTGCGGGGACGGCGTAAGGCTGGAGGGCGAAAAGGCGCTGATTCTGGGCGCAGGCGGGGTTGCCAGGGCGGTGGCTATGCTGCTTTCCGTGCATGGCGCTTCGCAGATCGTCATTTTAAACCGCACGGTGGAAAAGGCAGAGAGGCTGGCGGAGGAGATCAATACCTTTTCCGGCAGGCAGCTTGCGGAGGCGATGGCTTTGACGGATTATGGGGCTCTGCCCCGGGGGGAGAAATATCTTGCCATTCAGGCTACCAATCTGGGAATGTTTCCCAGGGTGGAGGAAGCGGTTATTGAGGACAGGGCTTTTTATGAGAAGATCCATACCGGCTATGACCTGATTTTCAATCCCTCCAGGACCAAATTTATGTCTCTGGTTGAGGAGATGGGAGGCAGGGCCTTTAACGGACTGAGGATGCTGCTTTATCAGGGAATTATTGCCTATGAGCTCTGGACGGGCGTAAAGGTGGACGAGGAGCTTGCGGGGAAGGCTTACGGGGAGATGAGACGCGCCATGAAGCCGGAGGAGCAGCATCCGGAGCAAAAGCCGGAATAATCGGCAGTTAAATGACGGAATAAAGCACAAGGCAGGAAAGGCGCGCAGGAGGATGAGTATGGAACAACAAAATCTGGTACTGATCGGCTTTATGGGGAGCGGCAAAACCTCCGTGGGGATAAAGCTTTCCTACAGGCTGCGCATGCCTGTGGAGGATACGGACAAGCTGATAGAGCGCAGGGAGGGCTGCTCTGTCAGCGATATTTTCCGGGAAAAGGGAGAGGCGTACTTCAGGCAGCTCGAAACGGAGCTTTTAAGGGAATTGGGCGAGTCCAAAGCCGGGAAAATATATTCTGTGGGCGGGGGGACGCCCGTAAGACCGGAAAACAGGGAGCTTTTGAAGAAGCTTGGTATGGTGGTCTATCTGCGGGTGAGGCCGGAGACGGTGTACGAGAGGCTTAAGGGAGATAAAACCAGACCTCTGCTGCAGTGCGAAGATCCGTTGGGCAAAATAAAAGCGCTGATGCAGGACAGAAAAGCCGCCTATGAGGAGACTGCGGACATGATTCTGGATGTGGACGCCATGACCCTGGAGCAGATTCAGGGCAGTATCATAATGAAAATGGTTTCGCAACGGTGAGGGAGGCGGGCATGAAAATATTAGTGATAAACGGACCCAATTTGAATTTTTTGGGAATTCGGGAAAAAAAGGTGTACGGTACACAGGATTATGAGTATCTTCTGGGGCTGATTGGCAAAAAGGCGGAGGAAACGCAGAACGAGATACTCACATTTCAGAGCAATCATGAGGGAGCCATCATCGACAGGCTTCAGGAGGCGTATTTTGACGGGACTGAGGGCATTGTGATCAATCCGGGGGCGTATACCCATTACAGCTATGCCATCCGGGATGCCCTGGCAAGCATAACGGTGCCCAAGGTGGAAATCCATATCTCGGATATAACCCAAAGGGAAGAATTCAGAAGGGTGTCCGTGACCGCGCCCGTCTGCGACAAGCAGATATACGGCCAGGGGCTGGACGGCTATTTACAGGCCATCGATTATATTATAGGGCAGGAAAATAAAGGCTGACCATGTAGTCACAAAGGGAAAACAGAAAAAAATATTTGGATACATGAAGCGGAGCCCACAAGCCTGTGAAGGAA
>CAJTPH010000023.1 GCA_910578215.1 uncultured Acetatifactor sp. | reverse complement strand
GTTTCCCTGCTCGTCCTGCTGAAATGAACGCTCACCTTGTAGGTCGTGGAGCCAATCCGCTTTGTGATGTGCAGCGGCTTGTCGGTGTGTTCAATCGTCCTGTCTGCTGTTACTGTCGGCATAGGATTAGCCCCCTTTCCATATTCGGTTGTCTGTGATATACTACCGTCAAAATCACCTCGGCGCGTCCTTTCCCACGCCCCTGTGCCGCCTGCGGCCTGACTGCCTGTTGTTTTCGGGGTGTCCCCGTTCCTTTACGATACACTCCGTTGTCAGAAATATTGGTTTTGATGAGATTTGTGAAATTGAAAGAGTAGTAAGAAAAACAAATAATTTGTATACGGCAGTGTTCAATTATGTAGCCAGATTCATGATGGACGTAAATATGGAGAAGGGAAGAAAACTATTTGAACTGGAAAACCTGACGGACAGGATTCATAAAGCAACGGAGGTGGTAGACGGGGTCAAACATAATGAAAAAAAATCACATTATGAAGGGTCGGTTTGGAGCCTTGTCTACCTGAGATATAGAAGTTTTATGGAAAAATGCAGAAAGGCAGATTCCGTGAAAAGCCTGGAATTTGCCTTGAATTTAGGAAAACCTCAAAATATATGTTTTTTTGAAAAGTACAAGGAGGTCAGTTATCGGTATGCCTGTGTAAAGACTGATAAAATTACGGATTATATCTTACAGAATCCGGCTGCTTTGGCTGTGCTGGTGGATGAAAAATGTAATCCTGAGTGGATAGTGAAAAATATACCAAGGATTCAAAAGTTTGTTGAGCTGGTTTTTCGGTTTAATACCTTATTCGGTAGAGAGGACTGCGCTGTGACGGTGCTGATTGCAATGTATCAGGTAATATTTGAATTAGAAAAAAACAGGTATAAGTACGAAAACAGCTATAAGAATTATAAGGGAAATAAAACAGTAAGCATTCTTGCGAAACTTGACACCTCAGATAAGCGGAGCGCAGAAACCGAAGCCTTTGATTATGTATTGATGGCAATGGTAAAGCGTTGGTTCCATTACAATGAATGGAACTTAGCATTGTATGATGCAAGGGTCGATATGGAAATAAGATTCGAGAGAATGATTGATAAAATAATGGGCTTAGACAGCCTTCTGGATATAGAGACAATTGTTGAAGGAATGTATGTGGAATTTGCATTTCCCGGGACAGGCTTTACTTTAGACATTAAGGAGCAAAGAGAAAGGGAATTTCTTGAGATTACCGGTTATAAGCTGAATATTCAGGATTTTGGTTTGATTAGGGATTTTCAGGAGGACGGATATTTCCGATGGTTTCTTGATGACATGGAAAAAATCATTCAATTGAATGAGTATTATAACAGGGAGAGTGTATTTCACTTGAATCAACGGTATGCTTTATTAGAGCTGCAGCAGAACATCAAAGATAAAACGATAACGCTGTATCATACAAAGTATCTCAGGATTGGAAATGCAAAGAATTTGTTTTTAAGAGCGTTGGAACTGGAGCTGCCATGGTTTGCGGCCGGATTTGTCAAATAGCTGTGTTATGAGAAAAGGCTCCCTTTTTTGCGGCTTACGGATATTGTACAATGGGGTCAAGAAAGGGGGATGGATTTATGAGTGACTATGAGCTTCTTATGGTTTTTTTGGGGATTCTTGGAATTGTAGTGTCGATTTTGCTGGCTTACATAAACCATACCAAAAAGTAACTGCTGGGGCTGTCCTCAGATTTGTGTAAACCTTTAAACCAGCCTGCCCGGTTGGAGGGCTTTATTATGGCGAAGGGCTTATTGTCAAGCCTTCCGCCATAATGAACAAAGAGGATCTCATTTACGGCCTTTTTTATTCCGTTTTTTCTGTGATTCCAACGGCTCGGATTCGATATCTACCCCGTGCCGGTCGACAAACGCAATCAGATCGGCAAATCTTTTTTCGTCGGCTTCGATCTCCTCCTGAGTGGGAGGGCATTTGGGGCAGCCCTTTTCCTCATAGCCCTTCATCGTGGGAGAGTTATGGTAGCTGTTGCGGTACGGGCAGCGCGTCCACTTGCATGATTTCCTGAAATGGCATGTGAGCCGCCAGATGCCTAAGGTAAGCATCCATGGAAGTGTTATGATGACAAAAATAATGCAAGAGGCATATTCAGAAATGTGCATAGTTGTTCCCCCTTTTTGAATAGCTGACAACGTTTCCTATTACTTTTTCATCTTCACTATATCACTTGAAGTCTGGTTTGTCTACCCCTTTATTGTTAAAATCTTAATAATTTATTATAACATGGCAATTATCCATATCATAACAATTATTTTAAACGTGGGAATTTTATTCTCACGAAAGCGGCAATATAATAAAGCAGGAGGAATATTGCTTATGATGGTGTTTGACCCTTTGTGGAAGACAATGAAAGAAAAGAAGGTAACGATCTATGCGCTTGTGGTAAAGCATGGAGTAAGCCGCGGGACGGTAAACAAGCTGAAGCACAACAAAAATGTAACACTTGTGACAATAGAGCATTTGTGCAGAATCCTGGAGTGCCAGCCGGGCGATATTGTCGCGTATGTGGAGGACGCGGAACAGGATGCGGATAAAAAAGAATCGCGGCAGTAAAGCCGGCGGTTCTTTTTTTGCGCACAGGGGACTTTGCCTGTCCGGACGGGCACTCAGCAGATATATTTTCCGATTACGGGAATCCGGCGCAGGATTGCGGCGGCAAGAGTGCACGTAATAAAACAGAATATTGAAAAAAGTGGAATTCCAACTATATTGGGCAGCAGCATGCTGTGTATGCCCCTGGCGGTGAGGATTTCAATGAGTCCTATATGCAGCGCATATACGCCCAGGGTGTCCAGAGAGAGCTCGCGTATCACCTTTTTTGCCCCAGGGCCAAAGGAGTGCCTGCTTACCCTTGCGGTGGAAAAAAGAAAAAGCGCCGTGGAAATCATAAATGTGAAAATACCGAAGCTGTCATAAATTTTCCCCAGAGGCTGCCCTTTCCAAAGAGAGATGCGGTTGCTGAAAAACACATTGCAGGCAAGGGATAAAACGCCTGCGGCATAAATAAATTTGTGGTATTTCTGTTGGATTCCGTAATGCGCGATGTAATATCCCCAAATAAAATAGCCAAGATACCCGCAGACCATATAGGGCTTGATCAGTGAGGCGGCATAGGTGACCGACTTGTGGACAAACAGCGCGTCAAGAGTTTCGCTGCCTACCTGGAAGATCAGAAACAGGAGCAGGAAATACCGGATATTTTTTTTGTCTGCGTTCTGTATCCATATTCTGAGGATCGGAAGAAGCATATAGATGCCGATCTGCAGGGGAAGATACCATAGATGGTATCTTCCAAAGAGCATTTCCTGTAATATATTGGACATGGTCAGGTTTTGGAAACCGAAATTATAGCAGTCCAGAAGACCGTACAGGCAGGACCATACGATAAAGATAGCAAGCAGTCTCATTATATTGTGGCAGTAGAGCCTTTTCATGTCTGTTTTCTCGGGACCGGGCAAAAACAGCGCGCCGCTGATCATCACGAAAACGGGAACACCGAATCGGAACAGCGCATCATAGGAATTGGCGGTGAGCCAGCGAAAATCCGTCACGTCAAAATCGTACCAGAATTGGGCGGATATATGAAGAATGACAACGCTGAACGCGGCGAGGATACGCAGCAGGTCATAGTGAACCATGCGGTTGTCGTTTGTCTTTCCTTTCATGAGGGCCTCCTTGAGAGCGAGTTGATTACCGCCTGCGGCGGGGCTTTGAGCCTGGTAAGCATTATAGCCCATGCGGTTGGAAAATGCAACCATGCCGGGCTATAATGCTGCCCAAGGCAATATGGTTTGAAAAGGAAATAAATGATAATTCTTAAGAAATAATTATATCTCTTGACAAATACCCCGTGGGGGTATATCCTTTGCTTATGATACCCCCATGGGGTATTTGCTTCCGGCCGCCGGAGGCGGATGCATTTTGGGCCGCGGAGTTTTTGACTGCTCCGGGCGGCATGGAGTCTGGGGCGGAAAAGGGCGAAGGGCCATGGCGGAAGGGCAAAAAAATAAAAAGGATAGGGAAGGAAATGAGCGGAGATAATACAGAAAAACAGGGACTGGAAGGATGTTCCTGCGGAATACGCGAGAAACAGACGCCCCGGGGGGCGGAGGAGCTTAAGCAGCTGAAAAACCGTATCAGCCGTATGGTGGGGCAGTTGAACGGCATAGGGGAAATGCTGGATGAGAACCGTTACTGCGGGGATATTTTAAATCAGATCGCCGCGGTGGAGAGCGCCCTCCAGTCCTTTGGGCATATTGTGCTGCGCAACCACATGGAGACCTGTGTGGCGGAGGAGCTTAAGAAGGGCAATATGTCCGTCATAGAGGAGACGGTGGAGTTAGTCAGAAAGCTGAAGTAGAAACGAGGTATGTGAAATGAAGGAGCGTTATTGCATAACGGGAATGACCTGTTCGGCATGCTCATCCCATGTGGAGAAGGCGGTCAGCCGGCTGGAGGGGATAGAGAAGGCCTCCGTGAATCTGCTGGCGGAGAATATGGAGGTCAGCTATGACGAGGGCAGGCTGAGCAGCGGCGATATTATTGCCGCGGTGGAAAAGGCGGGCTATGGGGCGGAGCTGCTTTCCAAAGCGGCGCCGGGCAGCGGGCCGTCCGGAGAGGGCGTAAGGGCAGCGGGCAGGCCCCGGGCAAACGGAAGGGAAGACCTGCAGCGGAAGGCCAGGGAGGAAGCGGGAGCCATGCGTCTTCGTCTGGGGATTTCCGTGGGATTTCTGATTCCGCTTATGTATGTGGCAATGTATCACATGTATAATGAATGGTTCGGGCTGCCCATTCCGGAATTTGTACACAGGTATCTGCACGGCGGCCAGAACGCAGTGAGCTTCGCCATGACGCAGTTTTTACTGCTTCTGCCCATTCTTTATATGAACCGTAAATTTTTTGCGGTAGGGTTTAAGACCCTGTGGCACCGCAGCCCGAACATGGACAGTCTGATTGCGCTGGGGGCTTCCGCCGCCATAGGCTACGGCGTCTTTGCCATGTACCGTATCGGCTATGGGCTGGGGCACGGGGATATGGCGGTGGTGGAACGGTATTCCGCGGATCTGTATTTTGAGTCGGCAGGGATGATCCTGACATTGATAACGGTGGGAAAGTATCTGGAGAGCCGCTCCAAGGGCAAGACCAGCGACGCCATCACCAAGCTTATGGACCTGTCTCCCAAGACGGCCGTTATACTGACCGGGGACGGAGAGGAGAAAGAGGTCCCCACCGAGGAGCTTCAGGCGGGAGATATTTTCCTGGTAAAGCCCGGCAGCCTCGTGCCTGTGGACGGCACGGTGCTGGAGGGAAATTCCAGCGTGGACGAGGCGGCGATCACAGGGGAGAGTGTTCCTGTGGAAAAGCAGGCGGGGAACAGGGTGGTGTCGGCCACGGTGAACAAGGCGGGCTTTTTGAAGTGCCGCGCCGACAGGGTGGGAGAGGATACCACCTTATCCCAGATCATACGCCTGGTGGAGGAGGCGAGCTCCAGCAAGGCGCCTATCGCGCAGCTTGCGGACAAGGTGGCAGGGGTGTTTGTGCCGGTGGTTATGGGAATCGCGCTGGTAACGCTTCTGGTTTGGCTGTTTCTGGGGGCAGGGGCGGAGTTCGCAATTTCCTCCGCCATAGCCGTGCTTGTGATTTCCTGCCCCTGCGCCCTGGGGCTTGCGACTCCGGTGGCAATTATGGTGGGAACCGGTGTGGGCGCAAACCACGGCATTCTTATAAAGTCGGGCGAGGCCCTGCAGCAGGCCAAGGAGATAGATACGGTGGTGATGGACAAAACAGGCACCATCACGTCAGGAAGGCTTAAGGTTATGGGGATGGGCTGTTATGTACAGGATATGTCCCTGGAGACTTTAATGCAGATCGGCGCCGCTCTGGAGAAAAAGAGCGAGCATCCCCTTGCAGAGGCAATCGTGGAGTATGCAGAGAAGAAAAGGCTGCGGATTCCGGAGGTCAGAGATTTTAAAGCGGTGTTTGGCAGGGGTGTGGAGGGAGTCCTTGCGGAGGATATTCCGCCGCGAACCATGGATTCCGGTACGGACGGCCCCACTGCGGTCTTTGTGGCGGGCAGGACAGAGGCGGGAGAAGCCGCGGCGGAGTTTGCGGCCAAAGATGCGGGAGCAAGGGCGGGAGCCCGGTATTTTGTGGGAAACCGCGCATATATGGAAGAAAACGGCATCGAGCTTTTGCCGGAGGTGCTGAAGGGTCTGGAGATGACGGCGGACGAGGGTATGACACCGCTTTTGATTGCGGATGAGAGAAGGCTTCTGGGGATGGTGGATGTGGCGGACGAGGTGAAGCCGACCTCCAGGGAGGCCATCCGGAAATTTAAGGAAATGGGAATCCATGTGGTAATGCTCACCGGTGACAACCGGCGTACGGCGGAGGCGGTCCGCAGGGGCCTGGGCATCGAGGAGGTGATCGCCGAGGTTCTTCCCCAGGAGAAGGAGAAGAAGATCAGCCAGCTCAAGAGGGCAGGGCATAAGGTGGCGATGATCGGGGACGGCATAAACGACGCGCCGGCGCTTGCGGCTGCGGATGTGGGAATGGCGATCGGAGCCGGGACGGACGTGGCGATGGAGAGCGCGGATATCGTACTGATGAAAAGCGACCTGCGGGATGCGGTGACGGCGGTGTCCCTGAGCCGCGCGGTTATCCGTAATATTAAACAAAATCTGTTCTGGGCATTTTTTTATAATGCAATAGGTATTCCATTGGCAGCCGGAGTGTGGTATCCTTTATTTCAGATAAAGTTAAATCCCATGTTCGGAGCCGCGGCAATGAGTCTGAGCAGTATATTTGTGGTGGGCAACGCACTGAGGCTCAGAGGCTTTAAGAGCGGTTTTGGCAGCATGAAAAGGGCTGCCGGGGCAGAGGCGCAGCCGGCAAAGGAGGCTGATACCCTGCCGGAAACGGAAAATTTGGACAGCGCGGCCAGGACCGGCGCGGAAAGGAAAGAGATTATGAAAAAGGTATTGACCATTGAGGGAATGATGTGCGGGCACTGCACCGGAAGGGTGCAGAAGGCGTTGGAGGCGGTAAAGGGCGTCAGTGCGGTTTCCATGAGCCTGGAGGAAAAGACGGCGACGGTGGAGCTTGCGGAGGAGGTGTCCGACGAGGCGCTGACAGCGGCGGTTGCCGATGCGGGCTACGAGGTAAAGGCGGTGGGCTGAGGCCTCCGGCAGGGGTGAGAGAAGAAAGGCAGGAAAATACAGATGAAAAACAAATTATTTTATGGGCTGTTCCTGGTATATGCGGCTATGGTTGCGTTCGTATTGTACGCAAACGGAGTGTTCAAGGGCGATGTCCCTTCTGTCAGCAACCTGGTGATCAACGCGGTGTTCCTGGCGATCATCGGGGGGCTGTTTGTGATCTCCACCGTGAGCTTTATAAGGCTCAACGGCGTGACAGACGATCTGAGGGCGGTATCCACCAAGCTTTTGGAGATATATAAAAAGAACGGCAACAAAAATCTCTGGGCGGAGATTCAGGACGACAAGAATCTTTTTCAGGAGGATACTCTGAAAAAGGCGTTTGGAAAATATTGCCTGCGCATGAAAAACAGCCAGTCGGGAAGGGGATATATCAATGCCTGCGACATCGAGGAATATATCAACGAGGAACTGATCGAAAAGGTGGGAAGCAATTATTTCAACTCCGGCATTTCGGGAACTCTCACGGGTCTGGGAATCCTTGGAACGTTTGTGGGTCTGTCCCTGGGTCTGGGAGCCTTTAACGGAGATGACATTTATACCATATCCGACAATGTGGGACCGCTTTTGTCGGGCATGAAGGTGGCGTTCCACACGTCGGTTTACGGCATCCTTTTTTCCCTGATATTTAACTTTGCGTACCGCAGCATTATGGCGGATGCCTACGGTAAGCTGGACCAGTTCCTGAATATCTTCAAGCAGTGCGCGCTTCCGCCGGCTGTGGGCTCCGAGGAGGACAACATTGCCGCAATGCTGATCTATCATGCCAATCAGACAAATTATTTAAAGCAGCTGGTGGCGCTTGCCAAGGGTGAGGCGGAGGAACAGAGCGGAGCGATGGAACAGATGGCGAATCATTTCCTGACGCAGCTTCAGCACGTCATGGGCACGGAGTTTAAGGCGCTGGGGCATGCGCTGAACGGCTCCGCGGAGGCGGCGGCCGTCAGCGAGGAGGGCGTCAGAAGGGTGATCGAGGCGGCGAACGCACTGATGGAATCCACTCAGAATATGCAGGAAAGCATGGTGCAGATGATGGAGCGCCAGGATGCGTTTTCCAGGGAGCTGGCAGAGCAGAAAAAGACGCTGGAGGATACCTGTGAGGAAATTGGGCGCGATATCAGCAACCAGCTGTACACCTTTGAACAGATGAGGGATTTATATGAAAAATAGAAAAAGAAACAGAGAGGCATTTGCGGAGAACAGTTTCTGGCAGTCCTACTCGGACATGATGGCGGCGCTTCTTTTGATCTTTATTTTGATCATTGCCATCACCCTTGCCGTATACAGGCAGAAAAACACGGATCTGCAGCGGTCGGAGCATGAGCTGGGGCTGGCGAGGCAGGAGATCGAGGACGCGGAGAAGCTGCTGTTCAATGCCCAGCAGGAGCTGGACAATTACAGGGCGGAGATCGAAAAGTCAAATCAGGAGCTGGAGTTTTCGCTGGCACAGCTGCAGCAGGCATACGATGAGGCGGCGCTCACAAAGGACGAGCTGAACAATGCGTATCTGGAGATTGAGAATGCCAGAAACGAGCTTACCAGCACCCAGCAGGAGCTGGAGAATATCGTGGGCATCCGGACGGATATCATAGGCGCCCTGCAGAGCGCTTTTAACAATTCCGGCATGAGCGTGGATATACAGACCGGTTCCATTACCTTTTCCTCCGACGTGCTGTTCAGCTTTAACAGTGCGGCGCTTACGGCGGAGAGCAAGGGTACGCTCCAGAAGGTCATTCCCACCTATCTGGACGTGCTTCTACAGGACAGGTTCCGGGATTACATAGCCGAGATCATTATCGAAGGACATACGGACACGGACGGAGATTATGCCAGCAATATGAAGCTTTCTTATCAGAGGGCGTATTCCGTTGCGGAATTCTGCATCGATTCAAAAAACGGTCTGAGCAAAGAAAAGATCGAGCAGCTGACCGCGCTGCTCACCGTAAACGGACGCTCCTGGAGCCATCCCGTATATGTCAAGGACGGGCAGGGGAATAATACATCGAAGGTGGATATGGCGGCATCCAGGCGCGTGGAGATCAAGTTTCGTCTGAAGGAGGACGAAATGATCGAAAAGATTGCGGAAATATTAAGGCAGCAGTAGACAGGCGTGCTGTGTAGCTTTCCGCCGGGGTAGAAGGAAGGACGCTTTTAAAGATTATAAAAAGTTTATTTTATTTTTATTGCTATTAGCGTGTTATGTGTTATATTTGACATAGAACAAAAACAGGGCGAGGGCGCCAAAGACTGCGGAAGCGCCTTCAGCCTCTGAGGTCAGGGAGGTACACCATGAATATACAGAAATTCACCCAGAAGTCCATGCAGGCCGTGAATGGCTGTGAAAGGCTTGCATGTGAGTATGGCAACCAGGAGATAGAGCAGGAGCATTTGCTGTACAGCCTGCTCACCCTGGACGACAGTCTGATTTTAAAGCTGATTGAAAAGATGGAGATTCAGAAGGAGCACTTTTTGGGCCGTGTGGAACAGGCTCTTGCGAAGCGCACCAAGGTCCAGGGCGGAAAGGTTTATGTGGGACAGAATTTAAACAATGTCCTGATAAGCGCCGAGGATGAGGCGAAGCAGCTTGGGGATGAGTATGTGTCCGTGGAGCACCTGTTCCTGGCAATGCTGAAAAACCCTAACAAGGAGATCGCGCAGATCTGGAAGGAATACGGCATCACCAGGGAGCGTTTCCTGCAGGCGCTTTCCACCGTGCGCGGCAACCAGAGGGTGACCAGCGATAATCCCGAGGCAACCTATGACACTTTGGAGAAATACGGCCAGGAGCTGGTGGAGAAGGCGAAAAACCAGAAGCTTGACCCTGTTATCGGCAGGGACAGCGAGATCAGAAACGTGATCCGCATTCTCTCCCGCAAGACCAAGAACAATCCCGTTCTGATCGGAGAGCCCGGCGTGGGCAAAACGGCGGTGGTTGAGGGACTGGCGCAGCGTATTGTCAGGGGCGATGTGCCGGAGGCGTTGAAAAACAAGAAGATATTTGCTTTGGATATGGGCGCGCTGGTCGCCGGGGCAAAGTACAGGGGAGAGTTTGAGGAGCGGCTGAAGGCGGTGCTGGAGGATGTCAAGAACAGCGACGGGCAGATCATCCTCTTTATCGACGAGCTGCATACCATTGTGGGCGCGGGAAAGACGGACGGCGCGCTGGACGCGGGAAATATGCTCAAGCCCATGCTTGCCAGGGGCGAGCTTCACTGTATCGGAGCCACCACCCTCGACGAATACAGACAGTATATCGAGAAGGATGCGGCGCTGGAGCGCCGGTTCCAGCCGGTTCTGGTGGATGAGCCCACAGTGGAGGATACCATTTCCATACTGAGGGGACTGAAGGAGCGCTATGAGGTCTATCACGGCGTAAAGATCATGGACAACGCGCTGGTCAGCGCAGCGGTGCTTTCCAACCGCTATATCTCGGACCGGTTTCTGCCGGACAAGGCAATAGACCTGGTGGACGAGGCGTGCGCTCTGATCAAGACGGAGCTGGACAGCATGCCTTCGGAGCTGGATGAGCTGCAGCGGAAGATTATGCAGATGGAGATAGAGGTTGCCGCCCTGAAGAAGGAGGAGGACCGGCTGAGCCGGGAACGTCTGGAGGATCTGCAGAAGGAGCTTGCGGAGCTAAAGGAGGACTTTGCGGGCAAAAAGGCCCAGTGGGATAACGAAAAGGCCTCCGTGGATAAGCTTTCAAGGCTTCGCGAGGAGATCGACGAGGTCAACAACGAGATTCAGATCGCCCAGCGGGAGGGCAATCTGGAGAAGGCGGCGGAGCTCAGCTACGGCAGGCTGCCGGCGTTAAAGAAGGAGCTTCAGCAGGAGGAGGAAAAGAACGGAGCGGGCGAATTGTCCCTTGTCCACGAAAAGGTTTCGGATGAGGAGATCGCCAGGATCATCTCAAGATGGACGGGTATCCCGGTGGCCAAGCTGACGGAGAGCGAGCGCAACAAGACGCTGCATCTGGACGAGGAGCTTCATAAGCGCGTGATCGGACAGGATGAGGGCGTCACCAAGGTGACGGAGGCGATCATCCGCTCCAAGGCGGGCATCAAGGACCCCGACAAGCCCATAGGCTCCTTCCTGTTCCTGGGTCCCACGGGCGTGGGCAAGACGGAGCTGGCGAAATCCCTGGCGGCGGCACTGTTTGACGACGAGACCAATATGGTGCGCATCGACATGAGTGAATATATGGAGAAATACTCCGTGTCCAGGCTGATCGGAGCGCCTCCCGGATATGTGGGCTATGAGGAGGGCGGCCAGCTCACGGAAGCGGTCCGCAGAAAGCCTTACAGCGTGGTGCTTTTCGACGAGATCGAGAAGGCGCACCCGGATGTGTTCAACGTGCTCCTGCAGGTGCTGGATGACGGGCGTGTGACGGATTCCCAGGGCAGGACGGTGGATTTTAAGAACACGATCTTAATTATGACGTCGAACATCGGCGCTTCTTACCTGCTGGAGGGCATTACACCTGACGGGCAGATCAGCCCGGAGGCGGAGGAAGCGGTGATGGATGAGCTTCGCGGTCATTTCCGTCCGGAATTCTTGAACAGGCTGGACGAGACGATTCTGTTTAAGCCTCTGACAAAGGATAATATCGGGGGAATCGTGGATATGATCATTGCCGACCTGAACAGGCGCCTGGACGACAGGAATCTGCGTCTGGAGCTGTCCGGGGAGGCGGAGCGGTTTATCGTGGACAATGCCTATGACCCGGTGTACGGGGCGCGCCCTTTAAAGCGCTATATCCAAAAATATGTGGAGACCCTGACGGCAAAGCTGATTTTGGAGGACAAGGTCAGTCAGGGAGATACGGTGCTGATAGATTTACAGGACGGGGCGCTTGCCGCTCTGGTAAGGAATTCCGGCGGTGAGGACTGACAGCCGCAGGAAAATGGAAAACAGTTTCGGAACAAAACGGAACAGGGATAAAAAAGAAGGACAGTTTCGGGACGGAGACGGAACTGAGATAAGGAAAGAAAATGTCGATAACTTATTTGGAGCAGGAGAGGATATTCAGGCTGGACACCCCCAACACAACCTATTTGATAGGGCTTGTGGGGACGGAAGGGCTTTTGGGGCATATATACTACGGCAGAAGGCTGTGCTCCGCAAGGGGCGCGGAGCTTTTTCTGAGGACGCAGGAGCATCCTTATACGCCGGATACAAACGCCAGGGAACGGGTCGCCATAATGGATTCCTTTCCTGCAGAGTACTCCGGCCACGGTGTGGGTGATTTTCGGGAGAGCAGCGTCCGGGTGAGGGACAAAAACGGCTGCAGCGGCGTGCAGCTCACCTATCTGTGCCATGAGATCTATGATGGAAAAAAGCCTCTGGAGGGTCTTCCGGCAACCTTTG
Organism: uncultured Acetatifactor sp.; assembly: GCA_910578215.1. Lineage (GTDB taxonomy): Bacteria > Bacillota > Clostridia > Lachnospirales > Lachnospiraceae > Acetatifactor. The sequence continues at coordinate 54,937 of CAJTPH010000023.1, read as the reverse complement.
GCGGCGAAAGGGAAGTGACCACGCTGGTCATAACCTGTGAGGACAAGGCGCTGGGGCTTCTGGCAAGGCTGTCCTACAGCGTGTTTGAGGATACGGACGCCATTGCCAGAAGCGTATGCTTTGAGAATGGGGGAGGCGACGTCCTCTGTCTGGAAAAGGCGATGAGCGGCTGTCTGGATATGGACAATCGTGATTTTGAGACGCTCACCCTGCACGGCGGCTGGGCAAGGGAGCGGCACATGGAGCGAAAGAGGCTGGGACACGGGAAGTTCTGCGTGTCTACTCTCAGGGGCGAGACCTCCCATCAGGAGCATCCGTTTCTGGCGCTTCTGACGCCGGGAACGACTCAGACTGCCGGGGAGGTTTATGCCTTTCATTTTGTGTATTCGGGAAACTTTATCGCCCAGGCGGAAATCAGTCAGTTTGACTCCGTACGCGTGGTCATGGGCATCAATCCCGAGGACTTTTGCTGGAGGCTTCTGCCGGGAGAGAGCTTTCAGACCCCGGAGATGATTATGGTATATTCGTCGGCGGGGCTGGGAGATATGACCCGGTGCTTTCACAGGCTGTACCGTAAGCATTTGATCCGCAGTCCTTATCTGCATAAGAAGCGGCCTGTTTTGATAAATAACTGGGAGGGCACTTACTTTGACTTCGATGAAAAGAAGCTGATCGACATTGCCAGAGAGAGCGCAAAGCTTGGAATAGAAATGCTGGTGATGGACGACGGCTGGTTCGGGAACCGCTTTGACGACAACCGCTCTCTGGGGGACTGGCAGGTCAACGAGGATAAGCTGAAGGGCGGGCTGAAATATCTTGTGGACCAGGTCAACGCCCTGGGCATGAAGTTCGGCATATGGATCGAGCCGGAGATGGTTTCCCGGGACTCCCGGCTGTACCGGGAGCATCCCGACTGGGCGCTTGCGATTCCCGGGAGGCAGCCGGCGCTGTCGAGAAATCAGTATGTGCTGGATATCAGCCGCAGAGAGGTGCGCGATTATATCATGGAGCAGGTGTTCTCGGTGCTTCACTCGGCAAACGTGGAATATGTGAAATGGGACATGAACCGTCCGCTGACGGATCTGGCCGGCGCGGCGCTTCCTGCGGACAGGCAGGGGGAGCTTTACCACCGTTATGTGCTGGGAGTCTATGAGATGCAGCAGAGGCTGATTACGGAGTTTCCTGAGCTGCTTCTGGAAAACTGCAGCGGAGGCGGCGGGCGCTTTGACCCCGGCATGCTGTATTACGGTCCCCAGATCTGGTGCAGCGACGATGCGGATGCCATAGAAAGGCTCTCCATACAGGAAAGCACGGCCATGCTGTATCCCCTGTCCTCCATAGGGGCACATGTCAGTGTATGCCCCAATCATACGGTGGGCAGAGTCACTCCCTTTGAGACCAGGGGCTATGTGGCGCTGGCGGGAACCTTCGGCTACGAGCTGGATATAACGAAGCTTGACGCCCGGGACGCCGCGATGGTAAAGAGACAGACGGAAATGTACCGCAGATTTAACGAGCTGGTGCGGGAGGGGGATTATTACCGTATCGCCTCCTATCAGGAAAACCATCTGTTTGACTGCTTTCAGATAAACGATTCCCGGAAGGAAAGGGCGTTGGTATTCTTTACACAGGTGCTGAACGAGCCCAACCGGCGCAGCCGTATTTTACGCCTGCAGGGGCTGCAGCCGGATGCGGATTATCAGATCCGGCAGGTGGATATGGAAGGGGAGGAGCTTCTGAAAGACACGGGCAGGACGGTGAACGGCAGCGTGCTGATGGAGGGAGGCTTCCCCTTTGAGAGGCTGTGGGGAGATTTCCGGTGCAGGCTGTTATATTTGGAAAAGGCAGGAGAATAGAAGATGATTCCCAAGGACCCGTTTATATTGTTAGGCTTTGTGAATTTAAAGCTGCGGGATTTTTACAGAGACCTGGATGCGCTGTGCGAGGATCTCGGCGTGGAGAAGCAGGAGATTACGGACAGGCTTGCGGCGGTGGATTACCGCTATGATAAGGAGCAGAATCAGTTTGTGTAGAAGGAGCGGAGCCGGTATGGAGGAGAAGAAAAGAGGTCTGCGCTGCCGTATCTGTACCGGCTGCGGGCTGTGTCCCGGGGTGACGGCATCCTCCGGACAGACGGCAGGGATGCATGTGCTTGGTCCGGAGGCGGGGGCTGCGCTTTTCGATGAAAGGCGGCCCCTGCACGGCGGAGGCAGGCGGCTTGCGGCGGCGGACATCGGCACCACCACAATCGCCATGCTTCTCTACGGGGAGGACGGCGCCGTAGAAGACCGGTATCTGACGGTAAATCCCCAGACCGTTTACGGTGCGGATGTGCTGTCCAGGATACAGGCGGCGGAAGATCCGGTCAAGGCGGCAGACCTGAAGGGCATGGCGCTTAAGGTGCTGCGGCAGGGTCTTCTCAGGTTTAAGGCCAGGCTTGCGCCAGGGGAGGAGCTGTGCCTGGTGTATGCGGCAAATACCACAATGACATATTTTCTTCAGGGCATCGATGTTTGGGAGCTGGGTCACGCTCCTTTTTTTGCGTCCCATCCGAAGCCTGCGGACATGGAGATTGAGGGCGTTCCCTGCTTCGGATTTCCGTGCTTTTCCGCCTTTGTGGGCGGCGATATCCTTGCGGGGGTCCTTGCCTGCAGGATGGCGGAGCAGGAAGGACTGACGCTGCTTGTTGACCTGGGGACAAACGGAGAGATGGTATTGGGAAACAGCCGCAGGAGAATAGCCTGTGCCACGGCGGCGGGACCTGCCTTTGAGGGCGGCCCCAACAGAGGGGTGTGGGGCGCCGATATGATCAGTATTCTGGCGGCTTTAAAGAGAGAGGGCTGCATGGATGCCACAGGTCTTTTGGCGGAGGAATTTTTTGAGAAGGGCGTCCGTGTGGGAAACGTGCGGGTGACGCAGGAGGCGGTGCGGGCAGTGCAGCTGGCAAAGGCGGCGGCAGCGGCGGGGATAGAGGTGCTGCTGGAGAAGTACGGCGTGCGCGCGGAGCAGGTCGGCAGGGTAATTCTGGCAGGCGGCTTCGGATATTATCTGAAGCCCTCTGACGCCGCCGAAATCGGCCTGCTTCCCCCGGCTTTGGCAAAAAAGGCGGTCACGGGAGGAAATACGGCTCTGGGCGGCTGCCTGGCTGCGGGCAGGGCTGTTTTTGCAGGCGGGAGAGAAAGTCTGGAGGCAGGGCTTGAACAAACGGTGGAAGGGACGGAGATTGTAAATCTTGCAAATGAGCCGGCATTTTCCAAGAAATATTTAGAGTTCATCAATTTTTAATTATTATGATGCATTTTTGTCTATTTTGCACAATGTTGCTTTTTTGTGATATTTGGTATTGGTTAAATGGGAGAAATAGTGTATAATCCAAGTAAGAAGTTTGATTGCGGTTTTTGTCATGGAATATTCAAGGTGAAAGAAAAATCTAAGAAAGGAAAATTATGCAAACGCCCTCTTTCACTGTATGCGTTTGCGCCTCAAAAGGATAACTCTGTCTGCCTGAGGCTTGGTGGTGATTTATGGCACGGAAGGAGAAGAACGGCGGGAATAAAAAAAGGGGGCTGATGCTTTTTAGCATCAGAAACAAGATTATAATGTGTTTTTTTGTGCCGATTGTCTTTATGATTGTAATCGGCGTTTCTGCGTACATAAGCTCTGCGAAGGGTTTAAACGATAGCTTTCAGAGCTCTGCCATGCAGACCATCAACATGGCGGAACAGTATGTGGACATGGCGTTTTCACAGGTGGAAGCTGAGGCGGCAAAGTATGTTTATAACAATGATCTGAGCCGTTATGTTATCAGCTCCAGCAGTGATGACATGTCGGAAAAAAGAAAGTTTGCAAACAGCACGAGGATGGACATGGATACGGCGCGTTCCACCAATCCCTTTATCAAGCATATGCATATCCTTACTCCGTCAGGAGTAGCTTTAATATCTACCTATTTCGGAGGTACGATGGACGGCGTACTGGGGGAATACAGGGATTCGGATGTGGGAACAATAATCGGGACCGACCATTGGATCGATAATCATACCCTGTTGGATGGGCTGTTTGAGATGGATTCAAGTACATATTTCATGTCGTATCAGATTCTTACCGTAAACAATATGGGAGCGGTGATCGTGGATGTTGACAAGGATGCCATCTCTAATTTCCTGGTGCAGTTTGATTTAGGCAGGGGCAGCATAATCGGCTTTATCACCGAAGACGGTAAAGAGCTGATTTATGAAAATCTTGATGAGGGCGCGGAAAGCGTTCTCAACCAGGGTGAAAACGTATTTTATGGTCAGAGCTTTTTTGCGCCTGTTTTCAGCCAGGAGCTGTCGGGCGTACAAAAGGTTGATTTCAAGGGAGCGGATTACCAGTTTATTTATAAGGTGAACGAGAGAACAGGCGCTGCCATATGTGCCCTCGTACCCATGAAGCTGATCACCGCGCAGGCGGAGGAAATCAAGAGCCTGACAATCGGGCTGGTGGTTCTTGCGTGTATTATTGTGCTGGTGGTCGGGCTGTTGATCGTAGTTGGCATTCAGAACAACCTGCGGAGGATCTCCAAGAGCTTCGGCGTGGTGGCCCAGGGCGATCTGACGGTTCAGGTAGCGGCAAGGGGCAGGGATGAATTCAGAAATCTGGCAGGCTCCGCAAACAACATGATTTCAAACACAAAGAATCTGGTGCGCAAGGTGACGGCGGCCACAGGCCAGCTGGAGGAATCTGCCCAGGCGGTGGAGAAGGTCTCCGGGGTCATAAGCGACTATTCTACGGATATCATGGCGGCAATCAATGAGATTAACGAGGGTATGTCCAGACAGTCAGAGCATGCGCAGGAATGCGTGAACAAGACTGACAGGCTTTCGGCGGAGATACAGAACGCAAGCGGCGTGGTGGAGCAGGTCGAAAGATTGGTTGACGAGACGGAGAACATGATCAACCGCGGTATGGAGATCGTACAGCTTTTGGGCGAGCGGGCAAGAAAGACCAATGACATTACCCAAAAGGTGGGCGAGAGTATCGATTCCCTGCGCCAGAAGTCGGAAATCATCAACACCTTCGTCGGCACGATCACGGAGATCTCAGAGCAGACCAACCTGCTGTCCCTGAATGCTTCCATTGAGGCGGCGAGAGCAGGCGAGGCGGGCAGAGGCTTTGCGGTGGTGGCAGAAGAAATCCGCAAGCTTGCCGACGACTCCGCGACGGCGGCAGGAGAGATCAGCAATAACGTGAAACATATTACGGCACAGACCCTGGACAGTGTGGAAAGCGCACAGCTTGCACAGGCGATGGTGGCCTCCCAGACAGAGTCGGTGGATCAGGTAATCGAAGTATTCCGTGAGATGCAGCAGAGAATGAGCATGCTCATCGACGGACTGAAGAATATTGTGGACAGCACCGAGAAGGCGGACCACGAAAGAAGCTATACGGTGGAGGCAGTGAAGAATATATCCGATATCATTGAGGAGACCGCAAACAGTGCCGAGGTAGTGAGAGAGGTATTGGATAGGCTGGTGGAAAATGTCCAGAACCTGAACCATACGGCGGATGTGCTGGGAGAAAATATGGATGGCCTGGTGTCGGAGGTTTCGGTATTTAAGGTTTGACGATCGAGGCGCTGCAATGCTTTGCAGATAGAATAAACAGGGTTGCCGGACAGTACACGGGGTGTGCTGTCCGGCTTTAGGTTGTTCCCGGCGCATGCATTGCAGGCAGTGCCTTTGGGACAAAATGGGAAAGCAGGGTAGAAAATTGAAGCAGATTGTATTGAAGTATTTACAGCCCTATTTTGGGCGGATGGGAGTGGGATTCCTGGTTAAGTTTGTGGGAACGATCATGGATCTGTGTATCCCCTATATTCTGGCACATATTATTGATTCGGTGATTCCTATGGAAAACAGGCGCCTGATTCTGTTATGGGGACTTTTGATGATCGTATGCTCCATATGCGCCGTGTCGTTTAATATTATTGCCAACCGTATGGCGTCCAGAGTGGCGAGCGACGCTACCGAGAGGATTCGGCATGACCTGTTTTCAAAGACCATGTATCTGTCCAACGCTCAGACGGATTCCTTTACCAAGCCCTCTTTGATTTCCAGAATGACCTCGGACACCTACAATGTGCATCAAATGCTGGGACGTGTACAGAGGCTTGGGGTGCGTGCTCCCATACTTTTAATCGGGGGCATCTTTGTCACCTTCACCCTTGATGCAGCCATGGCGTGTGTGCTTCTGGCTACGCTGCCGGTGCTGGGATTTATCACGGTATATGTGTCAAGGCGCAGCATTCCCATGTATGCGGGCCTGCAGGAGGCGAACGACCGGTTTGTCCGTATGGTGCGGGAGGATATCGCGGGCATGCGTGTCATCAGGGCGTTGTCCAAGTCCGATTATGAGACGGAGAAGTTTCGCTCTATCAATAAAGATGTGGTGGAGCGAGAGCGGAAAAACGGCATGGTGATGGCGGTTATCAATCCTTCCATGAACATACTGCTGAATCTGGGGCTGGTAGGCGTTATCCTGGTGGGGGCTTACAGGGTGAACGCGGGAACCTCTGATGTGGGTAAGATCCTTGCGTTTACCACCTATTTTACCATTATTTTAAACGCCATGCTGTCTATTTCAAAGATGTTCACCGTTCTCTCCAAGGCGATCGCCTCAGGGAACCGTATCTGGCAGGTGCTGGAGTGCGGGGATGATATGAAAGTGGCGGAGGATATCTATATGGAGCCGGGAGACGGGGCGGACGCAGAAATTGCTTTTGAACATGTGACCTTTTCTTATATTAAAAGCAAAAAGGGCATTGACGGCACGGCGGGCAGTGCATCGGAAACCGCCGTTAATCAGGAAAGCGCAAACATCAGAGATTTAAGCTTTCATATCAAAAAGGGAGAAACGCTGGGAATCATAGGGGAGATAGGGTCCGGAAAGTCCACCGTTATCAACCTGATGATGCGGATGTACGATGTAGACCAGGGCTGTGTCCGTATTGCGGGCAGGGACGTGCGCAGCTATCGGCCGGAGGAGCTTAAGAAAAAGTTTGGGGTAGTGTTTCAGAACGATACTATTTTCGAGGATACCATCGCGGGAAATGTGAGCCTGGGAAGGGATATGACCGAGGAACAGATTCAGGAGGCGCTTTTGTATGCCCGTGCCAGCGAGTTTGTGGAGAGCCGCTCCGACAAGGCAGGAGAGGCCCTGAATATCAAGGGAGCAAATTTAAGCGGCGGACAGAAGCAGCGTGTGCTCATTGCCAGGGCCCTTGCCGCAAAACCGGAGATTCTGATACTGGACGATTCCTCCAGCGCTTTGGATTACCGCACGGACGCACAGCTGCGCAGGGGAATCAAGGAGCATTTTCAGGGAACTACCCTTGTGATCGTGGCACAGCGGGTAAGCTCTATCCGCGGCGCGGACCATATTCTGGTTCTTCAGGACGGAGAGCCCATCGGCTATGGCACCCACGAGGAGCTTATGAAAGGCTGTGAGGTTTATGCCGAGATAAGCAGAACCCAGACCGGAGAGGGGGGAGTGGAATGAGCGGTAAAGTAAATAAAAGCCCGGTAACCCAATTAAACGCGGGGAAGGAAGAACAGGGACCGGACCAAAACGCGGGGAGGGAGAACCGGGAGCAGTACCAAAGAAGATATACCAGAGGAACCATTCTGCGGCTTGGAAAATATATGCTGCATTATAAATGGCTGCTGCTGGCGGCTATTATCTGTACCCTGGGCAGTAATCTGTTCTCTCTGATAGGTCCCAAGCTCACAGGGCTGTGTATCGGAGCCATCGAGCTTGGGGAGGGGGCGGTGGATTTCCGGACCGTATTTCTCTACGCGGCATGGATGGCGGCGTTTTATGTGATATCGGCGCTGATGGCTTACGGCCTGCAGGTGCTGATGCTGACAATCAGCCGAAAGGTCGTATACCGGATGCGCCAGGATGTGTTTGAGAAGCTGATGACCCTGCCGGTGGGATACTTTGACATACATCAGACCGGCGATATTATCAGCCGGATCTCCTACGACATCGACACGGTGAACGCGTCCCTGTCAAACGATCTGGTGCAGCTTTTTACCACGGTGATCACGGTGGTGGGCGCCCTGGTGATGATGCTTACCATATCGCCCGTGCTGGTGCTGGTTTTTGCGGTGACCGTGCCCATGTCCGTCCTGATTACAAAATATATTACCGGCAGGACAAGACCGCTTTTCAGGCTGCGCTCCGCCAAGCTGGGGGCAATGAACGGTTTTGTGGAGGAAATGATAACGGGGCAGAAAACGCTGAAGGCCTACGGTCGGGAGGAATATACCCAGCATCGCTTTAACAAAAAGAACAAAGAGGCGGTGGACGCCTATTACCGCGCGGAATATTACGGAAGTGTGGTGGGCCCCTGTGTAAACTTTATCAATAATCTGTCGCTTTCGCTGATCAGCGTGTTCGGCGCTTTACTGTACCTTGCCGGGCATATGAGGGTGGGAGACATCTCCTCCTTTGTGCTGTATTCCCGCAAATTTTCGGGACCCATTAACGAGGCGGCAAATATTTTCAGCGAGCTGCAGTCCGCCCTTGCCGCGGCGGAGAGAGTGTTCCGTCTTATAGACGAGGAGCCGGAGCCCGCGGACATGGCGGGTGCGGAGGAGCTGAGCGAGGTGTCCGGAGAGGTGAGGGCGGATCATGTAAGCTTCGGTTATCTTCCGGGAAAAACCATTATTCACGATCTGAGCTTCACGGCACAGCCCGGTAAGCTGATCGCTATCGTAGGTCCTACAGGCGCAGGCAAGACCACCCTGATTAACCTGCTTATGCGGTTTTATGACCCGGACAGCGGACGGATTCTGGTGGACGGGAAGGAGGCGGGCAGCCTGACCAGGCGGAGCCTGCGCAAGGCGTATGCCATGGTTTTGCAGGACACATGGCTGTTTTACGGAAGCATTTATGAAAATCTGGCCTACGGCAAGGAGGGGGCAACCAGGGAACAGGTGGAGGCTGCGGCCCGGGCGGCGCATATCCATTCCTTTATCAAGCGCCTTCCGGAGGGCTATGACACCGTGCTTACGGATGAGGGAACCAATATTTCCAAGGGGCAGAAGCAGCTTTTGACCATTGCGCGCGCCATGCTTCTGGACGCAAAAATGCTGATACTGGACGAGGCGACCTCAAATGTTGACACCCGGACCGAGAGACAGATTCAAAAGGCGATGCTGAAGCTGATGGAGGGCAAGACCTGCTTTGTCATTGCCCACAGGCTCTCCACCATTGAAAATGCCGACCTTATCCTGGTGGTTGACAACGGAGAGGTGGTGGAGCAGGGCACCCACAGGGAGCTGATGGCGGCCCAGGGCGTTTACAGGCGGCTTTATAACGCGCAGTTTGAGTAGAAAAAGGGCGGCGCCGAATTGCCGCATACAATCCGGATAATCCGGGAATTTTGTGCCGAAAATATGATAAACGGAGCTGAATGAGAGATTGATAATATGATGAATACGGAAAAGAAGAATACGATTATCTGGCATGCGCTGCCTGTTGTGGGGCTGCTTGTCTGGGGAGCATTGTGTATTACCGACAATTTATGGTATGATGAGGCATATTCGGCGTCCATGGTGTCACAGTCATGGATGCGGTTATTCTATACCTCCGTGGTGGATGACCATTCCCCCTTTTATTATTCTATCCTGAAAATATTTTATCATCTTTTGGGCGGAGGCACACAGTTTTGGAAGCTGAAGCTCTTGTCGCTTCTTTTTATGGAAGGCTACCTGCTGCTGGGGAAATATTATGTAAAAAAATTATTCGGGCAGAAGCTCTCGGTCTGGTTTATGCTTTTTTCCATATTGATGCCCATTATGAGCGTACAGGCAGGGAATGTGAGAATGTATGCCGCGGCATTATTTTTTACCACCTGTATGGGGCTTTTGGCATATGATATTTATCTGGATGCAACGCCCGGGAAATGGCGTATGTTCTGCGTAGTCAGTATATGTACGGTTTACTGCCATACGTTTACCATGATACAGGCGTTTTTCTTTTATCTGCTTTTCCTTGGGGTGCTGCTGCATCGGAAGGATAAGCAAAAGATAAGGGCGTTTTTTATCTGCGGAGGCATTGTTGCCCTTGCGTTTTCGCCCTGGCTGGCGGTCACCTGCAGGCAGATGATTCAACGGATGCAGTATGATACGGGCTCCACTGCGGAGCTGGCAACGATTTATTCCTTTATGGATTATTGTAAGGAATGGTTTTCCGCGCTGGAGACGCCCAAGGGCCCCGTGATGTTTACAGGTATGGGAATCTGTCTGGTTCTGGGGTATCTGGCGGTAGACTGGATGCGGGCAGAGAGGAATTATGGGCCGGCGGTGGGCATGGGAGCGCTGGGACTCACGGTACTCACCGGAGGGCTGATTTCGGCCTTTATGAATAACTGCTTTCTGGGAAGATATGTATTCTCAGGCTTTGGCTTCCTGATGCTTTTCTATGCGGCAGGCGTAAGCCGTCTGAAGCAGCTCAGGTGGAAGGCGGGGATTTTGACGGCGGCAGCCGTCTGTTTTCTGGTACAGTACAGGGAAGAAATTATTTTGGATTATGACGGCGGCCTGAAGACCTTTGAGACCTTTTGGGAGGAGCAGGTGGGAGAACAGGACGAGATCATTGCCACCGGCCCTCATACCATGTTCATGAGCGTGTATCACCCTGACCATCAATATTATATATATCCGTATAAGCTCTACAGTCTACCCTTTGCAAATACGGATTCCCTCACTGACCCTAATCAGTTAAAGGGCGGGGGCGCTTTGTGGTATATTGCCTTTGCGGGAGATACGCCGCAGTTTGCCACGGAAAGCTATGCCTATGAGGAGGCTCTTGCCTTTCATTATATGTACTATGATTTTGTGATTTATCGGCTGGAGGCCAAAGAATAAGCGCCTGATACGGGGAATTGCAGCGGCATGGGATGCATATATTGTATAAAATATATGTTGTGAAACGAGACGAATTATGAAAAAGGCGGTTACGGTATTTCTGCTGTTTGACCTGATAGCGGGTATGCTCTTTTGCTGCGCATATGGGCTGCGAAGCAAGGCGGTAACCTCGGACAGCGGTGTAGTGCAGATATCGCAGCTTGAGAAGATAGAGAGCACGGACGACATCAAAAAAATTGCAATTACCTTTGACGACGGCCCCCACCCCTCCTATACCGAACAGCTTCTGGACGGTCTGAAGGAGCGGGGCGTCCGTGCGACGTTTTTTGTCACGGGAGAGCACGCGGAGCTTCACCCGGACATTATAAAAAGAATGCAGGAGGAGGGGCATCTCATAGGTAATCATACATACAGCCACATCCAGCTCACAAAGAAAAACCGGGAAAAATTCAAGCAGGAGCTGATAAAGACCAATGAAATATTAAGGGAGATCATCGGGGAGGATGTGCAGTATGTGCGCCCGCCCTACGGTTCCTGGGACAAGAGCTTTGAGAAGGAGCTGAATATGTTTCCCGTCCTGTGGAACATAGACCCCCTGGATTGGTGTTCCAGCAATGTTACCTGTATTGTGGATAAAATCGTGGGCAAGGCCAAGGAGGACAGCATTATTCTGATGCATGACTATTACGACACCTCCGTGACGGCAGCTCTGCAGGCCATAGACGAGCTGATGGACGAGGGCTATACCTTTGTAACGGTGGAGGAGATCCTGTTTGACTGACGCGCCCCTGCCGATACATGATTCGGGAGGAAGCCGGTCAGCGGAAAAGCTCCGCCGTCTTTGCCATCCGATCGGCTATTTTGACCCCAAAGGGACATCTGCCCTCGCAGCTTCTGCAGCCGATACACTCGTCGGCGCGGTGCTCCAGGGCATTATAGTGGGCCTTTACCGTGGCGGGGACTTCCGGCTGCATGGCAGCCAGGTCATAGTATTTATTTACCATGGCAATATCGATTTCCGAAGGGCATGGCTTGCAGTGGCCGCAATATGTACACTCTCCCTGTCCAAAGGTATGGCGGGGAGCCACTGCCAGGACTCCGGCGTAATCCTTTTCTTCCCGGGTGGCGGTCTCATAAGCAGCGGCCTGCTCCACCTGTTCCGGCGTGTCATATCCTGCCATAACCGCTGCCACCGCAGGGCGTGTCAGACAGTAATGGATACACTGCACAGGCGTCAGAGCCACACCGAAGGGAGATCGCTTCTCGTCAAAGAGGCGGCCTCCCGCATAGGGCTTCATCACGGTAATGCCCACGTCGTTCTGTTCGCAGAGTCTGTACATTTTGGCGCGGACAGGATCGATTCCGCCCAGGCCGGTCTGGTATTCCTCGGCAAAATAAGTATCGATATCCTCAGTGGGAGGAAGCAGGTCGAAGGCGGGATTGACACTGAACATCAGCATTTCAATCAGCCCGCTTTCGGCCGCCTTGATTGCCATGGCAGGATTGTGGGTGCTCATGCCGATGTGGCGAATTTTCCCTGTTGTCTTCAGCTCTCTTACATATTCAATAAACGGGCCGTTCATTACGGCATCCCAGTCGCTTTCCTGGTCCACAAAATGAATCATTCCCAGATCGATATAATCCGTCTGCAGCCTGGATAGCAGGTCTTCAAATGCCTCCCTGCATTTCTCCGGGTCGCGGGTGCGGACATACTGGCTATTCTGCCAGGTGGAGCCTATATGTCCCTGGATAAACCATTGCTCCCGTCTGCCAGCCAGCGCCCTGCCGATATTGGAACGCACGTTGGGTTCCGACATCCAGCAGTCAAGTATGTTAATACCCAGTTTTCCCGCACAGTCTATGATCTCTTTACATTCATCGCAGCTGTGGCGCTCCAGCCATTCGCCTCCCAGGCCGATCTCGCTGACCACCAGTTCCGTTTTGCCAAGTCTCCGATAATTCATCCCGCTGTTCCTCTCATTGGTTGATTTTAATGTTTTGACGCTTTACAGGGGGGAGCCCCCAATTACTTTTTGCGCAGAACCAGATGCTGCGGGAGACCGTTTACCATGAAAGGCTGGTAATCGCCCTGGATCAGCGGTTCCACATAATTGATAAATTCCGCGGTTATATAATTTCCCTCTCTGTTTACCCACTCTCTGGGAACCAGCTTTTCGGCGTTGGCAATGCGGTGGACATCGTAGATGCCGGCGGCGCTCATGTAAGGGTCGTCTGCAATGCGGTCGATAACCACCATTTTGCCGGTATCTCCCTCGTCGGCGGCCTTGACCGCGGCGCCTCCCACCATAAACGCTTCGTTGATGTCCACCCGGGAAGCCATGTGGGAGGCGCTTCTCTGCAGGGTGGAAAATTCGATGCTTCTGGTCTTGCAGCCAAGCTCCGCCCCAAGGAAGCCCGCCAGGTATGCGGCAGTGCCCTGAAGCTGCTTGTGGCCGAAGGCGTCCACATAATCCGCGCCGCCGGACAGCTCGCATACATACCGCCCGTCAGCCAGCTTAATACCCTCGGATACCGCTATGACGACGGAATCCTTTTTCGTCAGAAGCTCCTTTGTCTTTTTCAGGAAGTGCTCGATATCAAAGGTGACCTCGGGAAGATAGATCAAATCCGGTCCGTCGCATTCCTCTGTCTTGGCAAGGGCGGTTGCGCCGGTGAGCCAGCCTGCGTTGCGCCCCATGACCTCCAGGATGGAAACCATTTTCTTGTTGTACGCAAGACCGAGCGCATCGCGGATAATCTCCTTGGTGGAAGCCGCGATATACTTTGCCGCGCTTCCGAAACCGGGTGTGTGGTCGGTCAGCGCCAGGTCGTTGTCGATGGTCTTGGGAACGCCAAGGAATTTCTGGCAGTGCCCCTTGATAATGGCGTAATCGGATAATTTCTTGATTGTGTCCATGGAGTCGTTTCCGCCGATATAGATAAAGGCTTCGATGTCCAGCTTGTCAAGGATGCTGAAGATCTTCTCGTAGATTGCAGGGTCTTCATGGATTTCCGGAAGCTTATACCTGCAGGAGCCGAGAAAAGCGGAAGGAGTTCTCTTTAACAGTTCGATGTCCATATCGGAATGAATCTGGGTAGAAAGGTCCACATACTTTTCATCCAAAAAGCCCTGAATTCCGTGCAGCATGCCGTATACGGTGTGAAAGCCGCGCTCCTTGGCCGTCTTGTACACGCCGGCAAGGCTGGAATTGATAACAGAGGTAGGGCCGCCGGACTGCCCCACGATAATGTTGCGTTTCTTTACATTTGCCGATCCGCTTTTTCTTGCCATAATTATATTGCCTCCTGCTGATTTATTTTGCAATGCTATTTTTCTCTTATCATTCCTCTATTGCTTCTTAATTAGTCAAGCTCCAGCAGATACAGCCGCCGCTGGAATTCGTCCATATTCAGGTATTCCCTTCTTGAAAAAGAAGCGCCGTAATACTCCAATTCTATATATTCCGCGTTTGGGGGCAGCGTGATATCAAAGCTGTACTCTGTTGTCTGACCTGCGGGCAGGATGGGAGCCTTGAGTGCTTCCAGCACATAACTGTCATGCATGGAGGAGTTGTTTTTGTCGATCCGTTTGCCGTTGCAGTTCACCTGGATATCATAGTTTTGCAGGGTAAATCTGTATGCGCTGTGGTTTTTCAGCGTCAGAGTCACGCGATAGACATTTTCGCCGATTTTTTCCGTTTCGCCGTCGATGATTTCCCAATCATAAAATTCGGAATATTCATAATGGTCGTTTATGCTTATCAGGGAGCCTGCCATCACTGTTAAAAATAAGGGAGCGGCCAGCGCTGCGGCTGCCGCAATGGCCTTCAGCCAGAAAGGGTAAGCCTTAGACATCTTTATCACCGCCTATCTCAAGCCTGACACGGTTTACCCGCGTCAAATGCCTTGTATGGTAAAGGGTTTCAAATTCTTCCAGACAAAGATATAAATGATCAAAATCGGCTTTGACTATGTAGCACATGTAGCCGTTGGAAGGATCTCCCGGTCCCAGGCTGAAAAAGGTAAACGGATTCTGGGCGAAGCTGTCGTCATAGCTCTTAAGGGCGTAATCGTCCACGCGCCTGTAGCAGGTACTGCCATCCGTTACATAGGGCGTATTGTTATAGGAGCCGAAGGAGGCGAGATAATCCTCATACAGGAAGCTGCTGGCTGTGCCGGACATTCTGACTGCCAGCAGCGCGTATCCCTCGGGAAGGATATCGCATATGCGGCTGTCGTTCACGAGCTTTGCAGACATGACCGTCAGGTCATAGATGCCGATCGTAATCTGTTCGCCCATGGCGTAATCCACGTAGGGAAGCTCATGGATTTCCTGCAGGTTTGCCGCCGCCGACCTGCTTACGGCATGCTGCGCCGCTGCCGGAATAATAAACGACAACACGATAATAAGAAGCCATACGGGAAGCAGCTTAATTAAGCAACGCATGAACCTGCCGGTGGGCGCCGCGGCTGCCGCAGGACCGGCTGCCGGAACATTGGCGGCCGCGGCGGATTCTGCTTCCCTCGCCCTGGCTGCCCGTGCAAGGGCAAGAGCCTGCTTTTTTGCCTCCGCCGCATGCGTTCCGGACGGGACGCCCCCGCAGTGGGGACAGATTTTGTTTATCTTGTAATCGTACTCAACCCCGCAGTACTCACACCTGATATCTATTTGCATTATGTTGACCATGTCTTTCCGTATTTTGTAAATCCGGGCGAAACAGGAATTTACTATACGTATTGTAGCATAAGCATATGCGGAAAGCAAGTTAAGAATCCGGTTGCAGTTTTCACGGGGGTATGTCATAATATGGAAAAGGCCATGTGGACCTGTTGCGGGACGTGCTGACGGAAGGGTTTAAGGGTATGAGGGCAGGGCGGGAAAAAGGGCGGAACCGGGATAGTCTGAATGCAGACAGACAGCTACAGATTAATAAAAAAAGAATTTTTGACATAATACAGATAGGGACCAGAGTGGATGTTCCAAGCAGGATCTTTGATCTTCTGATCGTATGCGTCATTCTTACAAGCATAAGCGTGACCTTTCTGCAGACCTTTGAAGCCCTGGAGCCTTATTCCCGTGTCCTGAACGGCATCGAGCTGGGTACGATCATCCTGTTTATCGTGGAATACCTGCTTCGGCTGTGGACAAGCGACCTGCTCTATCCAAAGGACAAGGGGATGCGCGCGGTGAGGCGTTTTGTCTTCTCCTTTTACGGCTTAGTGGACCTGCTGACGATCGTTTCGTACTTTGCCCCGCTGTATTCCAACGGTATTGTGGCGCTCAGGATGATACGGGTTATCAGGATCATGAGGCTGTTTCGGGTCAACCAGAGCTTTGATGCCTTCAGTATCGTTGCGGAGGTGGTGGTACAGAAGAAAAAGCAGCTGCTGTCCTCCATATCCATGATTGCCATGATTATGCTGGCGGCATCACTGTGCATGTATGGATTTGAGCATGACGTACAGCCGGATGTGTTTGAAAACGCCTTTTCCGGGATATGGTGGGCGATGTCAACGGTGCTCACGGTGGGCTACGGGGATATTTACCCCGTTACCGTGGGGGGCAAGCTTGTGGCAATTATCATCGCGCTTTTGGGGGTATGCGTGGTTGCCATACCCACCGGCGTCATAAGTGCCGGATTTGTGGAGTATTATGCCAGGATAAGGGACGATGCCGGCAGCCGGCTGGAGGGGGATACCCTTTCGTTGTTGAGAAAGCAGGCAGAGAAAAGGGGTATGTCTGCCGACGAATATCTGAGGTATCTCCTGCGCAGGGGAGAAAAACAAAATGTGAGGAAGGAAGCGGATCAGGATGACAATCGATGAGAGAATAGGCTCTATAATGAAAAAGGCGGAGGGGCTTGCCGGTAAGACCTTTCAGTATAGCTGCGGGAAATTCCCGCCCGTATGGCAGCCGCCTCTTTCAGAGGAAAAGGCGGCTGCTTTCGAGAAGCAAAACGGGATCAGGCTTCCGGAGGATTACAGGCGGTTTATCACGACTGTGGCGGGCGCCGGCACACAGCCCTTTTACGGCTTGTACGGGCTGCCCGGTTATTTCCCCGGATGTTCCGAGGGGGATGCGGATGTGAAGAAGCCCTTTTTGTACACTGTACGGAACCCGCTGCTGATAGAGAAGCTTACGGAGGAGGAGTACGATAAGCTGTTCCGTGGTGACGAGGTGCAGGCAGGTTTTCTGTACCTGTGTCATGAGGGATGCGGAATGTACAGCATATTGATCGTCAATTCCCGGGACAGTGAAACCTGCGGAACGGTCTGGTATTACGATCTGGCCAACGATGCGGGTATCCTGCCGCTGCTTCACCCTGTCAGCCATAGCACCATGAGCTTTCTGGACTGGCTGGAATACTATGTGGACCGGACGCTGGAGCTGGGAGAAAAAGAGTTTTTCAGCTATGGGCAGCTTGCGGGCATAGTGACGTAATAAAATTGAATAACATGGATAGCCGCATTTGCCTATATCGTGTATAGGCAAGTAAAGCAGATTATCAAGGAAAACAGGATTAATAAAATATGGTAAGATCTGAAAAAAGAGCCTAGGGAGGAAATTATTATGAAAGCCAAGGTCTATTTTACGAAAAGCATTACCCCCGAGAAGGTGATAAGGATGTATCAGGCGCTGGGAAGGGAGCTTTCCGGTAAGGTGGCGGCAAAGGTGCATTCCGGCGAGGAAGGAAACCAGAACTATCTGCACCCGGAATTCTGGAAGCCCATGATCGGCGAGCTGAAGGCCACTGTGGTGGAGTGCAATACGGCTTACGAGGGAGCACGGAATACCACCGTAAAGCATATGAAGCTGATGAATACCCACGGCTGGACCAGGTATTTTGACGTTGATCTTATGGATGCGGAGGGACCGGATCTGCGGCTGGAGATCAAAAACGGCTTGGCGCTGAAGGAGAATCTTGTGGGAAAAAATATTCAGAATTATGATTCCATGCTGGTGCTCTCGCACTTCAAGGGGCATCCCATGGGAGGGTACGGCGGAGCGCTGAAGCAGCTGTCCATAGGCTGCGCATCCTCCGCGGGCAAAAGCCTGATTCATTCGGGAGGGACCACGGAGGACCAGGCGGTCGTCTGGAGCCATACCGCCCCTCAGGAGGTCTTCTGCGATGCCATGGCGGACGCTGCAGGCTCCGTGATAAATTATTTCAAGGGAAATATCGCCTATATCAATATTATGTGCAACCTCTCTGTGGACTGCGACTGTTGCGCGGTGGCGGAGGACCCCTGCATGAAGGATATCGGTATTTTGTCCTCCCTGGACCCTGTGGCGCTGGACCAGGCATGTCTGGATCTGATTTACGCCTCCGACGATCCGGGCAGGGATCACTTTATTCAGCGGGTGGAATCAAGAAACGGCATCCGGACCATAGAGTCGGCGGCAAGGCTGGGATACGGAAGCCGTGAGTACCAGCTGATTCGGCTGGAAGACTGAGAGAGGTCAGACTGTTATGGAGGAACTGCTGGGGCAGATCGCCGGTTTTAAAGAGGAATATGAGAGGGACGTCCTGAGGCTGGCGCAGGAGCTGCGCGGCCGGAAGCTGCCGGAGCTTACGGAGGAGCTTTTTTCGGAGTTTGAGAGAAACGGAAACCGCCTGCACTACGAGGCGGTTTATTTCGGGCGCAGAAAATTTCTTTCGGTCTTTGGGCTTGTGTGTGTGATGAGGCACGGAAAAGAGGACGTGGGTAAGCTGGAGGAGGTTCTGCTGGAAATCTGCCGGGAGGAATGCTGGGCGCTTCCCGCCCATGTGGACAGGAGGAAGCCTGACTGGAGGATCACAATAGACCTGTTTGCAAGCGAGACGGCGCAGACCCTGGCGCAGCTTGTGACGCTTCTTGGTGACGAGCTTTCGGAGCCTGTGGCGGAAAGGGTGAAAAGGGAGGTGGAGACCCGGGTGCTTGCGCCGTTTATGGCGTCCCGGGCTCCGTACTCCGGCTGGGAGAGAAGCGGTAACAACTGGAACGCCGTGTGTTGCGGAAACATCGGGAGCGCAGGGCTGCTTTTGCTGAAGGAGGGGGCGGAAAGGAGGGCGCTTGCGGAGCGTCTTGCTCATGCGCTGACCTTTTATTTAAAGGGCTTTGGGGATGACGGCGCCTGTGAGGAGGGGCTGGGCTATTGGGCGTACGGCCTTACTTATTTTATGTTATTTGCAAGGCAGCTGAGAGAGGTCTATCCCGACATGGATATCTTGGCGGGAAAAAAGCAGGAGGCCATTGCCTGCTTCCAGCAAAAGTGCTATTTCAGGGGAGGCAGAACCGTCAGCTTTTCGGACGGCAGCTGCTTTGAGCCGTATTCCATGGGACTTACCTGCAGTCTGGCGTATGATTTTGACAGCGTGCGTTTCCCGGAGCCGCAATACGCGCGGAGGCTGGGACAGGATACCTGCTGGCGCTGGGTCGGCGTATATTGGGACTGGTATTGGACGGGCAGGTTTCTGGAGGCCGGGCAGGCTGCGCCCAGGGCATTGGCGGACTGCGGCTGCGAGGTCTTTCCGGATGTGCAGTGGGCGGTTTTCCGGGGAGAGGGCGGAAGCGCCGCCGTCGTCAAGGGCGGGCATAACGCGGAATCCCACAATCACAATGATGTGGGCAGCTTCTTTTACCTGGCGGACGGGGAGGCGTTTCTGGACGATCTGGGCTGCGGCGAATATACGAAGGAATATTTCTCGGATAAAAGATATACGATTTTCTGCAACCGGGGAGCCGGCCACAATATCCCTCTGATTGACGGCGGCGACCAATGCGCCGGAAAGGAATACCGTGCGGATGTCTTTGCCGTTCCGGAGAGGGGGACCGCTGTAATACGGTTTGAGGCGGCTTACGGAAAGCCGTACCTGAGACGGCTGGAACGGAGGCTGCATCTGGACGAAGCCACAGGAGAGCTCACCGTGACGGACACCGCCCTGTCGGACAGGGAGGCGGAGTTTAAGGAAAACCTGGTCACAAGGCTGCCGGCAGCCGTGGCAGAGGGGCAGATTATTATCTGCGGCAAAAGACGCCGGGCAAAAATCGTGCCCCGGGGCGTGAGGGGTGAGATCGTACAGAGGACCGTCCTTCATGTCAACCATCAGGGGGAGGCGGAGCCTGTCCATGTGCTGCAGTGGGAGGTGGAGCCTCTGGAGGGCGGCGTCTATATATGCACGTTTACCGTTTCCACGGAGGCTCTCTGAGAACGGCCCGGAGGCGCGGTCCTTCTTCTGCGCATCGTCCGCGTTTCAGCGGTCCATACTTCTGTTATGACAAATGTAATCCCCAAAATCTATCAAAAGTCACTTCTCCTTTGCCGCCCGCTGTGTTATACCTGTAGTGTGAACGGCGCAAACCGTTTCGGTCTTTAACAAATAACGTGCGCACAGGGGGAACAGGCATGAAAGAATTTCTTACTGTAAAAAATCTGGTGAAAAATTACGGGGATTTCTGCGCCGTGGATAATCTCAGCTTTTCGGTTTATGAGGGCGAGATTTTCGGGCTGTTGGGGCCGAACGGCGCAGGAAAGTCCACCACCATGAACGTGATCAATTCCCTCTCCGATTTCGGAAAGGGAAGCGTCACCGTCGACGGCGCGGATCTGGTAAAAAGCAGGGGTCAAATAAAACGGATGATAGGCATGGTGCCGCAGGAGATAGCCTTGTATCCTTTTCTTTCCGCGGTGGAGAACGTTCGCTTTTTTGCCTCGCTTTACGGGCTGAAGGGCAGGGAGCTGAACGATGCGGCAAACGAAGCTCTGAAATTCGTGGGGCTGTCCGACCGGGCCAAAATGAAGCCAAAGAGGATGTCGGGAGGAATGCAGCGCCGCTTAAACATTGCCTGCGGAATCGCCCACAATCCAAGGCTGATCATTATGGATGAGCCGACCGTGGGCGTGGACGCCCAGTCAAGAGAGCATATCCTGAATTCCGTCAGGACCCTGCGGGAGCGGGGGGCGACGGTGATATATACCTCCCATTATATGAACGAGGTGGAGGAGCTCTGCGACCGCATCGCCATCATTGATCACGGTCAGCTGGTGGCCTGTGGGACGGAGGCGGAGCTGATTGCCCTTGTAAGCGAGAGCAAATCCATCAAAATCCAGACGCAGGCGCCCGCGGATTTCGACAGCGAAGGCTTTATCGCCGAGCTTACAAAGCTCCCAGACGTAAGGAGCGGACGGATGAACGATAACGAGATCGCTTTGGAGGTGGGCAGCATCTGCCGCGACTATACCTTTATTCTTGAGCGCATGCAGAAGCGGGGTCTGCCCGTAGCGGGCTTTTCGTCACAGTCCATGAACCTTGAGGATGTGTTTATCGCCATGACAGGCAGAGAGCTGAGGTGACGGGCATGCTGAGTATAATTATGAATGAAGCCCGCTCTTTTATAAGAAACGGCTCTAATCTGTTTTTTACCATATTTTTTCCCTGCGCCTGTGTGTTCTTTCTGGGAACCTTTCTGGAATCCGTGGAGTCGTCCGATAAGGCTGTAGGAGAGCTTAAGCTTGCATACTGCGCCGACGGCGGGGAAGCGTATGCCGCAGCTGCCTTAGAGGGCTATATAAGCTCTCTGGAGGATGAGGGCGTGCTGACGGCGGAAAAATTAAGCGCGGACGAGATAAGCGGCTTTGACACGGAGGTTTATTCCGCGGCGGTGGAGCTGGACGGTTGGGATATCCTTATTCACGGCGGCAGGGACAAAATAAAAAACCGGACGGTGAAGGCAGTTTTCGACAGCTATAATTGGAATGCGGCGGCATATGTGTCGGTGGCCATGGAAAATCCGGGGGCGCTGGCGGATATCCGGATGACCGCAGGCGGGGAGGGCGGCAGTCTTGTGCTCCATAAGGATCTGGGCACAAACCGCTCCATGATGGATTACTATGCCGTGACAATGACGGTCATGATTCTGTTTATGGGAAGCTGTATCGGAGGAGCGGGGGTGTATGAGAGCGAGCATGCAAATGCCACCATAATCCGCCTGGATGCCTCCCCCGTGAGCAGGGCGGCGGTGTTTTTCGGCAAGATCATAGGCTCCATGCCCATGGTGCTGGTTCAGATCCTGTCTGTCATGCTTGCAAGCACGCTGCTTTTCGGGGCCCATTACTGCAGCGGGTTCTCCGGGAATCTTCTGCTTGCGGCAATGTTTATAAGCGCATCCCTGGCGGCGCTGTCCTTGGGAGTGTTTTTGAATCTGCTGTTTCCGCATATTCCCACAGGCTTTGTGATTATGCCGGCGCTGTGGCTGGCAATGTTTTTCTCGGGCACCTTTGCCATGGACATTCATGTTCCGGGCTTAACCGAATATTTACCCATGTATGTGATTCAGAGGGCAGCGTTTGATTTGACGGTATTCGGAAAAACCCAGAGGGCGTTTCGCGTGATTGCGGTCTCTCTGGCCGTTTTTGCCGCAGTACTTGTCATGGGGAGGATTAAGGCAGGCGCCGGGAGGAAAAAATCGTGAAAAATATTCTGCTTATTTTTGTAAACAGCGTCAGGAGAGGCATGCTGATGCTTTTTGTGGCGGTAATGGCGGCGGTATTTATGGCGGTTATTTTTGAAGCTCTTGTGTCTTCCGGCGGGGAGGGCTCAAAGGGGGATAAGGACGCCGATATGATAGTGATCTCCGACAAAATAAAAACCGGGCTCATCGACAGGGATAACAGCCCTCTTTCCGGGAACCTGAAAAATTATCTGGAAAATACCCTCGGCATGGAGGTGGTTCTTGAAAATGACTATGAGCTTCAGGCGAAGCTGTTGATTGACAGGGATATTTCTGCTATAATAGAGGTTCCGCAGGGATTTTACGACGATGCGGCAAGGGGCAGTGTCAGGGAGCTTGTCATAACCACTCTGGACGACTATGAAAACGCTTCGTTTATCGAGGTATACTTAAACTCCTATATGCAGAGCGTCAGGCTGTATGCGGACGCCGCGGGAGGAAACGCCGAAATGTTTTCGCGGATGCTGTCCGCGGATGTGAGCGTGGGCCAGGTCAGGGTCTATGAAAATAAGGACAGAGGGGTAAACACACTTTCCGCGTTTGTCTTTGCGGAGGGCTTTATGCTTATGAGCATCATGGGAGTGACCCTTTTTGTCTCCAATTCCATTATCACCGACAGGCAGCAGGGAACGTACAGCCGTATCGTCTGTTCGCCCATAAGGCCGGGGGAGTATATCGTCGGAACGGCTCTTTGCGGCATAATCTGCGGAACGATCATAAACGTTGTATTTACGGTGTACGCATATTCCGCCCACAGGGATATATCCGTTCCCCAGGGGATAGTCCTTGGGGCATGCGAGCTGTTTGTCCTGTTTTCCGTAGGGCTGTCCGTTATGCTTGCGCTGCTGATTCATTCAAAGCAGACTCTGTTTACGGTGGGCATAGGCTACACTACCTTCGGATGCATGCTGGGCGGCGCGTGGTTTCCCATTGCCGACGGTCTGGGCGCGGTGGGGAACGTGGCGAAGATTTTCCCGCAGCATTGGTTTATGAGCATGCTCAGGGACGGCGGCAGCTCCGGCTACGGATATTTCAGCCGGCTGTGCATACTTGCGCTCTTTGCTCTGCTGGTTTACCTGATTTCGGCGGTTATATTCTCAAAGAAAAACAATTAAATAAGCTGACAACGAAATGTATAAAAACACCTTTTATTTGACCTTGAAGCTGACCGCGCTGGCGGCGGTCACGGCATATGAAACATGGGCGAATGCACCGGACGGCTTGAATGCGGTCCGGGCACTCGCCTTTTGCTGTCTTTTTCTGACAGACTTTCTTTTGCATCAAAGAATCCGCCGCAGGCCGGCGGAAGCCCTTCGGAGAAGATGGGCCGGGCTGGCCTGCCTGTCCGCGGAGACAGCCGGCTGCTTTATCTGTGGTCCTGCCGTTTACTTTCCGCTTTTGCTGATGCTGCTGTTTCAGCTTGTTGAGCCGGTCTGCACGGACGGCTATTTCTACGTTATTTCGGCGGCCGCGGCGGCGCTTACGGCTTTTATTTTTACCCCGGATTTTTATGCGGGAATCACCGCGCTTATCCTTACGGCGTCGGGAGGGTTCGGAAGATACATGGCGGACAGGCTGGAGCGTTACAGGAGCCTTTCGGAGGAGCTGCGGGAAACTATATCGGCACAAAACGATAAAATAGCCGAGCTGAAGGGTTATATAAAAACAGTGAGAAGCGCCGTCTCCTTAGAGGAACGCAGCCGGTTTTCCGCCCGTATCCACGACAGGCTGGGACATGGCATTTCGGGCAGCATCATACTCTTGGAGGGCGTGAGGCTCAATATCAAAAATAATCCCGAACAGGCGCGGCAAAGCCTGGAAACCGCCATAGAAAATCTGCGCGGCAGCGTGGACAGCATACGGGAAGCCCTGCGGGAGGAGCGCCCCAAAAGGAGCGACGCGGGCATAACGGACTTTAGGGAGATGCTGGAGCGCTTCGAGCTCACCTACGGGATAAAGACGGAGCTTTCCGTGGAGGGAGATACCGAAAAGGTAATGCCCCAGATATGGGGCTGCCTGAGAGAAAATCTCACGGAGACGCTGACAAACACGGTGAAGCATTCAAACGCCGGCAGATTTGAGTTCCGCATCCGTATCTATAACAAAATTATCCGCGCGGAGTTTTATGACAACGGCGAAAGCGGCGATTTTACCAAGGGGATGGGGCTTGAGGCAATGGAGGAGCGGACGGCGCTTTACGGCGGGCAGTGTATCTGTGAAAGCCAGGCGCCGGGCTTTAAAGTCATCAATATTTTCAGGCTGTGAAAGGAGGCAGATATATGCTCAGGCTTTTGATAGCGGATGACGATCCGATTATCCGCGAGGGTTTGAAAATGATTCTATCGTCCCAGCAGGATATGTGTGTGGCGGGAGAGGCGGCGGACGGCAATGAGGCGTTTGAGATCTGCAGGAAAATCCGCCCGGACGTGGCGCTGCTCGATATCAGGATGTCCGGCTGCGACGGCATCACCGCTGCGGAAAGAATTCTTGCGGAAGGGCTCTCCGTCCCGCTTCTGCTCACCACCTTTGACGAGGAGGATTTTATTATGCGCGCCCTGAAAAGCGGCATAAGCGGCTATATATTAAAAAACAGTCCTGCAGAGCGTATTCTTAATTCCGTAAGGACCGTTGCCACGGGCGGCACGGTTTTTCAGGAGGACATTCTAAGGGTCATCCGTGAACGGATAGCCGGGCAGGGAAGCGCCTGCGGCTGCTTCGCGCTGCTCTCGCCCCGGGAGACGGATATTGTAAGGCTGATCGCCGAGGGGCTGTCCAATCAGGAGATCGCCGACAGGCTGTATATTTCAAACGGCACGGTTAGAAACCATATCAGCGCCATCCTGGAGAAAACGGGGCTTGAGCACAGGACCCAGATTGCCGTAAGATGGCTTAAGGACGGGGCGCTGTAATTTTGCAGCGCCTTCTCTTTACTTGTCTGAAATAGCCGGAAATCTGAGATAGCCGGAAATATCGGTTCCATCTATATAACAAATCAATTGTTCAAAATATATTCTTATAAAATATTCATATAATATATTGATATTTAAAATGCTGTTGTCGAGATCTTGGGGTTAAAAACTCAATATTATATTACTAAATAGTGTTGACAGTATTAAAATAATGTGATATAGTGTGGCTTAAAGATATCTATGTAATGTAATATAAAGAGAAGGGGATATGGTGTTTTTGTTTCTACTGACACCATACGGCAGGGAAAATGAGTTCTACGCACGATGAGCTGCAGACGGAAAAAAATGAGAAGTACGTCGCTTCAAGATACAACTATATTCAGGAAGCAAAAGACGGCGGCTGGCTGGTCTATAATTCCCTGTCGCGAAAAATTATAGAGATACCGCTTCGATTTAAACAAAAGGCCGAGAAAATTTTAAAAGGCACAGAGGGAGTGGAGATAAACAGCGCTTTAAAGGAATACAGGCTGGTAAAGGACGGGTTTCTGGTAAAACAGGATTATCATGAGGGTTATGCGGCGCATGCGCAATATTTAAAAGAGATAGGCGATTCAGATTTGGGATTGACCATCGTGCCGACCTTTAGATGTAACTGCAGATGCCCTTATTGCTATCAGGATCATGAGAAGGGAATGATACTTGGCAGGGAGCTGCAGGATGCCATTATCAAATTTATAAAAAAGAACATATCCCGTTACACGGGAGTGCAGATATCCTGGTTTGGGGGAGAGCCGCTGTTGTGCTCGGAATCCATTCTTTATATGAACAATGAGATAAAGAAGATATGCGCCATGCGTTACAAAACCTTTAAAAGCTCCATAACAAGCAATGGTTATCTGCTGTCAAAGGGATTATTTGAAAAGCTGCTGTCAAGCGGGGTGCGCAGATATTTTATCACGGTTGACGGCTTGAAGGATATGCATGATAAGCAAAGATATCTAGCGGACGGAAAAGGCTCCTATGAAAGAATTATACGGAATTTAGAGGATATCAAGACGATTGCCAGGACGAAGGATTTTATTGTCAACATACGCACAAATGTTTCAAAGGAGCTGTTTGTGCGCCTGGAGGATTATGTTGCCGACATGAGCAGCCGTTTTGGAGACGACTCGCGGTTCGGCTTCTTTTTCCGCCCTGTTTTCGATTGGGGCGGGGACAGCATCGACGGATTCAGGGATCATTTATTAGACGAAAAGCAGGGGTTTGCTGACATATTTAATAAACTTACAGAATCAAAATATGATCTTAATTATCTAATGCATTATTCTGATTTAACGCAGTCTTCCATATGCTATGCTTCCAGGATAAATCATTTTGTCATTAATCCGGATGGGAGCATTAATAAGTGTACATGTGCGGACACAGGCGGAAACAATCTTGTGGGTCAATTATTGACTACAGGGGAAATGGAACTGGATTATGGAAAAACCGGTATGTGGAGCACTCAATACCTGGAGGATTCGGAGTGTGAAAAATGCTATTTAATGGGCCAATGTTTAAAGTCCTATTGCGTGTCGGGTCAGGTATTAAATCAAACACAATCCAAGAACTGTTACATAGCAAAATATGCATGCGGGGAAATATTGTCATTATTGGATAAGTGCAACGCCAAATATCACTATATTGACGAAATAGAGCTATAAGGAGACAGACAGTATATGAATAATATTCTGGAAAAAATAAATACGGTTTTTGTGGAGAACGGCTTATTGGTGGATGACTATCAGGCGCCGTTAATTGACTATATTCCGGATTCTATTACTTTTATTAATATAGTCATAGGTATTGAAGAAATATTGGATATAGAGCTGCCGGATGCGTTTTTGTCCATTCAAAATTTGGGGAATACGATGAATCTGGCAGAGCGGCTTAAGGATTTAGTGGACGATTTATGAATATATTAATTTTATTGCAGCTTAGTTGACCGCCGCGAGGGGCACATACTCCGTTGCTTGCAGCTGGGCTGTTGATTTTGTGACAAGTAAGGCTGACTCTGTGGTTGAAATGAAGGAGGAATGGAAATGAAGAAAAAATTAGTAAAGCCCGGCCAAAAAATGATAAAGAAGGTGTTTTTATACGACACAAAAGAGGGCGGGAGCAACACAAACTGCTTCGGCTGCCAAACGCAGTCCAAGGGTAAGTAATATTAGATTCTAGGGTGGAATTTTAGAGGTTAGATATATTTTTAAATCGTCATAAATCATGAGCAGAACACCCTAAAGGTGTTCTGCTTGATAATAAAATGTTTCTGGAACAGGGAGAGATGTAATGGCACAGAACGCAGATTTTATCAGGGACTTCAGTGATATCGATCCGTGTGTATATCATTATATAACCGAAAAAGAGTTTGATGCATTTTGTCAGAAGTACAGGCTTGTGTATATGCATGAGGGCAAGAAAATAAACTTATACCACATTGTATACTGGCTGTATAATCAATTTACACCGGGAAAACCGTTTTACGAGGATTTTCAAAATCACAACGGTTTTGAAATTTTTGAGAAATGTAAGGCGGGATATTCCCCTAATTGCGCCTGCTATGCCATTATGTTAAATGATATTCTGCTTGCATTAGATTTTAAGAGCAAGGCAGTGTGGTGCTTATCGGAGGACCCATTGGATACGGAATGCCATGCGTTAAATCATGTATATGATGAAGAAAGAGCGCAGTGGATAACGGTTGATCCCGCATGTAATTCCATCATATGCGATGAGGAAGGAAATCCTGTGGATTTGATGACTCTGAGAAGCACAATCAGAAGCGGTAATTGCGTATATCCTCATCGCAATAAGCATATTAGACGTACGCCGGCATATGTGGAGGAATATAATATCTATATGAAGAAGAATTCCTTTCAGTTTTTGACGCACGGGGAACAGGGATTGTCTTATCCCCTGGAGGATACCGCTATCCTTATACATCCGCTGAATACCGCTGCAAAATACGAAAGAAATTGGATAAGCTCACATAATATAGCTTATCTGTATTGTTAGGCGTGTGGAAAATATATATAAAATTAAAATGAGGGAAAAGCAGGATCTACTTTGCTTTCAGGGAGAGAAAAGAAGATGAAACGGGTCTGGAAGGATATTCGGTTTTTGGCGGCTTTATCAAAACAGATATGCCCATATTACCTTACCAGCAAATGCTTGGATGAGCTGCTGCAGATTTTGACCACATGTATTTATATTTTTCTGCCTAAATATATAATAGATGCAATGGTTGAAGGGCTGTCATGGGATATTGTGCTTACAAAAATAGTTATTTTTATGGCGAGCGTTATCGTGTGCAAAATTATTGATATTTCAACCCGTACATATAGAACCTCCAATATTAATCAAGCGGATATAGATACGGTCAAGCATTACAGCAGTCTGTATCTGGAAATGGATTACGAGAAGTTTGAAACTGCAGAGGTAAGAAATTTATTAGAGACGGTTATGGGCAGAGTGCGCGGGAACACGGTAATCAATTTTGGCGTAAGTGTCATTTCGGCCTGTTTCCAGATTGCCTTATATTCTGCGGTGATTATAATGTTAAGCCCTGTCCTGCTGGCGGTGATCGTTCTCACTATGGCTGTCAGGCTTTTTGTCAATTATAGGAAGAATGGCATTGAAAACGATACCATTCAGGGGTTTAAGAAAAATACTCGTTTCTTCAATTATATTGATAATGTGACGGCGGGCTTTGAGTATGCGAAGGAGATGCGGACAAATCAGGCGGACAGCCTGATGGAAGAAAAATATAAAAATAATTTAAAGGAGCGGTATGAACTAAACACCGCTTATAATAAAAGGATTTTTTTCGCAAATAGTTTGGAGAGCTGTGCAGGGGCGGCAGAGCTATTAGCGCTGTATGGCTACGGCAGTTATAAAGCCTTGCAGGGAGAGATCACGGTAGGAAGCTTTACAATGTATACGGCAATGATCAGTTCCTTTACAAAGGCAATTTCCCAGCTGATGTCATGTATTATGGACTTTAAGCTGACCCTGTCCTTTGTGGAAAAATATCATACCTTGATTGATATGATGCAAAACGACAAAAGAAAAATGATAAAAGAAACATCGGATATTCCGGAAGCTCCGTACACCTTTGAATTCCGTGACGTAAGCTTCCGCTATCCCAATACGGAAAAGACGGTGCTTAAGGATGTTAATTTAAAAATTGGGCCGGGGGAAAAAATAGCGATTGTGGGGAAAAACGGCGCGGGGAAAACAACCCTTATCAAGCTGTTGTGCGGTATTTATGTGCCTACTGACGGAGAAATTCTGCTTAATGGTATAGATATCCAGACCTTTAACAGAAAGCGGTATGCGGAGCTTATTGCGGCAGTGTTTCAGGACTATATTTTGTTCGCCTTTGATATAAAGGAGAATATCAAGCTGAATAAAGAAGAAAACGAAGGTAAGCTTTGGGAAGTTATAGAGAAGTCGGGGCTAAAAGAGAAGGTTGAAAATCTCCCCGATGGAATCCATACGCCTGTGGGCAAACAATTTTCCAGGAAAGGCGTGGATTTTTCCGGTGGAGAAAAACAGAAAATCGCCCTGGCAAGGGCCTGCTATAAGGATAGCCCGTTAATTATTATGGACGAGCCCACCGCGTCCATGGACCCGCTCGCCGAGCTGAAGCTGTATGCAGAGTTTAACAATATCATAGGTAACAGAACGGCAATTTTTATTTCACACCGTCTGGCGTCTGCAAAATTCTGTGACAGAATTATTGTATTTGAAGATGGAGAAATCATAGAAACAGGGGCGCATGAAATGCTGATGGACGCGAAGGGCAGGTACTATGAGATGTTTCATTTACAGACGGAACTGTATGCCTAGTATAAAGCTGAGATTTCAGGCAGAAGCAGCCGCTGGGCGGCAGGATTGAAGGGAACTTTCAAACTGCTTATTGATGCAGTATCGCAGGCAATGCCTGCGATGTGCGGGGGGTGTTTATGAAACAGTATTTTTCATATTTCAATCATATATTTTTTATGATTAAAAGAGTGTACGCACTGGACAAAAGAGCCGTATGGATTAAGGCGCCGCTTAAGCTGACGGCAATTGTGCAGGTATTTATTCCGCTGTTTTTTGTACGGGAAATTTTAACCGCAATACAAAAGGGCAGCGATATAAGCTATGTCTTAATGCTGGTCGGAGCCTTCGGCGGGATTACGCTTTTATGTAATCTGTTAAAGGAGCTGTTTAACCGCTTGGATGAGCGGCAGTCGGACAATATGTATCGTCTGGTTCGGAAGGATATTGCCCAATTGATAACAAGAATGCCTTATTATGAGGTGGAGACAGCAAATACAAGAGATTTTATACAGTTAGTGCAGAATAATGTGGATATTTCCCAATTATTTAACACTATTTTTGATTTTTTCCAAAAGCTTGTGACGCTGTGCGGCCTGGTGGCAATTGTGATTACCTTACACCCGCTGTTTTTGCTTTTGCTCATAATAGTGCTGCTGACAAGAATGTTTGCAGACCGCGGAATCAGGCACTTATGGGAAAAATGGAGAGGTCCCGTTAATACGGCCTACCGCAGGGTAAATTATATGCTCTCGGTTATGAATAATGCGAAATATGGAAAGGAAATACGGATCAACGGTCTGCAGCAGTGGTTTGTCGGGAAAATGGAGGATGATATCGGCGGCTATATAGGGGAGATGAAAAGATATAATGCCGCACGGGAGAAAAGGAAGGCCTTGGTGGAAGGGTCCGCGCTTCTTCAGGAATGTATCGTTTATTTTGTGCTGGCATACCAGGTAGTATGGAACCATATGCCCATCGGGGATTATTCCATGTATTTAACAGGCATCATTCGCTTGTCCCAGTGTCTTTCGTCCATTGTGGACAGCTTTTCTGAATTACTGAAGCAAGGGGAATTTCTGGGGCAGTATAGGACGCTGTTGGAAAGATTTCCGAAGGAAACCGGTTCGGATAAGCCCGCTTATGAGATAGAGAACAATAAAGACATGACCATCAGCTTTGAGCATGTGTCTTTTTGCTATCCGGACAGCGACAGGCTGATTCTGGATGATGTGAATTTTACCATAAAGGCAAATCAATCCTTGTCCATAGTGGGAATAAACGGGGCCGGAAAGACCACCATTGTAAAGCTGATCTGCCGTTTCTATAAGCCTTCAAAGGGTAATATTCTATTGAATGGCGTAAATATCGATCTGATAAATGAGGACGCTTATCGGAAGCTGCTGGGAGTTGTCTTTCAGGATTTCCAGCTGTTTGCCTTTTCCGTATTAGAAAACGTGGCTCTGAAATCGTCATGTGATGAAAAAAAGCTTTTGGATTCGCTGCAGAAAAGCGGTCTTACAGAGAAAATAGAGCATCTGAAGGAAGGTGTGCATACGGTAATCTCAAAGGAATTTGATGATTATGGCATTGATTTTTCCGGAGGAGAGAGTCAGAGACTGGAATTTGCACGAGTACTGTATAAAGAATCGAAAATAGCGATTTTTGATGAGCCTGCAGCCTCGCTGGACCCGGTAACGGAATATAACATGTATCACACAATGCATGAAATGACAGAAAACAAATTGACAATATTCATTTCACACCGGCTGGCATCAACGAAATTTACGGATGCAATTTTGGTGCTGCAGGACGGGCATGTTGCGGAATATGGGTCTTTTGACGAGCTGATGAAGTATCCTGACGGTGTTTTTTATAATATGTATGTCTTGCAGCAGCAGCATTATAAGAAATAATTTTCACCATGGTTTTTATAATCAGACGGTTTTAGATTAATGAGAGGTAATGTATAAAAGGGGCGATAGCGCGCTGAAATATACCGAACAGAAATGATAAATTGTATAATTTTAGATACAGGAGTCAGACATAAGCATAAGGCGTTTAAAGAGGAGCGTCTTTCGGGCTTCTCGTTAAAGGGTAATCACGAGTCGGAAGTACAGGATGATTTTGAAGATTTATATGGGCATGGAACTGCCGTTTATGACATTATAAGAGAGCCTGATATAAATATTACTAATATCAGGCTGGACGGTATAGAAAACGGCATGGCTGAAACGCAGCTTATTCATGCATTGCAGTACATAGACGGGCATTGCCATGCGGATATCGTAAACCTGAGCCTTGGCATAACGGCCGGTGATGCTAAGGATGAGCTTTATGGGATTTGCAGGAAATTGTATGAAAAGGGAGTTATCATAGTATCGGCATTTGATAACGAAGGCGCCATGTCGTATCCGGCTGCTTTTGACTGTGTTATTGGTGTAGTCACCGACAGCGAATGCAGCAGGAAAAACGAATTTGTGTATTACGAAGATGAATGCATTAATATCGGGGCAAAGGGGAATTTGCAGAGATTAGCCTGGACAGAACCGGAATATGTATTTATGCAAGGCAATAGCTTTGCATGCGCCCATGTGACGAAGCAGATTATTCAGCTGATGAAGGAAGGCATAAGTACTTTTGAGCAGATTCTCCTTGCGCTGAAAAAAAGAGCAAAAAAATGCTGTTATTTAAATGGCTCTCAAAAAGGTGAATGTGTAAAAAAGGAGCTGCCGGCAGGAGGGCGAATTGCCCTTTTCCCATTTAACAAGGAGATGCACAGCTTAATAAGATTCAGCGACATGATGCCCTACAAAATATCAAAGGTGTATGACTGCAAATATACCGGAAGGGTAGGAAGCACAACAAAAGCTGTTTTAAATGACGAGGTTGAAGAAATAACCATTGAAAATATTTGTGAGATCGATATGGAAGCATTTGATGCTTTTGTATTTGGGCATTTTGAAGAATTAGAAGCATTTTATGAGGATGGTTTCAGAATAAAACTGATAAAAAGACTGCTGGAAAAGAGCAAATACATCATTTCTTTTGATGAGCTCAGCGATTATGAAGCTTTCCGCAGCAATGACAAGGTATATTTTCCTGTTGTCAGAGAAGAACATGTGCCGCCGAACAGATTTGGAAAGCTGTTTCGTATTAACAAGCCGGTTATAGGGGTTTTTGGCACGTCATCTCAGCAGGGGAAATTCTCTTTACAGTTGATCCTGCGAAAAAAATTTATGGAAGCCGGCTATGAAACGGGTCAGATAGGCACGGAACCCCAAGCCGGTATGTTTGGTATGGATTATGTCTTTCCCATAGGGTATAATCGTTCTGCGCATATCGATGAATGGCAGACGGTTTTGCTCTTAAACAGCCAATTAAAGGAATTGTGTGATAAGGGAAAGGAGATTATATTGGTCGGTTCCCAGGCGAACACCGTTGTTTATGATACAGGGAATCTAAACAGATATACCTTTATACAGAACGCCTTTTTTCAGGGAACGAATCCGGATGCGGTTGTCTTGGTAGTAAACGCATATGATGAGCCGGAATATGTAGGACGGACGATCAGCTATCTGCAATCAGGTGAAAATACGAAGGTTATTGCGTTGGTAATCTTTCCGATGGATATTGACGAGCATTGGAGAGGGATGAACTATAAAAAGCACAAGCTAAGCTATGAGGAGTTTCTTGAAAAGAAACAGAAATTCGTAAGTTTTGGGCTGCCTATATTTTTGCTGGGAAATGACGAAGATATGGAGCAGCTGTTTGCAGAGCTCATCGATTTTTTTGAGGAATGAATACCTGACAAACAAAACAACACCTTTATATAAGGACAAATGAAGACCATCAGGCGAAGGACATCATTTTTGCCAGGCTATATGACACTGAGGATTCATGTGCTGTTGCAAAAGGGATAGAGTATCTGAGGATTAATTATGATATTGGAAACGGGAGTCTCATATTAATGAATATTATAAACAAAGAAAGCTATAAAATTTTGCCATATGGCATAACGGTTATTAAAACCTGGCCGGAGGATTGTTTCCTGTTTTCATTATTGTCCGATACAAGGTGTGGAAATAACTGGATTGCCGATTCAAACATACAGATTATTCTTACCCATGATATAGTCAGATATTTCCCTTTAAAGAAACAACACCTATTTCAAAATGGTTTTGATTTCATCCCGTTTATTCATAAGTATGCCATAGACAGAAAACTTTTATATTCTATAAATGAGAATTTTCGTGACATTATTATTAAATCCATAGATGCAGGCTTTTATATCAGCGGACTTTTTAATAAACAGGCTTTGTTGGGAGATGGATCGGAAGATATAAATCATGTAAGTTATATTTACGGTTATGATGAAAACGAGAATGTTGTTTATATGAACGATAATTTCTTCCATGGAGTCAACAGCCGCCAAAGGATTCCGTTTGATAGGGTACAAAAGGCGTTTGAAACGGCATTATCAGGTAATCCGGCTCATTTGGGCAACAGGGTGATAAACTTTTATGAGCTGAATGCTGACATGGAATATCAACTGAGTAAAGAGAAAATTAAAAAGGGCATGACGGATTACTTAAATGGAACCTGTGATGGAGAACATAGGGATAATGCATATACTTTCTTTGGAATCAAAGCATACGAAAGGCTGATTCGTGTTGTAGAAAATAATGACGATCATGATATAGACCTGAGAAACGTTACGTTTTTGTGCGATATTGCGCAGGTAAACAAAATTCGGACAGCGGCCATGGTCCACAGCGGATTGTTTGAAACAGGCATCCAAAATTTGAGTCAAAACATTGACAGGCAGATTGAGGCATCCGAATTGATGGTTGGTTTGGCTATGAAATATAATGCTAAAAAAGATGTAAGCATCCTGCATAGATTAGCGGTACTGATAAAGGAATTCGGGCAGACAGAGGAAGCCATTGCCGATAATATTGTAAGACTGAGCAGCTGTGAATAGGGATTTATGCCACCGGAAATTTTCCGGTGGCTATTATAATAGAAAAATGATACAATTATGAAAGAAAAGGTGTGTACGAAGCTAAAAGGATTATTTGATGGTGTGATTGGAGGATATTATCTATGGCAAGAAAACATTTTTTTGAATCGGAAGAAGCGTATCAGGAACGTGCGAAGAAGGAATTTTTAGAAGTAAAATCCGGCTTGAGAAAGGGTATTTTTGAATCGGAGCATGAATATGAAACCCGAGCAAAAAGAGAAATATTAGAAAAATCAACAGGAGTTAAAAAATCCTTTTTTGAATCAAGTGAAAATTATGAGAGAAGAGCGGGAATAGAACTTCTGGAAAAAGAATCAGGCATTAAAAAAGGATTATTCGAGTCTAACGAAGGATATAAAAATAAAGCGGAAAATGAGATTTTAATGCAGAAGACTGGTTTAAGGAAAGGTTTTTTTGAATCTGATAAAGATTACCAAAAACGTGCAAGGAAGGAATTGTCCAGACAGATTTCTGATGAATAAACGTGATACTTTTATCTTTCTGAAATGCCCCATTTCTTCGCTGCTTTCGGGGCAGAAATAAACTCTAACATTTTCATTCTCCCTTTCCCTAAATATTATCAGTATAATTAGATACGGTTAGCCGAACGAAAACAGGGTTCCTGCAATAAACCTTAGCAACGGATAGTTACCGCGGCAGTGCGGGAGGTTGCAGAGGCTGAAAAAGAGGGCGAATAGCCGCTGTCCGGAAAATTACATAGAATTTTAAAGACAAGCAGAGCGGCGTAACAGACTGATCAAAGGCATAACGGAATTATGTTATATATCGGGGCAGGATAAAGGCGTCATAGTTTGACCCGGATGAGGAGCTGATTAGAGATGGTGCGTAAATATATGCCGC
Source organism: uncultured Acetatifactor sp. (assembly GCA_910578215.1). Taxonomy (GTDB): domain Bacteria; phylum Bacillota; class Clostridia; order Lachnospirales; family Lachnospiraceae; genus Acetatifactor. Next base: position 18,869 of record CAJTPH010000023.1, on the reverse strand, counting down.
AATGGGAGAGAGACACAGAAAATCCAAAAGACAGAATTGCATTTGACACATGAAAATGCTATGATAATAATAAAAAACAGAGCTGGAATTAAAACGAAGCAGGACAAATACAAATCTTAATTTTAAGGAGAGAATATGGAGCAGGAAGTACAGATCAAGCCTCCAGTGGAGGTGCGGTATCGGAAGGAGCTGGAGGCGCTGCAGGCGTCGGACACAGGCAAGAAGCCAATCAACTGGAAGCTGTCGCCCAGGGCGGTGAGAACGTTTATTTTGGGAAGCAGGGAGCCCCTTGTGGTGAATGGGGAGGAAATCCCGGTGCGAAAGAAGTACCTGGGAAATGACGCCCTGGTGGAGCGTTGTATTATTACCCTTGCAGGAAACAGAGGGCTGATGCTGGTAGGGGAGCCGGGAACGGCAAAAACCATGCTGTCGGAGCTTTTGTCGGCGGCAATCAGCGGCACAAGCACCAACACCATTCAGGGGACGGCGGGAACCACCGAGGATATGATTAAGTACAGCTGGAATTATGCGCTGCTGCTGGCAAAGGGACCGGTGAGGGAGGCTTTGGTGCCCTCGCCCCTCTATGTGGGCATGGAGCAGGGGATTCTGACCAGGTTTGAGGAGATCACCCGTACCCCGGCGGAGATTCAGGACAGCCTTATCAGTGTGATGAGCGACAAGGTGCTGAATGTGCCGGAGCTGGGGGAGGAGGGACTGCTGTTTGCCAAGGCAGGCTTCAATGTGATCGGCACGGCGAATACCAGGGATAAGGGCGTCAACGAGATGAGCAGCGCCCTGAAGCGCCGCTTCAATTTTGAGACGGTGCTTCCCGTGAGGGACGTGGCGCTGGAAAAGCAGATCATTATTAACGAGGTGAAGGAGCTTGCCCTGGAGAATCAAATTTCCATGCCCGTGGACGAGGATGTGGCGGAAATTCTTGCGGCGACCTATCATGAGCTTCGTGAGGGCATATCCTCCATGGGCCACAGGATCGATAAGCCTGCGGCGGTGATGAGCACGGCGGAAGCGGTTTCCGTCTATTATCAGACAATGATGACCGCATATTATTACGGGGATTCCCGTATGGATTTGGGGTGCCTGGTGCAGACCATGATGGGTGCGGTGCTGAAGGAGAACAGGGACGACCTGGAGAAGCTCCGCAGCTATTTTCAGACTGTAGTGCGCGACAAGGGAGGCAGGGAAGGCGGTATATGGGACAGCTACTTCGAGGCGGGGAAATACCTGAAATAGACCTTTTGGACTGCGGGAAGCCCGTGCTGTATTTTCCGGTCAGGCATCACAGCCCGGTCTGCTCATTTCATTTGAAAAAAGCGGTGGAAGCCTGTGCCCCGGACTGTATTCTGGTGGAAGGCCCCATAAACGCGCAGAAGCTTATCCCTGTGCTGGCACACCCGGACACGAAGGCGCCGGTGGCGCTGTATTATTTTTACAGAGACACACGGGGTCTGGTGAGCGAGGAGAAGGAGGATTACAGGTGCTATTATCCCTTTCTGGATGCCTCGCCGGAGCTCACGGCTTTAAGGGAGGCGGCCGGACGGGAAATTCCGGTATATTTTATCGATCTGCCCTACGGGGAGATACTGATTCACACGGGGGAAGGGCAGGGAATCCGGAGGGAAGCGGAAAAGCAGACCTATAACGACGATTACCTTTTAAGCCGCAGCCGTTATTTTTCCATGCTTTGCGAAAAGACAGGCATGCGGAGCTTTGAGGAGCTGTGGGAAAAGTATTTTGAGATCGGCGGGCTGCATGAATCCACGGAAGCCTTTGTAAGGCAGATGTTTACATACTGCTATCTTTCGCGGGTCAATACGCCTGCGGAGGAGCTGGAGGCGGACGGCTGCCTGTGCAGGGAGCGGTTTATGGCGGAGCAGATTGCAAAGGCTTCCGGGGAGTACCGGCGGATTTTGGTGGTGACGGGAGGCTTTCACACCTATGGGCTGACGCAGCTTCTTAAGGTCAGCGAGGACGGAAAGAGGGTAAGCTTTGTCGGGGAGCCGATAAAGCTTCACGGCTCAGGCGCCCGGAAGGGAGCCCGTGGGAAAAGCGTCGGTCAAATATTTGGAGAACTGTATGGGGAAGATGAAAATCAGGGTGTCTATCCCCTTGCCTATTCCATGGAGGCGGCGGACGCCTTAAACGGTTATGCCAGCGGTATGCAGTCCCCGGGCTTTTACCAGCTGGTATACCAGGGCTTGGAAGCCCAAAGCCTGGAAGCCAAAAGTCAGGAATCCAAAAGCCTGGAATCCGAAAAACTGGAATCCAAAAGCCTGGAATCCGAAAAACTGGAATCCAAAAGCCTGGAATCCCAAAAACTGGAATCCAAAAAACTGAAATCAGAAAAGCCGGAATCCGAGGGGCAGGAACCGGTGCGGCTGCCGGAGCAGGCATACGAGGAGGCGGTTCTGCAGCAGCTTGTGAACGCCGGGCGCAGAGCAAGGCAGAAGGGGGAGGGACTGTCCTCCTATGACACGATCTGCGCGCTGTCCATGGCAAAGGGACTGGCGGTTCTTAGAGGAAAGCGTGCCCCGGGTCTCTATGAGCTCCGGGACGCGGCGCTTGCTTCCTTTGTGAAAGGGGAGGTGAGCCTGTCCACGGACCAGCCCCTTCGTATATTGGATGAGCTCAACACGGGAAAGCAGGTGGGGAAGCTCTGTGAGACTACTGAGAGACCTCCGTTGCTTTCCGATTTTGAGGACAAGTGCAGGCGTTTCGGACTGCAGCTTCAGAGCTCTGCCGAAAGGGAGCTGACACTGGAGCCGTTTACCAAGAACAAACATTTGGCTATGAGCCGTTTTCTGTATCAGATGGAGTTTCTGGAAACGCAGTTTGCAGTGAGGAAAAAGGGCTCCGATCTGCTGAATGGACGGGACAGAAGCCGGATTCGGGAAATATGGAGCTATCGTTTTTCCGGCAAGGTGCTCGCGGCGCTGGTGGACGTATCCATGGCGGGCAGCACGGTGGAGGAAGCGGCAAAGTCAAGGCTTTTGTCAAAGGCGAAGAAGGCGGCCTCCTGCAGGGAGGCGTCAAGGCTGCTGGTACAGGGCTTCCTTATGGGCTTTTTGGAGGAGCAGCATGGGCTGGAAGCGTATGTCAGGGAAACGCTGGTCTCCGACGGAGATTTCTTTTCTCTGACGGCGGGTTTTTCTTATCTTAAGATGCTCTATGAGCTGCAGGAGCTTTACCAGGTGAATGCCCATGCGCAGCTGGAGGAATTTCTGGAGATATGCTTTGGGAAGATCGTACAGCTTCTGCCGTCCATGGCAGAGGTGCCGGAGGAGAGGCAGCAGGAATGTATGGAATGCTGCAGGGAGCTGTACCAGATGACGGGGCATAAGAGCTTTGAAAAGCTGCGCCCGCCGCTGATGGAGGCTATGCTGCGTCTGGCGGAACGGGACAAGATCCGTCCCGGTCTCTACGGGGCGGTGCTGGGGCTGCTTTACGGCTGGGACGGACAGTACAGCGTCTGTATCCGGGATGCGGTGTACGGGTATTTAAAGGGCTCCGGTGAAATGCGGATGAGGAGCGCTGCATTTTTGAGGGGACTGTTTTACACCGCCAGGGATTTTGTTTTTGTTCAGGAGTATTTTCTGTCCATGGTGGATGAGCTTCTGGCAGAGCTTTCGGCGGATGAATTTTTACAGCTTCTGCCGGAGCTTCGCATGGCGTTCGGGTATTTTACCCCGTTTGAAACGGACAGGATAGCGGGGAAGGCCGCCGCGCTTCACGGGGCGGAAGCGGACAGGATTCTGAAGGGCCGGAGGGTGCCGCCGCACGCCTATGAGTACGGGGAGTTTCTGGACACCTTCGGGCGTGCCCGCGGACAGGCTTCCGCAGGAGGAAATGGAGAGTAGGAGACATTATGGGCAGATTTGAGATAAAGGATACCTTTTACCTGAACGGAGAGCCGTTTCAGATTATTTCGGGAAGCATACATTACTTCCGCATTGTGCCGGAGTACTGGCGCGACCGTCTGGAAAAATTAAAGAGTCTGGGGATGAATACGGTGGAAACCTATATCCCCTGGAATATGCACGAACCCCGCAAGGGCAGATTTGTCTTTGAGGGTATGTGCGATGTGGTAAAATTCGTGAAGCTGGCGGAGGAGCTGGGGCTGTATGTGATCTTAAGGCCGTCGCCCTATATCTGCGCCGAGTGGGAGTTCGGAGGACTGCCCGGATGGCTGCTGGCGGAAGATGATGTGCGCCTGCGTGTCAGCGGTTCCGCATTTTTGGAGCATGTGCAGGAATATTTCAACGTGCTTCTGCCGCTGCTGAAGCCTCTGCAGATCACCGAGGGCGGGAACGTGCTTCTTATGCAGGTTGAAAACGAATACGGATACTTCGGCAACGACAAAAAATATATGGAGCAGATGCGTGATATGCTGCGGCGGGGAGGAATCAATGTGCCTTTTATCACCTCTGACGGGCCCAGCCATGAGAGCATTGAGGGCGGCAGCGTGGAGGGGGCGCTTCCCACGGGAAATTTCGGCTCCCAGACAAAGGAGCGTTTTGATATTCTGAAGCAGCATGTGAACGGTGGACCTCTGATGTGCGCGGAGTTCTGGGTGGGCTGGTTTGACAGCTGGGGAAACGGCGGCCATATGAGGGGAAACCTGGAGCAGAGTGCGGCGGATCTGGACGAGATGCTTAAGACGGGGCATGTAAATATTTATATGTTCATTGGAGGCACAAACTTTGGCTTTATGAACGGCTCCAATTATTACGATGAGCTGAAGCCCGACGTGACCTCTTACGACTATGATGCCATCCTGACGGAGGCGGGAGATTTTACCGAGAAATACAGGGTCTATCGGGAAATCATCGGAAAATATACAGAGCTGCCGGAGATAAGCCTGAGCACTCCTATCGTGAAAAAAGCCTACGGGAGCGTGGCGGTGAAGGAAAAGGTGGGACTGCTTGAGGCACTGGGAGATATCGCGGAGCCGGCGTACAGCCCGTATACGCAGTCCATGGAGCGTCTGGGGCAGTATTACGGCTACATACTTTATGCATCAACGCTGGCCAATGAGCGCAGGCTGGAAAAAATCCGCCTGCACAGGGCAAATGACAGGGCAAGCATTTTCCTGAAAAGGAAAAGACTGTTGAACCTCTATGACAGGGAGCTTCTGAAGGAGTGGAAGGTGGCCGCGGACGCGGAGCCCGGAGACGAGCTGCATATTCTGGTGGAAAATATGGGACGGGTGAATTTCGGTCCTGCCATGGAAGGCCAGCGCAAGGGCATCGACGGCTGCGTACAGATCAACGGCCACATGCACCATGGCTGGCAGCAGTATTGCCTTCCTCTTGACAATCTGGATAAGCTGGACTTCTCCAGGGGCTATGAGGAGGGGCTGCCTGCATTTTACCGCTTTGAGCTTGAGGCGGAGGAAAGGGGAGACACCTTTCTTGAGCTGGCAGGCTGGGGAAAGGGCTGCGTATTTGTCAACGGCTTCAACATCGGCAGGTTTTGGGAGGTCGGACCCCAGAAAAGGCTGTACATTCCCGCGCCGCTCCTGCTGCAGGGGAAAAACGAGGTGATCGTTTTTGAGACGGAGGGTAAGGCCGCGGATACCGTCTGCTTTTACGCCGAGCCTGACATCGGATAAAGGAGCGGGCGCAGCAGAAAGACTGCTTCGGACTTTAGAGCCGTTGCGCAGCGACTAAATATAGGAGGTATGAATGATGAGCAATGTATTTGACGAGAGAGTGGAATTTGCCGTGCAGAATCTGTGGGTGATTCCCAATGTGGAAAAAAGCAGGGAAGCCAGGAGGATGCTGGAGGAGGCTGCGGGCGAGGGCGACGGAGACGCCTGCTTTTTCCTGGCAAGGTGCTGCTTCGGTGAGAGCTTTGTGGACCCCAGGTTCGGCTTTGAGGATGACGACGAGAAGGGGGAGAGATGGCTGGAGAAGGGTCTTGAGCGCGGCAGCGCCGTGACCATGTTCGGAGCCATGAGGGTAGGGGGCTTCAAGCCCGGCAAGGGAACCTTCGTCTATCCGCCCTATAGCTCCCTCAGGGAAATCTGGGACCAGGTGGAGAAAAAAGCCATGGCGGGGCAGGTATTTTGTAAATATATGATTGCAAACGCCTATTTCTATGGCGATGTGATTCAGTTTATGGGTATGGATTCCAATGCGGTCTCGCTTGCAAACGTGGTGGATTTCCAGAACAGGGCCATTTCTCTGTACGAGGGTATTATCGCCTCCGGCTCCGTGCTGGGTATCAGTAATTTGATCAACATAATCACCTCCGGGGATTACGGCATGCCAAAGAACGAGAAAAGGGCAAAGGAGCTGCGGCATATCGGCGCCAGCCGTGGAGTGGCTTCGTTTGAGCGCATGGAGGGAAGGGATCTGGAGGAGGCAGGAAATATCCAGGAAGCGGCTGAAATGTATGAGCGTGCCATGGAGCACAATGATGCGGATGCCTGCTATCGGCTGGGAAGGCTGTACTCCTATAACGGGAAGCTGCCGCTGGACTTGAAGAAGGCAATCGAATGCTTTTCCAGAGGCATAGAGCTGAGCGAGGATGTCACAGGCTGTTGTAACCGTCTGGGGGAGATCTATTTTTACGGCGGTCAGGATATCGAGCCGGATTACAACAGGGCGGTGGAGCTGTTTTTAAGGGTCAGGGCGGATAACAGTTGGTCCTCGGACATGCTTGGAACCTGCTATTTAAAGGGCTGGGGCATCCAGCAGGACTATGGCGCGGCACGCAAGGAGTTTGAGGTCAAGCCCTCCTCCTGCCTTTGTTCGCTGGGGCTGGGAGAAATATATGCCTATGGGCGCGGGGTGAAGCGGGACATCAAAAAGGCCATGGAATATTGGAACAGATTTCCCGATCATCCCAGGGTAATCGAGTACAAGAGTCATTTTAAAAAGACACTGTTTGGATGGAGCGAGGTATAAGCGGCATATGAATGATAGGGACACCGGGCAGCTTAACCGCTGGAGGTTGATTTTGGGCGGCTATGCGTCAGAGCAGCTGGCTTTTCAGGGGGACGGAAGGCTGGAGAACGGTATTTCCTGTACGGACCTGGAGGATGCGCTGGATTTCCTGTACGGGAGAGAGCAGGGAGAGGACGTGCGCAGGGACGGCGGCACCGGGGACAGCCGCTTGACGGCGGCGACCTGGATCACCCGCATCAGGAAGCTGTTTCCCAGGGAAACGGTTGAAATCCTGGAGAAGCACGCGCTTGAAAGCTATGGAATGACGGAGCTTTTGACGGACAAGGAGGTGCTTCGGAAGCTGGAGCCGAACCAGGAGCTGTTAAAGACGATTCTGCAGCTCAAACATCTGATGAAGGGGGATGTGCTGGAGGAGGCGAAAAGGATTGTGAAAAGGGTTGCGGAGCAGATAGCGGAGAAGCTGAAGCAGGATATCCGCCGCTCTCTGCTTGGCAGGATAGACCGCAACAGCAGGAGCCCTGTCCCCTCCATCCGCAGTCTGGACATTAAGAAGACCATCAAAAGCAATCTGAAGCACTATGACGAGGAAAACGGGCGTCTGGTGCTTGAGCACGTATATTTTAACGGCAGGACCAGGCGTTACAACAAGTGGAGGGTGATTGTCGCGGTGGACGAGAGCGGCTCCATGCTGGACTCGGTCATTCACAGCGCGGTTATGGCGGGTGTTTTTGTAAAGCTTCCCATGCTGGACACAAAGCTTGTGATCTTTGACACCCAGGTGGTGGACTTAAGCAGTTACCTGGAGGACCCGGTTGCCACGCTGATGAGTATACAGCTGGGCGGGGGTACTTATATTGCGGGTGCGCTTGAATACTGCGAGACTTTGATAGAAAATCCTCATCGGACCATGGTGGTGCTTGTGTCCGATCTGTGCGAGGGCGGCAGTGTCCAGGGGCTTTTGGGTGTCAGCCGCAGGATTGTGGAAAGCGGGGCAAAGCTTATCTGTCTTACGGCGCTGGACAGGGAGGCAAATCCGGTATATGACAGGCAGACGGCGCAAAGAATGGCGGATATGGGAGCCCATGTGGGAGCAATGACACCGGGAGCTCTGGCGGATTTTATGGGAGCGGTTATGAATGGGTGAGGAATTGAGAGAGCTCATTCGTCAGGTGGATGACGACTATCTGACCGGACTGGGCAACAAGGGAATTTTAAAGCGGGCTTACAAGGATCTGGAGCAGGAAAGCCCTGTGGCGGACTGGCAGCAGGAGGAGGCGCGGGATAAGGCGCAGGAAAAAATGCGGACGGTCGTTCAGGTAAAACTCAATGAGGAGACCTGCATGATCCGCGCCCCGCTGGGGGACAGCACATGCACCTGTCCGTCCAGAAGCATGTGCAGACATATTGTGACGGCGGTACTTTGGCTGAAGGGAAGTCTGGATGATGGCGGCGGACAGGAAACGAAGGCCGCAGAGGAGGCCGGGAGGACAGAGGAGCAGGGCAAAGCCCAGGAAGCGGTAAAAACCGTGGAGCCGGAAGAAGCAGGGGGACCGGAAGAAGCCGGAGACCCGGCAAAGCCTAAATTTGCTGAATTTCTTGCGCTTCCCCAGGAGCGGCTGATTAAGGCATGCGGGCCCGGCCATTACCGGAAGCTGGTTGCCCATGTGCGGACAGGGGGTCTTCCTCCGGTGGAGGCAGGATCTATTGTGACGGTGGAGCTGCCCTGGGAGCGGGCGGTGGTAAGGCTTTTGGAGCCGCTGTCTTATTCATCCTGTACCTGTCACAGCAAGGAGCTGTGTACCCATAAGGCGCAGGCGCTTTTGATCTGGCGGCTGCGGGAGGGAGTCTGTACCCTGCAGGAGCTGGAGGCGGGGCAGGATGCGGAGGGCGTCCTTGACCAGGGGCAGATGAGAGAGGTCTGCGAAAGCCTTCGGGAGGCGGTGAAGCTTCAGCTCTGCACAGGGCTGTCCAGGCAGTCGCCGGAGGTTTCCGTAAGTATGGAGAGGCTGGCGGTGATCAGCCATCGCGCGGGGCTGGCGGATATGGAGCGCAGCCTGCGGGGAGCTGCGGAGGAGTATACGCAATATTTTGAAAGGCAGGCGCGGTTTCGGGAGGAGGAGCTTCTCGACAGGCTTTTGGGACTGTATCGTCTTGCCGGACAGATACAGGAGACAGGGAATACAGCAAAGCTGCAGAGGCTTGCGGGTAACTTCCGGGATGCTTATGAGTATGCCGGGACGCTGCGGCTGATAGGAATGGGGTCCCGTGCCTTTAAGAGCAAGGCGGGGTATGAGGGAGAAATCTATTATTTCCTGAATGAAGCTGACGGACGGTATCTTACATGGACAGACGCGCGGCCCACATTTTATGAGGGAACCGAAAGAAAACGGAATGCTCAGGAATACAGCCAGACGCCCTGGGGATTGGAATGCAGCAGGCGTCAGCTTTTTGAGATGGAAATCGAGCTTGTGGATGCCAGGCTTGCGCCGGGAGGCCGCCTCTCCGCCAGTCAGGAGACCAGAGGAGAGCTTCTGGGGGCAAAACGCCTTTTGGATGATGAGGTCTGCGGAAGGATCATCTGGGATTACAGAAGGCTCCTGGAGCTTATGTATGCCCCGGGGACCTATGGAGCAGGAAGCGATGCGTCTGGTGAAGCAGAGGCAGGCGCCGCCGCCTTTGATGACGGGGCTGGGGGCAGGAAGGGAGAACGGCTGGCGCTTCTGGGGGCGGTCCGCTGGGGTGAGGCGGTATTTGACAAAACCAGGCAGAGGTTTTCCTGGGAGCTTTTTGACACCCAGGGCCGCCGTATATATGTATCCTTGAGATATACCCGGGAGGAGAGGCTCGTCATCCAGCTGTTGGAGCGCATGGAGAAGAAGGTGAGAAAGGGGAAGTATGCGTCTCTGGTTCTTTTCGGAAGTCTGTATCTGCAGGAGGGCAGGCTGTGTCTGTATCCCGTGGAATTCTGGCTTCAGAAGACGGACGGGCTGTTGTCCGCGTGCGGGCAGAAAACCTTTTTAGGCCCGGAGGCGTCTGCGGAGGCGGATAAGGAAGCGCTCCCGGAGCCGGGGGCAGCGGATAAGGAAGCGCTCCCGGAGTCGGAGGCGGCAGCCGGAAGTGCAGCGTCCCCGGGCAAGGCGCCGCCCCTTCCTTCAAGGGAGGCGCTGGATATAATGGAGCAGTATCTGAGGGAGATCGGAAGGAATCTTGCGGACCTGTTTGTGAGCGGGCTGAGGTCATCTTCGGAGGAGCTGGAAGGGCGCATTTCTGCATGCGCTGCGGAGGGGGAGGAATTAGGGCTTCATTATGCAGGAGAGAAGCTGGCGGAGATAGCGGAGCTGTTAAGGGGAAGACACCACCGGATGGAATTTACTCCGGAACCCTTGCTGGAAGTGTGGGAAGAACTGCAGCTGTATTTAAAGACCTGTAACGAGAGGGTTTCCTTTGACAGGGTGCGTCTGTCTCTGGAGGCAGACAAAGAAGAACCGGCGGAGGTGCAGTAGTGCAGAGAACAAAAGCGTCCTAAAGGACGCTTGCAAGTTACCGCAGACGGGAAATGGAATAGGAGGGTATAATTAATGAATCTGGAAAACGAACGAATCTATCAGTTACTTATGAATGCTCTGGACTGCCTGGAGCTGACCGAGGGCAACCGGAAGCTGGCGGAGAGCTATCTGGATATGTCCGGGGAGGAGGACCGGGCGCTCTTGTCCGGGGCGGAGCATCAGGATTTCACGAAAATAAATTGTGCGGCGGAGAGCTGTAACTATGTGAATTATCTGCAGAAAAGGAAGCTTCTCGAGGAATATGGGCGCTATGTGCGCTTTGCGGCGGTAGTAGGGGGAGCAACGGCGGAGAACGTCATATCTTATTATGACGCCACCAGCTATCTGACTCCGGAACAGGCTGCCGCGCTCAGGGCGGCAAGCGCGGTATCGACTCAATACAGGCTGAACAAGGTGCCGATGAGACTCCTGTATAGAGCAGGAAAGGAAAATCCGCAGGTGCTTTTGGATGCGCTGGATCTGTGCTGGCAGGAGGCGGACAATGCAAGATTGCTTCTGGCAGCCGTTTACCTGTTTGCGGTTTCGACTGCGGAATCGCAGGCAGGCGCCAAAAAGGGACAGGGACTGTTGAAGATGCTGTTTTCCAAAAAGGACGGCGCAGGCGAGGAACGCCCGGGAGTCCTGCGCGCTCTCAGGATCGTGGAGGATGATCTGCAGAACAGCATGAGGGAGCTGCTGGCGCAGACGTCCGATGAGGAAGCGGAGATCCTGAAAAATTATATTAAGGAGTCTGATCCGGGAGAACCCATACCGGAGAGAGTACTTCAGGTATTTAACAAAAAAATGTCTCCCAACGAATATTTGATGAAGCTGTTGACAGGAGCGGCCTTTTTCTCAGTCGGGCATTCAAGGAAAGCGTTTGCTTTTCTGAGAATTGCCATGCTGGCCGATATGTATGAGGCCCTGGCGGCGTGTGTCGAGATGTCTCCCCAGGAGTGGGCGTCGCAGTATACAGAGCTGCTTGAAAGGAGCCTTGACAAGAGCCTGATAAAAGATTATATAAAATGGTGCTTAAGGAATGTGCAGAGAGTCGGGTTTGTGCAGGGATCGCTGAAGCGTATGGTGCAGCAATACCCCGATGATATAAAGACCCTGCTGCCTGATCTGGACACGGAGGAGTACGGGGTTCTCATGGAGAAGATCAGGTCGGGAAATATCTCTCTTTACAAAGCCCTGAACAACGGCGCGGACCCTCTGTACAGGGAGAAAATGATCAAGGAGCTGACGGAGTGGTGTAAGAACGTCGGTTTACGCGAGCTGAAGGGATATCTGGCGGGGGAGGAGTCTCTTGAGGCGCTGCTGCCGTATGTGGACGAATGGCGTGAAAAGCAAAAAAATTACTATAGCGGCTGGACGCTCTGCTGCTCATGGACTAAGATCATGAAAATTCCCAACACAGGGGAGGACCAGCTGTTCCGCAGGGCTCTGGTGATGGAGGCCTTGCTTATGCACGGAGATTGTTTTACCCGTGCCAACATCACGGGTGTGGAGAGAGAGACGTCTAACGCTTATTATCAAGGACTGAACCTGGAGAACATGGTTGACATGCTGGAGCTGTTTGAGATGGAGAAGCTGCCCATGCATTACTGCCTTTCAGCCATAGAAGGCATGTACGACTGCTTTTACAATGATAAGGATAAAATCGTGTGCCGTGACTTCTGCGTGGAGGCTTTGGTTAAGCAGACCCGCGAAAAGGATGCTTCCGTGAGGGAGGAGTTCGTCAGAGAGTCAAAGGAAGGAAGCGCTGTGGTCAGACTGCTCTGTGTCATGGTACTGGACAAACTGGGGGAGGAGTACAAGGATGCCCTGCTTGCATGCGCGGCGGACAGCTCCCTGCAGGTAAGAGAAATCCTTGCCGCGGTCTGCGTGGAGCGCAGGGAATGGGAGCCGGAGGTGAAGGCGCTGCTCTGCTCCAAGAAGTCCCAGGAGCGCGAGCTTGCCATAACCGTCCTGAAGCAATGGGGTGCGGAGAAATATCGGGAGGAGCTGACAAAGGCCCTGGAATCCGAGAAGAGCAGGAAGATCAAAACGCTCCTGTGCGAGGTGCTTGGCGTGGCTGGGGATGCGGCGCCGCAGGGCCAGGACGGTGCCGGTCTGACCCCGGAGCAGTTTGCAGCCGATATATTAAAGGGCGGAAGAAAGCGGAAGGTGGCGTGGGCTTACGAAACGCCTTTCCCGGAGGTACATAAGACCGACGGAACGCCGGCAGGGGAGGAAATCCTTCAGGCGATTCTGGTGTCATATGCGGACATGAAAACACCGGGCTTGTGCGCGGATGCGGCAAGGCTTGCGGAGAGCCTGGTTCCCTCCGAGCTTGCGGCGTTTATGAGCGAGCTTTTCGGAAGGTGGATAGAGGTCGGGGCAGAGGCAAAGAAGAAGTGGGTTCTTTATGCCGCATCGATTCACGGCAGGGAAAAGGTGACGCCGGTTCTATACCGCCAGATACAGGAGTGGCCTGCGAACTCAAGAGGCGCCATGGCCATGGAGGGAGTGAAGGCGCTGGCATTGAGCGGAAGCGCCGACGGGCTGATATTGGTTGACCAGCTTGCACGCAAATGCAAATTCCGCCAGGTGAAGACGGCAGCGGGTGAGGCGCTTTCCTATGCCGCGGAGCAGCTGGGCATTTCGAGGGACGAGCTGGAGGACAGGATCGTGCCTAACCTGGGCTTCGACCATAAGATGGAGCAGATATTTGACTATGGTTCCCGCACCTTCCGGGTATACCTGAATCCTTCTCTGGAGCTGGAGGTCTTCAGCGAGGACGGGAAGAAGCTTAAGAATCTGCCTGCTCCCGGCAAGAGAGATGACGAGGGGAAGGCACAGGAGGCAAACAGCGCCTTCAAGACGATGAAAAAACAGCTTAAGACCGTAGTGGAAAACCAGAAGCTTCGTCTGGAGCAGGCGATGAGTGTTGAGAGAAAGTGGACTGTGGAAAAGTGGCAGGAGCTTTTTGTGAAAAATCCCGTCATGCATCAGTTTGCCATCGGTCTGATCTGGGGAATTTACGAGGAGAATGCGCTGAAGGATACCTTCCGTTACATGGAGGACGGCAGCTTTAACACGGTGGACCAGGATGAGTATGAGCTGCCTCAGGAGGGCCTGATTGGTCTGGTGCATCCCATCGAGCTGGACGAGGAGGCTCTGGCGGCATGGAAGGAGCAGCTTGAGGACTACGAGGTGACGCAGCCCATCGAGCAGCTTGAAAGGACTGTCTACCGGGTGACGGAGGAAGAAAAGGGCAAGAAGGAGCTGGAGCGCTTTGGAGGAAAGCTTCTGAACGGACTGTCCCTGTCCGGCAAGCTTCAGGGTATGGGCTGGTATAGGGGCTGTGTGATAGACGGAGGAGGATACTACGAATTTTACCGTCAGGATGGAAACATATTCGTGGAGCTGGAGTTTTCGGGCGTCTTTATCGGGGATGAGAACGAGGAGGTGACGGTCTATGGGGCGTCGTTTTATCAGACCGATGATGCTCAGAAGGGAATCTATGAGGCTGCCAGGGCGGAGAACAAGCTCAAGCTTGAGGATGTGAATCCCAGGTATTTCAGCGAGATAGTTTACCAGCTTACCAAGGCGACCGTCTCCAGCCATGAACAGCTTCCCTATCCGAAGTGCAGGGGCAATCGTTAAGTCTGACCTCTATGACACGGGCATACATAAAACGGTATTAGACAGCTTTGGAAACGGCGCCGCCTTCGGGCAGGCGCCGTTTTTGGCAAAAAACTGCAAAATAAGCAAAAATAAGCAAAATTGACATCATTTGGAACAAAATTAACATTCTGTGAATAATGGAAGTGTGCTATAATAAAGCGTATTTGACCGGACTGTTTTTTTTGTTACCGAAATATACAAGGAGAAAAGCCTATGCGGATAGCGGTCTGTGACGACTGTATGGAAGATGCCCTTTCTCTCAAAAAATACCTGTCCGGGCAGGAGGTCGGTATCTATTCCGATACGGAGAGCCTTTTGGCGGATGTGGAAAATAAAAGGCGGCGGTATGATCTGTACCTGCTGGATATTTTTTTGCGGGAATCCATGAACGGAATCGAGTTGGCGGAGCGGCTGCGCAGGGCGCAGGAGGAAGCGCTTATTTGCTTTATATCTTCCAGCGGTGATTTTTACAGGGAAGCGTACGATCTCTATGCCTTCCAGTATCTGATAAAGCCTGTGCAGGAAGAACGTGTAAAGGAGCTTCTCAGGAGGGTGCAGAAAAACCTTGCCCGTGGCGGTGCACCGACAGACGGCAGGGAGAAAAATTTTGTGTATACCTGGTGGGGGAAAAGCGGTGCTATTCCCTATAAAAAGATTCGTTATATAAGCAGCAGGGGACATACCCTGTCCATTTGCTGTACGGATGGGAGGATACAGGAAAGCACGGGGAAGCTGAGCGATTTGCAGCAGAAGGTATGCGGGGATGTTTTTCTGCGCTGCCACCAGAGCTTTATCGTCAACATGTACCATGTGGAGGGGATTTACGGCTCTGATCTCATGGTTGGCGGAGAGCAGATTCCCGTGTCAAGGCGGTACTGTGCGGAGGTAAAGAGACGGTACCAGGAGATTTTGTTTGAGGAGGTAGATTGATGAGATGATTCTTCTCAGGGATTTATCCGTGATTTGGACACTGTTTCATTTATTGATCATATTTATGCTGTTGTACCGTTCCCGGTATTCCCGGAAGAAAACCTTGCTTTTCACGGGAATCGCAATGGGGGCGGTGATTCTGTTGAATGTGGCGGGGCTGGCGCTTTACGGGGCAGCGGTCATGGGAAAGGTGTTCATATTGACCTGTACTCTGCCCAGCCTGCTGTTCTTCTGGATTATTTCCAGGGACAGAAACGGGCGGTTTTTCTTTACGTTCTGTATGGCGGATACGGTTGCGCTGTGGATTCTTGCGGTAACCAATATAGCGGATTATTATTTCGGGGGAGAACAGTATGTCCTCATGTTTATCGGCAGACTTCTGTTATTTCCCCTGGTGGAGTGGATGGCGGTCCGCTATATCAGAAAGCCTTACATGCAGCTTCAGGAGGCGGTGCCGGGCGGCTGGGGGATCTTTGCAGGGATGACGGCTCTTTATTATATTCTGCTTGCCGTTATAAGCAACTTTCCTGTGATCATTACCGCAAGGAGTCAGGAGCTTCCGGCTTTTTTGCTGGTACTTGTGCTGATGCCCATGACCTATGCCACGATTTTTATTTCTCTTTACCGCCAGCTTCTGCTTTTTCGGAAGCAGCAGGGCGAGCGAATCCTCTTGGAGCAGAAAAACATGCTGGAGGCGCAGCTTGAAAACCAGCAGCGCATCCGGAGGATGAAGCATGACATGAAGGGACATACGGCTACGATTGCCGGTCTGCTTGCCGCAGGGCAGACAAAGGAGGCGCTGGCGTACTTAAAAGGCGTGGAGGCGGAGATGGATACCCTGCAGGGGCAGTATTGCGCCAATCCCTATATCAATGCCGTGTTTGTCCATTACGCCGGAAAGCTGGAGGAAATGGGGGCGGGCTACAGGTCGGACATACAGATCGGTGATGAAGAACTGCCGTATATGGAGCTGTGCCAGATCCTGTCAAACGGGCTGGAAAATGCCTGTGACGCATTAAAGGGGCTGGAAGACCGCAGCGGATCTGATGCGGGGAAACGGGAGGTTTCCGTACAGATGAGGTATAACAAGAATTACCTGCTCATTCGGATTAGAAGCACATGCCGGAAAGATTTGTATGTGGAAAGGGGCGTCATACCTGCCACGGACAAGCCGGGGCACGACCATGGCTTTGGTCTCGCCACAATAAAGGAGGCGGCGGAACGGCTTGAGGGGGATATGGTCTGCTATACGGAGGACGGGTGCTTTGTGCTGGATGTGATGGTCCGATCCTCATAGAAATAAACGTGAATGAAATTAATCATAAAATTAAATTTTCCTGTTGCAAATCAGCAGAAAAAACTGTAAAATATCTTCACACAAGGTTCTGTACAAAAAGCAGAAAAAGGAAGCCGGGGGGCACGCGTTTATTTAGTTGCCCTCCGGATTTTCCTGTTTCCAGGAAAGCTGCAGGTAAAGAACCCATAGTTCCGGCATGGATGCCGACGGAAGGCGCATAGTATATGTTGGGCTGTATGGAGGCATTGATTGCAGGCAGAATACGAGGATAAGCGCAGGAGGATTTAAAAGGTGAACGGTGAGAACAAAAATAATGGAAACAGGACGATTGGAATCAGGGCAAGGCTGATTGCGGTGATCATCCCCATCGTTCTTGTGATTATTGTGTCATTTTTTGCATTGTCGAGAAGTGAGATTATCAAGCTTTCAAAACAAAAGCTGATGGCGGAGTCGGAGGGCTATGCGGGGGATATTTATGCCTGGACCTACCGCATCTTCGGGGAACTGCAGGTGTATAAGGATGCGATAGACAGCGGCAATTTTAAGAGTAATGAGGAGATACTCCGGTTTATGAAGGGTTCCTTGAATCAGAATACCGCATATCCCATAGGGCTTTATATGGGAGATGACAAGGGAGTCTACCTGGACGCTTCAGGCTGGGTGCCGGGCGCCGATTGGGTGCTGGTGGAGCGGGACTGGTATCTGGACGGGAAAAATAACGACAGGTTTGCGTTCGGAGAGCCCTATTATGATTTACAGAGCGAAGATATGTGTGTGAGCGCCAGCGTGCGGATGAATGATCCCGATGCGGTGCGGGTGCTTGCCGTGGATGTCTATCTGGATTATGTTTCGCAGCTGGTTTCGGATTTCTGCGGCAGGGGCGGCGTTCAGTCCTTCCTGGTGACGGAGGGCAGCCGGACGATCATTGCGCACCCCGATGTGAGCATGACGGCTGTCACGCTGGACGGACCCGGATTTGACAGCCTGTACGCCAATGTGAACGGGGCCATTTCTCAGGGAAAGAGAGGAATGCTGGATATCAGGGGAGATGACGGGGCATATCTGGTATGCGTCAACGAGGTTGCCGGTACGGATTGGCTGCTTGTGAGCTATATGCGGAAGGCGGACGCCCTGGCAGGTCTCAGGAGACTTGAGGCGGTTATGGGTCTTATCGCCGTTGCGGCGGCATTGGTGCTGATATTTGCCACGCTTCATCTGATGAACCGGGTGGTAAAGCCGGTGGCAAGGGTTACGGATGTGATACAGAAGGTCTCGGAGGGAGACTTTTCACACAATATCAAGGTGAGCGGCAACGACGAAATTGCCAGAATGAGCGCGCAGACCCAGAGCTTCCTTGTACATATGCGCAGGACCATCGCGGATATCATGGGTATTGCCCGGTGGCTGGGAAGCCAGTCCGAAAATAATGACAGGGTGTCGAGGGCGTTGATGGAAGCCTCACGGAATCAGTCGGGGGCAATGGCCGAGCTGAACAAAATGGCAGATGAATTGTCAGGAGCGGCGGAGCATATGTCTGAGCAGATGGGCGATCTGGCAAAGGTTATCGAGGAAGCAGGCGCCCAGGGCAGATATGCCGGGGAAATGATGAAGCAGACCGTGGAAATCGCAGGGGACGGCAGAAAAGCGGCGGAGCGTGTCAGCAGCGGCATGCAGCATATTGAAAGGAGCATATCCTCTCTTTCGGAGCAGATTATGCTGACGGACAGGGCTATCGAGCAGATCGGAAGCATGGTGGAAATGATTGTGAATGTTGCGGATGAGACCAGCCTTCTTGCTCTGAACGCTTCCATTGAGGCGGCGCATGCAGGAGACGCCGGCAGGGGCTTTGCAGTCGTGGCGGGACAGATCGGGAAGCTGGCAGAAAACAGCGGCGCCGCTGCGGATGATATCTCCGCACTGACAGCGGAGATCAGAGGCGCCATGCGCCAGGCGATCATAAAGATGGAGGAAAGCGTGGCGGAGGTCAAAGGCAGCGCAGAGCTGGTGGGAGAGAATAAGAAGACCTTTGAAAGGGTATTCGGAAAGGTCGGGGATGCGGACAGGATCGTAGGGCAGATGGCACAGCTGATCGGCAGGGTGGAGGCCGTGGCGGCGGATATGCGCAGGGTAGCGGAAAACCAGGTCCGGGAGGCAGGACAGATCACGGAGTCCGTACATGAGCTGGACGGCTATACCCATGCAGTGAGCCAGGACAGCGGTACGGTTGCACAGAACGCCAAGGTGCTTGAGGAGGAATCCAGGAAGCTTCTTGAGCATGTGAGCGGATTCAAAATATGATGCATCCGGAGCACGAAAGCGGATGTAAAATATATATGAAAAATCGGAGCACGAGAGCGGATGTAAGATATATATGAAAATCCGGTGCAGGCGGCAGAATTTAAAGCATAATGACTGAGGAAGCCTGCAGGCTGAGAATTCTGCGGGTAACAGTTTAGCCTTCGGCTAAACTGTTACACTGATGCACACAAAATAAGT
>CAJTPH010000022.1 GCA_910578215.1 uncultured Acetatifactor sp. | reverse complement strand
ACTCTTTTAGCCTAGTCATATTTTCCTGCGAATAAAAAGGATCTACAGCCACCTCAAAAGGTATTCGCTTTTCACGTCCAAGTTTTTTGAGATAAATATTAATTGCTGTAGACAAAGACATGCCAATATCGGCACATGCCTGCTCTGCCATTTTTTTAACATCATCCTCTATACGCAAACTAATTTGAGCCATTACATCACCTCTTTCTTAGTAATGATACTAGTATATTCCATATTATAGCATTTGTAAAGCATTTTACTATAAAAATACCCATTTCTATTGGCAACAATTTACTGCCTCAATTTTTCTGAAATTGTAAATTGCAAATCGCAAATATAGCAGGCAATCTCATGGACTACCTGCCATATAAAATAAATATTATACTTTTGTACTATTCAAATTCTATCGTCCCAGTAGGCTTGGGCGTGAAGTCGTAAAGCACACGGTTTACGCCGGGGACCTCGCTTGTAATTCTGTCTACAAGATGGCACATAAGGTCGAAGGGAATGTTTTCTACCGTGGCGGACATTGCATCCGTGGTATTTACGGCACGGATGATCACAGACCACTCAAAGGCACGCTTACCGTCCTTGATGCCCGTGGATTTGAAGTCAGGCACCACCGTAAAATACTGCCAGACCTTTCCCTCCAGGCCGTTCTTTGCAAACTCCTCCCGCAGAATTGCATCCGATTCCCGAACCGCCTCCAGCCTGTCGCGGGTAATGGCGCCGGGACAGCGGACTCCCAGACCGGGACCGGGGAAGGGCTGACGGAATACCATGCCGTCAGGCAGCCCCAGCTGCTTGCCTATCACACGGACCTCATCCTTAAACAATATTTTGACAGGCTCCACCAGCTCAAACTTCATATCCTCAGGCAGGCCGCCTGCATTATGATGCGCCTTAATGCCTTTTTCGCTCTCCAAAATATCCGGCCAGATGGTTCCCTGCGCCAGGAATTCAATTCCGTCCAGCTTGCGCGCTTCCTCTGCAAATACCTGGATAAACTCGCCGCCGATAATCATACGCTTCTGCTCCGGCTCCACGACTCCCGCCAGCTTGTCCAGAAAACGGTCTGTGGCATCCACATAAATCAGGTTTGCATTCATCTGATTGCGGAACACCTCTATCACCTGCTCCGGCTCGCCCTTACGCAGAAGACCATGATTTACATGCACACAAACCAGCTGCTGGCCGATCGCCTTGATCAGAAGCGCCGCAACCACAGAAGAATCCACGCCGCCTGACAATGCGAGCAAAACCTTCCTGTCGCCTACCTGTGCACGGATCTCTGCCACCTGCTCCTGAATAAATGCGTCTGCCAGTTCGGGAGTGGTAATTCTTGCCATATCCTCCGGACGTCTGTCTGCTGCCATTTTTTGTACCTCCATCCTGTTTGTCAAAATGTTTATATTATTATCGAACACCATAAATATATCACTTTTCTTTCAGGTTGAAAAGAAAAATCTGAAAGGTCTCCGGGCCGGAACCGTGCCTGACGCCCGGAGCAGGCTTTTTCAACCGCATTGCAAATAAAATATCCATCAGCCAACTTCCCTGCGGCCAACAAAAAACAAGCAAACAACCCTGCAACAAGGACAACTTCCCTATTTTTTCCCTGAGCGGACACTCCGGAGGAGTGTCAAGATCGCAATGACGGTCAACGGAAAATCCTAAAATTCTACTTCAAAGGTAACCATAAGGTTCGCCAGATTAACAGCCTGCTGAATACGGAGAAGCTCCTCGCTGACCCTGTCGTACTCCGCCTGCACCTGAGCAATATCAAAATTACGGCAGACAAAGTCCGCCTCCCTGCTTCCGTAGACACGTTCACGGGTCTTCTCGGGAATCTGAAGCAAATCATACAGACGTTTCTTTTCCGTGTTCAGCATGGACATATAGCCCAGCGCCTCATCCACTGTCATGTCGAAATCCTGCACCTTAGTGGTAATATTAAACCGGTTGATTGCATGGCGCAGAACCGCTATTTTTTTCCGAAGGATCTCCAGCCTTGCCTGTGTGTCCGTAAAGCTGTATTCCGGAATCACCGGCTGCTCCGACACGCCAAACGAATACGTCCTGTTCAGGCTCTCTGCCTGCAAAAGGGAATCTACCTCCGCCTGCAGGTTTTTGATGGTTTTGTTTGCATAATCAGAATTCATTTCCATGTTTATACCTCCCCGCGCTTTGACACGTTTATATAATAGAGTGAAAATTTATTTTCACAAATCCAGCAATTGCGCCTGCACAGACCGCTTGAAAAAGGATACTGCCCTGAGCAGCCCTTTTCGCCTGCAGGCGGACTTGCCTGCAGACAGTTTCGTCCCCAAACAAATTTCCCTGCGCTGTACCGTGGAAAATTTAGAATTTCCAGACCCTTGCGCCTTATTTCTGCACAGACTCACCGGATACAGAAGGCAGCGCCCTCACCGTCAAATCCTGAATGACCTCTCCGGCAATGAGCAGACCGGCAGCGGAAGGGACAAAAGCAATGCTGCCCGGAGCCTGCCTGCCGGAAGGGTCCTCGGAATCACCGCCTATGGGGGACAGGGGCATCTCCCTGGAATAGACCACCTTCAGCCTTGGGATTCCCCTCTTTTTCAGCTCTCTGCGCATCACCCTTGCAAGAGGGCATACGGACGTCTCATAAATGTCCGCCACCTCAAAGGCGGCTGCGTTCAGTTTGTTCCCCGCCCCCATGGAGCTGATAATCGGCGTTCCCGCCCTGTCCGCCTGTTCCGCAAGCATCAGCTTTCCCGCCACCGTATCAATGGCATCCACCACATAATCATACTCTGTGAAATCAAACTGCCCCGCAGTCTCCGGCAGATAGAAAATGCTGTAGGCATTGACGATTGCCTCGGGATTAATGTCCAGAATCCTTTCCTTCGCCACATCCACCTTATATTTTCCCAGGGTGCTGTGCAGGGCAATGATCTGGCGGTTAATGTTGGTCAGGCTCACCGTATCCCTGTCAATCAGGTCCAGCCTGCCTACGCCGCTTCTGGCAAGAGCCTCCGCCACATAGCTGCCCACGCCGCCCACACCGAAAACCGCCACCCTGGCTTTTTTCAGCCTTTCCATATTTTCACCGCCAAGAAGCAGCTCTGTTCTCGAAAAAGCGTTCATTGTCACCCCTCGTCTTCATCCTGCCTGCATAATATCCATTCCTGACATTTTTATTTTGAAACAGGGACTTACAGGTATCGAAATCTTTCCGTTTTCCCTGTGCAGCCTTGTATTTCATCATTTGATCGCATCCCCGAATACCTGCTCCGCAAGCTCCCTGCAGTATTGCAGGGAAAAGCTGCCGTCCTGCTTCACGATCTCATTGCGCGCGGCAAGCTCCTCCGTGTATTCCGAAAGCGGATAGACCGTCACACCGCCAAAACCCTTCTCCACATGACAGACCACCGGAAGCACCCCGTACTCCTTTATCACGGCGTCCCCGCTTTCGTTCAGGCTGACGGTAACCTGCGCCATCCCTCCCACCATACGGTTTGCCACGCCTGCCCCCGTGCCGGAGGTCCAATTCACAAAGTTACCCAGCGAATAGTAGACAAGCGCCTGATTGCCGTTTGCCGAAGCCACCTGCTCTATAGGCTCTATCACATGAGGATGAGTTCCCAAAACCAGGTCCGCACCGTTCTCTGCAAACAGCTTCGCCCAGTTTTCCTGATCCTTTGTCTGCTCCAGCACATATTCCTTTCCCCAATGAGGGCATACGATCACGAAATCGGCAAGCTCCTGCGCCCGCTTCAGATCCGCCGCCACTCTGTCTTTCTGCAGCATATCCACCGCATAGGGCATATCTTCCGGCAGGGGCACCCCGTTTGTGCCATAGGTGTAATTCAGCACGGCAATGCGTATCCCCTGCTGCTCGTACACATATATATCCTGCTGCGACTCCTGGCTGTCATGAATCCCCAGAACCGCCATATCCGGATAGTTTTCTCTCCAGAAGGACAGACAGTTTAAAATTCCCTGCTTCCTCTTGTCCAGCGCATGATTTGTGGCATGCAGCACCACATCAAAGCCTGTCTCCGCCAAAGCGTCTCCAAGCTCATAGGGTGCGTTAAAGGAAGGATAACCGGACACGCCAAGCTCTGCGCCGCCGATGATGACCTCCTGATTCACCAGCGCCACATCCGCCGCCTCGATCTCCTCCCTTAGGTTTGCAAACACAGCGCTGAAATCATAGCCGCCCTCCGGACTTTTGCCGCTTTCCGCCAGAGGCGTGTGCAGAAGAATATCCCCCACCATCACAAGCTTTACCTCCGGAACAGGCGTGGGCTCCGGTGTGGGCGCCAATGTAGGCTCCGGTGTGGGAACGGATGCCTCCGGCTTCTGAGACTGCATGGGCTGGACGGTCTCCTCCGGGTCCCAAGACTGCATGGGCTGGGACGCATCCCCAGGCACCGAAGACTGCGTGGGCTGGGACACATCTCCTGGCAAAGGCGACTGCGTGGGCTGGGACGCATCTCCAGGCAAAGGCGACTGCATAGACAGGGACGTATCCCCAGGCACCGAAGACTGCATAGGCTGGGACGCATCTCCTGACGCCGGCCTGCCGCACGACGAAAATACCGCCATAGACAGTAACAGAGCCAGCAGCGCTCTCATGCCGCGCTTATAAAGGTTTGTAATTTTTTTATTCTCAAATGACATGCTGTTTTACCTGAAACCTTATGTAATTTTCTCACTGTTATTATAATAATCCGGTAAACCTATGTCAATTAAAACCCGTTTTCGCCAAGAACAAATGTCGCAAGCCCCTGCCGTAAGCCCCTAAAATTCAAATTATCCGGCTTACCGTTACGCAGGGGGAGCTATTCCTTCAAGCATTCTAAAACCGGTTCAACGTACTTTTTGTCTGAAATATCATAGGACGCCGAAATGACTTTTATCATTTCCTGCTCAGCCTCTGTCTTATCCTTTTTGGCTTTCAGCATTTTTATAAACATTCTCATCATCAGCCTTGACGGCACGGGCATTTTTTCATAGTTCATCCCGCCCGGGCAATAAAATATTCTTACTTTCTCCAGCTCCGGTTCAGTAAAATTCTTTTTAAGCGCCGGCTCCACCTCCGGGTTTTCTATGGGACTGGCGCCAACGCAGAAAACCACCAGCTTTTTACCCGTCCATTGATCTATATTTCCTTTAAACCAGCCAAGCTTGCTTATACCTCCCCCGCATGCCCAGCCGCCGAAAACAATCGCTTCGTACTCTGCCATGCTTTTCTTTTTTGCCTCCGAAAATTCAAGGCAGTCCGCCCCCGCCGCCTCCGCTATCCATTGCGCGTACCGCTTTGTAAATCCTGTCTGCGAGTTATATATGACTACTGTTTTCATCCGTTTTGTTCTCCCCTCCTACAATGTCAAGACCTGAAATATAGCTTTATCTGGACTTTTGTAACAGTTCAGCCTTCGGCTAAACTGTTACACTGATGCACACAAAATGAGTTTTCAACTCATTTTGGCGCTCGCAAGTCTCGCAAAATTGCATAAGGATGCAATTTTGACTTCGCGGTACTGTATGGCTGAACTGTTACGGACTTTTCTAAGCTTTTTACAGTTTTACCGCGGTTTACGCCGCATTTTTCCACAGCCTAATTAATTCTTTTCCGGCGGTTATCGCCCGGCAGACCTCTTATCAGGGTTTTATATTCAGACAGTTTATTCCAGATTCTATTCAAAATTTTTCCCCTGATTTTTTGCCAGGTTTTCTATCCCCGCATACAGCCTGGATAAAAGAGTAAAAAGCGTTTCTATCTCCTGGTCTGTATAAACCTCAAAAAGATACTTTAGTTCTCCCTGATACTCGGAAAAATCATTCTGAAAAAAGTCGTTTACCCTTTCCGTGGGAAAAATGCACATGGCTCTTGTATCACTGGGGCTTTGCCCAATTGTAATAAAACCTTTTCTCTCCAGGGCGTTTGCCAGCTTCTTTATATTTTGCCTGGAACAGCCCAGCAGATTCCCCAATTGGGTAAATGTCAGCTGTTCTTCCGACTGTCTGACTATCGAAAGCAGCATAAATTGTTTCAGTGACACCTCCGGAATACGGTTGTCAAAAATTGTCTGCAGCTTATTTCCGGCAATAAATAATGTGCTGAAAATAGCCTTTATTTGATTTTCTGTTGAGTTTGAAAATCTTATGATCAGATCGTCCAGATTCATGGAATGCCTCCGCATTGGTAACTTGTTGCGCTTTTAATTATAGCAACTAGTTACTTATGTGTCAAGAAAAATATTGCTGTACAACAACTACCGGCAAACCCAAAAACATAATTATAATAATTCCCCGCCATTCTGCACATACTGATGTTACGTTTTAAGAACAAATATAACGCTCACAGTGAAATTACAATAAATCCCAGGCGGTTCACACCGCCTGGGAAGCGAGGGCATGTTCTGAAGTCAGCAACCTGACGGCATAGGCCCACTGTCCAGGCCAGCCCCCGGTTGGGTTGAGGCACGGCAGCTTGGGTCATTGCCCGGGAATAAGCATGCAAATATTGCTTGGGTGGGCACAGAGGTAAATTTCGCACACCAGCTTATACAACACACGGAGGTATGGTAATGTCAGAATCAGAAAACAAGAAGCAGCAGGAGAAAGCATACGAGGAATACGTCAAGGAAATGACGCCCACACATAATCTGTGGCTGCAGATGCTCAAGGCATTTATCACAGGGGGCATCATCTGTTGTGTGGGGCAGTTTATATTAAATTATGCGGGCAGCCTGGGGCTGGACAAGCAGACGGCAGGGAGCTGGTGCTCTCTGATCCTGGTGCTTTGCTCCGTAACCCTGACAGGCTTTCACCTGTACGCAAAGATTGTAAAGTGGGGAGGCGCGGGAGCGCTGGTGCCCATCACGGGCTTTGCCAATTCCGTGGCCGCGCCCGCCATCGAGTACAAGGCTGAGGGGCAGGTTTTCGGCATCGGCTGTAAGATCTTCACCATCGCCGGGCCAGTAATTTTATACGGAATATTTTCTAGTTGGCTGCTTGGTCTGGGGTATTGGATATGCATGCTGCTTGGGTGGGTGAAGTAATGATCTCCTCCCACCGGGGCTGCTTTTCGCCGCGGGCAAGGGCTTCACGGACTTTGGTATAATACCTTATCTTTTCCCGGATATGCCCCAGCCCGGCGGTCAGCTCCTCCATCTGTTTTAAGATTGCCCCTTCCTGCTCGGTCATCATGGCAAGGATATCTTCGGCATGCTTGGCAATATCCGCCTCATACCGATAAAATTCCTGAATCTTTGCAATGGGCAGGCCGGTGCGTTTAAAGCAGAGTATGCCGTCCAGCCGGGCAATATGTTCTTCGCCATAAATGCGGACGCCCTTCTCCGTATGCCGCACCCTGCACAGCAGTCCGATCTCCTCATAGTATCGAAGGGTGGAAGCAGGCAGACCGTAACGCTGGGAAAGCTCGCGTATGGTATAGGTCCGGGGCTTTACCGTGTTTTTTGCGCTTTGCTGCATTGAATTTTTCTCCATAATTGATCACCTGTATTGCCGACTTTGGCGGCACAAATCTTTCCAAGCAGAATGTCCGCCTAAGCGCGCAGTCCTATCAGAATTGTGAAGTATTTCTTCCGACTCTGTCTATTCGCCCACGCATACCTTCCGGTATATCCTGTTCAGAATATTCCAGTCCGGATTTCTGTCTTCCTGCACCGTTCGTGAAAGAACCGCATACCTTTCAATTTCATCCTCAATATATTGATGAATCTGCGGCATTCGGGGATTTAACGCTTTTTCGCCGCTCTGAGCCTTTATTTCCAGCATTCTCATAATCTCATTATATAATCCGCCTTCCAGCTTCTGCTCAAGCAGCTCCTCAAAGCTGACGGGCGGAACGGAGCCGTTCTCATCGATATACCTGCATGCCAGCAGCGGTCTTAACGCATATACATATTTCTTGTATCTTACCTGTTCCTGTGTGAGATATTGCTCATATGTGCTCTTTGCGGTTCCGTAATAATGGCATAATGACGCCTTCCTGGAAAAATACCGTCTGCATTCCTCGTAAATTCCCTGCCATAATGCGGTGGTTTTATAAACCACCGGCGAGTTGGCCCACTCAAACAGAGTGGCGTTTCCCTTATGGAACTGTATCAGAGTCTTCTTTATATCCCATCCGTTTATATCCAAAATATCGTCGAGCTGCCACTCAATAACATCTCTTATCTCATCCAGCCGCAGGTAATCGTCCTTTGGCCGCAGATAAATAAACCGCACATCGTAATCACTGTCCGGCGATTCCACGCCCCATGCCCGGCTGCCCGACTCCACCGCATAAAGAACTCTAACATTTTCCCTTGTCTCGATTTCTTCCAGCTTATCCAAAATCTGTTTTTTAATATCTCCCTGCTCCATAAATTAACTCCTATCTGCCCGCTAAAGCGGGCTCTCATATCAGGATTGTGAAATGATCTTCTTCACATTAACTCCTATCTGCCCGCTTCTAAATCTATTGCCCTTCGGTTTACATACTCTACGAAGCGCCCGACCTGCTCCATGTCAGGATTGTCAGGCAAGGCGCTTTTTTGCACCGCCTTTTCCAGTCTGGACTCATAGTATGCAAGCATATTGTAAAACTCCTCCGAAAACGTTTTATCCTCCTTCTGGAAATCCCCTCTCCTTATCTGTTTTAACAGCTCAAAGTCGTCTGTCCTGTGGGTCCTGATCTCGCCTTTTTCCAGAATATCCACTGCCATCATAAAGAGCCTTATGAGATGCATTGCATGCTTATTTAAATGATTATCGTCCTTCTTCCTGTTTCGTTTTCCGATCCTGTCATAATCTCTTATCACACTGTTCATGGCGCCAAGCATGTTTTTGTAATCCCGAAGGGGCAGATGCTTATATTCGGCGTCGATAAATATTTCCGTCTCAAAATCCGGATTGTCCGAATCGTCGATATAAATTTTGATATTCCCCTGATCGAGCATGGCGTTCCTTCGCCTGAAATCCTCCAGCGCATTTTTCACGGAATTGTAAATATGCCGTTCACGCTCGCTCTGAGGCAGAGAATCCCTGGCAATGGCATTCTGCAGCCTTCTTAGCTGGGTTCCCGCATAGCCTCCGAAGCTTTTTGCCGCCCTCTTTGACAGGAAAAGAGTTTTTCTGTCCAGCAGCTCCTGCCCTACAGGATCTTTGATCAGGTATTGCCCCTCGTCAAGCCCCAGCAGCTCTATGGTATTGGGATTGCATTCCAGCAGCAGCCGTATGATCTTATTAAAGGAATAGATAACCGTATCCGTATGCTGGTCTATATACTGCTCAAATTCCGTTAATCCCAGTATATCGGAGGGTAGGTTCAGCGTAATCCCCCTGAAATCGATGTCGCTGTTTTCATTCTCTGTGCCATATGCATAGCTTCCGCCGATTCCAAGCAGTATAATACGCTTTCCGAGCCTGGGATTGTCGCGCAGGAAATCATATTCGGGTGTGTTCATCAGCTGCTTAAAGTCCATGTTCCGCCTCCTACTAAAAAAGTTCTTGACTTCAAGTGTACTTGAAGTGTTATGATTTGTAAAGAAGCAGTTTGATCTTAGCGCATTATATTTCAGGAGGTAATCTATGTATATCGCAGACGAAAAGAGATATGATTCCATGCAGTATAACCGCTGTGGGGACAGCGGGCTATTGCTGCCTGCCGTTTCGCTGGGACTGTGGCACAATTTCGGCTCCAACGGCAATTTTGACACCATGGAGGCTATGTGCCGCACGGCCTTCGACAATGGCATCACACATTTTGACCTTGCGAACAACTATGGTCCCGTGTCCGGCGCAGCCGAGGAAAATTTCGGAAAGATCCTGGAGAAGGGTCTGGGGGAATACCGCGACGAGCTGGTGATTTCCACCAAGGCAGGCTATGATATGTGGCCCGGCCCTTACGGGAACTGGGGCAGCAGAAAATATCTGATCGCAAGCCTTGACCAGAGCTTAAAGCGCATGGGGCTGGATTATGTGGATATTTATTATCATCACAGGCCCGACCCCAAAACTCCTCTGGAGGAGACGGCAGGAGCGCTGGATCAGATCGTGAGAAGCGGCAAGGCTCTCTATATCGGTATTTCCAATTACAATAAGGAGCAGACCATTGCCATCGCACAGCTGTTTAAGGAAATGGGCACTCCCTTTATCATCAATCAGAGAAAGTACTCCATGTTTGTCCGGGACATCGAAAAGGACGGCCTGAAGGACTACGCGGCGGCGCACGGCATCGGCATCATCACCTTCTGCCCTCTTGCCCAGGGACTGCTCACCGACCGCTATATCAACGGGATTCCGGAGGACAGCCGTATCCGCAGGGACGGGCGTTTCCTGAAGGAGAATGCGGTCAATGAGGAAACCCTTGACAAGGTGAGAAAGCTGGGGGCGCTGGCAAAGGAGCGGGGACAGAGCCTTGCGCAGATGGCGCTGGCATGGATTCTGCGCGACGGAGACATAACAAGCGTGCTGATCGGCGCATCCCGTCCCTCTCAGATTCTGGACAATATCGGCATGGTTGGAAACACTTCCTTCAGCGAGGAGGAAAGAAAACAGATCGACCAGATACTTGGCTGAGGTTAAGACCACCCGTGACATGGCATTCGGCTTAAGCCCATGTCACGGGGCATCCTCCTTACCCTCCCGCTCTGCGGTGGCGATGAGAGCCTTGTCAACGTCCTCCTCATAGTTTCTCATTGCCACCTCAATAGGGGTGGGGTCCTTGGTAATCCTTCTGCCGCCCACATGGTTAAAGAATATGATAATACCCGCGGCAAGCCCCACGGAATAAGACACCTCCAGGGCATTCAGACCCTGCGGCTCCCTGTTCATGACCATCTTGTAAATCTCCGTGAACACATCGTTGATACCCACGTCGTTATGATATGCCATGATGGTAAAAGCGGTTCCAAAAAAGCTTACCAGACAGACAAAGACGACCTTGAACCATCTCAGCCAGGTTTTTCGTTTATCTACATTGACCCATTCCACCAGGACGTCCGGCTCACCTACAATCTGCACACTGATATTGGGGCACTCATTCTCCATCAGCTCCACCAGCTTCAGCGAGCTTATAACGCACCGTTTTTGGCCCTCTTTTGGGAAGTGGTGTACCTTCAGCGCCTTAAGCCTTGCGCAGACGGCCTTATCGCTGCAGCGCACCTCCCCCATATCGCTCATAAACACGTCCTGCACCAGGACTTCAATATTTCTGTCACATTTCAGGTAAACCGTCGTATTGGACATAAAAATGCCCCCTTTTGCACATTCTTAAAATTATTTCAAAACCCAAAGGCGAATAAGCTCCTGCCGGATGCTTTTCACAGTTTGGCATCATTTTGAATCATTATAGAATGTGCAAAAAGAGGGCATTTATACTGCCTTTATACTTACTTTCAGCCGCTCAGTATGGATTTAAGCATTTTAAAGAGCTTTTCTACCTCCACGGGCTTGGACAGGTGGCCGTTCATGCCGCACTCCACCGACTTTTTCAGATCGTCGTCAAAGGCGTTTGCCGACATTGCCACTATGGGAATCCTGCGGCAGTCCTCCCGGCTCATGGCCCTGATGGCACGGGTGGCATCCAGGCCGTCCATCACCGGCATCATAATATCCATCAAAATCACGTCATATGTGCCGGGCTCGGTGGTCTTGATTCTCTCCACCGCCTGCGCGCCGTCAAATACGCAGTCCACGCTAAAGCCGCTGTCCTCCAGCAGGCAGCAGGCAATCTCCGAATTCAGCTCGTTGTCCTCCACCACAAGCACCCGGTAGCCTTCAAACGAAAAGCTTTCCTCCTCCCGGTCCTCCGACACGCCCTGGCCCGTCTCCAGAGGAATCTCAAAGCTGAAGCAGCTTCCCTTTCCAAGCTCGCTCTCCAGCTTGATGGCGCTGCCCATCATCTGGACAAGCCGGCTGCTGATAGACAGCCCCAGCCCCGTACCCTTTGACACGGTATTTGCGCCCGCCGCCTGTTCAAAGGAGCGGAACACCCTTTTCTGGTCCTCCTTGCCTATGCCCATGCCGTTATCCTGCACCGCAAAGTACACGTTGGGTCTGGCGCCCTGGGCGGCGCTCTCCCGGACAGTCAGCGTGACCCTTCCGTTCTCCGGCGTAAACTTGGAAGCGTTTCCAAGCAAATTGATCAGCACCTGGCTGATCCGCAGCCTGTCTCCCATAAACCACCGATGGTCCAGCCGGACATCCTGAACATACTCGATATGCTTTGCCTCCATCTGCGGAAGAACCAGCTCCCTGATGGTTCCGATCATCTCCTGTATGTCAAAGTCCTGGGGCTCCAGATGCATTTTTCCGCTCTCGATCTTGGACATATCCAGAATATCGTTGATAAGCCCCAGAAGATACTTTGAAGAATCCTGTATCTTATTCAGGCAGTCCAGCATCCTCTCCCTGCTCTGCTCCCCCTGAAGGGCAATGGCCGTCATACCCATAATTCCGTTTAAGGGCGTCCGTATCTCATGGCTCATACGGGACAGGAAATCGGACTTCGCCTTGCTGGCAAGGTCATGCTGCTTCTGGTTCAGCTGGCTCTGAATTACGCTTCCCAGCTCCGCGAGCTTCTGCCGCTCCTCCCCATCCTCCAGGAAAGAGGGCTCCACACCCAGAATACACATATTTCCCATATAATTTCCGCTGTCGTACATAGGCAGGGCAATTCCGTACTGTCCCCCGGAAATGCTCAGGAACTTTTGAAGCGCCTCCATATGGCTGTCCTGTGCCGTAAACGAACGCAGCGGCGTCTGTTCCAGCCATTCCTGAAATGCCCTCCACTCCCCGTCCGTGTACTGACTCACGGGCTCCGTCAGGGGAGCGGCTTCACGGTGCCATTGATATTCCAGATAATTGGAATAAAAATCCGGCCGAATAATGGTAGTCAGCACATCCGAAGCATTGTAGTGGCTGCCGATCTTGCGCAGTATCAGGGTCATCTGAGCCCGGAAGTCCGCTCCCTTTCCAAAAAGATTCAGCGCCAGCGTGGCAAGATTCACATCCTTGCCGTAATCGTTGGAAATCACCTGCTTGCCCTGGACCTCGGGCAGACTGTCCGGCTCCTGCGCCGGCAGCTCCTCATAAGACAAACAGGCTGCGCAGGTGCGCTCTCCCGCAATACGCTGGGCCAGCTTCGCCCTTCTCATCAGCAGCATGCTTTCCTCTGTTCCCTCAGCCACCGCCATTCCGGCGCGCACATACAGCTGAAAAATATCTTTGTCGAACAGGGCGTGAACCGCATCCGTAAATTCCTTCACAAAATCCGCTGCCTGCTCCTTTGACAGCCTTTCCAGCCATATCACAAACTCATTGCCGTCGACTCTGAACGCGATTGTCCGTCCGCCGCAGTTCTTCTCAAGCCTGCCGCAGCATTCCGTCAGGCAGTCTCCTACCTGCTCCAGGATCATATCGCCAAACACGATGCCGTTTCTCTCATTCATTTCCTGAAGCTTCTCCAGATACAGGTATACCATGACGCCCTGAGGATGCTCCCTGCGGCACTGAGTTAAGCGCTCCCTGCCTGCGGCATACACATAGAGACCTGTGACGCTGTCCCTTTCCATCCTTGCCTTTTGTGCAAGCTCTCTCTCCTTCTGCTCCTGAATATTGCGGACCGCTCCCACCAGCTTCAGCCGATTCCCCTCGGGGTCGCTTATGGTATTGCCGTAAAGCTCCCGCCACTGATAAGCCTGCTTCTCGTCATTCCACAGTCTGAGCTCGACGGAAATCCTCTCGGGAAGGTCCCGAAGCAGCCTCTCAATCAGAGGACGGTCCTCCTGATATATGCGTGCCAGGTCAATAAACTCTGCGGCCCCGCACTGCCATCTTCCGTTCAGGGGAGGATAATTTACAACGTCCACCGTCTGCTTCTGTATGTCGTAAGAAAAAAAGGTGTCGCTGGAGCTTTCCAGAGCCAAGCGGTAGCGCTCCTTTTCTTCCAGAAGAATGTCTTCCGTCTCCTTCTGCTTCCGGGTCAGAT
Source organism: uncultured Acetatifactor sp. (assembly GCA_910578215.1). Classification (GTDB taxonomy): domain Bacteria; phylum Bacillota; class Clostridia; order Lachnospirales; family Lachnospiraceae; genus Acetatifactor. The sequence continues at coordinate 56,339 of CAJTPH010000022.1, read as the reverse complement.
CCACCACCACATCATACAGCTTGTCGACCTCCAGAATGTTGGAGGGCTGAAAGCTCTCCAGTCCCGCGGGGCCTCTGCTGATACAGCCCATCAGCTTCTGAATCGGCTTCGTCAGATGCCTGACGCTGAAATAAATGCCCAAAATACCAAAGAGGAGTCCTGCCAGAATAGCGGTGACCACCCACATATAGAGCTGGCGGTACATGCCGAACAGCGCGTTCTCCGTATTCAGCCCAAGAAGGACCCATTTCGTATTGTCATACGGCGCATAGCTGTCAAACAGCTTCAGAGGGCAGTTTACCGCATAAATGTTCTGTTGATCCAGCTTTATGCCCTCTACCCGGTACAGGCCGTTGTCTTCCGTGCCGCGCAGGGCAAAATCCCTGCCGTATACGGCGATCTGGTTGTACAGCACGCCCTTTCCCGCAATCGTCGAATAGCTTCCGTCCGAATTCTCCACCGCCAGCATGTAGCCTGACTTACTTGCGTCGTTCAGCTCTGTCAGCGGAAAATAATCGTACAGGTGACTGAGCGAGACTTCTATTCCCAGGACGCCGTAGACCTTATCGTCATAACGCAGCGGAAGGGAATAGGTAATCATTTCGTGGGAGTCCTGGGGATCGTCCTCAAGAACAAAGGGAGCGGACCAATAGCCCAGATCTCCCATGTCCGCGTCAGGGTTCTCCTCCGCCGCCCGCCAAGGCTCATAAAAAAACCGGTCCGACTTTCTCTGCCTATCCATGTGAAAATTAGTGGTCCAGCAGGTGTCCAGCGGGATGTTGAAGGCTCTTGACAGCCTCTTATTTCCCCTTTCCAAAAGCATATCCGTATAATTCACCGACCGGGATACCGGGTCGGAGTCCCTGATAAAGAAGCCCTCATACCCTGCCTCAGGCTGCCCGTCCTGCCCTGTCAGTATCACAAAAATTCCCGATGTCAGGTTATTCTGCAGCTCCTCAAGGCATCCGGGAAAGATGGTCTCCAGAAATTCCTGACGCAGCTTTTCAGACTCCAGCAGCTGTCCCACGGTGATGCGCCTGCCCGCCAGAAAATCCTCAAGCTTAGAGTTGATATCAAATCTCTGCTCGCTGACGGACACCCAGCGCTGGGTCATATCATTTTCCAGAATAACCTTTCTGTTTTCCACTGTTCTGGACATCATGTTTACGGAATAGTCCCTTATCAGACGAAAAGACTGCCTGCCTATCAGCGTGCCCAGCGTCAGAAGCCCCTGCAGCAGCATGACCGCAATCAGTGGAATTAAAAACATTCTGAATATGGAATGTTTCTTTCTTTTCTTCAGCTTTATTTCGCGTTTCAACTTTATACCCCTCGCCCGCTTCAAAAGAGGGTACGTAAACGCCCCTCTTTCACATTCATTCTTTTATCAGTTTTAAATTCCCGCCGCTTCCTTCAATGCATTACAGAATTCCGTGTACCATGCGTCGAAGGCCTCCTCTGTCAGATAGGGCGCGCATGCCTCCTCCAGGGTCGCGCCGCCTGCAAGAGCCGCCTCCACCAGCTTTCTGTCTGCCTGCGCTTTATCCGAAAGATTATATTCCAGCACCTTTCGCGCGCCGGAGCCGTTCTTAAAGCTCTTGTTCGTATAGAAATGAACATCCGCCATATTTTCAAAGGCGTAGGTAAGGCAGTCATAGGTCTTCTTGGCAACCGCCACCTCATAATCCTCTATGACCTTATCCAGCATTTCCACACTGTTTGCCTCCTCAAGCACCGGCATATAGCCGGCCGCGCCTCCAAAGCGCAGATTGTTTTCCGCCTGAGTAAACCACTTCAAAAATTCCACCGAGGCGTATTCGTGCAGCTCGTCGGATTTGCTGACAACCATGCCCGCGCCCTGCTGTACGGCATAGTTTTCGCCGCCCTCGAAAACGGGAGCCCCCATGACAATATAGTCTATTTCATAGCTTCTGTCGTCAAGCTCAACCTTGCCCGGAAAATACATCGCCGATGTGGTAGAGCCGGTATAGGCAAGCAGGTCGCCCGTCTTCACATCGTCCGAACGGAAGGAGCCGTATTTGCCGAAATACCCTTTGACAATGGGCACGTAATAATTGTCCCAAAGGCGTCTTACGCTCTCCCTGGGCACATTCAAAACCACCTGCCCGCCGTCTGCCTGAAAAATTTCCGTTCCCAGCTGGCGCATGCCTATCAGGAAATAATTTGCCATGGCATCCCGTCCGTAAAATGCCTTTCCGTCGTTGGGTATATCCGGCGTGGCGCTGTCCGTCCACTCATAATAGCTCTTTGCCGTCTCCGCAACGCCCTCTATCGTCGCCAGGCTTTCAAGGGACGCCCCTGTTGCGTTTGAAAAGGCCTCCCAGTCCGTCTTGTTTATCATCATGATTTCCGTGGACTTCGCCACCGGGAAGATCCGCAGACTGCCGTCCGAGGCGATACAGCCCTCGTTTATGTAAGAGGTTATATATTTTTTCAGCTCATCCTTTGTCAGATAATCGGACAGGTTCGCCAGCGCGCCCGCCTGCTCCACCTCGTAAGCCGTATCCGCATAGGAGGAAAAAATATCCGGCATCTCCTTTGCCCCCACCTTTCCCGCAAGGGATTCCCTCACGGCAACCTCCAGATCGGACACCGAACCCTGACCGTAGCTCTGCACATAAATTCCTGTCTCCTTGCCCACGGTTTCATTGAATTCTCTCACAAGATCGTTAAATGCCACCTGCTGCGTACCGTTGTAATAGTGCCATACCGTCAGCGACACAGGATTGCTGGGGTCCAGCGGGTTCTTCCTGCCGCAGCCGACCATAAGCAGGGCCGCCCCTGCAAGGATAAACATTAATATTTTCTTTTTCATACCGCATGCCTTTCTATATATTATTATATATCCGCATTTTTGTGCGCTCCGGCGCTCATGGAATCAGAAGCAGAATCAAATCTGCCCTGCGCCCGTCACCGTTCCGTTAGTGTATTTTACCATATTTTCCGTCTTTACACAACCGATATTGTTGCCTGCGCCGCCTCTATGACGCAGGCGTCTTTCCATACCGCCAGGCAGACGCTCCCTGCCCTGCAGGCCGCCTATGCCACCGTTCTGTGAAGCTCCGTCCAGAAATAAAGCAGGGAGCCGCAGAGCTTTCCCGCAGCCATGCTCAGGATCGCAAGCCCGATTCCATGGCGGAAAGAAATTCTGCGGGCAAAAATAGGGATGCTGTCAAGCATCTCCGCAATGGCAAGGGCAAGGCAGCCTATGAACATACCGGCAAATAATCCAAACAGGATTTGTATAAAAACCCCCGTCCCCAGCCAGATTTTCAGCTGCTCCGGAAAGCGCTGCTGCCACCACTCGCCGATCTGACAATATCTGGAAAATACGCTGAAGATACATCCTGTTATGGTGCCGAAGACAACCATTTCCTCATACAGGAGCACCTTGTTCGCGGTGTGAGTCCTGCCCGCAAAGCGCGGCACCAGCCCCACCGCCACAAGGACCGTAAAAACGCCTGCCGCCGCCAGCAGACCGTAGCTTGCGCCTGTCAAAATCATAAAAAAAATTCCCGCCATATCACTGCTCCTTTCCAAAACAGCCGCATAAGGGCAAAAAAGCTTCCGCCATACCGTTGATTTCTCATGTCAATCATAGTATGGCGGAAGCCTGAAATTTTATGTAGCAATGATTTTTAATGTCTATAAAGCATATGGACGGCGTATTGGCATATGAAAGCGTATTTTACTCCCGGCGGGCATAATATCCGCACGGCCGCTTTACTCCGTCAGTCCGAACGCAATACCCGCATTCTCATAAATGTTTGCGGCATTTCCCGTCACCACAAGGCGTATCTCGTTTTCGCCCTGTTTCATAAGGCCCGTGAGATCAAAGCGGTGTTCGCCCCAAAAGCTCACATCCGCAAAGCTGCCGTTGCAGAAGCATTCCACCATCTCCTCGCCGCGGACCAGGAAGCGCACTGCCTCCGCCGCATCGCCGGCATGGATTTTAAGCACATATTCGGCGCTGTTTTCATTTCTTTCGGTGCATGTAAAGCGCTTTGTCCAGTCGGGATACTCCCCACGGTACCAGTCTGCCGCCCGGCCTTCGGCGCAGAATTCCGCCCCGTCCTTAATGACCAAAAGAGTCTCCGAAGGCTGCAGTGAAAGGTCAAAGCTCTCGCCTGCGCCCTCAACGGTATATGCCCTTCCTCTCCACAGATCCACAAAGCCCGGATTCGTCATGCCCGGAACGGTTATGCGGGTAAGGATCGGCTCGCTGCCCTCGTTGCCGAAAAGGTACATATGGACCCCCTGCTTTTCCAGGCGTATTTTGCGAAGACCGGGACAGGGCTGCTCAAGCCTGATTTCCGGACAAAGCAGGGACTGTGTATCGCCGGCCATAATATCGCCCAGCTTATCCGCAAATCTGTCCGTATAACGCTGCCCCAGCACGTTCAGCACCTTCGTATAGGCGCAGCCCTCCAGGCAGACTCTGCCGTCCCTTACCTGCGCCTGCTCCAGCAGCGCCGCGGGCAGATAGTTAAACTCCACCTGATTTTCATACAGGCAAGCAACCTCCTCGTAGGGAACGTTGTTGTTGTCGCACAAAACCGCGATCTCCGCCCCGTTGGCGGAATCCGTCATAAGATAAGACAGGCGCTTCATATAGTCGGAGAACCTGCGGTAATGCCTCCACCAGATATTGTTGGGTCCCACATCCGGCGGACGCTCTCCCTTGCGCTCCCCCTCCACGCTGTAGTAAAAGGCATGGGGAATAAAGAAATTGACGCCTCTCAAGCCAAGCCAGTCAATATACCACTTCATGTCCCCGGCCGTCATATACCAGGGAATCTTATCCCGGTAGCAGACTCCGAAGCACTCGTTGGCATTCCTCCGCCTTCCCAGGTGCCTTGCGATATCCGCTGCCAGCTTCGCCTGCACGGAATCGAACTCCCTGAGCCCTCCTGTCTCCGGCGCCACACGCCGCATGATCAGATCCTGCCCGGGGATATGGAAATACAGCTCCTCCTCGATATCGTTGCTCTCCGCAGGATGCCCTATCAGGGATATCCCGTGATTTTCACACCAGCCCGACAGTCTTGCATAGAAAATCTCCCGCAGCTTTCTCTTGATCAGCTGGCGGTACAGGCGAACGGTGACGTTTTCCCTTGTCTCCTCGATATCGCTTCTGCCCGCCACCGACCTGCCGGTCTTGACAAAAAGAGCCTCCAGATCCTCTACTCTGCCGCCCGCCGCTTCCAACTCCTTCTCCATGCCCTTGACCCACGCCCTGTAGCGCCCCGAGCCTCTGCCCATAGCGCTGGGCTCGTCGGTAAAAAACGCAATAACCGTGGTTCCGAAGTATTCCTTCAGCTCCTCATAATACCTGTCGTGGGTCAGACGGATAAATTCATCCACCGCATCGGGGTTTAAAATGTCCGCCGCCTTGGGCGCTCCCGGCTGGCCGTCGTCCTCCCCGAAATGAATGCCACGGATAGTTCCGCCCGCAAAGCCGTAGACAAGCTTCCGCCCGTCCGCAAACTCCGCCAGCACCTGGGCGCTTTCCTCCGCGTCAAGCTTCTCCCGGGCCTTATCGGCATCCAGGATAATAATACCCTTGGAGGCGTATTCCGGATTTGCCCGGACCACCATGCCGTGCGCCGAGCCGGAAGGATACATGCCCTCGTCGTAAAGCACCACCTTCATCTTCAGCTCCGCCGCGGTCTTGACGATAAACCGCACCGCCCGGAAATACTCCTCTGAAAGATAAGGCATCTCTACAGGCACCCCGATCCTGGGGTGAAGAACCAGGCCGTTTACCCCCTTCTCCACATAATCTGTCAGCTGGTTTTTTACTTTTTCCTCGTCAAAGGCGTCGTTAAAAAACCAGAAGGGAATGGGAGTAAATTCCATGTCAGGCTGCAGCACCTCTTTTAACAACTTCTCCTGTGTCTCCATCTGTGTCTCCTTTTTCTATAATTTTGTAATCATTCAGAAGCCTGTCTGTCTACGCGATAGCATCTCCTGTCGATATACTTTCAAATATCCATTCCACAAACGGCTCAATTCGTTTCAAATATGTAACGTGCCCTATGCCTGCATCCACCGGGTCCCGCAAAATACTGTCAGTCAATTCAAAAATATCTTCAAACTGCCTGCAGTTTTCTTTCAATCCGGACAACACATCTTCCTTGGCAAAGGATTTAAATTTATTTTGCGACATAAGCCAATAGGCTCCTTCTATGACAACAAAATATCTTGCAAATTTTCTTGCCGCATAATAAGTATTTTGTGGTATTTCGCCTGTACAAGCCGGCTGTTTTCCATTCAGCGCGTCTTCAAAGCATTTCCTTGCAAAACCCAGCCTTGCCCGGGCAATCTGCAGATCGGGGTAAAGTTTATCTATGCTTTCAGAATCCAGCATCTCAACAATATCAATGCCTGCATATAACGAAGCGTTGTATTTTAACATAAACCGGGTCCATTTATCTGCCCGCAGGTTATCCACAGTATAGGTTGTGATATGAATACCTTCAGCAGCAGGAAACCTTTTTTGCAGTTTGTCTATACTTTTACATAGCCATTCTTTATCTTCAGGGCACGGTATCTCGCCCAAAACAACGCAGCAATCCAAATCAGAAACCCCCGGAATGGCATCGCCATAATTAATGCTGCCGTGTAAGTACACAGCAATCAGTTTCCTGCCAAAATATTCCCTGCACATCGATACGGTTTCTTCGACTAAAGCACGAAATTCCTCCTGTATGATCATGATCCATCCCCCTCATTATATCAAAAATCCTTTAAAATCACAGCCGCCATATTACCTGCCGCCGTCTCCCCCACCTCATTATACGCCTGCTGCCTGTAGTGATACAGGTCCTTCATCATACCCAGATAAGGCTCGAAGCTGGCGACCATATACACATCCGGCAGGCAGGTGACCGTGTCCGCATTCACATACCCTGCCAAGTCTGTCCTGAGCAGACCTTCCTCTCCGCATATGGCCGGAAATTCTCCTTTCTCCCGCCGCCCGCTGCCCTCCCGGGCATCGACGCACATTCGCTCCTGGGTCCGGCGGATGACCTCATACCGCCTGTCCAGCTCGGCTCCCTTGATCCCTTTTGCCCCGCGGGGATATTTCACATAATTAAAATGTCCCGTCTGAACCAGAAAGCACTTCTCTGCCCCGGCTTCCCGGAGAATGCTCCATATTGCCTGAAAGCTCTCAAAATACTGCCGGGCGTCCAAGCCCTTGTCGCCGTCCGTCTCTCCCTGGCTCCAGAGCACATATGTATGGGCAATTTTTATCCGCTCCGCCTCCAGATATGCCCTTGCCCTGCGCAGGCGCATTGCCGCGTCCGCCGCATAGGTCTTCACCCACCGGGCGGAGGAGCTTCCGCCCTTTGACGCGGACACCGCAATCACGGCATGCCCCGTGAGCTCATAATATTTCCTCACTAAGGCGCACACCATGCCGCCGGTCTTCTTCCTTCCGTCGTCCATACCGTCCCGGTTGTTTTCCTTTATGCCAAAGGGCTCCCGGATGGGGTAAAGCCCGGCAGGATCGCTTACGGCGCGGAATTCCCGCCCCATAAACGCCTCACAGGGCGCCGTTTCCGCCGCGTCTCCCCTGCCCGCCATGTTGGACTGCCCGGCAAATAATATTAAATCTATCGCTGAAGCTTTTAATTCGTCTACCATACCTTCTGCATTTCCGAGCACATAATCAAAAATGCGCCCACCCCGTGAAGGTCGTTCTCGGAGGTGGCTCTGTTTATGTAATGTGTATAATCTCCCACGCCGGTTCCCACACAGACATTGTTTATCAGCAGGTCGTCCCCATTCCACACAAGGGAGCTTATAACGCCCTCATATCCCTTCTTCGCATAGCTCATGTATTCCTCAGGCAGAACGCCTGTCCTGACCGCCTTGGCCACCGCAGCGGTATAAAGACAGGAGCAGGAGGTCTCCAGCCAGTTTTCCGGCTCATCCCCCTTATCCACCACCTGATACCACCTGCCGTCCCGGGACTGATATCCGCAGACCGCCTTGATCAGATCAGCCACCGTATTCCGGATTTCTTCGTATTTGGGATGGTCCTTGGGAATAAAATCCAGGTCGTCAAGCAGCGCCACCGCCACCCAGCCGATGCTCCTGCCCCAGAACTCCGGGGAATGCCCGGTCACAGGGTCCGCCCAGCCCATGGTTTTCTCGGAGTCATAGGCATGATACCAAAGTCCCGTCTCCTCATCGATGGTCTTATCCCTCATCAGAAGCGCCTGCTCCGCCACCAGGTCAAAAAATTCCGGCGCGTCAAACCTGACCCCGTATTCCGCACAGATAGGACCTCCCATGTATAAGCCGTCCAGCCACATCTGGTTGGGATATCTGTCCTTGTGCCAGAAGCCGCCCTCCTGGTTTCTGGGGAAATTTTTAATGACGGACACAAGGTTGTCCAGCAGATTTTTATATTTTTCATCCTTTGTGCGCTCATACAGCTCAAACGCCAGAATCCCCGGCTGCAGGTCGTCGAGCTGCCCCGTGTCGTATTTGACGGGGATTCCGTCCGCCCCAAGGCAGGAGTCCACCCAGTCCTTCACATACTGATAGTAAGCCTCCTCCCCGCACTCCTGATAGGTCTTGTAGACGCCCGAGAGAAACACTCCCTGGTGATAATGGAAGCGTCCCTTGGGCGGCAGGTCGCCTGCCTCGAATTTCCGCATCATGGTGTCCACGGATGCTCTGGCATAATAAATGGGTTCTTTGATCTCGTTCATTTCATCCTCCGCTAATGCTGTTTTTTTTCCCACAGGGGAACAAAGCTGATATTCAGATCCACGTTTCCCTTGATACCCGCCACGGAGCCGGTCGAAGAATACTGCCAGACATCATAGGCATAGGGATAATAGAACTCGTCGGTATACGCGGCAAACCATTTGTCATAGCCCTCCAGAGCCGCCAGGTCCAGCTTCACGGCGCCCATTTCGGTGTTATAATAAATCATCGGCCTGTATCCGGCATTTTCAATGGTCTGGCAGAACAAGCGGGCATAGTTGGTGCGGTCCTCCAGGGATATCCCGTTCATCCTCCCGTTTGCGCCGGAGACGGTCTCCACGTCAAAGACCACGGGGCATTCCACATTATAGGGGGCGATTCTTTCCAGGACAAAGTTCGCCTCCTCCACCGCCTCCTCCGGGGTGATGGCCTGGCTGTACACATACACGCCCACCTTGATGCCGTTTTCCGTGGCTCCCTTGATATTGGCTTCAAAATTCGCGTCCCCCATCAGCTTTCCGCTGGTTCCGTAGCCGCGGTACGCCGCCCTGATAAACGCGAACGTCACGCCGTCCTCCGCCACCTGCTTCCAGTCGATGGCTCCCTGGTGCTGGGATACGTCGATGCCCTTGTAGGAGACAACCTCCCCGTTCTGCATATACTGATATTCCCCTGTCTCCAGAATATTCAGATTTTCCTCCTTGAGATCATGCATCTTCAAATCCCGGTTGATGGGAATGAAATTATACTTGCCGCCGCTGTACACCACCAGCTCATCGGGATAAAGAGGACGCAGAGCCTGCAGCAGGGAATCTCCCGCATCCAGGCTGTTCTTGATGCTGTTCTGTACCTCTGTCAGCGCCTGCTTCTGCGCCTGCTCCACCGCTGCGGACAGCATGGTCTCAAGCTCCTCCTGGGAATACGCCACACCGCCTGCCGCGCCCACTGCGTCCTCGCCCGTACCCGTGGGAAGACTGCCACTGCCGTTTACGGCACTGCCGTCCACATCCGCAATACCGCCGCCCTGGTTATCCGGGTCCTGGTTATTGTCCCCGCCTCCCTGGCTGCCCGGGTCCTGGTTATTGTCTCCGCCTCCCTGGCTGCCCGGGTTCTGGCTATTGTCTCCGCCTCCCTGGCTGCCCGGGTTCTGGTTATTGTCCCCGCCTCCCTGATTATCAGGGTCTTGCTTATTCTCCCCGACGCCCTGGCTGTCGGCCAGAGTACCCACCGCGTTTTGCTGCCCGCGGCCGTCAATCCACGCGCAGATAGTCACCGTCAGGTACACCACAGCCGCCATGGCCGCCACAAGCCCCAGCATGGCTGCGGCCTTTTTCCCTTTCCGGCGCTGTCTGCCTGCGCTGTCGAAATTATGATCAATGCGTTCCTCGTTGCCGCCAAAAAGATCCGCTTCCCTTTTCATCCCCGCTCCTATCTGTCCGCTTACGCGAACAATTGCAAATCAGGAGGGACAAAGCGCTTTCCGCCTTCTCTCCTGACACATTATATGCCGGTAATATCCAAAAATCTGCCAGTCCCCTTTAGTTTCAGATCAGGCTTGTGAAAGGTTCTTCACAGGAAGCTGTCAGACATAAAGCTATACTACCATCATAAACGAATTTCCCTGGGAAGGAAAGCGGAAATTTCTACATTTTGCGACATTTTACATGATTTTATAAAAAATTAATGTTCCCTTGCTCAGGCTGTCAAAGCCTCACCTCGCTTTCTCCCGCATCCTGAGCAGAATTTTCTTTTCCATACGGCTGACCTGTACCTGGCTGATGCCCAGTATGGACGCAATCTCCATCTGTGTCTTGTCCTGAAAGTAACGCATGTGGATCAGTTCCCTGTCCGCAGGCTCCAGGCTGTCCAGAAGCTGCTTGAGGAGCATATGGTTCAGAAGCTTCTCCTTCTCCTCGTCCTCGCTGCCGCAGCCCCCTGCCGCACTGCTTCCAACCGCGCTGCTCCTGCCCCTGACCAGCTTGTCCACCAGATAAACCTCGCTGCCGTCATCCTGGTATATGGCGCTGTAAATGGATTCCACCTCCACATTGGCCTCCATGGCAAGCACCACGTCCTCCACCGCAAGCCCCGACTCCGCCGCAAGCTCCTGCAGCGTGGGCTCATGCCCTTCCGAGGTCTGCAGCCTCTGTCTTGCCAGCTTTACCTTCATCCCGTTTTCCTTGATGGTGCGCGACACCTTCACCAGCCCGTCGTCCCTCAGGAAACGCTTGATCTCCCCTGTTATCATGGGAACGGCATAGGTGGAAAACTTCAGCCCCAGGGTAAGGTCAAACTTATCTATCGCCTTCATCAAACCGATGGTTCCCACCTGAAACAAATCCTCCAGCTCATAGCCTCTGCCTGCGAAACGCCGGACAATGTGATGGACAAGCCCCAGATTTTTCTCTATCAGTACCTCTCTTGCATCTCTTTCTCCTGCCTGTGACCTTGCAATCAGTACTGACATTTCCTCCATAGCCTAGTCCTCACTGTCAATCCAACTGCTTGATCCCACCTTTTTCGTCATTCGCACCGTCGTTCCCTTTCCCAGCCTGCTCTCCACCTCCAGGTCGTCCATAAAGGCTTCCATAAAGGCAAACCCCATGCCGGACCGCTCCAGCTCAGGCTTCGTTGTAAAAAGCGGTTCCATCGCCTGCTCCAGGTTCTCTATACCCTTGCCTGCATCCGTCACCTCAATATGTAGCACATCCTCCTCCAACAGCCCGTATATCCTCACCTTCCCGGGGTGCACCTCGGGCGGGCGGCCCGGTAATCCCGGCTGTATGCCCTGCAGTCCGGCCTGCGCACCCTGCGGTCCGTTTCCCCGGCAGACGTAGCCTCCGTAATTTTCATAGCCGTGTATAATGGAGTTTGTCACCGCCTCCGACACTGCCGTCTTGATATCGTCCAGCTCCTCCAGCGTGGGATTCAGATGGGAGATAAACGCGGCCACCGCCACTCTGGCAAAGCCCTCGTTTGCCGATATCGCATCAAATATAAGCTCCATTTCGTTCTTCATAAATTATACCCTCCTGCGTGCTGCAGCACGCTTATTATTCTTAATTCCTGACAATAGAAGCCTGTTGGATTCTGTTGTATAAAGGCTTCATTTCAAAATTCAGAGCACCTCCACAATCTTATTGAGCCCTGACAGATTTAAAATCCGCTCTATCTGTTTGCCCACATGGATGGCATACACCCGCCCTCCGAAGCAGGCTATCTTGCGGTATCGCCCCATGATGATGCCTATTCCCGAGGAGTCCATGAACCTTGTGTTCTCAAAGTCGAAAACCACGTTCCGCACCTCCTCCAGAAGCAGGTATCTGTCCGCGTTTTCGCAGATATAGCCCGCCCCATAGTGGTCGATCTCCGCCGGAAGCCTTATCATAAGACAGTTGTCAATAACCTGAAAATCCTCTGCAGTAATCTGTTCCATAATGTCCCTGTCCTTTCTATCACAAAATTTCATAAAATCCTAAAACCAATAATACAAACTCTCAATATTTATCAAGGTCGAAAATTGAAACTATCTTTTGATAAGCTGCAATAAGAACCCCAAATACTCAAAAAATAAATTTACTTAAAAAAACCAACAATAAAAGAACCTATAATTTCTTATAGATTCTTTTCCTTCGTACTTTATTGCGTCTGTATTTTGGCAAGCGCGTCTCTGTAGCGCTTGGCGTCTCTCACCCGCCCCGAATCCGGGAACTGCTCCAGGACCTTGTCATAGGCGGCGATGGCGTTTTCTGCATCCTCGTTCTTCTCATATGCCCTTGCGAGGAAATAAAGCGCGTCCACATTTTGCGCGTCGTAATATACGGACTTTGTCAGAATATCTATTGCCGACGTATAGTCGTTTGTCCTGTACAGATCATAACCGTTCTTGTAGTATTCTGCGGACAGCTCGGGACCTATGCTGGCCATCAGACCCTGGTACAGGCTGCGAAAGCTCTCCGACATTTCCTCCATCACAACGTTCTGGGAAATGTTCTCCAGGCTGTCTGCAGCCGCCTGCATGTCCCCCTTCTGCAGGTACTCCGCAACCGTGCGCTGGAGATTTTCCACCATGCGCAGCGTCCCGTCCTCACCCGCAAATCCCTCTATCTCCTGATTGAGACTGTCAATCTGCGTATTTAATTCGGCTATCTTGCTCTCCAGCTCCTGAATACGGACCGTTTTACCGTCGGATTCATTGCTGATTTTAATCATATCCTGCTGTATCTCATTCCTGACCTTGGACTGGGCCGAGGGCACCACCAGAAAGTATACCACACCGAATCCGATGATAAGACCTATGGCTATATTCAGCAGTGTGGATACGCCCGTGCGCCTGGGTTCCTTCACGCTCAGGGGCTGAATAATCATCTCGTTGTCGCTCTGATAGCGGACCGCCTCGTCCTTCTTTCGCCTGGAGGGCTGCTTCACCGTCTCGTCCGGCATCAGCATCTGCTCCACTTCCTTCATGTAGCGCAGAGTCTGTATATTATTTCTGTCAATGTCCACGCATTTTTTCAGCTCTCTCTCCGCGCGTTCCCAGTCCTCCCTGTCCATATAGAGAAGCGCAAGGAGCTGGTGTGCCTGAACAAATCTGGGATTGAGGGACAGCACCTTTTTCAGCTGTATCACCGCCAGATCCTTGCTGTCCTGCAGGCAGTACACAAGCGCCTGGTTATATTTTTTTATGGTCTGGTTCACGGAGTCCAGCCTTGCAGCGTTGGACTGCACCTTATCGATATAGTCGTCGGCAATATTTTTATCGGGGCTCAGATTCTTGCTGATGACCCACTCGCTCAGCGCCGCAACCACCTCTCCCATCTCAAAATAGACAAGCCCCAGAAGATTGCGCGCCTCTATGTTGCTCTTGTTGAATTTCAGGCTCTGGCGCAGACTGGTAATCGCACCGGTTAAATCTCTTACGCCGGCTTTCTCCAACCCCTCGTTATAATACATGTTGGAGACATGCATAATCCTTTTGTAAAGAGAAACGTCAGCTCCGCAGCCGGTGCAAAAGTCTTTCTCAGATAAATGACATCCGCAGTTATAACAAAACATTATTGCACCTCATCAGATTTCTTTTCTTTTTTGGTTTTCGTTTCCGTCTCTTTAATCATTTTTACAAGTATATCAGCCATATCGGTCAGATCCTGATTATAGATCGCATCCTCGGCATCCTCCACCTCAAGGCTGGGATGAAATTTCTTTAATTCGTCCTCGAAATTTATCATGTTCTATAAACTCCTTTATCTCGCCTACCAAATACAGGCTGCCCGCGGCATAAATGCGCTCCCCCGCGCCCCGGTCCCGCAGCAGCCCCTCAACGGCAGCAGCCACGCTTTCGTAGCCTTCCGGGCGGCTGCCCGGATATCTGCCAAACAACGGTCCGAGAACCTCCGGGCCCGCATCGCGCCCCGTGCTCATGCCTGTAACTACTATTTTATGAAAAAGCCCTGATTGGACAACTTCCTCCACCATGCTCTCATAGTCCTTGTCCCTCACCACGGCGAACAGAAGCGTCCTTGCGCCCTCATGCCCGTCCATGGCCACCGTCTCCAGAAATGCCCTGATGCCGTCTTCATTGTGGGCGCCGTCCACAAAAACACCGGGAAGCACCTCCTCCATGCGCCCCGCCCAGAAACAGCCGGATATCCCCTTTTTAATATTTTCAACGGTGATACCCTTCCCACCGTTCACAGCCCCTGCGTCCAAAAGCTCCGCCGCCCTGACGGCAAGCGCGGCATTCTCCGTCTGGTAAGCCGCAATGGTATTCAATGTAAGACTAACATTATTATAATAACTACTGCGAAAAGAAAAATCAATGTTTTTTCTGTTAAATTTTAGGAAGCTTACGTCATTTTTTGACACGGAAACGGCGGATATTCCAAGTTCCGCCGCCCTTTTTTCAAAAACCGCCGTGGTTTCGGGGCAGGTGTCCCAATAGACCGCAGGCGCGCCCTCCCGCATAATGCCCGCCTTTTCCCCCGCAATTTTCTCCAAGGTGTCCCCCAGATATTCCACATGGTCCAGTCCGATGCGGGTGACGACGGCAAGCTCCTTTTGAGACACCGAATTGGTGGCGTCCAGCCTTCCTCCCAGCCCGGTCTCCAGAATACAGTAATCCGGCTTTTCCTCACCGAAATACAGCATGGCAATAAAAAACAGAAATTCAAAATAAGTGGGGTGGTAAAACCCGCCCCCGGCAGGCTGCTCCAAAGGACCCGTTTTCAGGCCTGGCTGTTCCGGGACCTCCTGCGCCTGTCCGGTCTGTTCCGGGACCTCCTGTACGGATTTCTCAGACAGAAAAACCAGGTCCAAAATATACCGGAAGGCCCCCAGAAACCTCTCTCTGGAAATCATCTCCCCGTCCACGGTAAACCGCTCTCTGATATCCACCAGGTGCGGGGAGGTAAAAAGGGCGACCTTAAAGCCCGCCGCCCGCAGAATACCGCTCATATAAGCGCAGACGGAGCCCTTGCCGTTGGTGCCCGCCACATGAATGATGCGAAGGCTCCTGTCCGGGTCTCCCAGAAGATGCAGGAAGGCTTTCGTCTGCTCCATGGTGCTTTTCTTTGTAAAGCGGGGGGTGGAGTTAATGTACTCCACCGCCTCGTCGAATGTGTTTATAACAGGTTTGTGTATCATTTTCCCCACCTCTGCTCTGCACAGACTGTCCTGTCTGCCCTCCGCCAATCCCGATGAAAGCATCACGCTCTGCACATATGCTCCCGTGTACATCCGTGACCGGCCAGCCTACTGTAGCTGGGCAAGCCTCTCCTTCACCTGCTCCATCATCTGGGTATACTTTGCAAGCTTCCCCTTCTCCTCCGCGATTTTTGCCTCCGGCGCCTTGGAGATAAACCTCTCGTTGGAAAGCATGCCGTTTACTCTTGCAAGCTCGCCCTCCAGACGCTTCTGCTCCTTTGTAAGACGTTCGATCTCCTGGGCGATATCCACCAGCTCCGCAAAGGGAATATAAATGGTCGCCCCGGCGATCACAACGGAGACCGCGTCCTCCGGAATACCAGCCTTGTCCCGCTGCACCGTCACCTCGTTTGCACCGGCAAGAGAAGCGAAGAACAGCTTACCCTCGGTAAACGCAGCGCTGATCTCATCGTTTTCGCTGACGACGAACACGCTTGCCCTGCGGCCGGGCGCTACGTTCATCTCGGTGCGGATGCCCCTGATGCCGCGCACCGCCTCCTTGATGCTCTCGATGTCCTTTTCTTCCCTGGGGAAGCTCCTCTCCCCGGCGTACTCCGGCCAGCGGCTGATCATAATAGACTCCTCCCCGCTCTGCAGAGAGCAGAAGATCTCCTCTGTGATAAAGGGCATATAGGGATGCAGGAGCTTCAGCGCGTCGATCAGCACGGTCCTTAAGGTCCAGAGCGCGGCGTTCTGGCTGGCCGCATCGTCGGTATTATACAGGCGGGGCTTTACCATCTCGATGTACCAGTCGCAGAACTCATCCCAGATAAAGTCATAGACCTTCTGTACGGCAATGCCCAGCTCAAAGCTCTCCATATTGTCGGTGACGTCTCTCACAAGGGTATTTAATTTGGAAAGTATCCATTTGTCCACAGGCTCCAGCGCTTCCCTGCCGGGCTCCTGTACCTGCTTGCCGTCCATGTTCATCATGATGAACCGGGAGGCGTTCCAGACCTTGTTGGCAAAGTTGCGGCTGTTTTCCACCCTCTCGTAATAGAAGCGCATGTCATTGCCGGGGGCATTGCCCGTGATCAGCGTCAGTCTCAGGGCGTCCGCACCGTACTTTTCGATAATATCCAGAGGGTCAATGCCGTTGCCCAGGGACTTGGACATCTTGCGCCCCTGGCTGTCTCTCACCAGCCCGTGGAACAGCACCGTCTTAAAGGGCTTTTCTCCCATGTGCTCATAGCCTGAAAATATCATTCTGATGACCCAGAAGAAAATAATATCATAGCCCGTCACCAGCACGTCCGTGGGGTAAAAATATTTCAGATCCTCCGTCTGCTCCGGCCATCCCAAGGTCTCGAAGGGCCACAGGGCAGAGGAGAACCAGGTATCCAGGGTATCGGGGTCCTGGGTCAGATGTTCACAGCCGCACTTTGGACACCTGGCCGGCATTTCCTCCGCAACGACCGCCTCGCCGCACTTATCGCAGTAATAGGCGGGAATTCTGTGTCCCCACCAGAGCTGGCGGCTGATGCACCAATCTCTTATATTGTCGGTCCAGTTAAAATAGCTTTTCTCCATGCGCTCCGGAATCAGCTTTATCTCTCCGTTTTTAACCGCTTCTCTGGCAGGCTTTATCAGCTCGTTCATCCTTACGAACCACTGCTCCTTCACAAGAGGCTCAACGGTGGTCTTGCAGCGGTCATGGGTCCCCACATTGTGGGCATGGTCCTCTACTTTCACAAGCAGCCCCTGCCTGTCAAGCTCCTCCACAATGGCCTTTCTCGCCTCATAGCGGTCCATCCCAGCGTATTTTCCGCCGTTTTCGTTGATGGTGGCGTCGTCGTTCATCACATTGATGACAGGCAGATTGTGGCGCTTTCCCACCTCAAAGTCGTTGGGGTCATGGCCGGGGGTGATTTTAACCACGCCCGTGCCGAACTCCCTGTCCACATAGGTGTCCGTGACAACGGGTATCACCCGGTTCATAATGGGCAGCATGACGCTTCTGCCGATCAGGTGGCTATATCTCTCGTCCTCGGGATGGATGGCCACGGCGGTATCCCCCAGCATGGTCTCGGGACGGGTGGTGGCAAAGGTCAGAAATTCCGTGTCGCTGGGCGTGCCGTCCTCCTTCATCAGGGGATACCTGATATGCCAGAAATGCCCCGCCTGTTCCTCATAGATCACCTCCGCGTCGGAGATGGAGGTATTGCACACAGGGCACCAGTTGATAATGCGCGAGCCCTTATATATATAGCCCTTCCGGTGCATTTTCACAAACACTTCCGTCACCGCCCTGTTGCAGCCCTCGTCCATGGTGAAGCGCTCTCTGTCCCAGTCGCAGGAGGAACCCATCTTTTTAAGCTGGCTGATAATGCGTCCGCCGTACTCCTTCTTCCAGTCCCAGGCCCGCTCCAGGAATTTTTCCCGTCCCAGGTCGCGCTTGTCAATGCCTTCCTCCCTGAGCTTCTCGGTGATCTTGACCTCCGTGGCAATGGAAGCATGGTCGGTGCCCGGCTGCCACAGGGCGTTGTAGCCCTGCATCCTCTTAAAGCGGATCAGGATATCCTGCATGGTGTTGTCCAGCGCATGCCCCATGTGCAGCTGTCCCGTGATATTGGGGGGCGGAATCACAATGGTAAAGGGCTTCTTATTATAGTCCACCTCCGCGTGAAAATACTTTTTCTCCAGCCATTTCTCATAAATCCTGTCCTCTATGCCCCTGGGGTCATAGGTTTTTGCCAATTCTCTGCTCATCTGCCTTGTCCTTTCTTATTTCTAGTACCGCATACGCCTTCTCTGCGCCCTTTTGGGCAAAGAATTTTCTGCTGCTTCGCATCAGCAAATCCTTTGGGGCGCCGCTACGGCTTCTGCTGTTTTTTCAGTTCCGCATACGCCTTCTCTGCGCCCTTTCGGGCAAAGAATTTTCTGACGCTCAAAAAACGCCCTCTGCGGACCTTACGATCTGCAAAGGGCGTCATCGACGCTGTACCACCTTTGTTCACAGCCGCACGCTCACGCATGCCTGCCGCCTCATGAGGCTTCTGTCAAAGCCCTATCCGGTAACGGGGATGAATCGTGAAACCCTACGCTCCGTCACAGCCTTTTTTGATTTTCCATACTGCAAATATAGACCAGGACGGCGGGTTTGTCAAGAAAAATTTTGCGGCTTTACGGTCCCCAAGGAAATCGTGCGAGTGCGCATAAATAGTATGAGGCATAATATCCCTTTGCCCCCGGCATTATAATAATGCTAAGACCGCCCTTAGTGTCGCTGAATGAATGGATTGACAGTCAGGTTTTCCAATAACTGGTCTGGTAAAAAAGTTTCATTGTGGCTCTTTTAATCAATCCAGTTTTTCTATACACTGTGTCTACACCAAAAAGCCGGATAATAACGGAGAAGAAAAAAGAGGAGGGTTTGTTATGAAAAACCTTGTGAAGCAAGCCAAAGCAGATAGCAGCCAAAACGGCAAAGGCGGAGGCGGGGCTAAAAAAACAAAAAGCTACGGGCTGCTGATAGTGGGCGCTGCGCTGCTGATCGCAGGCATTATCTTTGCGGTATATGCCTATAACACCAGCTATCAGGATTCCGTGGCAGTCGGTAAGACTCTCAAGGAGGTGAAGGCGGAGATAACCGCGGTAAAGGACGGAACAGCCGCCGGGAATCTGGATGAGTTAAACGCGCAGGCTTCCCGGCTGACAAAAGAGAAGCTGAGCCTGGAGCGCCCATATTCCTACGGGCTGATCCTTGTTTTCCTTGCCATCCTCCTGACCGCAAAGGGGATCTATAACGCCGTCATCGGCATTTACAGAGATAAGGCCGACATAAAACGCCTTGCCCAGGCAGGGCTGCTGGCGGCGCTGTGCTATATCGGTTTCGCCGTATTTAAAATCGATATTCCTGTAGGCCCTGAAAAGACCGCCTTCCACTTTGGAAATGTGTTCTGTGTGCTGGCGGCGCTGCTGCTGGGCGGCTACTGGGGCGGGCTTGCAGGGGCCATAGGAATGACCCTGGCTGACCTGACCACCGCCTATGTGACCAGCGCCCCCAAGACCTTTCTGTTAAAGCTCTGCATCGGGCTGATCGTGGGTCTGGTGGCGCACAACATTTTCAAGTTGAGCAGGGACCACTCCCCAAGGTACGTCACCGGCGCGACCATTCTTGCCTGTGTCTGCGGTCTGGGCTTTAATATTGTCGCCGACCCGCTTGCAGGTTATTTTTACAAGACCTACCTGCTGGGAGTGCCCCAGGATATCTCCAGCGCAGTGTCAAAGATGGCGGCCGTAACCACTGCAGTCAATGCCGTCGTGGCAATCGTTGCCGCCTCCGTGTTTTATCTGGCGCTGCGCCCCGCCCTCAAAAAGGCGGACCTGCTTGTGAAGGTTTAATCCGCCGTATTACCATGTGTCATCTTCAAAGGAGACCGAGACATTGCCCATGGCACAGCTGATGTCGATGTCACTCCCTGCGCCGTTGTCGATGCTGGTTTCCTTTGAAAGCCCTGAATAGTTGTGGTCTCCGATATCGATATTGCCCATGGCGCACTCGATGGTATAGTTATAATTTCTCTCGCTGCCCGAAAGCGTCAGAGCCACATTGCCCATGGAACACTTTATATCGGCTTCCCCCGAGATTGTTCCGCGGGCTTCAAAGTTGCCCACGCCGATCTCCGCGTCAAGCTCTGCCCAGACCTGCATGTCTTTCAGCTGGATTTCTCCCGCGCCTATCTCAATCTCAAGCTCGAGGCTCTGAATATTGTCAATCACTATCTGCCCGGCGCCTACCGCAAGGGAAATCCATTCGCCGGCACGCAGGTCGGAATATTCCAGTACCCCTGCGCCCATTTCCATATCCACGGTGCCGAACATGAAATCCTCAGGCACATAAAGGGTTATGGTGCAGCTTCCCATTTTGTTCCAGGTCTTCGCGCCGTTTGAAGCCCTGATATACAGAGTAGCGTCTTCTACATAGCCCTGGAATTTATACGCCTTTTTCACTTCTATATAAAAGTTGTCGTCAGATGAGGGCCTGGTCTCAAAAATACAGCCTCCCACCTCGATATCAAGATTCTCTATGTCTGCTCCGAGACAGTACTTTGGCACATCTCCCTTATATATCTCATTGGTATCCTGAAATATATAATACTCATTCTCCGAAATTTCATAGCACGCTCCGGAATCGATGACGTCTGCTATGGTAACGCCCCAATCCTCCACATCCTCAAAATTAACGCTGACCCTGCCGCCGGTGACCTTTTCCACCACCTCGGCGATCGCCTGGCTGCCTCTTGCCGTTCCCCCCGCAATGGCAAGAAGAAGTCCAAGCAGGCACAGTACTGCCGTAATCGCACAGCCCTTCATAAATTTAAACATAAACACCCTCCTTTTCCGCGCCGCCCCAAGGTATCTCCTTTCGGCACGCGTCTATATGATCCATAATCTCCACATCTGGAAATAGCCCGTAAATGCCAGCACAAAGAAAAGAACCGCCAGTACCGCTGCATTCAGTATACGGCCTTTGCCGCTGCTTTTTTTGATACCGTTTTCAGACCCTTTCTTCCCTGCCGGCCTGTTTTTTACCGCGCAAAATATACCGTATACAAACAGAGCCGCCATAAAAGCCATCAGAACAGCAATACCGTAAAAGCCCCATCTGTAATCGTCATACGCCGCAAAGGATGACGCCTGCAAGGCTACATAGCCGAATAAGACTGCGCTCAAAAGTACCGCCCCGCATGAAACAGACTGCCATATTCCGCGCGGTGACCCGCTTCCGGAGTCAGACGCTGACACGCGTTTCCTGTGCGTCAGCATTATACCACAATTCTCGTGCGCTTCAGCGCACATGGAATCAGACGCTAACGCACGTTTCCTGTGCGTCAGCATTATACCACAATTCTCGTGCGCTTCAGCGCACATGGAATCAGACGCTGACGCACGTTTCCTGTGCGTCAGCATTATAGCACAAATCAGCTTTGCCGTCAAAATAACCGCTGAAAGGGCTGCCGCCGCAAGTCCGCCGCAAAACAGCACAATCTCAATGATCATAACCGCCCACGGCACTCTGATATAGTCCGTATGGGTGTACTGAACCAGCGTACCCCCCGGCTGCCCCGGCGCATAATGCCACGGCTGTCTGGCTTCCCTGTCAAAATCACCCGTAAAGCCCACGCTTAAGATCTTGAGCGGTCCCGCAAGAATCGTCCTCGCTATCCTGTATGCCCCGGCAGGCTCTGCCGTCCCGTCAAAATACCGCGTCCCGTCCGGCGCGCCGAATATCAGATCCATCATGCGGTCGTTGAACACGGATTCATTCTGCTGATTGGTCATGACGACGGCGCCCAGCCCCGACTGGGGCTCCACAAGAATTAAGCTGCTGCAGCCCGCCGTATTTCCGCCGTGACCCACAGTCAGGGAAGCCCGAAGCTCCACCCACAGCCCGTGGCAGTTTCTGGGAACATTCGTCCCAGCGTAAAAGGATGTAGGCGTATAAAATTCCGCCCATGAATCCGCCGACATAAGCCTTTCGTCCCTGGAGACAAGCGCCTGCGCCCAGAGCCTCATATCCCGCAGCGTTGACGTACACATCCCCGCCGGGTACAGGGATATGTAGTAAAAGCAGCCCGGAATCAATGTACCCTCCGAGGTATAGCACTGCAGCTCCCGGCGCTTTTCTGCCACCCATGGGTTGTCGCTAAGATCGGCCGCCAGGGCGGTATGCTCCATTTCAAGGGGCATAAAAATATTTTCATGCACATATTCACAGAAGTCCCGGCCGCTGACGCACTCAACGATATAAGCGGCAAGCGCCGTTCCCCAGTTAGAGTAGGCCGTAACGGTTCCCGGCTCATAGACCTGGGCCGGCACATGCCTCTTTAGCTGATCTCCCAGGGAAAGGACATCCTCCCTGTCCTTTACAAACAAATCGACCAGAAGATCCTGATACCCGCCCGTATGGTTCATCAGATCCAGCATTGTCACAGGCGCTGCAACGGATGTATTTGCTTCCGTGAAAAAGCCCTGCGGGAGATAATCCCGCACATCCGCACTCAGGTCTATCCGCCCCCGCTCCGCCTGCTGCATGACGCTGACCCACACCAGCGTTTTCGAGGCGGAGCCCCATTCAAAAACGGAATTTTCATCTACGGCTGCCCCGGCTTCCTTATCGATACAGCCAAAGTAGCCCTCATACAAGGTACTGCCTTTATCAAAGACGGATACAGCCATGCCTGCCAGAGTATCCTTGTGTTCATCCACAAAGGCCTCTATTTCCCTGCCGAGCTCCCCGGACCTTACTCCCGACGGCAGAGAGGACCCTGCTTCGGCAGCATGAGCAAGGCCGCCGGAGGACGCTGAAATTACCGCCGCTGATAAAAGAGCAAGGATACTTCTCATTTTTTTATATTCACATTTCGTTTTATTTACATTTTTTATATTTAAATTTTTAATATTCAAATTTTTCCTTCTCATTTTTTCCGCTCCCGCCTATCCCTTTTTATTGATGGAGCGTCTTCCAAGCAGGGAGGCAATCGCCTTGAATACGGCAGGAGTGACGATGCCTGCCATTGCCACGGTCAGCATCAGGAACAATATGCCGATGCCACCTACGAGCATCCCTCCGCCTGCCATGGCAATACCCGAAACAGGGTCCACAAACATACACATAATGCCCACCACTAACAGGATCACGGACAAGATAAAGAGCATAAGTGTCACCGCGCCAAAGCAGAGGATAGCCGCGAACCAGGATGCCAGTACTCCAAACAGCGCTCCTCCGAGTCCAAGCAGTATGGGGCTGGCAAACACCACAAGAATCACGATCAGTACCACTGCCCAGCCGGACATGCCGGATTTCCCGGTCTGCCCGGGCTGAACCGTCTTTACAGGCACCACGCTGCCTGTATTGGCATAGCCCACATTGCCGGCTGCGGTCCCATATCCGGCTGCGGTTCCCATTCCGCCTGTATTTCCGGCTGCGCTGCCGATTCCGCCTGTCATCCCGGTTCCCGCTGTGCTGCCGCTTACGCTTGCCGCCCCGGTTCCCGCTGCATTCCCGATTCCGCTTACAGTCCCCGTTCCCGCTGTGCTGCCGATTCCGCCTGTCATCCCGGTTCCCGCTATGTTGCCGATTCCGCTTGCAGTCCCGATTCCCGCTGCATTCCCGATTCCGCTTACCGTCCCCGTCCCCGCTGTGCTGCCGCTTACGCTTACTGTCCCGATTCCCGCTGTGCTGCCGCTTACGCCTGCGGTTCCCATTCCGCTCACGTTTCCTGCTTCTTCGGCGCTGCGGTCTGCCGCCGGCAATTCCTGAGAAGACGCCGCAGCCTGCTGCTTCTCCGCCTCCCCGTACTCTATGAGCTTGCGCTCCGAGGCCAAAGCCTTCTTTATCGGCGCCTCCCCGTAACCGCTTTCCAGAAGGTCCCGTTTAATGTTTTCCGCCACTCTGGCGGGATTGCCCAACGCCTCTATGACCTCCTGTTCGCTCTCGTTCCCCGCATCATCAAAGTAATCGTTATAATATTGTAACGCTTCCTCGCGTTCCGCAGCCGGTATACTCTGCAACAGGCTTTCCAGCTGCCTCATAAATTCTGCTCTATTCATGCTTATCCCACTCTGCCTCCCTAACAGCGTCAATTTATTAAAGCTTTCCCTCAAAAAGTCTTGTGACCTTCTCGGCATACCGCCGCCATTCGCTCTCATAGAGCTGCAGCTGCGCCCAGCCTCTGCCGGTAACCTTGTAATACCTTCTGTTTCTGCCGGCGCACGCCATGTCATAGACCTCCAGGCAGTCATCCTTCTGCAGCCTGCGGAGAACCGGGTATAATGTGGATTCCGACAGTTCTATTACCTGCCGTACATCCTGCGTGATCTTATATCCGTATGTCCCTTCCGGCTCCTTGGACACCACAGCCAGCACGATTGCGTCAAGCAGCGCCGCTCCCGTATTAAATATCATCCAACCGCCCCTTCTCTCTATAATTATGTACAGTAATAGCCGCTGCGCCCGCCGGCAGTCATCCCGCCGGATTATGAGGGCAGCAAGAGCAACCTGTTTTTCTCACAATATTATATGGCGTATAATATTGCTTGTTACACATACTATACGCCATATAATATTGGATGTCAATATACTATTTTTATAATTTTAGGGAGTTTGATACAGCGGTTTGCTCTCTACCTCTCCATCTTCCAGAAATACACGCTGTAGCCGGGAAGCACGCTGCCTCCTCCAAAGTCGTGTTCCTCCCCACTTATAAGGTCCACCGCCAGACCGCAGCCCGCGTCAAAATGCGCATGAAACTCCTCACTGTCCGCATTGACGGCAACAAGCACCCTCTCATGCTCTGACCTGCGCTCAAAAATACACTGCTTATTGGTCAGAAGCACCGAGCGGAAGGCGCCGTAATTCAATGCCTCCGACTGCTTCTTTGCCTGGCACAGCTTCCGGATAAGCTCCGTAAGCCCGTTCCACTGCGGCTCGTCAAAGCAGGGACGCAGCGCCGGGTCTCCCTGAGACTTCTGCGCCTTCTCCCCCCACTCGCTTCCGTAATATATGCAGGGGATACCAGGCATGCCGAAGGCAACCGCATAAATGAGGGGCAAATGCTTCTCATTGGAAAGAATGCTTGCCACTCTTGTCACATCATGGTTATCCACAAAGGATAGCATGTGTTTTCCCTTGTAAAGCGTCCAGTTCTCCGGTCCGAACTGCCGCATCAGGGAGTGGTTTACCTCAAACATATTCATGCTGTTAAAGCTGCTGTACAGCCCCTTATAGCACTCATAATTGGTTGCCGAGTGCAGCATCCGGTCATTCACCATTCGATTGTAATCCCCGTGCAGCATCTCTCCCAGAAGATAAAAATCCTCCTTTAAACCGTCGGTAAAGCTTCTGAGCCGGCGTACAAAGCCCTCGTCAAGGCTGTACGCCACATCCAGGCGCAGACCGTCGATTCCAAATTCGTCCACCCAGAATTTCACGCTGTCCAGCAGATGCCGGACCACATCCTCATTTTGCAGGTTGAGCTTAACCAGGTCATAGTTGCCCTCCCAGCCCTCATACCAAAGCCCGTCGTTGTAATTGGAGTTGCCGTCAAAGGCAATCCTGTAAAACCAATTTATATAAGGAGAGGATTGTCTGTTCTTCAACACGTCCTGAAACGCCCAGAAGCCTCTGCCCACATGGTTGAACACGCCGTCAAGAACAATTTTAATTCCGTTTTCATGGAGGGCGTCACAAACCCTCTTAAAATCCTCGTTGGTGCCCAGGCGCACATCCACCTTGCGGTAATCCCTGGTATTGTAGCCATGGGTATCCGACTCAAAGAGGGGAGAGAAATAAACCGCATTGATCCCCAGCCTGCTCATATGAGGAATCCAGTCCAGCACCTTTAAAATCCGATGCTCCAAAGCCCCGTCGTTTTCAAAGGGCGCCCCGCAGAAGCCCAGGGGATAAATCTGGTAAAACACACTTTCATAAGCCCACATCTCTTTTTCCTCCATAAATTTATGTTTTATTTTTATTCTTTTTCTGACTTCTATTTGATTTACTTCCAAAAGAGCTTTTCCAGGTCCATTGACCAATCCGGTACTTTGCAAGTCAACTTGCAAGATTGCCCCCTGTGGATAAGTGACGGATTTGAAGTGTTTTCTCAAGGCAAACACCGAGAAATCCACCAAATCCACATAGTTATCCACATATACACATGTGTCATTTCCTTTTTTTCACATGTCAGAATGGTTCTTTCAGGACGTCATTTCCTGCAAACTACAGCCATTCATTCCAAAAACGTTCCACCCGTTTGGAAACCGTCCCCAGAGTCACCGTCTCGAAATGCTCCCATTCCCTCGGAAACAGTCTGCGGTAGGCAAACTGAAGAAAACGCTCGTCAAGCAGCGCCACGATTCCTACGTCCTCCATCGTCCGGATCACACGGCCTGCAGCCTGCAGTACCTTGTTCATGCCCGGATACCGGTAGGAATAGTCAAAACCGCTTTCTCCGGCCTCACTGAAATAATCCTTGAGTATTTCTCTCTCATAGCACACCTGGGGCAGTCCTGTGCCCACAATGACGGCTCCTATCAGACTGTCGTTTTTCAGGTCGATGCCCTCGCTGAAAATACCCCCCAAAACACAGAATCCGATTAAGCAAGAGTCCTCTTCCTCAATTTCCATGTTGATAATGCTTTTACTCAGGGCATTCACACTTGTGACCCGTTCAGTCAATACCGTTTCTTCACTGCCGCAGCCCGCCTGGTTCCGGAAGCGTGCCAGAAATTCCTCCCGGTCGCTTTCGCTCATGTACTCGTTCTGGATCAAACACTCCCTGCCCCTGTCCCCGTAGCTTTCCACATATTTCTCGTAAATAATCCTCAGAAAAGCGTAGGAAGGGCAGAAAACCATATAATTTCCGTTTCTGTTCCTGACAATCTCCTCGATGTACCGGGCAATGTTGGCATACTCCTCCTCCGACCGCCTGGTATACTTGCTGGTCACGTCGCCCGCAATAAATAAAGCGCGTTTTGCAGGATTAAAGACCGACTGCGCATAGACCTCATAGTCCTCCGCTTCTCCGCCCAAAAGCTTTTTATAGTACTGGACAGGCAGAAAGGTTGCGGAAAAGAGGATGGTACTGCGTCCTCTCAGCATACAGCCCTTTAAATTTTCGCTGGGATTGACACAAAAAAGCTTTATGAAAAATGTGCCGTCGTCGCACATCTGGGTGTATTTCACATAGTTTTCGTCCGCAAGCTCATACATCTCCAGAAAATGGCTGACCTCAAAGTAAAAATTCAAAAGCTGCTCCCTGACGGGAAGCTGTTCCTCCTCCTGCTCCGAAAGGTAGTCGTCCATCGCCGCATGCAGCCTGTTCAGGCTCATCACAAATTCGTCTATGCTTTCCACCAGGCGGTATTGTCCGCCCTCCCGCTTCAGCACAAGCAGCTCCTGGTTGCATTTTTCCAGCAGATAGACCAGCTGAGCCCCATAGCCCTGTTTCACCAGAACGCTCCTGCCTCCCCGGTAAGACTTCGGAATTTCAGCCTCCTCAAGTGCAGTACCGGATTGGTCAACGGTTTCCTCTCTATTTTCTGATACACCTGTCATATTTAGCGTCATTTCCAACGTCAACTGCCCTGAAACACTGAATTTATTTGATTTTTCTTTACCTGACACCTCTGACAGAATTGTGCCCTTTATCTCTCTGCGCAGCTCCATAAACTGTTCCTTCCAGAGCGCGGCACTGTACATTTCCCTGCCGCGCTCCAGCAGATTATGCGCCTCGTCTATCAGAAAAAGGTAATCTCCGTTTATCCCATCTCCAAAAAAACGCTTTAAATACACATGGGGATCAAAGAGATAATTGTAATCGCAGATGACCGCGTCCGCAAAAAGGCTCATATCAAGGCACAGCTCGAAGGGGCACACCTGATGCTTTTGGGCATAGCTTTCTATCCGCTCCCGGGTAAAGCTTTCCTCAGAGGTCAGCAGCTCAAAGGCCGCGTCATTGACCCTGTCGTAATGCCCCTTTGCATAGGGGCAAAGCTCCGGGTTGCACTCCGCTTCCTCCATAAAGCATATCTTTTCCTTTGCCGTCAGAATCACGCTCTTAAAGTGCAGCCCTGCTGCGCGCAGAATATTCAGGGTATCTTCGGCAACCGTCCTGGTAATGGTTTTTGCCGTCAGATAAAAAAGCTTGTCGCCCATCCCCTTTCCCATGGCCTGAACGGCGGGATAGACGGTGGAAATGGTCTTACCCACTCCGGTGGGCGCCTCCAAAAACAGCTTCCTTCTGTGATAAATGGTCTTATACACATTGGCCACAAGCTCCCTCTGCCCTTCCCGGTAGGGAAACGGAAACTGCAGCCCCTGAATGGATTCCTGCCTGATTCCCCTCCACTGCCATGTATAGTCCGACCATTTGCGGTAAGCCGCGATCAGACCCTCAAACCAGCCCGCAAGCTCCTGAAAGGTGTAGTCCTCATAAAAATACCGGATATCCTCCGATATAATGTTACAATAGGTCAGTCGTACCTGCACCCGGGAAAGCCCCTCCTGCAGGCCGTACATATAGGCATAGCACTTTGCCTGCGCCACATGAGCGGGAACGGGCTCCCGCATTTTGGCAAGCTCCCGGTAGGTGCTCTTGATTTCGTCAATGACCACCTTTTCTTCATTATGGATAATGCCGTCCGCACGCCCTTCCACAATCAGCACATAATCCCCTGCAGACAGCGTAAGCTTAAGCGGAACCTCCGCATGATATTCCGAGCCCATCCGCTTTTGAATCATGCGGTGTATCCGGCTTCCCTCCTGCATGGCCGTGTCCGACGAACCCTGGCGGCGGTTGTCAATATCTCCCCCTCTCAGTATAAATTCTACCAGCCCCCTCACAGAGATCCGCACCTCGCCCGGAGGCAGCTCCGGCCTTGTATTGAAGTTATCCGCTCCCCTTGGCGGCGGTCCTTCGCCCCCGGAGTTTTCCGCTCTCCCCGGCGGCAGCCCTTCGCCCCCGGAGTTTTCCGCTCTCCCCGGCAGCGGCCCCTCGCCCCCGGAGTTTTCCTCCTCCGGCGGCGGCCTCTTGTCTCCCAGGTTATCCGCCCCCGGCGGCGACGGCCTTTCTTCCTCCGCTCCCTGCTCTCCCCTTGTCTTTCCAACGTTTGTAATCTTCACAAAAGCCCTCCGGTTTCGGCGCCGGTCCCTTCCAGCCTGCAGCTTCCGGACCTGCGCCACATTTTTTAGGATATATAACAGAAAAACCCCCTATGTAGATAGTACTCTATCCGACATAGGGAGTCAATTTTTACTTATTTAATTTTTGTCAGCATGCCACCGCATACTGCTTCAGCAATTCTTCCAGCTTCTCATTGTAGCCCTCATAGGATACACTCAGCGGCTGCCTGAAATCCAGCCCGTACACACCCAAAAAGGATTTCGCATCTACTACGTAGCTGTTATAAGAAATGTCGATGTCGAAATCGCATTCAGACGTTACAGATACGAAATGCTGAACCTTATCGGGACTTAAATTGATTGTCTTAACCATTTCCATCCTCCTTTTTAATGTGGAAACAAAATCTATATTACTATGATTAACCATTATATGCAATTTATTCAAAAATATAAAGTGTCTATTATGACAAAATTGAAAATATTTAGATAATTTTTTTATGTATTTTTACAGACGTTCATACCTGCCGTGCTTAACGTCTGTGTAATTTACCCCGGAATCCGCTCGTATCGTGTGAATATTTCTTCCCGGCTCCCCCTCCGCTATTGAAATCTTCCGTTATTGAATTCTTCCGTTATTGAAATCCTCCGTTACTGAAACTCGAACATATACTCCCTGAAGCGCAGAGGCAGCATATTCCGCTGAAGCTCCGCATTTCTTCTTCCCTCGATGGTAATGGCATGGCAGAAGCTCCGGAAAAGCGCCTGATACTGCAGTTCCTTCTCCGAAAGGCCAATCTCGCCCAGCCTTTTCTCCGCTCCCGAAGAATCCCCCCTGCCCGTACCTTCCTCCCCGCAGAACAATATCCACTGCTTTCCCGCCGGATGGATGCCGAACAGATTCCTTCTCTCATCGTAAAGCACAAAATTTTCTATGGGCAGCCGGTCCGAAAAGTGCGGCATCAAAAAGGTCAAAATATTATTCTTCGGTCCGATTTTGGAATACAGCATTCCGTTTTCCAGCTCCTGAAAACGGACAAAGCCCCTTAAATGATGGATCTCGCGCCTTGTGTTGATGGACAGGGCAAGCGCCCTGTTGACGTTATCGTCCGCCAGGTTGTCAAAAAGATGGCCTTCCTTTACCTTTTTCTCCAATCCGTCCACCACCGTCCGGTACACCGCCTGCGCCTTGTCCTCATCCTCCGCCGCAAGCGCCCTGCACAGGTTCAGGTAATCGCTCTCCCCGAAGCGGCGGTTCAAAGTATTCATCACTTTTCTTGTCTTCTCCCAGTCAGGCGTAACCTGTATATCCTCCGCAAACAGCATGGGCTCGTCATTCAAAGAGATACGGGTGTCCTTATGGTCCCTTTTTTCCTCATATGCAAGGTAGATCGCGGTAAAAATTCCCTCCAGAGAATCCTCACACCGATAAACTGTCATGTATACACCTCCGCGCACTCCGTCACGCATGCCGGGCCGTATCGCCCCTTGCGTTTTCCTCAGACCGCCTTACGGCCTATGAGCCGTTTCTTATTTTACAGCTGTCCCACCGCCGCCTGCAGCCGTTCCTCCGCCCCGACCGGGCGTGTGAAGCTGCCGTCGTCAAAAAGGGACATCTGCCTGTAGCTCATGCCGTCGCTGCCAAACCGCACCCTCTCCTTCTCGCCGGTGAGGTTCCGGACGATATAGTCCTCCTCCATTTTCACGGGATACATCATTCTGCCGTTACAGGTGACAAAATACAGGGCTCGCTTCAGCACCACTCCGATTTTCTTTAAGTCCGCAAAGGTCAGGCTGGCGATGCGCCTCGCCGCCATGATCCGCTGGGCGCTCTTGACCCCCACCCCTGGAACGCGCAGAAGCATCTCCAGGGGAGCACGGTTGATCTCCACCGGAAACTGCTCCAAATGCCGCACCGCCCAATCCTCCTTAGGGTCAAGCAGCACATTAAAGAAGGGACGTCCCTCGTCCAGCAGCTCGTCCGCGCGGAAGCCGTAAAACCGAAGCAGCCAGTCTGCCTGATACAGCCTGTGCTCCCGAAGCATAGGCGGTCCCCCGGGCAGTGCGGGCAGGTTGCTGTCCCCCGTCACATTGACAAACGCGGAATAAAACACGCGTTTTAACTCAAACTTGCGGTACAGGCTCTCCGCCACGCTTAGAATCTGATAGTCGTTTTCGGGCGTTGCCCCTATAATGACCTGGGTAGACTGTCCGCCGGACACAAACCTGGGCGCGTTCCGGTAAAGGACCAGGTCGTTTTTGTTCTCCACAATCCCGTTTTGTATCTGGCGCATGGGTGTCAGAATACTTTTGCGGTGCTTGTTGGGCGCAAGGGCACGAAGCCCCTCCGCGGTGGGCAGCTCCAGGTTCACGCTCATTCTGTCCGCCATATAGCCCGCCCTCTGGATCAGCTCCGGAGCAGCCCCGGGAATCGCCTTCACATGGACATAGCCGTTAAAATGGTATTTCGTGCGAAGCAGATATAGGACGCGGCATATCAGCTCCATGGTAAAGGTGGGATTGCGTATAATGCCGGAGCTTAAGAAAAGTCCTTCTATATAGTTCCTTCTGTAAAACTCCATGGTGAGCGTACATATTTCCTCAGGGGTAAAGGTCGCCCTTGGAATATCGTTGGAGCAGCGGTTCTGGCAGTATTTGCAGTCAAAAATACACTCGTTTGTGAGCAGTATCTTCAACAGGGAAATGCACCTTCCGTCCCCTGCAAAGCTGTGGCAGATGCCTGACTTCACGCAGTTTCCGATGCTCTGCCCGGTTCCTCCCCGCTCCACTCCGCTGGAGGTACACGCCACGTCATATTTAGCGGCTGCCGTTAAAATCTGCAGCTTATCCATGAGCGGCTGCTCCCCTCCCGTTATCAGATATTCCATGTCAATACCCTCCCCTTCAAGCGCAAGAACATTTGTTCTAAACAGAGTTTAGCACATGTGTTCGTATATTGCAAGTACTTTTTTTGTAAAAAAACACTTGCAAAACCAATAAAAAAGCGGTTAAATAATATAGAAATCATGTTACCGAGAAGGCAGGAGCATTATGGCAAACATAACATTACCCAAGAATTACAAATCTGAATTAAATCTGTATGAGACTCAGATCGCAATTAAGACCGTAAAGGATTTTTTCCAGACGCTGCTGGCGGAACGCCTGCATCTTCTGAGAGTTTCCGCGCCTCTGTTCGTGGACCCGAAATCGGGCTTGAACGACAACCTGAACGGCGTGGAGCGCCCTGTGACCTTTGATATCAAATATCAGGAGAACAGGGAGGCTGAAATCGTTCACTCGCTGGCAAAATGGAAGCGCTATGCCCTGAAGAAATACGGCTTTTCCGTGGGGGAGGGGCTTTATACGGACATGAGCGCCATACGCAGGGATGAGCTCGTGGACAACATCCATTCCATTTATGTGGATCAATGGGACTGGGAAAAGATTATTTCCAGGGAAGACCGCAATATGGAGACCTTAATGGATACCGTGCGCACCGTGTACAAGGTGCTGCGCAAGACCGAGAAGTACCTGTCCATCCGCTACGACTACATTCAGGAGATTCTTCCCGCCGACATTTTCTTTATCACCACCCTGGAGCTGGAGGAAATGTTCCCGGATTATACGCCCAAGGAGCGGGAATACTACATAGCAAAGGCAAAGGGCGCCGTATGCATCATGCAGATTGGCGGAAAGCTGGAGAACGGTGAGCCCCACGACGGGCGCGCACCGGACTACGACGACTGGAATCTGAACGCGGATATTATTGTATACTATCCCGTCCTGGATATCGCTCTGGAGCTCTCAAGCATGGGAATCCGCGTGGACGAAAGGGCTCTCCTGGAGCAGCTTGAGACGGCGGGATGCCCGGAGCGCGCAGAACTCCCCTTCCACAGGGCGGTCATAGACGGTGAGGTTCCCTTCACCATCGGCGGCGGCATCGGCCAGTCACGCATCTGTATGTTTTTCCTGCGAAAGGCCCATATCGGCGAGGTACAATGCTCCCTGTGGCCCTCCGACATTATGGAAGAAGCAAAAAAAACAGGTCTGCAGCTTTTATAAGCTGCGGACCTGTTTTTTGTACTGCTTTGCCATGTGTGCCCGTATGACCAAAAATCCCACCGCCGCCATAACAGCCAGCACCCCAAGCGGAAAAATCAGACTCCCGGGACCAAGGCTGTCCGTCAATGCCCCGGCTATGAGCTGGAGCAAAACTGCCAGCCCGCCGTACAGCCCCAGAAAGCGCAGCAGCCTTTTTCTAAGGAACAAATAGATCTCCCGCCTTCCCACCGGAAAATACCTGAGGCACCAATACAGATTAAAGGCGGCGCCCCGTTTCATTGCCACAGGGAAATCTATGGTATACAGCATGGAAAGCAAACCCACGGAAAGGATATTTACAGCGATCAGCCGCAGCCCGGTCCATTCCCTGGCCGGAATGCAGAAGGTAAACATGGAGGCGCAGAAGCACATCCATTTAACGATTTTTCTTGTCATAAATTTCACGTCGTCCTGCTTTTGCAGCGTGTCCACAAACCGCTCCAGCGCAAGAGCCTGCCCTGACGGATTTTCCGCAGCGGCTTCCGCCCCCAATTCCGTTCTTTCTTCCGTTCCGTTTCCCCACTTTTCTTCCGGCCTGCCCTCCAATCCAAATCCCGGCTTTTCTTCCATCTGTCCTCAGCCCTCCATTCCTCTGTCATTCTCCCCGAAGGATATCAGCCGCCCTTCCTCCAAAATGCCCACATAATCCATGTTTCTGTCCAGCTCCTGCTGGATGTGCGTAGTCATCAGCACCGACACCTCCTCATCCTCCTCCAGAAGACGCCAAAGCAGCCGGAAAAATTCCTGACGGAAAACAGCGTCCATACCGGCAGTGACCTCATCCAGAAGATAAAGCCTGGCATGATGCCCCATTGCAAAGGCGAGCTGAAATTTCAGATATTCCCCTCTGGACAGACCCTCTCTCTCCCTGCCGGGCGCAAGCTCAAAGTCCCTCAGCTGCTTCAGATACAGCTCCCTGTCCCAGTCTCTGTACAGCGGCCCGAACAATTCGCCGATCTGCCCCAGGCTTTTGCCATAAGGATAACACCTGTCATCCGATATATGTCCCACATACTGCAGAAATTCCTCATGCCGTTGGCGTATATCCGTTCCCCGGTATGTGATCCTTCCGCTGTAAGCCTGCTCCGGAGAAATAACCGTCTGAATAAGCGTTGTCTTTCCGGCTCCGTTTTTTCCCGCCAGCCCGCACAGGTATCCCTGCTCCAAAGAAAAACTAACGTTATTTAACACGGTCTTTTTCCCGGAAAAACGTCCCCTCTGCACACTTACATTTTCAAAGGCCAATCCCGTCATACCTGCTTCTCCTTTCCGCCAAAAATCCGCCGCCCCTACAGCAGCGCCTCTACCATCTCCAGCACCTCCGCCTTGCCCATACCCGCCTTCCTGCAGTCGGCAAGCACCTCCGAAAGCCTCTGTTCCAGCATCATGTACTGCTTTTCCTGCAGATAATCCCTGTTTGCCTCGCAGACGTAAAAGCCCTTGCCCGGCACCGAGCGGATCAGCCCCTCCTTCTCCAATTCCTCGTAGGCGCGCTTGGTGGTGATGACGCTGACCTGCAGCTCGCCTGCCAGGGCACGGATGGACGGCAGCGCCTCCCCGGGCGAAAGCGCCCCGCTCACAATGGAATTTTTCATCTGATTGACAATCTGCTCATAAATGGCAAGCGTCCCCTGGGACCTGATAATAATTTTCATGCCCATGCTCTCTCCTTCTACACCCGCCCGCAGCCGCGGTGACTGACGGTCCTTCGCAGCCAACGCCTGCATGGGCGCTTTCCCGAAATCACCGCGAAGCCTGCGGGACGTCCGGCGTATTTATTCTGCCCTGAAATAGTTGCAGCTGCTTTCATAATCGCTGCAGGCGGCAAGAGTCCGCGGAAG
Source organism: uncultured Acetatifactor sp. (assembly GCA_910578215.1). GTDB lineage: Bacteria > Bacillota > Clostridia > Lachnospirales > Lachnospiraceae > Acetatifactor. The sequence goes on along the minus strand of CAJTPH010000022.1, from coordinate 21,326 downwards.
GACCCTGGCCACATACACAAATGCAGACACAAGCACAATGCCTCCCATGCCCAAAGCAGCCGCTTCAAAAATCTCACGCTCCCAGAAATCCCGTTGTATATAATGAAGCAGCAGAATAAGCACCATCACCACAAAATACAGAAACAGCGTTCCCATGTTTGCCCTGTCCAGCCAAAGAGCCGTCCTCAAGGCCCCCTCGCCGGTCTTTGCGTTCCCCTGAGAGCGCTCCGGAAGATTGGCGCTCAGCGCTGTCAGGGAATAAACTGCCAGCAGCAGCACCTCCAGCCCCGCCATGGGCAGAGACTGCCAGCCCACCGCCGCCATTGCCAGATGTGCCGATGCGGACAGCCCGAAGCAGACTCCCACCCGCAGCCAGTAATAGCGCAGCAGATACCTCCTTTTTTCACGCCGGTCCATGGGACAGAGATGCATCGCCTTGTCCATCTGAAGCGGCGCGGTCCATGCCACCAAAAGTATAAAGCCAAGGATGAAAATGCCCACCGTCACTTCCGGCGCTTTGTTCAGGATTCCCAGCCAAATACCGTTGCCCAGGGTGACAATAAAAACATTCAAGCAGGTATTTTTCCATCCATGCCACAGGTCATGCCAAAGCTTTCTCCACATATACATCATTGCTTATACCTCCCTGCATGCTCCCCAATGTCCCCGTCCTCTTTTTCCATAAAATACATCCAGTCCGCCAGCGAGGGCACGGAGACCTCCACCTGGCCGTCGTATTCATATAGGGGCTTGTGGAGTACCAGAGCCCTGGCCGTGTGGGCTCCGTATTCCGCGCCGATCACCCGCTCTTTATTCAAAAGCCTGAGCTTATAGCTTTCGCCCTGCACCAGCCTGTAGGAATCCTCCAGCTGCGTGCGCTCCCCGGCAAACGCCGCGCTCCCCCTTTCCAGATAGACAATATAGTCCGCTATCTGCTCCAGATCCTCCAGAATATGGGTGGCAAGCACAATACTGTGTTCCCCGTCGGACACAAATTCCGTGACCGTTCTCAAAAATTCCCTGCGAAAATCCGGGTCAAAATTGCCGGTGGGCTCATCTAAAAGCAACAGCCTGGGATGACGGCTCAGTGCAAAGGCAAACTGCAGCTTCAGCCCCTCCCCCTTGGAAAGCTTTCCCAAGCGCACATCTTCAGGCAGCCCAAACCGTCGGCAGTTCTCCGCAAAAAGCCCGGCGTCATAACCCTTATAACGGCTGCCAAACACGTCTCCGCACTGCCTGGGAGTCATATTTTGAGGAAAAATCGGCTCGTTAAACACAACACCTGTTTTCTCAAGGCAGCTCTTTTCTCCAGCCCTTTCCCCGTCTATTTTTATCTCGCCTGCATCCGCCCCGTACAGCCCCGTCACAAGCCGCAGCAGCGTTGTCTTTCCCGCTCCGTTGCGGCCCATTAAACCGCAGATATAACCCCCGGGCAGAGAAAAGGTAATGTCCTTTAATGCAAATTCCTGAAATCTTTTTGTAACGCCCGTTATTTCCAGCATGCCCGCCCTCCCTGCTGTACCTTCCACATCTTCCAGCTATTTTCTGTGCCATATTATTTATGCGTGTATGTTCCGTATATATTTATATATACAGTATATGCACAATTATGTCAATACCTTTCCCTCAATTTATAAAAAAGCCCGTTGGTTGATTTTTACAGGCGCCAATGGTAAACTTATGTATGCCCGGCAAAACGGGAAGATAAAAGCTTCGAGTATAAAGTCCATAGACAAAAACAGGGAGGACAGAGATGAGACCAACAAGAGAAGAAGCGGAAAAAATATTGGCGGAGGCGGAATGCTGCAACCCCGGACCCTGGGGAGACCATAGCAGAGTCGCCGCAGCATGCGCCGAAAAAATAGCCGCAGCATGCGAGGACATGGATGCGGATAAGGCATATGTTCTGGGGCTGCTGCACGACATCGGACGGAAATTCGGCGGACGGCATCTGGGACATGTGTACGACGGATGGCAGTATATGTTAGGCTTAAGCTATGACGAGCCCGCTAAAATCTGCCTGACACACTCCTTCAACCTTCCGGACCTTGACAGCTATATAGGCCGCCATGACATAACACAAGAGGAAGAAAAACAGGTTGCCGACGCCCTTGCAAATCTGGAGTTCGACGATTATGACAGGCTGATACAGCTGTGCGACAGCCTCGCAGGCGCGGAGGGCGTACTGGATATAGAGGAACGCATGGGAGACGTAAAGAAGCGCTACGGCTCTTATCCTCAGGCCAGATGGGATAAAAACCTTGAATTAAAGGCTTATTTTGAGCAGAAGGCCGGGAAAGACATTTATGAGCTGGTTAACCGGACTTAACGGCCGTCCCCGGGAAGCCTTACCCGGATACTGAGCCTGCCGCCCATGTAGCCTGCGGTGATGCTCCCGCCCATCTGCTCCACCAGAAAACGTGCGATGGACAGCCCCAGCCCAGTGGACCTTCTGGCGTTCTCCACGGTGTAGAAGCGGTCGAAAAGCCGCTCCACCTGCACCTCGCTCAAAGCTGGGGCGCTGTTGGAAAAGGTGATTTCCCCCTCGTCGTCCAGAACAATGCTCAGGTCGCCGTCGCTGTACTTGACGGCGTTGCTCATAAGATTGGAAAACACCCGGGACAGCGCTTCCCGGTTCAGGCTCCGCACAATCTTCTTTTCGGTTATATTAATATCAGGCGTTATTTGTTTTGCCCCCAGCGCGGCATAAAAGCTCAGAATGCTCTCCTCCAGGACGGCATTTACCGCCACAGGCTCTATGGCGGCATCCATGTCCGGGGACGTTATGACGGAATATTGAAAAAACTCCTCCGTAAGCTGCTTCAGACACTCCGTGCGGTTTTTTATAATTGCAAGATAACGCTCCAGGGCTTCGCTTTTTTCCTCCTTGTCCAAAAGGTCCAGATAACTGCTCACTGCGGTCAGCGGAGTGCGCAGGTCGTGGGAAATATTTGCCACCGCGCTTTTCAGCTCCAGATCCCCCTGTACATAGCGGCGGCGCTGCCTGCGCAGCTCCTTCAGATTCCCGTTGATTTCCCCTGCCAGCTGGCGCATCGCCCTGTCACGGCAGGAAACCGTGAGCAGGGTGTTGGTGTCGCCCGCCAGCCTGTCGGCAAACTCCTCGGCGATCTCCCGGGCCGCTCTCCGCATCAGGGCAATTTTTGCGGCCAATATTATATTGGTTATGCTCAAGACAGCAACAGCCGCTATTAAAATAAGCATCCTTAAGCCACCCTTTCACAGTAAATACCCCGCCGCAGACAGCGGGCATTCCTCACCTCAAATCCTTCCGTTCAAAGCGGTACAGCCCCACAAGGGTCGAACACACTGTTAAAGCCAGATTGCAGCATATCATCCGCATACTGTTTTCAAGCTTCCATTCCGCAAGACTTATGGCCTGACCGAAAGGAATGATGTCTTGAAGCCATTCGTAAACGGTCCTCCAAACCCCCCGCAGATATTTGGGATTCGGTATCATTTCACGCTCTATGTTCTGAGGTCCCGAACCGTCGTTTGTGAACACAGTCACCACATCCCCCGTGGGAATCATCTCCGGCGCAGTCAGCATTGCATAAATATAGAAGGCAGCCATGTAGAGCGTAAAGCAAACCAGCACACAAAGCACCACCGCCGCGGACTTATTCTGATTCTGCATGACAAGCATGGTATAAACGGACGTAAAGGTAATTCCGATCAGCAGACTGAGCAGATAAAACAGAGCAAGCTCTCCCGCCTTCACGCTGAAGGGAGCGATCAGCCACTGGCCAAGCACGCTGATGACCAGCATATGCACAAGCAAAATTATCATGTGGGCCAATATGCAGCTTCCAAGGGAAGCAAGATAAATATTCCTTCTGATATGTCCCGCCACGAGCTTATTGCGTATGGTTCCGTCCGAATACTCCGTCCCCAGAAACCATACGGTGAAAAGCGCCGTGATGAGCCCCGTGAGCATCACATGCCACGCAAGACGGCTTTCGCAGCTGTAGGACACACCGTATTTCACCATTTCATGATGCGCGATCACCGGGGCGCCCGCCCCAAACCCGATCATAAAAATAAGAAAGACCCAAAACGCCCTGTTTTTTATAAGCCTTGCCAGATAGGCCGAAAAAAGATTATTCATGCTTACCCCTCCTTCCCGCCTCAGTGGGCGTTAATTGGCCTCCCACAAGGTTAAGATAATAATTCTCCAGACTTTCATCCCGCTCCTGCATGGATTCCACCTGACAGCCCTGGTCCGAAAGCCTCAGCGCAAGCTCCGTCACGCCGATCTTCCCGTAGATTTCCGCCTCGCTGTCGGACAAAACGGCATATTCCAGCCCTATCTCATCCAGCACCCTGCTCAAAATCCCTACATCGGATACCCGCAGACAGATACGCTTGCGGCAAGCCTCCTCCAGCTGCGCCGCGCTGATCTCCTTTACCATCTGTCCCCTGTCAATAAATCCGAAATGAGTGGCAATACGCGCCAGCTCGTCCAGCATATGGCTGGATATCAGAAGGGTAATCCCCTGTTCCCGGTTCAGCCTTAAAATCAGCTCCCTGATCTCCACAATTCCCTGGGGGTCCAGCCCGTTGACAGGCTCGTCCAGAACCAGAAAGTCCGGACTGCCCGCAAGGGCAATGGCAATCCCCAGCCTCTGTCGCATGCCCAGCGAAAAGTTCACCGCCTTCTTTTTCCCCGTATTTTCCAGCCCTACAAGCTTCAGGAGCTCCGGTATCCCCTGAAAGTCGGGCAGTCCCAATATGCGGTATTGCTGCTCCATATTTTCCCTGGCGCTCATATCCTGATAGATGGAGGGACTTTCCACCACCGCCCCCATCCTGCGGCGGGATTTCACGATCTCCTTATTCCGGCTGTCTATGCCGTAAAGCTCATAATTGCCCTCGTTGGGCTTCTGCAGCCCGCAGATCAGACGAATCAATGTGGTCTTTCCTGCGCCGTTCTTGCCCACAAATCCGTAGATCGCCCCCTTGGGAACGCACATATCCAGCCCGTCCAGCGCCCGGTATTTTCCGTAATATTTCTTCAAATTGGCGGTTTTAAGAACATATTCCATTGTCTTACTGTTTACCTTCCTTTCCGGATGTCATATATCCTGCCCAGGACACATGACACCGATACTTTACTCTTTTTCCTGATGCGCCGAAACGGGCATCCTTCATAAGCCGCAAAATAATTATGTGACGGCCCAGCCAATACCGGCGGCATGGTCCGTACCATTCCAAACGCCTTTCCCCGGGATTACGATGCCGGCACGCGCCTGAATTACGCTGTGGTTTATGATAATTGTATCTTAGCAAAAAAGAGTAAAGATTCCGGTAAAGAAAACGGTAAAGATATGGTAAAGATTTTGCGGCTGTCCCATAACAGACGTTATTCATCCTTAAGCTGAAAGCCGATTCCCCACACCGCCTCAATATATTCCCGGCAGCCGGCAGCCTTCAGCTTCCTTCGCAGATTACTGACATGCATTTTCAGGGAGCTCTCCGTGCAGTCAGGAGTATCCCGGCTGATATTGTCCAGAAGAACGGACTTTGTGAGCACATGGGATTTTGATTCCGCCAGCAGCCTCAGGATGGCATACTCCGTCCTTGTAAGCCTTAATTCCGTGTCCCCTGCCGTGACCCTGTGAGTGTCCGTGTAAATAGCAATACTTCCGAAGCGCAAGGCCTCCGGCTGCCCTTCCGCATGAAAGGTCCTCAGATGCACCGCAATACGGGCCAGCAGCTCTTTCATCTGAAAGGGCTTGGTCACATAGTCCACCGCGCCGCCCAGAAGCAGCTCCACCTTGCTGTCCACATCCGCTCTGGCGCTCATGACAATAACGGGAATCTCCCGCACCTTGAACCGAAGCTCCCTGATACGGGTAAGCACCTCCCCGCCGCCAAGCCCCGGCAGCATAAGGTCCAACAGCATCAAATCCGGCGGCGCCATATGGGACGGCATCAGCTTCAGCCGGTCCGATTCCTCCGGCACAGGATTCGACGGCAGAGAAACAGGGCCTGCGCCGGCTCCCGTCAGAAAAAGCACCGCCTCCGTGCCCGAATAGGCCCGGGAAACCCCGTAGCCTTCGCTTACCAGCGCTTCTTCAACGGCATTCCCTATGTGTATGTCATCCTCCACAATCAATATATTTTTCAAAGCCCTAATCCTCTCCCGGTATACTGCGGTACACATAAAACTTACCGTTTTCAAAGGTCTGCCGATATCCCCATCTCTCCATGAAATCCCTCAGGAGAAGCAGCTTTTCGTCCTCTGCTATCTTATTCCGTCTCCGCTCATCGATGCCTGCCGCCTCCAGTGCCGCAGTCCCCTCCTCCAAATACAGCACATATTCCCAGTCCATTATAATAACAGGCGCTTCTTTTTTATCAATTTCCGCCGATACCTCACCGGGCGTCTCCTCAAAACTTCCGTCTGAAGCCTCACCGGGCGCCTCCTCTCCCCACATCCCGGCTGAAACCTCCTCCAGCGCCTCCTCCATTGCCCCCCGGCTGAAGGAGTCCAGGCAGCTCCAGGGGTTAAAGGCGGAGGGCATCTGGAGATAATAGGACAGAGCGGGAATATTCCCATACAGGATAACCTCCCTTCCCCGCAGCCCGTTCTCCTCCACATAGGAGCCGATTTCCGTCATCCACTGCGCCTTCTGAGGGCTCATGCCTATATTTTTCAGCACCTCATTGTTCTCCACCCTTGCGGACACGTCCTGCACTCCGGTTGCCTCCGCAAACGAAAAACCCGCGCCGAAAAGCCCGAACTGGAACAGGCACATTGCCAGAAAGGCAATGAGAATCCCCTTTACCGGAAAGGAAGCAAGCGTTATGTTATGTCTGAATTTTTTGTCCTTCACATCCCTGACAAACCTCCAGCTCTCCCAAAGCGTATAGGGCGCGGCAATAAACAGGTTATTCAGGCTGGGATAAACGTTGTTATTGCTGCCCAGGGAGGTCAGGAAAATAATCAAAATCACCATCCCGCTTATGAGCTTCTCCTCCCTGGGGCTTTTCCTGTGAAAAATACGGATCACCGCGATGAACATGGCCAGCATCAAAAAAAGTACACCCGGACGCAGCATGGAATCATAGGTGTAATACATAAACGAACAGAATTTTCTGGCATAAAGCCACCAGAGCATAGCGATACAGACCGCCCCCCACAGCACCCTGATTGCCACATGGACGGCCTGAGCCGCCATCCGCATAATTTTTCCCCCGCGGTCCAGCAGCCCCTCTACGAACCCTGCCGCCGCAAACACCGCCAGGCCGCCGGCAATAATAACAAATATCCGCGCCACCCAGTACAGGTTTTCCACGTAGACGCCGATTAAACCCATAAGCATTGCCGCCGGCTTATAATCCGTGGCATTGTCGGTCATGGAAAACAGCCTGGCAATTCCTGCCGCATACTCGTCCAGCCCATATCGCAGCTGTATCCACCCAAGCAGGACCCCAAGCGCGGACACATATCCAAGCAGGCACCAGCCTGTATGGGAGAACAGTCTGCGCCAAAAACCCGGCTTCCCCGCGCCCTGGACACCGCTCCTCGCCGCGTTCCGCTCCTCCGTCCAAAGAATCACGTCATACGCCCAAACCGCAGCTATCATCGCCATCTCGGGAAGATTTGAAAAGCGCACCAGCACATTTGTCCCCAGGCAGGCTCCCGCCGCAATCAAACAGCCCCTTTTTTCCTTAACCAAGCCATAATACAGCAAAACGGCACAACCGAGAAATAATATATAGGTCAGATAATTATATAAAAGCGCCGTCGGGCACCAGCAGAGGCTGAGCGCGGCAAATTCGCCCGCAAAGGCAAGCGGTCTGGGAATCCGAAGCGCTCTTGTACAAAAAAAATACCCAACAAGCCCCAGCACGCCGGCAAACAGCCCGGTATACAGGTTCATCCCCAGAAGCGTACCGCCGTTGGGAAGCCTGGTCAGCAGGTTTCCCGCCGCATTCGCCAGATAGGTGGAAAAAAGCCACATGGGGTCCATATGCTCCGTTCCCATGTATTGAAAATTGGCATAATTATAGCCTGTGTCCCAAAGGTCCAGCCCCCAGGCGATATGGCGCAGCGGATAAAAGGCAAGCAGCACCAGCGCTATATTTTCCAGTATATTTTTCTCACCCGCCACCATCCGTCTGATCTTAAGCTTTCTGTTTTCCATAGCCAGTCCCTTCTGAAATTATGTTCTTCGCTTCCGCGCCTCTGCTGTTGTCCATACGCTTCCGTTCTCTCTGAATCTGCCCTTCCGCTTCCGTCCTAATCCTGCGCCTTCACGGCAAAATAGCCGTCGATTCTCTCGATTCCCTCTGCTATCCGCCTGTAAAAGCCCAATTTAAGCAAAATACGGTTGAACAGATCCATAACGCTTTTTCTAACCATATCCACTGCAATGCCGCATACAAAAACCACGGCAACAGCCGCCAGCGTCCCAAGCAGCAGCCCCCAGACGGTGCTTATCCTCTCCGCTCCCAGCCAGCTCTGCCAGGAATAGCGCAGCCCAAGATTCTCATGAAGCAGATAAACGCCCAATGTATAGGGCGCCACACGATTGATAACGTCCGCTATTCTTCCTTTCACCTGCATTCCCCTGAATACCCCAAACAGCCCTGCCGCCGCCAGAAAAGGCAGAATATGATTATACTCCAGGAACATCTGCAGCATCCTTCCGAAGCTTCCCGTCCGCAGATATACCGCCCGCAGCCCGAAGGTTCCTGCCAGAATCAAACCGCAGCACCCGATATACAGCAAAAGGCTTCTGCCCTTCCCTTCCAGAAAGCCTGCGCCAAACCTGCGCACATAAGCCGCCGCTGCAAAAACGCACAGATACCAGAGACAGTCATAGCCCTGCCCGTCCATCTCCAGCCGGACAGGCAGCACGCTTTTTGCGATGCAAAACACCAGAAAAAGCAGCACAACCGCCGTCTTAAGCTGTATCTTTGACATCTGCCTTACCGCCATCCCCACAAAAGGCAGAAGAAGATACAGAAATACATAAGCCGTCATAAACCAATAGTGCCCCATTGTCACGGGAAAAATCAAGGTTAAGATATAATGGGTGTCAAACGCCGTCTCCGCCAGCACTCCCGTAAGCGCCCCCAAAAGCCCGAAGAACGCCGAATATACCCAAACCTGAAGATACAGCCGTACCAGCCTGCTCAGCCTAAAAGCGGAGCCGCTCAGAAAATACCCGCTGATAAACATATAGACATTCACAGCAACGATACAGAGCGTCTCCAGCGTCCACGCCGCCGCTCCGTACGCCCCCATGTCCTCTCCCGCCAGATCGGGAAGCAGCCCGCCCTTACCCAGATAGTGCAGCACAACCACCATCATCATTGCCACACACCGCAGCAGCTCCAAATTTGCCATCCGCTTATTTTGACCCTCCCGCACAGCCTGTCCCTCCATCAAGTTGACACAACGTCCTTTTGTGTCAACATTATACCATAATCCCATGCGCTTCAGCGCATATGGAATCAGTAGTTGACACAACGTCCTTTTGTGTCAACATTATACCAAACCCGCCCAAAATACACAATAGACAACCTGCCTGCCCCGTTGCGCAAAAAAAACGAAAGTGCTATAATGATTTCGGTGTGCGCAGGGTCCGCGCACCAGGCGACAATACCGGGGCGGCAGGCAAGGTCATGCCTATAAGCGCAAAAAAGGACACGGCCGCAAAAGCCGGAACCATGCCTGATAGAGCACAAAAACTGCCCACTAACCGGCAGCACAACGGAGGTAACAAATGACCATATACGGTACAATAACAGGCGATATTCTTGCAGCAGCATACTTTTTGTTTTTCCAGCTATCCGGCATCCTGCTGGTCTTTACCATATACACAAAAGAAAATCCTCTGATCAAGCTGCTCGTCGGCAGCGCTGCCGGCTCCCTCATGCTGACCTGGCTCCCCATACTGTTTTCCTTTTTCTTTGATTTTACCCTTTTTTCACACATACTTGCGGCACTGGCAGCACTTCCCGTCTATATTGCCGCCCTCCGGCGCCGCGAATCCGTAAGAGCAGGCTTCAGCCAACTGCCCGGCTCAATAAAACAACACGGGTTATTTATAATTCTTCTGATTTTTGTTACCGCCATCTGGTGTTACCTTCTCCATACCCACACCCTGCTGCCCCATGACGACGGCAGCCTCTGGGCAGGACAATGCACCTACGGCGACATGAATATGCACCTGGGCTTTATCACCAGCATCGCCACACAGCACACCTTCCCTCCCGAATACTCCATTATGCCCGGCATGAAGCTCTCCTACCCGTTTCTGTCGGACAGCATATCCTCCAGCCTTTACCTCCTGGGCTCCTCCCTGCGCTTTGCCTACATATTCCCCATGGTGTTTGCCATGATACAGGTTTTTGGCAGCGTATATCTGTTTGCCCGCAGCCTTTTTGGCTCCTTAAGCAAATCCATGCTGACCCTGCTTCTGTTTTTCTTAAACGGCGGGCTTGGCTTCGCCTATTTCATGAACTGGGCAAGGGATCAAAGATACGCCTTCTCGGACATTTTCACAGGCTTTTATCTGACCCCCACCAATCTTGTAAACGAAAATATCCGCTGGGTAAACATCATTGCCGATATGCTCCTTCCCCAGCGCGCCACCCTCTTTGGCTACGCGGCTCTTTTTCCTACCCTGTGGCTCCTGTACCATGCGGCATTCGGAAAGGAGGACCGCAGAAAATACTTTCCCCTGGCAGGGCTTTTTGCCGCATCGCTTCCCATGATCCACACGCACTCCTTCCTAAGCGCCGGAATCGTCAGCGCGGTCTGGCTCCTGCTCTGGCTGCGGAACAGAGTCGTCCCCGAATCCAGGAAGGTCCGCGTAACAGGCGCAGCCGTACTGGGAGCCTTTTTGACGATTATGTGCCTGCTCCAATACCTGAACCGCAGCGGCAGGATTACGGCAGGGGGCTGATGCTGACAGGCATATCCGTTTTCATAGCAGCCGTTATTTACGGAATCTGCCTGCTGATATCATATCTCAGAAAAAACGGTCCCAGAGAGTTATTGTCCGGCTGGGGCCTGTATTTGCTGCCCGTGCTTATTTTCGCCGTTCCCCAGCTTTTGTTCTGGACCTTCGGGCAGGTATCCGAGGGAGGTTTTGTCAGAGGATACTTCAACTGGGGCAACCAGGGCGATTTTTATCTCTGGTTTTACATCAAAAACATAGGCGTTCCCCTCCTGCTGATCTTTGGCGGCATCTGCGCCTGCAGCCGCAGGAAGGCTCCCCTTTTCCTGCCGGCCTTCTTCCTCTGGTGGCTTGGGGAGCTGATCGTCTTTACTCCCAACACCTATGACAACAATAAGCTGCTCTATGTGGCATACCTGTTACTCTGTCTTGGCGCCGCCGACTATGGCGTGGACCTATACCAAAAGCTAAAGGCCTCAAAAGGAACGAAGCTCTTTGCAGCCTGCTTCCTGTTTTTTGCCGCCCTTTCCGGCGTGCTCACCCTGGGGCGGGAATGGACATCCAAATATCAGCTTTTTAGCACAGGTCAGGTTTCCCTGGCTGAATATGTGGCGGAAAACACTCCCGCAGACGCCGTCTTCCTGACCACCAACCGACATAACAACGAGATTGCCTCCCTGACCGGGCGAAACATCTTCTGCGGCTCCGACTCCTTCCTCTATTTTCACGGACTGGACACCTCGGAACGAAAAAATGCTCTGCGGCTCATGTTTGAGCAGCCCGCAGAGCATCTGGACCTCTATGAAAAATATAACATCTCTTACGTTATTATATCTGCCTATGAGCACGCAGAATATCATGTCAGCGAGCCTGCCTTTTACGAGCTGTTTACCCCCGTCTACTCTCAAAAGGGAATGACTCTTTACAAAACCGGCCTATAGACGGATTGCAATATCACCCGAAACGGTTACTGCGGATACCTTGCAGGCGCCGTCTCCAAAGGTGTACACATTTCCGCTCCTGGCATCTATTTTGTTGCCCTTCTGGTTAAGGGAAATATCTCCGGAACGGCTGTTTGTCTTGACCTCCGCTCCTTCCACCGCCTGCAGCACAAGATTTATATCTCCGCTGGCAGTCGTTACCTCCACCCTTTCGGGCGCCATGGCAGTTTGCAGCTCAACATCGCCGCTGGCTGTTATCAGGTGATACTGCCCCGCGTCTGCCTTCACGTCAACGTCTCCGCTGGCTGTCTTCACATCTATTTTCTCGGAAGTCATTTCCCTGCATGCCACGTCGCCGGATGCCGTCACAAGACCCGTCTTGCAGCTCTTAATTCCCTTCAGTTGAATGTCGCCGCTGGCGGTGGTGCAATCCTGCTTCTCCACCGTGACGTTTTCGATCTCTATATCTCCGCTGGCCGTGGTAGCCTCCAGCTTCTCAAGCACGGATTCGGAAATCTTTACATCTCCGCTGGCCGTAACGCTCTTCAGCTTTGTGACCGCAAGCTTGCCCGCCTCGATATTTCCGCTGGAAGTCTCCGTTTTGACCTCCGGTATCTGCTTGGGCACTCTGGCAATCAATATAATATTTTCGTTTCTTGACCCTACGTTAAAATTATTGTGGAAGGTTATCGTTGTGGGACCAATGCTGAAGGAACGCTGCTTGCCGTCATTATAATTCTTGTTTCTCCTGACGCCGGCATAAAATATCCCGTCCTTCTCGTATTGGTAAAACTCATATTTCATCTTGTCTTCCATACTGCCGTCATTCCGGTAATCCACATGAACCGCGTCATCCTCCGACTGTACCAGAACGATATCCGCCACGCCCGTCTTCAGGACTACTCCCTTAAATGCTCCCTTGCGCGCTTCGTCATTGGGAACCGAAAGCTGCTCTGCCTCCCCATTCTGACCGTCCGTTCCGGCTTCGCTCTGCGCGGCATTATGGTCTTCGCCGCATCCCTGCCCGTCCTGGGTCTGCGCTGCGTTGCGGATACTCTCGTCAGGCTGTACCTCCACAGATTTAAGCTCCCGGATCATATCTTCGATATTTCCCAGCTCCTCAATGATATCGTCGTCCGTCCTGCCCGCTGCCTCGCCCTCCGCAAAATGCTGGCTATAGTCCTCCATAATTTCCTGCTGCAGCTCATTTCCAAACTTTTCAAGCTGTTCCTGAAGCTTGCTCAAATATTCTGCTCTCGTCATTTTTCTCCTCATTTCTGCGCCGTATGCGCCATTGTCAAACTCTATTTCCGCTCTGCCGTCCAATATCATTGTCCGCTTCCGTCGTAATATCTATCCTTAAGCCAGCAGCCTGTTTACCGCCGCCGCAAAATCCTCCCATTCCTTTCTCACTGCGCTCTGATACTGTCTGCCCTTCTCCGTCAGCTGATAATACTTCCTTGCAGGACCGGACCCCGACTCCACCAGATAGGTGTTCACATAATCGTCCTCCTTCAGCTTCCTTAAGATGGGGTACAGCGTCCCGCCGGCAATCGACATCTCACAGGATATCTTCTCCGTCAGCTCATAGCCGTACTTATCTCCTCTCGCCAGCTGTGACAACACACACAACTCTAACGCACCCTTTTTTAACTGCGTATTCATGCAGCTCCTCCTTTCATTGCCCGCGCCGGCACTGCCCGATATCCTCCCTCGGCTAAGCCCTTCATTGCCTTCTGCCTCCGATATCCCATGTGACAATACCTGCGCTCCGGTTGTTTTGCACTGCCCTTCCGGCACTTTTTTGCGCTTTTATAATGCAGTACTGTTTCTTGTCAGGTTCACTATATCATACGCTATTATACATTGCAATATACTAATTTATAATTTAGTACTTTTTAATAATTTATAAATATGCTTCTTGTATATTTTAGACAACTCTCTCTATCCGTATCCCGGACCGGCGCTTTGTTTTTTAACGGCACATAAAGCTCAGGCATCCGGCCACCCCGTATCCGCGGAGGTTTTCCTCACCAGCTTCTCATGCATGACCGCCATAAGCAGCAGTATCACTCCGAGAAACGCCGGAAACCACATTACATCGATATGGTTGGCGATCAGACCGAAAAGCGGCGGCATCAAACAGGTCCCTGTATAGGCGCTTGCCATCTGGACACCCACCAGGGCCTGCGACCGTTCCTCTCCGAAGTGGGCGGGCGTCGAATGAATGATACAGGGATATACCGGGGCACAGCCTAACCCGACCAGCACCAATCCCCCCAGAGCCACGGCGCTGCCAAGAGGAAGCAGCAGGGTCGCACATCCCGCCGCCATAATACACATCCCCATGCGAATCATTTTGGTATCGTTCAGCTTCATGGCAATGAAACCGCTGGCGGCACGTCCAACGGTAATGCCGATATAAAACATACTTGCAAAGCCTGCAGCGGCCTGGGTATCCATACCATGATGAAGCACAAGATAGCTGCTTGCCCAAAGCCCCGCCGTAGCTTCCAGGGCACAATAGCAGAAAAAAGCCGCCATTACCTCCCTGGCGCCGGGAATCCTTATGATTTCCCGCAATGTAAGGACATGGCCCTGCTCCTGCCCGGCTATAGAACCCTCCGCAGCCGGGCCGCCGGCCTCCCTGCCCCGCGCCGCCGGGCGGACGCCCTCAGCCGTCCGCTCCCTCCAAAGAGGCAGGCTGAACAGCAGGACCGCCGTCAAAACCACCTGGACCAAGCCTATATAGCGATATCCCATGCTCCAGCCCTGCCCTCCGGTCAGCACCCATCCCATCACATAGGGACCCGCAGCCGCGCCGATGCCCCACATGCAGTGAAGCCAGCTCATATGATTGCTGCCATAATGCAAAGCCGCATAATTGTTGACGGAGGCGTCCACACTTCCCGCGCCCAGACCATACGGAACCGCCCAAAGGCATAGGACCGCAAAGGAATTGCTGAAGGAAAAACCAAAAAGAGCAGCCGCCGTTATCGCCACACTGAAAGCAGTCACCCTGCCGGTTCCCAGCCTGCGCGTGAGACGGTCACTCTGCAGGCTGGATACGATCGTCCCCGCCGAAATAATCATGGAGACGATTCCGGCATAAGATACCGGAACCCGGAAAGAAGAATACATGGCAGGCCACCCTGCGCCCAAAAGCCCGTCCGGCAGTCCCAAACTTATGAAAGAAAGATATATGATCGCCAACAGTAAATGAAACATATGATAAATACTCCCTTCTTATAAACGCCCTGCGCCTTATAATGCCTGTTAAAGAAGCTTGCAAAATAAATTTTCAAAAAGGCTTCCAAAATATGCCTTCCAAAATATGCCTTGCCTGCAAAAATATAATGTAAACCCAGGGAAATTATGCTATAATGAGCTCAAAAATCCGGCTTCTGATTCCATATGCTTTAAAGTGCGCCAACAAGCCTTATGGATTGGAAGGATATATCAAAGGAGGAGACACCCATGTATTATTTTACGGATGACTGTCTGACAGGCATGAAGCAGATCGACGACGAACACCGGGAGCTGTTCCGTATTCTAAACGAGCTTCACGAGCTGTTTGCCAACGAATTTATTGAGGATAAATACGACCACACCAGAGAGCTTCTGGATCGCTTAAGGGACTATACCCAATGCCATTTTGCCCACGAGGAGGCGTACATGGAAAGCATCGCCCACCCGGAGCTTGAGCTCCAGCGAAGGCAGCACAACGCTTTCACCGCAAAGATTTCGGAAATGGATGCGATACTGCCAAGCGGCAGCCAGCAGGCTTTTCTGGACGATCTGCTCCAGTACCTGGTGACATGGCTGTACCGCCACATCATCAGCTCTGACATGATGATAGGGAAGCTGATTCCGGCAAAAGAATGGGAAGAAAAAACCGACCTTCGTTTTACAGAAGAATACCTGACCGGTATCGAGCTGATAGACCAGGAGCACCGGGAGCTGTTCCGGATTATCGGGGAAGTAAACAACCTGATCAAAAACGAATTTATTCCCGACAAATACGACGAGATCGTACACCTTCTGGACGAACTGTTCCAATACACCGCCATTCACTTTAAGGATGAGGAGGAGTACATGGAAGGTATCGGCTATGCAGGGCTTCCCGCGCAGAAAGCCGCACATGAAGCCTTCGTGCAGCGCCTGGGCGAGATGGATCTGGCGCAGATCGACGCC
This sequence comes from uncultured Acetatifactor sp., assembly GCA_910578215.1. GTDB lineage: Bacteria > Bacillota > Clostridia > Lachnospirales > Lachnospiraceae > Acetatifactor. The sequence continues at coordinate 5,254 of CAJTPH010000022.1, read as the reverse complement.
AATCAGCAGGAGACCCTTGAGGAGCTCATGCAGTTTCTGACCCAGTGGCTCATCAACCACATCCTGCACAGCGACAAAAAAATCGGAACTACATAAGACCTGTGGGCTCCTATTTCAGGGCTGTGAAAACAACAGCAGGTCATGATTCACAGCCCTGTAAAACAGACTGCGGAACCGCTCCGGCCGCTCCTGTATCCCTGCCTGCCCCAAAGCCCACATAACCTTCGTCACGGTTGCCTCCAGTGTCATGTCATAGGCTTCCATCAGATGAAAATCCTCCTTGATGACCCGGCCCACCCGGTAGACCTCCATATCGCTTCCCTCATGGGTCACCTGGGTAGCCATCATCACAATCTTTCCCGCATCCGTCCAGCGTCGTATTTCCGTATAAAAGGGCGCCCGCCCATATTCCGGAATTCCTCCGACCCCAAAGGCCTCTATCACCACGGCATCATAACAGGGAAACAGCCTCTCAAGCACCGAGCCGTCCATCCCCGGCATCAGCTTTAACAGCAATACCTTCTCATTGAGCGTATGATAAAAGAGCGCCGGTCCGGTTATCCGATCCTTATCGTCAATATAGAATACAATCTTCCCGTCGCACAGCGCCGCCACATTAGGATAATTGATGCTGGAAAAAGCGTTGTAGCTCTTGGAACGCTCTTTTTTCGCCCGGGTTCCTGCAATGACATTGCCCCCAAACACAATATTTACCCCGTGGGACCTGTCGTCGGAGGCAAAACGCAGGCTGTCCAGCAAATTTGTCCTTGCGTCCGTCACCGGCAGACTGATCGGCTTCTGGGAGCCGGTGATGACAATGGGTTTTCTGCTGTTCTGTATCAGATAGGACAGCGCTGCCGCCGTGAACGCCATGGTGTCCGTGCCATGACAGATCACGAATCCGTCATAGGATGGATATTTTTCTTCGATCAGCCCCGCCAGCTCCAGCCAGTGCCGGGCATAAATGTTGGTGCTGTCCAGGCTGAAGGGCTGGACAATATCCACCCTGCAGAACGCTCTATACTCCTCAACATACCCCAGTAAATCCTCCGCCGCTATCTTCGGCGCAAGCCCTTCTTCCGTATATCCCGACGCAATAGTGCCACCCGTCGCGATCAACAGTATATTTTTCATATTACCGCTCCCACGCGCTTCTCCTTATCCCGGTGGAAATATTTGTCCAGCTCCTTCTTCATGTCCTCCGACATTCCTTTTTTGACGGGAAGCACCGCCGCATTTGCCACGTCGCCGATCATCCGGACCGCAAACTCCGCGTTCCTGCACATTTCCTTCTCGCTGAGCGAGGGAAGCAGGTCATGAATGGTATGTATCTCCGCCGTGGATGTCCCTCTGCCCAGACCCACCGCCGGAATCCCGTTATCGCAGAAGGGAGCCGAATCGCTGGAGTGGACTCCCGCCTTTATGTCCCCGGAATAGCATGCTATTTTACAATACTGCTCTACAAATGTATGCAGCTCCTTCTCTCCCGTAACCATGATCCGGTTTGCCCCTAAAGCCGTGCCGCACATGTCAAAGTTGAAGCAGAAGCCAATCTTGTCAAGCAGCTCCTTTTTCTGCTCCACATAAGCCTTTGAGCCCAGCAGTCCCAGCTCCTCGCTGCCGCACCAGAGAAACCGCAGCGTCCTTCTGGCGGGATGCGCCGCAAAGTGCCTGAAGATTGCCAGAAGCGCCACCGCGCCGGTGGCGTTATCCCAGGAACCGGTTCCTACCGGAACGGAATCGTAATGAGCCGTAAGCACAATGCTTTCCTCCTTCAGGTCGGTCCCTTCAATTACCGCCGAAACGTTCCTGCTTTCCGGTTCCGTTTCCTCCTGCTCCAGCGTAAGCCACACCCTATCCGTCTCCTCCTGAACCAGCCGGAGGGCGTCTGCTGCAGTAATGGTAAATCCCGGAATCACGCCGTTTCTGGTAAAATGCTCCCTCAGTCTCCTGGGATACAGGGAAGCCTCCTCCTCGGAAAAATAATACTTTCCCTGCATCGTCAAAAACGCCGATGCCTTATGCTCCACAAGACGCTTATAGACATCCTCGTCAGTAAGCCCGTTCAGCAGCACCGCCTTGCCCTCCAGACTTCCGAGCCCGGCGAAATCGATCTCGGAAGCCCCATCGAGATAAACCAGCCCATACTCTCCTTCAATATTGCCCGAGCGCAGATACGGCACACACGGAAGCTCCCGTCCTGCCGCCCGCACAGAGCACTTACGGACCTCGGCGTCCGGAATCCGGAAGGTCATGTATTCTCCTCTGATGTCTTCCCGTCCCGTTTCCTCCGCAATTCTGCCGATTTCTCCCATGATCAGCTCCGCGGCCTTCTTTTCCGCCGCGCTTCCGGCTGTCCGCACAAAGCTCAATTCCCTTACCAAATCCATTAATGCTTTCATATACTAGCTTTTTCCTCTCTATTCCGCTCTATTCCACTCTATTTCACCTTGCAGTACAGCACTTCCATTTTGCCATGATCCGTTTCAATGCTGATGACTATACCGTCAGCTAAATTATACGTTCCATCCGTATACTTCCCTGTATAAACCGCATCCTCATATTTGAAATCAGCCGACGGCTCGTCGGACAGAACTCCTGTTATGTAAGTGGTCATAATGTTGGTAATCTCCGACAGCGCGGAGCTTTCAATCTCGTCAAGCTTCTCAATGTCCTCTATCTGCAGACTGCTGATAGTAAAATATATTTCTCTGGCAAGCTGCTCCGAAAGACCATACAGAAAAACATATCTGCTCTCTCCTGTGGCTACTCTGCGCACAAAGACACTTCCTTCCACAAATCCCTTATACAGACAGGATTTTGCATTTCTGACCTTCACCCCGCATATGTCCTCCAAAAGCTTGGAAACGATCAAATCGATATTTTCCGCTGTGCCGGCCAGAGCGCTTTGATTCTCCAACGGCGTGTTCGACATTATTTTCCTGTCGCACTCACAGACATGCTGCGCAAGCCATGTAAGCAGCGTCCCGGCAAAGCTCTTTAATGTATTCAGAGAAAAATCCTGCTCCATTTTTTCCCTGTAATCCTGAATTGTTTTTATAAAGCCCTGATGAATCCACACATGCTGGGTATATCCCACATACTGCATTTCCCTTTGAATTTTTTCTTCCGCCTCAAAATGAAATTTTGTATATTCAATCAGGAATTCAATCAACTCCTGACATTCCTTCTTTTTATTCTCAAGATCGCCGCTTCTGGCAATAACAAGCAGATTTTCTATTTTTGAAAACAACAGATAATGCTGCTCGTCGATCTCATTGTTACCTATTCTGTACTTTTCCTTCCACAAACATATTTCACTCATAGCCTATTTCCTTTCCAAATCCAATAAATAATGGTAAATATATGATACCACCATCTTTTTTAAAAAGGAAGCACTATTTATCGGCTTTGTGTGACTCCTTTGCAGATTTCGACCTTGTGCCGCAGAAGTAGAATACCTCAAATCCATCTTAACAAACCGGCTGTGCGTCCACAGGTTTTAAACCATATGAATTAAAAAGCTTCCTCATCGCATTATTTTTCCCCGTTTCAATATAGCGTACAGTATATGCTTCCTTCTGCAACAGGAGTTATAAACTATAAAAGACTTCTTAATCAAAATAAATACAAAAGAGCCACAGCATAGCATTTATGCGGTACTGGCGGAAAGGAGGAAATTGATTATGAGTCACGATTTAACAGCACTATATGAGAGATTGAGCCATGATGATGAGTTACAGGGTGAGAGCAACAGCATATCCAACCAAAAGGCAATGCTTGAGGATTATGCGGAAAAGAATGGTTTTACGGGCATACGCCACTTTACCGATGACGGAATCTCCGGCACGACCTTTGAGCGTGAGGGATTGCAAGCCATGCTTGCAGAGGTTGAGAAAGGCAATATCGGAACAATCATTGTGAAAGATATGAGCCGTCTGGGAAGAAATTATGTGCAGATGGGAATGTTGCGGGAGCAGTTGCGCAGGGCGAATGTGAGATTGATTGCGGTCAACGAGGGCGTTGACACGGGTTCGGGCTTTGATGATGATTTCCTTCCCTTCCGCGATGTAATCAATGAATACTATGCAAAGGACATCAGCAAGAAAATCAAGTCCACATTTAAGGCAAAGGGAGAAAGCGGAAAGCACGTTGCGAGCAGGAGCAGTTACAGGATGAGGTAAACAGTTATAAGGCAGAACAGACACAGTATGAAAATGACCGCAAATCTGCCGCACGTTTCCTAAAGTTAGTTGAGAGGTACAGCAACGCAGAGGAAATGACAACACTTATGCTGAATGAGTTTGTGGAGAAAATAGTCGTATATGAACGTGACCGAAAAGGAAGTGCCGATACCACACAGAAGATAGAGATTTATTTTAACTTTATCGGGGAATACATACCGCCGACTATGGCGGAGAAAGAGCCGACACCCGAAGAACTGAAGGAAATACGGAAGAAAGAGGCGAGAAAAGACCGACTGCATCAGAATTATCTGAAACGGAAAGCCAACGGGAAACAGAAAGAATATGAGGAACGCACCAAGGCAAAGAAAAAGGAGCAGATTGAGAGCCAAAAGGAGCAGATAAGAGCCGAGGACAGGGAGAAAGGCATATACTTCCATGCAGGAGTGCCGAACATACCGAAGGCAGGCAGACAGGCGGTAATGTAAAAATGGGTTTTGTAGGAAAAGGCTATGACAATGGTTGTAGTCTTTTTTCATGCGTTAATTACCGTAGGGAATGAAACCATTTTCCCCAAGCAGAGAAATACCCGTCAATGGTATTCCGCAATCCAATCTCCCGACAATTAACGGAAGAAAATCATTTACCAGCACTGAAACCAATCAAGCATATCAATCAATACCACAGGAGGGCAAAGACCATGAACAAAAAGCAGAAACAGCAGATTTTGGACTATTACAGCACCACCGACAAATATATCCGCAGCAAGACACATTCCAATGCGCATCAGACTGTATTCACCAAAGAAAACGACAAATTCCAGTGGCTTGTGTTGGAACAGAAAAGCCAGTTCAAAGTAGAGGTAAGGCAGACCGACAATCATGGAACAGTCACTGCGAGGGATAATTACGAACTGACAAGAAATATTCCTAAGTGCGTGGGCGTGGAGCGTTTATGTGAGGGCGCAAATTTTCAGATACCTTTAAACGCTGATGAAATCAACTTAATCTATCAGTTTGGGGAGCAGAGCAAAGGGAGATTAAGCAGAATTTAATGGAAGTGTGTATGTC
>CAJTPH010000021.1 GCA_910578215.1 uncultured Acetatifactor sp. | reverse complement strand
GTAGATGCCCCGCCGCGCCTGTTTCATGCATTTATCTCTTGGAGAGAACCTCGTCCTCATACTTCTTGACCTCAGCGTAGAACTCCCTGTCGGAAACAACGCCGCAGCGCTTGCAGTACTCCTCCCAGATGTCGCCCAGAGGAAGAAGCTTCACCGCCTCCTGCTCCACCATCAGCTCGGTGAAATTAGCCTCGTCCTGAAGCTTCTTAAGAGCTGCATTGGGAGTACAAAGTGCAGCGAGCAGCGCCTTCTCCCAGCTTCTGAAGCCTACCGCCCACGCCGACACACGGTTGATGCTTGCGTCAAAATAATCCAAAGCCATATAGACACGATTCAGACCGTCGCATCTGACGATCTCCTTTGCCATCTCCTTCGTCTCATCGTCAAACAAAACCACATGGTCGCTGTCCCAGCGGATAGGTCTGGTGATATGTAACGCAATTTCAGGATAGAAGCAAAGCAGAGCGGGAATCTTGTCGGAAACCACCTCTGTGGGATGATAATGTCCGTTATCCATCAAAGGCAGGCAGCCCTCATGCGTAGCCGCAAAGCTTAAGGTAAACTCCGCGCTTCCCGCCGTAAACGCCTCCACGCCGATGCCGAATACCTTGGACTCCACGCAGGGCTTTACCTTGCTTCTGTCAAAGGGCTCGGAAAGGATCTGCTCAATGGAATCCTTATATCTCATTCTGGGCCCCATCCTGTCGGCAGGAACATCCTTAAAGCCGTCGCCCGTCCAGATATTCATAACACAGGGCACTCCGGTCTCCTCTGCAAAATACTGCGAGATACGGATACATGCCTTGCCGTGGTCGATCCAGAACTTTCTGATATTCTCGTCAGGGCTGGACAGGGTAAGACCGTCCTTCATATTAGGATGAGAGAAGAAGGTAGGGTTAAAGTCGATACCCATATTCCTCTCCTTTGCAAAATCCACCCACTTTTTAAAATGCTTAGGCTCCAGCTTGTCGCGGTCGGCAAACTCGCCGGGCTCAAAAATGGCATAGGATGCATGCAGGTTCAGCTTCTTCTTTCCGGGCATCAGGCTCAGCGCCTTGTCCATGTCTGCCATCAGCTGTTCGGGCGTCTTTGCCTTTCCAGGATAATTGCCGGTGGTCTGGATACCTCCTGTCAGAGGGCCGTCATGGTCAAAGCCGATAACGTCGTCGCCCTGCCAGCAGTGCAGAGCTACAGGCGCCTCCATACAGGTCTTCATCGCCGCCTCTACGTCTACTCCGTAGGATGCGTAAATCTCCTTTGCGGATTCAAATCTGTTCATTTCCTTTTTTCCTCGCTTTCTTTATTTACATTCATAATTAGATAATATACATATGATTTATGCTTTTTACGGCAAAGCCCCGGCCACAGTCACATCCCTGTCTGCCGCAGCATCCCGGACCTGACTTACGCCTACTTTTTCACCGGCGCGTATTTCTGGATATCAAAGGACTCAAACACACAGGCTCTGGCCGCCTTCAAATCCTTGAGCTCTCCTGCCGCAATCATCTGCGCTGCAAGATTGCCAATCGCAGTTGCCTCCCCCGGCCCCGCATATACGGTAAGACCGGTTGCTTCCGCGGTAAGCTTGTTCAGATAGTCTGCATTGGAGCCGCCGCCAACAATATGTATGCAGTCATACTTCTGGCCTGTGATCTCTCTGATCTGGTCGATGGTCTCTGCATAGCATCTGGCAAGACTGTTATAAATGACAGAAGCGGTTTCGGCAACTCCCTCCGGAACCGGCTGGCCGGATTCCCTGCACGCCTCCTGCACCTCCCTTGTCATATTTGCGGGAGCCAGAAATCTGTTGTCGTTACAGTCCACGATAGAAGGAATACTGCATTCCGCCGCCTGGCCGCATATCTCTCCAAAGCTCATATCGGCGGCAATCTCCTTCCTCACAGACTGAATCATCCACAAGCCCATAATATTCTTCAAATAGCGGAAGCGGTAATCATACCCTCCTTCATTGGCCAGATTGTTTGCCTTGCTCTCAGGAGAACAGTTTGCCTCCATCAGCTCCGTCCCCATAAGGGACCATGTGCCGGAGCTGATATACAGCGCGTTGTCACTGCTTGCCGGAACCGCCATGACCGCCGAACCGGTGTCGTGCGTTGCCGGCGCCACCACCTTGCAGTTAAAGCCCAGCTCCTTCTGCAGCTCCGGGGTCAGGTCACCCAGCACAGTGCCGGGAGTCACAATTTTCTGGAAAATCTGTTTCGGATATCCCAGCATTTCGATCAGCTCCATATCCCACTGCTTCGTCTCGGGACTTACCAGCTGGCCGGTGGTCGCATTGGTATACTCCGTGACGGCAACGCCGGACAACAGATAATGGAAATAATCCGGCATCATCAGCATGGTCCTGGCCTGTGCCAGCTGCTCCGGCTTCTTGACCTTCAGCGCCATGAGCTGGTAAATGGTATTAAACTGCTGCTTCTGAATGCCGGTGCGCGCATAGAGGTCGTCCTCGGAGATAATCTTATACACCTCCTCGTCCATGCCCACCGTCCGACCGTCGCGGTATGCCACCGCATTGCCGATACGGTTCCCCTTCTCGTCCAGCAGGACAAAATCAACTCCCCATGTATCGATGCCTACGCTTGCCGGCACCTTGCCAAGCTCCGCGCACTTTTTCATTCCGGCCTTGATCTGCTTAAACAGCTCATCCACATCCCACACGTTTTCGCCGTCCTTCTCCACCATGCCGTTGGGAAAACGATGAACCTCCTCCAGCAACATCCGGCCGTTCTCCATATGTGCCAGAATATGCCGGCCGCTGGATGCTCCGATATCGATTGCAAGATAATACGGATTCATTACTATACCTCTCTTTCATGTTACTAATGCCATAATAACATAATTTCCGCCCACAGTAAAGAAAAGACACTATTTATTGAAAAAGTGTCCTAATTTAAAAAAACAGAAAACAGACCGGTGACGGTGAGCGCGAGATTGCCGCCGATGGGCGAATCCACCAGATTACAGCGCCCAGGCAGCCCCCCTGTCTGTGTGTTTAACTACGCATCGCCTCTACCGTATCCACGATCTTCTGAACTATGTCCTCCACTTCCTTATTTACAAGCGTACTCTGCTCGGAGAGCTTGCCAACCTCCTTTGCCACAACAGAGAAGCCCGCGCCCTTCTCTCCTGCCCTTGCCGCCTCGATGCTGGCGTTCAGCGCAAGTATCTTCTGCTTATTCTGCAGCGCTTTCAATTCCGTCGTCTTCATGGCGATCTGCTCCACCAGCGCATGCGTGGAATTTACTCCGTTGGAAAGCTTATCAAAAACAACCACGCTCTTTTTCTTTGTATATTCCGCATTGATAAAATGATTTAATACCTGCCCCAAAAGCTCCGCGGAAGCATTGATCATTTCTTCCGAACGCACATTAACCCCATGTAACGCCTCTATGTACTGATCCTCGTTGACGCCGATCTCCCTCGCCACCTGGCGGAACCTTGCCTCATCCGGGTCCTCGGGAAGAACCTGTCCACCGATGACCGACCCGACCTTGATCCCGTCCACCTCCAGAGGAATGCCAAAATCGATCAGACCTGCATGACAATGATACACACCCTGCCCCTCTCTGTCACATTTTTCGCACCGGGCACATCCCTCTGCGCTTCCCCTTGTCAGCTTAATACAGAAATCCGTAAAATTATAGCATTCGGAAATGTATTTCCCGTCAGAGCCTACAGCCACAGTAGCCAGTCCTGTCGCCTTTGCCCAGTTTGCCATAATCCTTTCAAACTCCTCCATATCTGTAAACTCTTTGATATCCATACATTTTCCTCCATAGCTGAAATGATTTTTCTTCATTATATCATACTTATATGCAAAAAGTATAGAAAAATTAAAAAATAGGAAAATTTTTGTTAATATCGCCCATACGAAGCCGCTTCACCAATAAATCCCTTTTTCCCCGGGTAAAATTATGGTACAATTTTGACACGGAAAGACACTGTGTACACTTCCGATTCCATGTGCGCCGCGGCGCACGAAAAATCACTAATCCATTTTAAAAGAGGAAAAATATGACAGAGCTCACAATCATTCCATCAGAAAAAATATGCGATATCAGCCCCATGCTCTACGGCATTTTCTTTGAAGACATCAACTATGCGGGAGACGGCGGGCTTTACGCGGAGCTGATCGCCAACCGCTCCTTTGAATACTATGACCGGGACGGCAAAACCGACAAGCGGAAAATGTGCTGGGAGGCGGAGGGCGGCTGCGATTTCTCCGTCCACACCCGCTTCCCCGTCAGCCGCGAACACGAAAATTACGCCAGACTTTCAGGCGCCGCCGGAACCGGCTTTTATAATCTCGGCTTCTGCGGGGAGGGCTTTGCCGTGAAAGAAGGGCAGAGCTTCCGATTTTCCTGCTACGCCAGAAATGCTTCGCCCATGTCCCTTATCATACGTTTGACCGACAGGGCCGGAAAGCACTTCGGAGAGAAAAAACTGGCCCTTGTCCGCGCCGGGCACGGCTGGACAAAATACACCTGTACCCTTACCGCCCAAGGCACATGCGCCGGCGTCTATGCACATTTCCTGCTGGGCAGAGACGGCACGGCGGACCTGGAGCTTCTCTCCCTTTTTCCGGCGGACACCTATAAGGAACGTCCCAACGGCATGCGCAGAGACCTCGCGGAAATGCTTGCCGCCCTTTCCCCGAGGTTCATGCGCTTTCCAGGAGGCTGTATCGTGGAGGGAAGAAGCTTTGAAAACATGTATAACTGGAAGGAAACCGTCGGGGAGCTGTCCCGCCGCCGCACCAACTGGAACCGCTGGCAGATGGAAGAATACCAGATCCACGGGCGCTCCTCGGAGGATTATTTCCAATCCTACGGGCTGGGCTTTTACGAGTACTTTCAGTTCTGTGAGGATATCGGCGCAAAGCCGGTGCCCGTCATAAATGCCGGAATGACCTGCCAGTGGCACGAAGGACTGCTTGCGGACATGAAGGATCTTCACAAGTGGATACAGGATACATTGGATCTGATCGAATTTGCCAACGGAGACGCCCAAAGCGAATGGGGCGCCAGACGCGCCGCCATGGGGCACCCGGAGCCCTTTGGATTAGAGTACATCGGCATCGGAAACGAACAATGGGGAACGGTCTACTTTGAACGCTATGAGGCATTCCAGAAGGTATTGTCAAAAGAACATCCCGAAATCAAGCTGATTACCTGTGCCGGATGGACCGGAGAGGGAAAAGATTTCGACACGGCTTACACATGGCTGAATGCCAACAAGGACAAGGCTTACGCCGTAGACGAACACTTTTACAAGCCTCCCCAATGGTTTCTGGAAAATATCGGACGCTATGACAATTACGACCGTACGCTTCCAAAGGTATTTGCGGGGGAATATGCGGCACACTCCTCCCCGGACACCGCAAAAAGGGTGAACAACTGGCAGACGGCACTCTGCGAAGCCGCCTTTCTGACCGGAATCGAAAGAAATGCAGACCATGTTGCAATGACATGCTACGCTCCGTTGCTCGCCAGGACCGGGCACAACCAATGGCAGCCAAACCTCATATGGTTTGACAATACCTCCGTCTACGGCACCCCCAGTTACCATGTGCAGAAGCTGTTTTCCAACCACACGGGAGCAACGCTGGTGGAAACCCGGGCAAAGAGCCCCCTGCCCGATACCCTGAAAACGGTGTCCTCCCTCTCCAGGGACGGAAAACACCTGTACTGCAAGCTGGTAAACCTGGCGGAGCAGCCGGAGGAAATTTCCCTCCGCCTTGAGGTCCCCCGCCCTGCGCAGACAGACGGCGCATGCACCTGTTCCTGCCTTACAGCCGAATTAGACGCTGTCAACACCCATCGATTCCCCGAAAATGTGGTCCCGCAGACACGGGATATATTCTTCAAAAACAATATTCTGACGCTCTCGCTTCCCATGCACAGCGTCACAGTACTTGATTTTTACAGCCTCAAATAAAAACAGCCTGATAAGAATTACTGTAAAATAAACGATTGCTGCTCGTATGTAAAGCGACGTCAAAGCCCCGCCGGAGGGTTTTCCCCAGCCGGCGGGGCTCTGTCATTCTGACGCTCTTGCGGAACGCTTCCATCCCACAGAATCTGTCATCTCACGGAATCTGTCATCCCTCGATTGCAATATACCTGCTCTGCTCCACAGACTTCGCATCCTGCTTCGGAACCTCCAGCTTCAGTATACCGTTCTCGTACTTTGCGTGGATATCCTCCTGCCGCACATGCCCGCCGACATAAAAGCTTCTCTGCATGGCTCCCGCATAGCGCTCCCTGCGGATATATCTGCCGTCCTTATCCTGTTCGTCCTTATCCAGACCCTTGGACGCCGTAATGGTCAGATAACCGTCACGAAGCTCTGCAGAAATCTCGCTCTTGTCGAATCCGGGCAGCTCGACCGCCACCTGATAAGCGCCATCCGTCTCTTTGACATCCGTCTTCATCATGTTTTTGGAACGCTTTCCGTAAAGCTCTCTGTCCGCATTCATTAAACCGGAAAAAGCGTTTCCCATCCACTCATCAAATAAATTTTCTCCAAAAATACTCGGCAGCATCATAAATCATCTCTCCTTTTTATTCTATTGTTCTTGTTATTTGTAACCTGATCTCAAAACTCGGGAGCAAGCACACGGAACCTTTCAGGCTTGCTTCCTTTGTTCTATATGTACTATAACACTTATTGTTAGCACTGTCAACAATCGAGTGCTAAAATTGTGTAAACAATTTCTAAAAAGCTGATAAAATATGCCCCTGTAAGATATATGTATTCTTCCTCATCATCCGGAAAAGATAATATTATTATCTTTCCACATTACCCGCATTTTATCTGAACGCTGCTTAGTTTGAATTAAATTTGAATACTCTCTTGGATAATCCATATATTATGTTCTCTTTTACTTAAAGATCTGCCCTGGGGCTGTCGCACTAAGAAAAACATATAAAAGATTTAGTGGGATTTAATCCTAAAACAATACTATATCTTGTATACTCAATCCTTATTGCAACAGCCCCGTTATTTTTGTCCGTGACACAATAAAAAGCATCTGGATTTTTTATTAATCCAAATGCTTTCCTTAACCGTCATACTTGTATTTAAAATCTACTCTATTTTTAATGAAAGTCCTTCATAAAGCCATACCGGTATATCTTTATCAAAAGAATATTCTTCCATACTATCTTTTTCAAAGTTATATATTGTCACAAGTTCTCTTTCAGGATCTACAACCCAGTATTCCCTAACCCCTGCTGTTCGATATTTAAACAGTTTCTTATAATAATCCATTTGTTTACTGCTTGGCGAAACAATTTCAATCACCCAATCTGGTGCGCCATTACACCCTTTATCCGTAATCTTATTTTTGTCGCAGATAACAGATATATCCGGTTCGACATAATTTTTATCATTTTCATTCAAGAATACAGCAAACGGGGATGGAAATATTTCGCACTTACCATTATTTCGTTTAATAAAGTCTTTTATCTGATAATGCAAATCAGAAACCAATCTCTGATGTTTTGTATTAGGCGGCGCCATATAATAAAGCTTTCCATCAATCAGTTCTGCGCGCTCTCCTTCGGGCAGAGCATAAATATCCTCTATTGTGTAAACTTCTTCAGTACTTAATACATCCATAGTTTTCACCTCCACTCTCAATACCATTATATCCCTCACCCCAAAGAAATACAATCAATATCCTGAAGATCACTGATGATCTGCACGAAGCCTGTAGTTTTCGTACCGACTAACAGTTTATAACAAAAAGTCAGGTGAAGACCATTCAGAAAAAAGGAGACGAATAAATACTATCCGCGACAGAGTGAAAAATCGCTGTAGTGCCCATGTTTGCTGGGTTTACAGCGATTTTTTCCAAGCCCTTACGGAACAGCTTCGAGCATATACACAGAGCATTACAGAATGATTCACACTCACTCTACTATGTTCTGACTCTTTATGCTTCCATCCGGATTATATTCTATAATACGCCTAAAACCACTGCTGAAATTCGCATTTACTTTACCATCTTCAAAATAGACAAGCAGGCGACCATCCGATACCCCCCAGCCTCCATCCGGGTAATACCGCATCCACCTTAAACAGAGATCAGTATCCTCAGCGTATTCTTCGTAGTGATCCACTTGCTTTATCGTCCCATCTTCATGATATGATACGAGTATTGTCACCCTTCCCTGCTCATCGTAGACTGCATAGTAACTCCAATCGTCCTTTAACGTTCCATCGGTGTTATAGCTCGCCTGCTTTGTCTTTCGTCCTGCCCCATCATATTCTACCACTACAATGTTAAATACGGTTATTCCATCAGCCAGATACCATGTAGTCTTGACATTGTTTCCGGCTGCATCGTATTCGCGGACCCCACGGGTTCCCAAGCCGCTGACCACTTCTTCGCTGGAGACACTGGCCACATTAAAAGCCGGCGGTTGAATCCCCATCCATTGCTGCATATTGTTGCCCGTACTCACAGCATTGTTGCTGTTACTCTCCAGACTGATTTCTCCGTAAACGCCCGCAGTTCTCCCCTCGGCTTTTCCCAAGGTGCAGTAATGATTGACATAGGCATCCCAGTCATCACCAAAGACCGCCTCCAAATCCGCATATGCACTGCGGTATTCTGCCACGTCAAAGACCTTACTCCCGGATCTCCCTTCGCTCAGACCGCAAGTCACATAATGCTGATACAGTGCTTCCGCGTCATTACCGAAAGCCGCTGTTAAATCCGGATAAGATCCCGCATAATACGTTGCGTCAAACACATCCCTCAGTCCAGCCGCACATACGTTTAACGAACCTGACAGCATCATCCCTCCCGCCAACAGAACAGCTGTTCTTTTCCATTTCTTCATGTCTTCTCTCTCCACCGCGGAACATAGCAAAGAAAAAGTCAATTTCTGCCCTGAAGCATTACTTTATTAATACAAATACCGCTGATTTTCCGCCGATAACGCACCTGTTCTCCGCAAGCTCCGCCTGATCTCCAAAGCTGTAGACCACCTCGCAGGGAGTGCCGTCAAACGCCAGCTCCGCCGCACTGTCGGTGGGATTGACGGCGACAAATATGCGCTCGTCACCGCCGCTTCTGATATATGCCAGCGGCTTTCCCTTTGCGCCGTCAGATATAAATTCTATTTCCCCAAGGCTTTGAAGCGCCTTATGCGCCTGCCTTACCGCTATCAGCTTTTTTATCTCGCTGCGCAGAGAAGCTGCGTCTTCCATCTGCGCCTGGGCCGTAGGTCTGTCGGAGGAAGGGTCTATGGGGATATACAGCTTTTCCGCAGGCGCGGTTGAAAAGCCGGCGTTTTCACTGCCGTCCCACTGCATCGGAGAGCGTGAACCTGTTCTTCCATAGCCGCCCTCTACCGAGGTCAGCCCCTCCACATACCGCATACCGATTTCATCTCCGTAATAAATATACGGCGCGCCGGGCATGGAGAGCAGAAAAGAGAAGGCAAGCTTTCTGTTATCACCGTGGATATGGCGTGCAAGTCTGTCCATATCATGATTCCCCGAAGGTATACAGATAAGCCCCCTGCGACCCGAACGCTCATAGCTGTCAATGTATTTCTCAACAAACCGGGATGCGTCGCCGCAGCCCTGGAAGAACGGTTCGGGGCAGCGGAACAGGTCATTGTAATGGGATGAGCCGAAGTGAAGCAGGAAATCCATATGGAAGCCCCCTGCCAGGCTCTGACATGGCTCTCCCCATTCCGAGACCATGGCGGCGCCAGGAAATTCCTCGTTCAGAAATTCCCTTATGTTCTGCCATATGGCTATAGTACCCTTGCAGTCCTCATCGTTCTTGACAAGAGAGCCTGCCATATCCACACGGAAGCCGTCGCAGCCGCGGGAAAGCCAGAAACGCATAACATCCTTCATAGCCTCTCTTGTGGCCACCGGGCCTTCGGAATCCGTCGCCTGCTGCCATGGGCGCTGTGGCCTGTAATAGCCGTAATTCAGCGCGGGCTGGTGGGTAAAGAAATTTACGGCGCAGCTGCCGTCCCTTTCAGATATACCGCGAAGCGAGCCGTAGCCCGTGGGCTCCTCCCAGATGCTGTCCGTCCAGACATAACGGTCGGTATATTTGTTTTTCTCCGCCTTCATGCTTTCCTTAAACCATGGATGCTCCCATGAGGTATGGCCGGGAACCAGGTCAAGCAGAACATAAAGCCCCAGCCTGTGCGCTTCCTCAAAAAGCCGCACAAGGTCGTCATTTGTCCCGTACCGCGGCGCCACCCTGCAATAGTCGGACACATCATAGCCCGCGTCGCCAAAGGGGGACTCAAAGCAGGGATTTATCCACAGCGCCGTGCAGCCAAGCTCCTTGATATAGGGCAGCTTTTCCGTGATACCCCCTATGTTGCCTATACCGTCACCGTCCGTGTCCTTAAAGGACTGGGGATATATCTCATAGAAAACCGCATTATCCAGCCATTCGGGTCTTTTTGCCATAGCGATAGCCTCCTGTAATTCTACTTTTCAACCTGTTTCTGCATAAAGTCGTCAATAAATTTCTTGATCTCATCCTCCGGCATGGTCTTCAGCAAATACCCCTCCGGCTTAAGCGACATAACCTTTTTTACGCTTTCCCTGTCCCCTCTGCCAGTAAGGAAAATAACCGGAATGCCCGCGGTGGTTTTCTCCGCGCGGATCATTTCCAGGGTCTGCCTCCCGTCGCAGATGGGCATTTCATAGTCAAGCAGAATCAGGTTGGGTCTGTTCACCACAATACTCTGAATCGCCGCCACACTTGAGCTGGCCTCCAGCACATTGTAATCCTTCTCCAGCAGCTGAGCCATCTTTTTCAGCATGAACTCCGAATCGTCCACCACAAGGATTTTCTTTTTCTGTTCCTCCCACTCCTTGTTTTCCATGATAATATACTGATTTACCATATCCATTGCGTTATCAGGATTAATAGCAGGTATGTTTTTCCCATGGACGGAATCGGCATTCATGGCACAAAACGCAAAATACCCCGCCCCCGCATCGAACAGCAGGCTGCAGGAGGGATGCTCTCTCTCAAAGGACTCCTGAAGCTGGTCGTACGTCAGCAGACTCTCCTTATCCAGCTCAAACTTTTCCAGCGCCGGAAAGCTCTCCCTTACCCGCTCCATAAACTGACGGGAAATATACCTGCCCACATTGATTGCCATATCGTCTATCTTAGGATAATCCATATTAAGTATCCCGCTCATGATCTTCAGCAGCAGCTGTTCTTCATAGATGAGAATGACCTCCCACCTTTTTTTCTCCTTCCCCTTGTAAATAAAACGGCAGCACACAACCTTTCCGAAATCCTGCCCGCCATACTGCTCGCTGATCATTTTCGCCTTTAAATGGAAAATATCATGAATCAGCTGGACGATGGTCTGCGCCATGGCTTCCTGTTCCTGCTCTTGAGGAATGCACACCCACTGGCTGCGGGTTTTGCCCAAAATCGCCATATCCTCCGTCAATGTATGGGAAATCACCCAGCCGATGCACACTCCAAGAAAATGCCGGACAGACTCTGTGGAATACCCCATATCCTCCATTTCCTGCTCCAGCGCCGGTAACGTCTTATCACGAAAATCATCGTGCAGACGCTTATGTATCTCATAATCCTTATAGTCTATGGACTTCATATACGCTTCTTCATGCTCAAAATGCACAAATGAGTGATTCTTTAAGAATTTAACGCCCTCCCGGCAAACCCATTCGCTTTTGTCATCGTCCTCGCTGATCGTAAGGAGCTTGTTCATCGTTGAAAAAAGTATTTTATGCTCCTTGTCGATAAAGTCGATTCCCAGCTTATATCTGTCATTCCATGTAATCTGCTTCATGGTGTCCCTCCTCAACTACATTATTCTTTTTACTGACGTTTATTTTATTGCCATAGCGCTTCAGCGCACATGGAATCAATAGTTGACACAATGCACTCTTGTGTCAACATTGTACCATAACTCTCACCGTTTTCCTATATTATTTATGTCTTCCCGGCGGCAAACACCGCGCATCCGTGGGGAGCAAGCTTCACCTGCAGAACATCCCCCGGCGTTTCCGCTGCTTCTCCCGTCCAAAGCTCCGTAAGCGCGTCCTCCGGCTCAAGCCCTGCCTCCTGACGGCCTATGGACAGACATGCCTCCCCATCCTCCAGGTTAAACATGGCTATGTACCTCATGCCTTCCCTCTCGTTGCAGGCTTTCCAGACCGCCTTTTTATCGTCCAGACAAAGCTGCCTTGGCCTGCACTCAGGCGTCAGCATCCGCAATACCTGCCTGTTGGTGAGCAGGGACAGGGTCCAGGCGTCCAATTTCGTCAGCTCCGCCCCAATCATCAGCGGAGAGCCGAAAAGACACCAAAGCGTCATCATGGTGCGCTGCTCCTCCCTTGTAAAATTCGTGGTCCTCTCCCTTCCAAAGCCCTTTCCCAGATACCCCAGAGGCAGCATGTCGCAGTCAGGATAACAGCCCCGGGACACATGGCTCTGCCACAATTCACAGCGCCTGAACATATCCTTCAAAAGCCTCCAGTCATCCCAGAAGTCATCTGTGATACGCCACATATTCGCATAAGTCTCGTAATGCCAGGCTTTGTCAATCAGGGCAGGACCCGGCGAAAGGGAAAGCACGATCTGCCTTCCGCATTTTTGAATTGCCTGCGCCAGCATTTCGATCTCATGTCGTCCCGAGTAAAGATTCTGCGGATACAAATTCGTATTGCAGATATCGTCACATTTGATAAAATCCACGCCCCATCCGGCATAAAGCTCCAGAACGGAATCATAATATGCCTGCCCCTCAGACATATTGCGAACACCGTACATATCCGGATTCCAGCCGCAGATAGAAGAAGGATCAGCAATAAAATCAGCCGTATAATCCGTTCCCTTTACGGGCAGATGACCGTGGGCGGCACTTCTGGGAATTCCCCGCATGATATGAATGCCGAACCTCAGCCCCAGAGAATGTATGTAATCCGCCAACGGCTTAAAGCCCTTGCCCCCGGCAGAGGAAGGAAAACGCTCCGGGTCCGGCAGCAGCCTTCCATACCGGTCCATTTCCAGCCCGCCAAATGGGATGTACTGATACCTTTCTCTCCGGCTTCCCGCCCCATGGGCATACCACTGGATATCGACCACCACGTACTCCCAGCCGTAATCCTTCAGGTGCGCCGCCATATAATCAGCGTTTGCCCTCACCTGCTCCTCGTTTACCGTGGTATCATAATAATCATAGCTGTTCCACCCCATAGGGGGAGTCACCGCAAAATTGTTTTTATCCATGCTGCAATTTCCTTCCGTAAATCATTCCGCCGCCTAAACCGCAGACAGTCCTCTTTAAACCCGCCCAAGCCTGAAACGCTGCCTTAAATCTGCGATTTTTAAACCGTATAACAAAAATACCACCAGCTGTCAAGTGTTCTACGGGATTATCATGTGTTTGAACCTAGACACTGACAATACTTTGCTGTACCCTTCCCAGGACTGGTGATATTTTACTTTATATTATATACTTTTTTTAACCAAATTCAACCACATTTTCCGGATTCGGCAGGCTGACCGTTTTTGTCCGGACTGTGTTTACGGCGGCTGAACCGCCGCATATCCCATGCCTAATAATTCTCCGCGCGCACCTCGAAGTATCCCTGAGGATGATTGCAGACGGGGCAGACCTCCGGCGCCTTCGTGCCAACTACAATATGCCCGCAGTTACGGCACTCCCAGACCTTGACCTCGCTCTTGGCGAACACCTCCGCCATCTCCACGTTCTTTAACAGGGCCTTGTATCTCTCCTCATGGTTTTTCTCTATAATACCCACCTGGCGGAACTTCTCCGCAAGCTCGGGAAAGCCTTCCTTCTCGGCGGTTTTTGCAAAATCCTCGTACATATCCGTCCACTCGTAATTTTCGCCTTCTGCCGCTGCCGCCAGATTCTCCGCGGTGGTCCCGATGCCGGACAGCTCCTTGAACCACATCTTTGCGTGCTCCTTCTCATTGTCCGCCGTCTTCAAAAAGATGGAAGAAATCTGCTCGAAGCCCTCCTTCTTTGCCACTGACGCAAAATAGGTATACTTATTGCGCGCCTGGGATTCTCCCGCGAACGCTGCCTCCAGATTTTTTTCTGTCTGTGTTCCAGCATATTTATTCATTATAACTGCCCTCCTGTCAAATATTGGCAACCTGCCATAGCCGTATTTTACCACCAAAAACAGGAATTGTCCAGAAGACAACTGCCCTTTTAATGCATCAATCCCTTTCTTTTCGCATAGTCACAGATAAAGGAGGCAAACGCCGATATCAGCAGTACAAAGGTACACAGCATATCCCATACGTCGGCAACAGGTTCTCCTATTAATTTTGACAATATAATATTGATAATATACATAAACGGTATTGCCAAAAGAAAAACGGTTCCCAAAGCGGCAAACCTCCTCTGCTTGAAAAAACGGCAGAACACCGCGGTTATAATCCACAAAAAACCGATTGAAACAACCGCCATAACCGTCCCAATGGAAAATACCGCCCTCACGTTTATAATAACGCTCAGAAGATACAAATACGGAACAATAAACACACTTAATGAGATCAGGCTTACAAGGATTCCCCGTTTACCCAATATTATGCTTGGAATAGATATAACCCAGGCAAAAACGATGGAGCCCACCGGAATCAGCGCCCATGTCAATTGCTTTGATATGGCAAGGTTGCAGATCAGGCACACCATAATTCCCACCAAAAGAGTCAGTGAATATATCATGGAAATAATCACATTCTTTGTCATATTATTTTCGTCTTTCCTTTTCAGGGCAACCAAATTTTCATCCGCCCTTTTTTCATAGCTCTCCATTCCTACTTCCTCCCCGCTTAAAAGCTCATTCACCGTTATTCCCAGTATCCCGCAAAGCTCCAACATTATGGATGAATCAGGCATGCTTTTTCCCGTTTCCCACTTGGATACCGCCCTGTCCGTAATATTCAGCTTTTCTGCCAGCTGCGCCTGTGTCAGTTTTTTCTCTTTGCGGCATCTGGCAATAAATTTTCCAATCTCCGTCTGGTTCATCATGCTTTCTCCTTTTTAAGTATAAGACGCTCCCTCCCAAAGTGCCCGCCCTGAATGTTACGCCTTATTATATATTTTTTACACAAACCGCTGGTTGAATCGGGGAAATTCAACCGGCGGTTGGCAGATTTTGAGCGCGCAGCTGCCTGATTCGCGCACATGGAATCAGTAGCTGACACACTATATTTCTGTGTCAATATTATAGCACAAAAAAACCACCCAATCTATGCTAACATAAATTGAGCGGCATCCGGCCATCATTCTTTTTTCTTTTTCGGTTTTCTTTCCGGCAGCTCCGGATACATTTCCCTCACCATTGCCTGCAGCATTTCCTTATCCTCCAGAATGGTTACGGGCAGCATGGGCTTCGCCCCCTGATACGGAGGCTCCTGCACACTGTCCGGCATATATTTCTGCGACGCCTGTGTCACCTTTACCATAAAGCCCTTATCGTAAATGCCGCCGAATATTTTTTCCCCATAATAGAACACATATCCGCCCATCATGGGAATATTGCGTATATCTTCCAAATCAGACAGCTGTTCCGTTACATAAGCTGCAAGCTCAGCGTTTTTAGACATAATCACCTCTATTCCTTCCTCAATGCCTGTACTCTCATTTCTATATTCCGGTTAAACTCCTCGTCCGAAAACTTTGGATCTCTGGTAGCAAGCCAGATCTTACAGGGAATCTCTCCGCATTCTCCGCAGTCCCCCATACCCCTTTCGTTTTTCACGCAGTCATAAATAGGACATACCTTTCCCTCCGGCATATGAAAAACCTTCCCCTCACATGAATTACATCCGTTACACATCTCGCCATAGCAATAACATTCTGTACAGTCCGTGCCGCATACACTGTTAAATTTCTGCCCGTTTTCCTGTTCTTTCATAGCTTCTTATCCCTGTCCCTTTCCGCGCGGCTCCGCACGCATGCCTGTCAGTGTCTCTCCGTGTCAACATTGTACCATAATCTTGTGCGCTTCAGCGCACATGGAATCTGTAGTTGACACAGTGCCCTCTTGTGTCAACATTGTACCATAATTCGCCCCAGGGCTTCATGTATATTTTCGACATGTTAATAAATCCGGCAGCGGCATTTGTCACAGACACGCTTCATTCATCTCCGCGCAGGCAGCACCGCAAAAAGCCTCCCTTTTCAGATTGGTGTTGCTGAAAGTGGCTTCGCCAAACCATTCGTTAAAATATCCAAAGCGGGCAGCTATTCATTGGTGGATGACTGCCCAATAAAATAGAATTTGAAACCACGATTTCATAAGTGGTTACTACCCTGCATAGGGTTTTAATAAAATCCTTCAAACGCCTTGAAAATAATGGATTTATCGCGATGTGTTCGCCTTATCCCTTTATATGGTTTCACACAATGTTGCCCTTGCTTTGATTGCTCATAAGGGCAAAATCAAGGGCAGGAAAATCTCATAACAAGATATAACAAAGTGTGACAATCGAGACAGTTGACTGGCTCCATTCTTTTCAGAAGCCATATCTCCCTAGCTGTCACATAGGACCTTTGGAGCAGTGCCGAATCAATGGAAATAAAGCCCCTCCCCTATGTTTTTCTTTCCTGTTGTGGCAAACTCACATGCAACTTTCATATTAGTAATCAGCTGCTGGCACTCTTCAAGACTTTCTCCATTTGCGAGTTCCTCTCTGAAAAGCCAAATGACCGTTTCAATATACAAACAACGCAATAAAATCTCACAAGGAATACCCACACTGTCACCAAGCTTTTGTACGAAATCAATTATTACATCCTTTGGCTCTGAGGTCAAATCATCTCTAAACTCATCAAGTATAAATCTCGATAAATCAAATACAGGGGCACCGATTACACCTTTAGGGTCAATAACCGTATAACTGCCGTTTTCATTTTTAAGAATATTCTCATGGTGTAAATCGCCGTGCAGCAGAAGATTGCGAGAATACTTTTGGTTAATATCTGCAAGCATTCGTTCTGCACTGTAAAGATATTGATACAGATCTTCACAATCCTTACGATTTTTTGTACCTTCCTTGCCAGCTTCAAACCATTCGGAGTATGTAGGAAATGCACTATCAGGAATGTCAGTCTTGTGCAGTCCTTTAAATACTCTCCCTACAATTTTAATCCGGTCATTGCGGGGAGCACTTTCATATAAAGTGTCGGCAGGCATAATGCGTTCCATTATGTATACCTGATCTTCCAATGAATACTCATAAATTTTACAAAAGTTCTCACCCTGAAATAGCTTGCACGCCAATATTTCTTTGTCAAAACCACTGTTGATAAGAGCTTTGAGTATCACCCTACCGTACTGTTTTGAAACCGCATAAAAAATCAGACTGTTAGTGGAAAGTGATTTCTGAAACTCTATTTCAGACAGCTCCCATGGTTTTCTGTATTTTTCCACAACACGGATTCGCTCATTATATCGTTCTGCACCTAACTTCTTTAAAAAATGTTCTGCTATAATAGCAGTCGGCAATTTAAATCCCCCTCTTTATAATGTGTTAAATTGTTAATTTATCTTTGTATTTGTTCCATAAGAAAGTTTATATTTTCTTCTATGGGTTTTGTTCCGTCAATTCTTATAATAGGACAGCTTAAAGACTGTATCCATTTTTCAACGGTATCTTCAGCTCTGGATTTGACTAAATCAAAAAATCGTTCTTCCTGTTCATATAAATCCCCTCCAAATAACATCCTATTGCCAAATTTCTGAAAGGAACGATTTTTAACTCGTTCTATCCGAATGTTTTTGGGAACATCAATCAATACGGCATATTGAAACAAAGGATAAATAGCTTCTCCATAATCACCCTTTACAGACGCAAAAACAAAATTTTCATGCTTTTTAATCTCATTGAACAAAAGTATTTCAACCTCTTCACGAGTACGTGGAGCGGCATAAATATAGGTGGGGTTTGTTTTAGGAAAATACAAGTCTTCATTATCTATAAAATAAAAATGCAGTTTCTGTGCAAGAGCCTTTCCCAGTGTACTCTTTCCCGAGCCGTTTAAACCGCATATCAAAATCCCTGTTCCCATAAGTTGCTCCCTTAAATTCCCATTTGTTGAACCGACTGTAACACAAGGCTCCTGTCATATCAATGTGCCTCTGTAGAAATCGCCGGAGTTATACTCCAGCAACACTTATTTTAAAAGGGACCAAAAAGCCGCGGCTTTGGCGCTGTTTATATCCATGGAATGATACCTCTTAAATTCATGCAGCAAATGGGCCTGGTCCGTATATCCGTATTTGCAGACGGCGTTCAGGACATCAAAATCCGGCTGGAACAAAACATCCCTCCACAGCAGCTGGTAACGTATCAGATTACTCAGCTTCTTGGGCGTAATGCCCACATATTCATGAAACAGGCGCTCCAGCTGCCTGGCGCTTATGAATGCCTCCCTGGCAAGACCGGACACATCCATCGTTCCCCTGTTCATAAGGATATTCCTTACGACGCCGTTTACGATCCCGTTCTCCCTCACATCCGCCAGCCTTTGAATGAACAGCTTCTCTACGAACGAAGCCATTTCCTGTATGGTCTTCAATTCCGGCAGCACCGGCCGGATCAGCCTGTCCAGCCATTCAAACCTTTCCCCCACCTCCAAATACTGATTTAAGGTGGCTTTCAGGGAATCCTCCGCAAAGGCACAGGCAGTCCAGGCATAAAAGCGAATGGCAAACATCCCCGTCAGGTGCCCCCTTTTCCCTGCTTCATACGCATAAAAGCTTTGATCGTTTACTCCGCAGAAGCCCCCCGAAACAGTATTATCCGTATAGTCTATGTAATATATGATATCGGCGCAGGTATCGGGTATCACTATTTCGGCGGCAGTATCCCCTGCCATACGGACCGCCGGCTGTTCCGAGCCCCAAAAGCATCTTACATAAGCCTGCAGCTCCCTGCAGGGCGCTATCTCCCTATAGAAAATATTCTTTTTAAATGGCGCCGCCGTCAGCGGGCGGTAAAAAATATTCTTCTGCATTTTACTCAACAGCCGTCCAGGCGTCCTCCCGCTTCCTTGGTGTCACATCAAAGGGGCAATAAATTTCAAAAAGCTGCCCATCAGTTTATAGCTCCCCTTTTCATGCCGTATACTGTCCTGGGTAACCCGGCGGCATTTTTCCAGCGTATCCTGAAAATCCCTTTCGATATCCGCGATGCACTCCGTCCGGTACAGGAAGGTGCCGCACTCAAAGTGATGATAAAGGCTCCGGTAATCCAGGTTGATGGTGCCCACCACGGCTTTTATGTCGTCGCACACAAAAACCTTCGCATGGACAAAGCCCGGCGTGTACTCATAAATTTTCACACCCGCATTTACAAGCGACTGATAGTGGGATTTTGCCAGGGCATACGCCGTCTTCTTGTCCGGAATGCCCGGCAGGATCAGCTTTACGTCCACGCCCCGCTGCGCGGCGTACTTCAGCGCCGACTTCATCTCATCGTCAAGAATCAAGTAGGGCGTCATAATATGCACGTAAGCATTGGCCCGGTTTAATATATCCATGTATACGGTCTCGCCTGCTCTATCCTCGTCCAGGGGACAGTCCCCAAAGGGCATGACATAACCGCCGGCATTCTCCGGGCAATGCCCTCCGTCCTCCAAATAAGGAAGGTATTCCGGCTCTTTCTCATCCAGATTCCACATCTGCAGAAACATAAGCGCAAAGCTTTTGGCTGCCGCACCCTCTACCATCAAAGCCGTATCCTTCCAATGCCCGAACCTCTGCACGCGGTTGATATATTCGTCCGCCAGGTTGATGCCTCCGTTAAAGGCAACCCTGCCGTCTATCACCAATATCTTGCGGTGATCCCGATAATTATAATGAGAAGAAACCACAGGCATGATAGGCGAAAACGCCTTTGCCTTTATTCCCTGCTCCGAAAGAAGCCGGACATAATCGGAGGGCAGAAGGGACACCTCGCACATCCCGTCGTACATTACCCGGACATCCACCCCTGCTTTTGCCTTCTCAATGAGTACCTCCAGGATTCTGCCCCACATATATCCCTCCTCTATGATGAAGTACTCCATAAAAATATACTTTTCCGCCTTTTTCAGTTCCTCAAGCATTGCCTCCAGCTTCTTCTCCCCCACCGGGAAATAGGTTACTGCCGTACGGTCAAAGACCGGGAAGCAGCCGCCCCTGTTCAGATATTCTGCCAGCGCGGCAACGCCGGATCCATCCTCCCTCACCTGCCGGAGCACATCCTCCGGCTGACCGATGATCCCCTTTGTACTTTCTATCAGCTCGCCCACACGCTTCTTTATCCTGCCTTGCCCCGCATTGGTTTTGGTAAAAAACAGAAAGCCTGCTGCCGGAAGGGGAAAGACGGCAATCATAAACATCCAGGTCAGCTTTGCCGTCGCATCCATTTCACAGTTAAACAGATAAATTATCATCAGCAGGGTAAAAACTCCCATAATTACGGAAAAATAAGATATATATTGGTTCAGCCATCCGTAAATACCGATGACCATAGCCACCTGCAGCACAAGCAGCAGAACAATGAACAGAAAACGGCTGAATAATAGCGGCAGCAGCCCTTTCCTTTTAGGCTTCGCAAGCCGGAATATGGTTTCCTCTGTCAAGGGGTCCTTTACCATTTTTACTTTTCTCCTCTTATGTATACCCGCACTCAGGTATTTATCCCAAAAATTCTTTCGGTATTTTTTCTGGCGTTCTCCGTCAATACAGCCTCCGATACCTTCATATAATTTGCCAGCTTTTTGTTTTCCTTTGTGTCCGTTCCTGTAAAATGCAGCATACGCCGTTTTCTTCTGCGTCCCGGATTATCCTTTCAGACTCGGAAAACTGCCTGCAGAACAGATTCAAACCAATATCGTAATATTTTATATGCTCCATGCTCCCTCATGCCTGCCTCTCCAGATATTTGGCATCCACCTTCCCTGTCAGCCATACGCCGTTTTCGGAAAGATAAAATTGAAAGCCGTCCCTTGCCATCTGCCCGGTGTGAACCTTCAAAATCACCGGCTTACCGTGTCTCTGCCCCACCTTATACGCCGTTTCAGCATCCCTTGAAAGATGTACATACAGCCGGCTCATAGGCATTAAACCCTGGCTCATTATACTTTCAAGAAACCTGTCGGCAGTTCCGTGGTACAGAAATTCCGGCGGCTCCTGTTCCTTCAGCTCCACATCTACAGGAATGCTGTGTCCCTGATTGGCGCGTATCAACGTCTTATCCTCATTAAAGCTGTAGCGCTGCTTATTGTCTGTCCTGACAATTTCTTCCAAAGCCGCCCTGTCAATCCTTCGCCCCGTGGCGTTTATGCCCGCAAGCAGCTCCTCCACATCCGCCCAGCCGTGTTCATCCAGCGTAATTCCCGCCGCGTCCGGGTTATGCCTCAATACAAGGCTGATAAACACGCTTAATTTATCTGTCTTCCCCATGTTTTCACTCCTTTTCTATGCGCTCTGCGCACATGGAATCAGTAGTTGACACATTGCCCTCTTGTGTCAACATTGTACCACATTTTACCCACAAATAAAATAAATTTAAGAAAACAGCCTGCGGTTTTCACCCACAAGCTGTTTTGCAATAAGCCATTCTCTTTTCTTCATTCAAAGACGCCCTTGACAATCCGACCCGGCAGCTTCGGGCGCTTGCCTAATACTTATCCTCATGCGCTTCCCCCTGCTCCCTGCCATTTAACAAGGCAGCATTTCTCCCGTCTGCTCCCACTTCATTCATAATTCCCTGATAAACCAGCGGGCGCATCTTCTGTATATCCACGCGGAAACAGTCCTCCGTGGTAACTGCCATCATATAGGTTATCAGGTGAGAAAAAATGTTGTAGATCAAATATTCCAGAGGCACGTCCGCCCGCAACTCTCCCAGATCCACGCCCCGCTGTAAAATTCTGCCAAACACATGCGTGGGCAGGTATTGTGAGAAATCCTCCGCCGCCATCCTTTCACGCACCATCCGGCTGAACTCCGAATTGTCTGTCAGCAGATTTACAAAGCGCAGAAAAGCATGCTTCCTGCCGTCCTGGACGCTCATTTTATCCAGCAGGAAATTCAGCTGCTCCGCAAAGGTATCCTTTTGGACCAAAGCGTTCTCAAGCCATTCAAAAACCCTCTGCAGCTGATATACCACCGCACATGCAACTATTTCCTCCTTGGAGTCAAAATACTCATATGCCGTGCCCTTGCCGATACCCGCCCTGTCCGTGATGGTAGAGACACGGATGCCTGTAACATCCGCGCCCTCCGTCAGCATTTGAATCACCGCCGCATACATTTTCCGCACCTTGGGCGGCACCTGCCGCGCGTTTTCCAAGCCTGTTATTTTCCCCATATCTGTTTCCGAACCCTCATATATTTTGTTTCTCTTAATTCTGCCTTTTCTGTCTCAGTCTTCCTTCTCCGTCTCTATGCCACATCGCAAGGTCCCGAATCATGACTGTGCTTCTCCGTCAGCCGAATGTGCGGACTTCTTTTTATTGATGCTCATAATATCGTAAATGCAGGGAATTACGATCAGCGTAAGCAGTGTGCCGTAGAGCAGTCCGCCAATGGTCACGATCGCCATGGGCTTTGCCATCTCCGAACCCATATCGCTGCTGAACACCATGGTCGACAGGGCGAGAATCGTGGTCAGCGCCGTCATCAGCACCGGGCGGAGCCTGGTGCGCCCTGCATTCAGGATGGCTTCCCGCTTCTCCATACCGCTCTGCCGCAGCTGATTCATATAATCGATCAGCACAATACCATTATTTACAATAATACCCGCAAGCATGACAAAACCGATCAATGCCACCACGCTGACCTCGCTTCCGCTGAAAAACAGCCCGAAGAAGCCGCCCGTAAACGCAAGCGGTATGGTAAACATAATGATAAACGGAGACAGCAGAGACTGGAACTGCGCCACCATAATCAAATACATAAACACCACCGCCAGAATCAGCATCAACAAAATCTGCTGCATGGCGTCAACGATCATCTCGTTCTCGCCGGAAAATACCAGGCTGTAGCCCGCGGGTATCTGGTAATCTGCCAGCCTTTCCTCCACATCGGCGGAAACCAGCCCTACGTTGTAGCCGTCGGCGATAGCTGCAGAAACCGACACATACCTGGTCTGGTCCGCCCGTTTGATGGAGGTGAGGGAACTGGCGGTCTCAAAGTCCGCGATCCTTGAAAGGGGAACCTTTACGCTCTCCCCGTTTTCATCCGTACCATCCAGCTCAAGCTCCTGTAAAAGCGCCCTTGTCAGCTCCATATCACTGCCGCTCATCACATAGACACTGTAATCCTTGGCAGCCGCCTCCAGAGTCGTTGCCGCACTGGCATCCGCCAGCTTCGCGTACAGCTGTGTGAAAACCTGGGCTACGGTGATTCCATAATGAACCGCCTCCTGGCGTTTAACCGCAATACGCAGCTCCTCGTCCGTATCCTCCAGACCGTCGCTGACGTTGGCAGTCCCCTCCACGCTCTCAATAATCGACGCCACTTCTCCCGCAATCCTCTGCAGGGTATCGATCTCGCGTCCTCGAACCTGAATGGAAATGCCGCTTCCGCCCATGGCAGACATATCCATACTGGAGGTGTCTACGGTTATTTCCGCCCCAAGCCCTGCGGTTTTCTCCAGGATAGCCGCCGCTATCTCCTCGTTGGACATGGACTTATCTTCCCTGGTCACAACATAAACCGTCGTGGCTGTGGCGCTGACACTGCCGCCTCCCCCAAGCATGGACATGGTGGAGCTGTTGGCCATTGCGCCCACATTCTGAACGTCCTCAATAGAAAGAATCGCATCCACTACCCTGTCAGTCACCTCCGACGTCTCCGCAAGGGCGGTGTCATCCGGAAGCTTCACGGAGACCGTCAGCTGAGTGGAATCCATGTCAGGCATAAACGCCGTACCGTTTGTAAAGGCAAGAAAAATACTTGCTGCAAGAAGGGCGACCACCAAAAGCAGCACCAGCGGCTTTACCTTCAGGGATACCCTTAACAGCTTCTCATATGCCTTCACAATACCGCCAAAGATCCTTCCCTCCCTGCGCTGTCTGTCCTTGACCAGAATCTTGGACGACATGGCTGGCACCACCGTCAGCGCGATCACAAGGCTGGCAAACAGTGAATAGCCTATGGTAAGCCCCATATCCACAAACAGCTGCCTGGTAATTCCCTCCGTAAAGACAATGGGCAGGAACACGCACACCGTGGTAAGGGTGGAGGCAATGATCGCTCCTGTCACCTCCCGGGCACCCGCCATTGCCGCCTCCTTCACGGAATACCCCTCGCTGCGGAGCCGGTAAATATTCTCAATCACCACAATGGAGTTATCCACAAGCATACCGATGCCGAGAGCCAGACCCGAAAGGGATATTACATTCAGGGTCACACCGCTGAAATACATGCATACAATCGCCGTTACCAGACTGACCGGAATAGAGAACGCAACCACAATGGTGGGTCTTAGATCCTTCAAAAACAAAATCAGTATGACAATGGCAAGCAGACCGCCAAACAGTATATTATTCAAAATGGAATCCATAACCAGGTCGATGTAGACTCCCTGATCCATCAGGGTTATCAGGGACAGCCCCGAATTCTCCTGCATCAGCCCGTCAAAACGCTTTAACAGGCGGTCGGAGACCTCCCCTGTGGAATATCCCGTCTGCTTCTGAATAGTCAGCATAACGCCTGCGCTTCCGTCCACATTGGTGTATATACTGTCCGAATTATCCGTATAAAATACGTCCGCCGCGTCTCCCAGCGTAATGACCGGGACGCCGTCGATGTGCAGGTCGAGCAGCGGAAGCGCCTCCAATTCCTCCACGGTGGCAGGCTTGTCGCCTACGCGCACCAGATAGCTGACGCCCTCCTCCATCACATAGCCTGCCGGCATGGAGAAATTCTGAGCGGTCAACAGCCCCTTGACGGTATCCACCGTCAGGACCCTGCCCATATCCGCCTGCTCGTAAGCGGCATTTCTGGCGTCCTCAAAGGCTTTCTCCGATTCCTCCAGCTCCCTCTCTCCTTCCGCAAGCTCCTTCTCGGCGCTCTCAAGCTCCCTCTCGGCCGCCTCCAGCGCCTGCTGCCTGGCTGTAAGCTCCGCCTGAACGCCTGCAGGTATGGGCACTCCACCGGCAAAGGCCTTCATTCCTTCCTCAAGGGCCTTCCTGCCTTCCTCAAGCTCCTTCCTGCCTGCCTCGAGCTCCTTTTTCCCTTCCTCAAGTCCTTCCCTGGCGGCAGTAAGCCCGGACGCCGCATCCTTCATCTTCTCGTCGATGGATGCGTATACCAGCCGGTTGACCGCATCGATCTTCTCCTGGCGGATGATCACGTTGACGCTCTCCTCCAAAAGCCCCGACGCGCTGACGCTTGCCACCCCTTCAACGCTCTCCAGATCCGGCATAATGGAATTCCGGACATATGTGCTGATCTCGCTGTAATCCATCCCCTCTACACCCACAGCCGCAATCATGACCGGCAGCATATCAGGATTCAGCTTCATAATAATGGGATTTCCCACGGAATCATCCCAGAAGCTCTTTATCTGATCCAGGCTCTCCCTGATCTCCAGCGAAACCGCGTTCATATCCGTGGACTGCGCGAATTCCATTATGACCATGGAATAATTCTCGCCGGATATGGAGTTTATGTTTTCAATATTGCTGACCGTTGCCATGGACGCCTCCACCGGCTGGGTCACAACGCTCTCCACCGTCTCGGGGCTGGCCCCCGGATAGGTTGTCATCACAATCACATAGGGCAGACTGATGCTTGGCAGCAAATCCGTCGTCATCCTTGTAAAGGAAACCACGCCCAGAACGATCGCCAGCACCACCCCTACCAGCACTGTATAAGGCTTTTTTACACTGAATTTAGAAATCATGTCTACACCCTCCTGCGTGCTTCAGCGCACATTACTTTTTCCGTCCGACCGGTCGGTCGGCGCATTCACATGGATGATTATATTACCCGTGTATCCAAAAAGTCAATATAGAGGCTATATACAATATATTAAAAAAAAATAAAGACACAATGCTTTTGCCCGGAGATAGGAAACGGTTGTCACAAACTGCAGTATGGTGATATAATAAAAAGACAAGCCTTTATGTGCTTTGAATGACTTGGAAAGGGGAAGATATTTATGAAAAAACTGTTCAAGGCAATACGCAGCGGCGATTTCTCAGAGGTCAGGCTGATACTTGAAAAACATCCCGGAGCCCTGAACGAGGCCGCCACCCCGCCGCCGAAAAAGGACGCCGGGCTTTCGCCGCTTCAGGTGGCGCTGAAAATCGGCGAATTTGATATTGCAAGGTATCTTATCGAGCTGGGCGCAGACGTAAACTACATAGATCCGGAAGGAGAGGGAGACGTGTGGCGTATGCCTGTGCTTCAGGATGCGATCAGAGCCGTGTTTTTCGCATATGAAGGCATTGAAGCCAATATCGAAGCCGCCGAAAAAGCCACCTCAATCGTTCGTGACCTGCTTGAACGCGGAGCCGATCCAAACGTTCTCTCCTGGAGAACCGTAGTCCAATTTGATGAGAGATTTCTGAAGCAGGATAAGGATGCCTTCGGCACATGTATTTTTTGCGCTTTCCAGTTCATCAGCAGCACCGCCGGACGTAATTTTGAGCGCAGGGACATTGTGGCCGAAAAGCTCACTTATTTACTGGACCTGCTGATCGAACATGGCGCAGACGTGGAGGCATGGGCCAGCCGCCCTGCAAGCTGCCATCACAGAGCAGACGAAACGGCCCGAAAATGCTTCATTGACGATTTCGTTGCCGTTCCCGATAAAACGGTGGAGGTCATACACCGCGGCACAAGAAGCATCCCCGTTGGCAACAGGGAAATTGAGCTCAAAAAGGGCGATCGGCGGGAGACTCTGACCATTCACGGCGACATCGACACCCATGCCGGGATGCGCGCTTTTATGCAGGAGTATTTCAGGAAAAATGGCAGGCTCCAGTCAGGAGGGCTTTCAGGGCACGTTTAACCTGCCCCGTTGTCTACAGCATTTTCTTGATTTTTGCCTTCAGTCTCTGAAGCGCGTTGTCCGTGGCCTTCTCGTCACGCCCTAAAACCCTGGCTATCTGAGCGTAGCTCATTCCGGTGATATACAGATCCATCACCTGCTTTTCAAAGTCGCTGAGCTCCTTGTCGATCTGCTTTTCCAGATAGGCTACCCTCTCCTTGTCCAGAAACTGCTCCTCCGGGCTAAGCTCTACCCTGTCGGAAAGCAGCTCCGACAGGTCGCCCCCCTCCCTGTCATCATCCGAGGCGCTGCTGTCCAGCGGCACATATGTATTTAACGGGAGATGCTTCTGACGCTTGGATGCCCGGACCGCGGTATACATCTGCCGGCTGACACAAAGCTCCGCAAAGGTAAAAAAGCTGGCGTCCCTGCCCATATCATAATCGCGCACCGCCTTAAACAGCCCTATCATGCCCTCCTGAATCAAATCCTCGTTGTCCGCTCCAAGGATAAACATGGATTTGGCCTTGCTGCGCACCATATTCTTATATTTGTCGCAAATATAATCCATGATTGCAGACTCTCCCTGGCGCAGGCGGTCGATCAGCTCATCATCCGTACAATGTCCATAATTCTGATTCTTACCCGACATCCCTTTCGCTCCTCCGCTGCCTGCCTCCTATCCCCTGGCCCCCATGATCCGCTGTCTGACGATCTCGTAGGCCAGCACGCCCGCCGCAACGGAAGCGTTCAGGGAATCGATATCTCCCTTCATGGGAATGGCGGCGGTCATATCGCACTTTTCCTTCACCAGCCTGCCCACTCCGTCTCCCTCATTCCCTATTACCAGCCCGATGGCTCCCCTTAAATCCAATTGATACATGGATGTGCCGCCCATGTCCGCACAGACGAACCACATCCCCTCCTTTTTCAGATCCTCAATGGTCTTTGCCAGATTTGTCACCTTTGCCACCGGTGTGTAATTCAATGCACCCGCAGAGGTACGCGCTACGGTGGCGGTCAGTCCCGCCGCACGGTTTTTGGGTATGATAACCCCGTGCGCCCCCGCCAGGTTCGCAGTGCGGATAATCGCTCCAAGATTGTGCGGGTCTTCAATGTTGTCTAACAGAAAGATAAAGGGAGCCTCCCCCTTATCCCTGGCCGCCTGCAGAATATCTTCCACCTGGGCGTACTCACAGGCAGCCGCCACAGCGATGACCCCCTGATGCTTTCCGGTGCCGGACATCTGGGTAAGGCGTTCCTTTGTGACGAATTTTATGGGTGTTCCCCGCTTTTTCGCCTCCCTTCTGATCGTCATCACAGGACCGTCCTGGCATCCGTCCAGAATATAGAGCCTGTCTATGGCCCTGCCGGAGCGAAACGCCTCGATGACCACGTTCCTGCCCTCCAGTAAAAACTCATTTCCGCTTAAATCCTCTTGTTCCATTGTATTTTCACCGCCTCATATCCTGAAAATTTTGTCGTCGTTCATGCCCACAAGGGCAATTCCCTCTTTCACGAGCTCAAGCACCCTGGGCATATTGTCCGAAAGGTACAGATAACCCAGCACCGCCTCAAGCCCGGTAGCCTGCAGGTAATCCCTCTGGCTGGCGTTCTTTGCCTTTGTATGAGGCTTGGAATTCCTGCCTCGCCGGTATACCGCCCCCTCCTCCGTAAGCCTGTCCGCCAGAGCCTGGGCGATTTTCGCCTGGGCGCCCGCGCTGACATATCTTACTGTCAGCCGGTGCAGTTCATTTGCAGGGCGGTTCGCCCGCTCCACAACCACCGTCCGGATAATCAGGTCATAGACGGCGTCTCCTATATACGCCAGCGCCAGCGGAGAATAAGCGCGCACATCCGCCTGTTTTCCGGGAAAGCACTCCTTGATCTGCGCCAGCAGACCCGCTCCGCCGGCTGTCAGCCCTGCCTCGCTGCCCGGACAACCTGTCCCCCCTGCTGCCGGGCCTGCCTCTGTGCCCGGCATGCTCACGCCTTCTTCCATTTTACTCCCTCTCTGGTATCCTCCAAAACGATGCCCCGGTCCAGAAGCTCGCTGCGGATGGCATCCGCCCTTGCAAAATCCTTCGCCTTCTTTGCCGCCGTTCTCTCCTCTATCCTGGCCAGCACATATGCTTCCAGATCGCCGTCCAGTCTGTTTTCTTCCTCCCTCGCCGCGTGCGCCGTGGTCAGATTCAGGGACAGCACACTGTCAAAGCTCTCCGCAAGGGCATACTTTGTGGCATCGGATATATCCGCCTTCAGCATATCGTAAAGGACGGTGATCGCCGTGGCTGAATTCAGGTCGTCGCACAACGCCGCCTGGAATTTCTCCCTGTAAGCGTCAAACGCACCCCTGTCGGCCTGGCCCTCCGGCTTCAGGGCGCCCACTCTCTTTACTAGCTTATCGTAAGCGGCGCTCATGTTGTCCAGCACCCCATAGGAGAACTCCAGAGGCTTACGGTAATGGGACTGAAGGCAGAAAAATCTGTAAACCAGCGGGTCATAGCCCTTTTCCTCCAGCAGCTTCACGGTCAGGAACTCCCCCTTGGATTTGCTCATCTTGCGAAACTTGTTATTTAAATGATGTACATGGAACCAGTAATTACACCATTTATGCCCCAGATAGGACTCGCTCTGGGCGACCTCGTTGGTGTGGTGAGGGAAGATATTGTCCACGCCGCCGCAGTGGATATCCATGTACTCGCCCAGATGCTTCATGCTGATGCATGAGCACTCGATATGCCATCCGGGATACCCTATCCCCCAGGGGCTATCCCACTTAAGCTCCTGGTCGTCAAACTTGGACTTGGTAAACCACAACACAAAATCGCTCTTGTTCCTTTTATTGGCATCCTCCTCCACATCGTCCCGAACACCCACCAGAAGCTCCTTTTCGCTCTGGTTGGAGAACACATAATAATCCTTGAGCCGGGAGGTGTCAAAATAAATATTGCCGCCTGCCTGATAGGCATAGCCCTTTTCCAGAAGCACCTCTATCATATGGATGAACTCGGGCACGCAGTTGGTCGCAGGCTCCACCACATCAGGCGTCTTGATATTTAATTTGCCGCAGTCGCTGAAGAAGGCATCCGTGTAAAACTTCGCGATCTCCATAACGGTCTTGTGCTCCCGCTTCGCCC
Organism: uncultured Acetatifactor sp.; assembly: GCA_910578215.1. Classification (GTDB taxonomy): domain Bacteria; phylum Bacillota; class Clostridia; order Lachnospirales; family Lachnospiraceae; genus Acetatifactor. The sequence continues at coordinate 41,526 of CAJTPH010000021.1, read as the reverse complement.
CCTTCAGCATCTTGTCCTCGCCGGTATCCCCGTCGCTGGACAGATGCCCCACATCCGTGATATTCATCACCCGCTTTACATCATAACCGATATAACGCAGCGTCTTCTCCAATAAGTCCTCCATAATATAGCTTCGCAGATTTCCGATATGGGCAAAATGGTACACCGTGGGGCCACAGGTATACATCGCCACCCTTGCCCCCTCGTTGGGTATAAACTGCTCCACCTTTCTTGTCAGAGTATTATAAAAATACAGTCTGTTTTCCATTCCTATGCCCTCCTGATTTTAGTTTCCGCCTGCGGCAGCCTGTTCGTCTTCCTGTGTCTTTTTCATCCTCTTTAATTCCTGCTCCAGCTCCAGAATACGGTTTGCCATCTCCGAATTGGCGCGCTGCAGCGCCGTGATATCCTCTCTCACAGGGTCCGGCAGGTCTGTCTGATTCATGGACTCCTGAGGCAGGGACTGATTGCCCCGCTTCACCACCCGCCCCGGCACGCCCACCACCGTAGAACAGGGCGGCACCTGGCTTAATACCACGCTTCCCGCGCCGATCTTGGAATTATCGCCGATGGTAAAGGAGCCTAACACCTTGGCGCCGGCGCTTATCATCACATTGTTGCCCACTGTCGGGTGGCGCTTTCCGTGCTCCTTGCCGGTGCCGCCAAGGGTTACGCCCTGATAGAGCGTCACATTGTCCCCGATAATCGTTGTCTCACCGATTATAACCCCGTTGCCGTGGTCGATAAAAAGCCCCTTTCCGATTTTTGCTCCGGGATGGATCTCAATACCGGTCTTGCGCACCGCCCTCTGCGAGATCCACCGCGCCCAGAAAAAGTGCCCCTTTTCGTACAGTCTGTGCGCCACCCTATAGTGCAGCATCACCTTAAAGCTTGGGTATAAAAAAACCTCCATGGAGGAATGAATCGCCGGGTCACGCTCCCTTATGATCCTGACCTCCTCTTTGACATCTCCGATAAACCCCATGCCGCCCTCACCTCAGCCTTCCTCCCTTATTCAATGCAAAAAACCGCGGTAAACTCATCCTAGAGACGAATTTTCCGCGGTCTCCTTCCGGTATCCAAATCAGATACTCTTTCCGTTCTCTGCATTAAATTTACCTATTATTTAAGATATGCAAAAAACGGCCATTTGTCAACCAGAATTTCACTTCTGCCATATTAATATAGGCAGCCTCGCCTATGACAAAGCTGCCGATATTTTTACTTTATTTTTCCTGAAAGGTCGAGCACTGTGTCGCTCTGCAGTCGCACGCTCCGCAGCCCTTGATATCTACATGCTCCGCCGAGCATTTATAGTTGGAATTGTAAATACAGTTGGTTGCCTCGCAGTCGATGCTGATGGTGGGGCTGGGATGAGAAACCGAGCTCTTAAAGGAATCCATTCCCTCCCTTTTCTGCACGAAGCTCTCACAGCAGGTCTCGTCAGAGCAGCATGCATGCTTGCCGCCCACCATAATATCGCCCTTGGAGCACAGATGCTCCTTATTATAGGTACAATTCTCTACCGCACATTTTAAATCCGCCATATTTTCCTCCTATTCCAGTTCACGCAAAGTGAACATACTCCAAGCTAAAGCCTTTGTCCGCTGGCCAAATATGCTGCCGTTTTCCATGGGTCTGCGGGCAGCGTTCACAGACCTGTGATTAGTATGCGGACAATCAGAAAAAAATATACGCCGGCTTCACGCTCTTGATACTGCTCTTTCAAACGGCTATAATAAAAATGCCGCATTGGCCTGAATGCCAAAAAGCCTGACTACGGCAGTACGCGAAACGACAAATCTATTGGGAATATATGAGAAAATCCGGGGAGCGGAATAATGACTGAAATTTATTATATTGAAGATGATGAAAATATTGCATCGGCTGTAAAGGAATATCTTAGCAGAAAAGGATATGAGGTTTCCATATTCGGGACGCTGGAAAGCGGAAGGAAAGCATTGCTGCACCATATCCCGAGCATCGCGCTGATTGACTGGAACATGCCGGACGGCGAAGGAAACAGCTTTTGCAGGTGGATACGCTCAAATTGGAAGGATCTTCCGCTTATTTTTCTGACTGTCCGAGATGATACCTGTGATATTGTTTCCGGTTTTGCATACGGAGCGGATGATTATGTGACAAAGCCCTTTGAACTGGAGGTTCTGTATTCCCGCATCCACGCATTGCTCCGCAGGGCAGGAAATGTGCAGAGCAGTTATCTCTCCTGTGGCTCCATTTCAATTGACAAGGACAGATTGGCAGTATTTTGTGATAAAGAGGAAATTACCGTCAGCCAGGCAGAATACCAGCTTCTGCTGTATTTGATGGAAAATAAAGGAAAGACCGTCACAAGAGAACGTCTGCTGGCTCAGGTCTGGGACAACAACGGATATTATGTAAACGACAATACGTTGACCGTAACAGTGAAACGGCTGAGGGAAAAGCTTCATCATCCGTCCTGCCTGAAAACAATACGCAGCTTCGGCTACCGTTTGGAGGATGGAATATGAACAAAAAGGCAAATATAAAAATGACGGTTCTGCTTGTTCTGTCGGTCAACCTGACCGCTGCCGCCCTGATTACATTCTTTCTTACTCTGTACTACCGCCATGCATGTTTTCAAATGTTGGGAGGCTTCTGCGAAAGAATGATTCGGAAATATCCTGATGCCAGACAGAATGCTTTGGAAGTGTTGAAAGCCCAGGATTTCTATAAAACAGATGAAAACATATTAACGTCTTTCGGCTATCAGCCGTCAAATCTTGATATTGCTCATCCCCTGCTTCTCTGGATTCCGATTTTAGGATTTTCTGCAGGCGTCATACTGTTTCTTTTCTCCTTCTGGTATTGGCACAGAAAATCAGCCTCCCGCATACAGGCATTGACAGGATATTTGGAGAGAATAAATACAGGCGCTCAGGGATTGCTTTTTGAGTCCTCCGATGATGAATTTTCAAAGCTGCAGGATGAAATATATAAAACGGTAACGGCGCTTTACCAGACAAGAGAGGAGGCTCTGAAAGCACGAAACAATTACGCTGAAAATCTTTCCAACATTGCCCATCAGCTGAAAACACCGATTACGTCTATTTCCTTAACGGTCCAGATGGCGAAAGAGCAGCCGGTAGATACCCGCGACGGGGAAGCGCCCCAGGGGCACGGCTCCATGGCATGTAAAATGCACGAAACTGTTACGGAGATAGAGCGGCAGATAGACAGGCTCTTACATTTGGAAGAAGCGTTATTGCTGTTGTCCCGCATCGATGCAGGCACGCTTACGCTTGACAGGAAACCGACCGATGTTTTTACAATGCTTTCTCTGGCATCGGACAATTTATACGAACTGTTCATACGGAAGGGCGTTCTGATGGATATTCCTGAAACGGGTGAGACATATATCAATGTAGATTTGGACTGGACGATGGAGGCCGTTATGAACTTGATGAAAAACTGTATGGAAGCGGCTGGAACAGGTACTGCCGTACACTGCTCCTATGAAAAAAATCCGCTCTATGTCCAGATACGGATTTGGGATGAGGGCGAAGGCTTTGCAAGAGAAGATTTGCCTCGTTTGTTTGAGCGATTCTATCGTGGGGAAAAGGCCCCAAAAGCCGGAATCGGAATCGGTCTTTCGCTTTCCAGGGAAATCATAGAAATGCAGAACGGAATCATCCGTGCATTCAATCTTCCCAATGGCGGGGCCTGTTTTGAGATTCGTTTCTATACCTCGTGAAAGTACTGCGGGGTTCCTAAAAGAGGAAGGTCCTGGGCGCGGTCACTGAGATGTCACTTTCATTTGTTATAATTCTTGATGATAGGGTTCGCAGAGCGGTTCCTATAACAGAAATTACCTTGCTTAATCTCAAATACAAGAATTCGGATAACAGAAGCCTGTTTTGTTCCTATTTATAGAAAGAAAGAGATCGATAGCGAGGTATAGAGGATAAACAGGAGGATTTGACAACATGGAAATACTGAAATGCAGCGGTATTGAAAAGGTATTTGGAAAGGGCGGAAATCAGGTTTCCGCCTTAAACGGAATCAGCCTATCCATTGAAAAAGGGGATTTTGTCGCTATCATCGGAGCATCCGGTTCCGGAAAATCAACGCTCCTTCATATTCTGGGCAGCGTGGACAAGCCGACAAGAGGCACCGTAACAGTAGACGGCGTGGATCTGAGCGGCCTGAACGCTGCGGACGCCGCAATTTTCAGAAGGAGAAAGGTGGGCTTGGTTTATCAGTTTTACAATCTGATTCCAACTCTGACAGCGGAAAAAAACATCCTTATGCCCATGCTGCTTGACAAGCGGAAGCCGGATGCGGAATACTTTCAGACGATTGTAAAGACACTGGGAATAGAGGATAAGCTGGAAAGCCTGCCGAGCCAGTTATCCGGCGGGCAGCAGCAGCGGGTTGCTATCGCAAGGTCTTTGATCTACCGCCCCGCCATTCTTCTTGCCGACGAACCCACAGGAAACCTTGACCAGAAAAACTCAAAGGAAATAATTGACCTCTTAAAGCTGTCAAACCGAAGCTTGAAACAGACCATACTTCTCATTACCCATGACGAAAAAATTGCATTGGAAGCTGATCGAATTATAACCATCGAGGACGGAAAAATTGTCAGCGACCAGAAGCGGAGGTGAGCGGCATGTGGAAAGACTATTCCAAAAGCTATATTAAAAACAACCGTGCATCCAGCACATCAATTATGGCGGCTGCTCTGGTTGCCACAATGTTTTTGTCCTTTATCTGCAGCATAGCTTACAACTTCTGGGTGTATGACGTGGAACAAATCACCTTGGAAAAAGGCGGCTGGCAGGGACGCATTGTCTGCGAAGCACCGGGCTCAGAGCAATTATCCTTAGTCCGCAGCTTTGCAAATGTTGAAAAAGCGCTCATCAACGGGGAATTATCAAAAAAGGGAAAAACGGTGGTGGATATTTATTTTCGCAATGCCAAAACCATTTATCGTGATATGCCGTTAATAGCAGCGCAGCTGGGATTAGATAAGGATTCCATCCAATACAACTCCCTGCTCCTGTCCCGATATTTTATACACGACCCTGAGGATGAGACGCCGCCGATGCTTTTGGCGCTTTATCTGGTGATACTGATGCTTGTGGCCGTGTCGCTGATCCTAATTATCCGAGGCTCCTTTGAATTATCAATGAATGCCAGAATCCATCAATTCGGTATTTTTTCAAGTATTGGAGCAACACCGGGACAGATCAGAGCCTGTCTGCTGCAGGAAGCGATGGTTTTAAGCATACTGCCCATGCTGCTTGGGAGTATGCTGGGCATTTTAATAAGCTATGGAACCATAAGCGCGGTCAATCTCTTTGGTGCGGACGTTGCCGGACGCCACGAGGCTGCCTTTCGGTATCACCCGTTCATATATGCGGCTACTGTATTTATTTCTTTTTTTACAGTCATCTTTTCTGCGTGGATACCTGCCAAAAAATTGAGCAGAATGACGCCGCTTGAAGCAATCAGAAATACAGGTGGACTGTTGTTAAAGAAAAGGAAACATTCCAGACTTTTATCTTTTATGTTCGGCATGGAAGGCGAGCTAGCAGGAAACGCATTAAAAGCCCAAAAGAAATCCCTGAGAATATCCTCCGTTTCATTGCTGCTGTCTTTTCTGGGTTTTTCCATCATGCTTTGCTTTACTGTTCTTGCCGATATCAGCACCAGATATACTTATTTTGAACGGTATCAGGACGCGTGGGATGTAATGATAACCCTGAAGGACACAGATATATCAGATTTCAAGCTGGCAGCAGAACTGCAGGAGCTTTCCGGCATACAGGACGCTGCGATCTATCAAAGGGCTGAATCAACAGTATTTTTGCCCGAGGATCTGCAGAGCGATGATCTGGCGTCTCTTGGAGGGCTTGAGGCCGTTGCCGGAGCGCCAAAGGCTGAAGGCCGTTTTCAAGTGTCTGCCCCGATTATCATATTGGATGATACAAGCTTTTTAAACTACTGCTCACAGCTTGGCATTACTCCAAGGCTTGACGGGGCAGTCGTGTTAAATCAGATCTGGGACAGCGTAAACAGCAACTTCCGTTACAAGGAATATGTCCCCTTTGTAACAGAGAACAGCCCCACAACCGTGCTTTATAAAAATGGCCGGAGCGCAGAAGTTCCTGTTTTGTCTTATACACAGACCGTCCCAAAATTGCGGGAAGAATACAAAAATTATTCCCTGGTACACTTTGTTCCGCTTTCCCTTTGGATGGACGCATTAAATCAGACAGGGGAGACCGATGACCACATCTATATCCGTGCCTTTTCAAGCGGAAATGCAGACCTTACAGACCTGAACGCTCTGGAGCAGGAAATCGTGGCGCTTTTATCAGAGCAATATGAGCCGGAAAGCGAAAACCGGGTACAGGAAAGATTGTCCAATGATAATTTAATACAGGGCCTGGTAATGATTTTGGGAGCCTTCTGCGTAATGCTTGCCATCATCGGGATTGCGAATGTGTTTTCAAATACGTCAGGCTTTCTCCGTCATAGAAAACGGGAATTCGCCCAGTATATGTCCATTGGCCTGACACCCCGGGAAATGAGGAAAATGTTTTGTATCGAAGCGTTTGTTATAGCAGGAAAACCTCTTTTGATTACATTGGCCCTTACCGTACTGTTTGTGCAGTTTGCAGTAACGGCAAGCTATTTAGACCCAATGGTATTCTGGTCTGAAGCCCCGGTCCTGCCTATTCTGCTATTTGCGGCTGCGATTGTATTGTTTGTCGCACTCGCCTATTATATTGGAGGAAAGCGTATTTTGCAGTGTGATTTGAATGAGACCCTGCGAAACGACGCGCTGGTTTAGCAGATAAAGATTTTGCTTTCGACCTGTGCATATACCATATGACAAACGGAACCGATAACCGCATTTTTACTTTTGCGTGTTATCGGTTCCGTGTCTGTGCGCCCGGTTCTTTGAAAGCTGTAATAATAAATTTATGTATATTGACCTGTGTTTCTCGCTTATATTTGGAACAATAAAGGGGGTTTTTCAAGCACGGTATATTCTGTAAACTTCAATCTTGTTACATTATGGAAAATGGGAAAAGCTGTCCATTGAAGTTTCATTTTTTCACCTGCCTGTCCAGCAAATTACAGTAATAACTATTTCAACAATAAGACGGATAGCATGATGATGAACATGAATATTATTTTTCTTGAAACCATTCATAAGTGTGCCGGCAGAAATATTTAACATTCCAATAATCATAATGACTATAAAATTTTTGTACCATATAATGTTTAATACCGTATATAGTAAAACCAATAAGCAGCCAATTACTATAAATGAGGAAGATGCACTTTTTATTTTTTCTTTATAGACAGCGAACAACATTAACCCTACATATAATATCGCAAGTACAGCACCAAAAATTCTCATTTTAATCTCCTTTTTTATATTCTAAAATATCCCCCGGCTGGCAATCCAGAACCTCACATATTGCTTCTAAAGTCGAAAAACGAATTGCACTGATTTTTCCTGTTTTCATCTTGGACAAATTGACATTGGCAACGCCTACTTTTTCAGATAACTCTTTTAAAGACATTTTTCTATCTGCCATTACCCTGTCCAATCTCATAATTATTGGCAATTTATCACCTCACAATGTTTCATCTGATTCCCTTTGCAAGTCACAGCCATAACTAAATATTAATGAAATACAATAAATAATTATCGCAACTATCATCCCGATAATATTAACCCGCCATGTTAATTCTCCAATGGTATAATAATCCACCAATGCATCGGAGCAGCTTCCAACTATGCTCAAAATAGCCGTTATAATTGCAATTTTTTTTATTCGGGCAGTATTTTCATGTGAAAATGGCGTAAAGCCTTTTCTAAGTTCATCAAAAACTGCATAGACAAAAAATATTGCAAGAGAGATAAGTATTGTATCAATGAGCATAAATATAAACATAATCAAAAGGGACCGTGCCTCGATACTTATTGTTGTTCCATTAATCGCCGTAACATCAAATGCGGCAAGAAAAGATGATTTCGTTTCTTCTCCCAAAAATACTAAAATGCCGATTGCAATTAAGGATAATATTACGATAACATTCGATACAATAAAACCCAACCTGAGTATAATACTTATTTTCTTACTCATGTCCCTGATTTTTTCCTGACTTGGTTTCATCTTCTTTACCTCCTACATAGCGATTATAGCGCAAGGATATACGAAAGTCAATAATTAATTTACGATAAATATTAATTTTGGAGTGTTTTTTCACACTCCTTAGATCAAAAAACCGCCTGCGTTTTCGCAAGCGGTTATATGATAATAGGGCTCTGTTCGCCGTTCATCTTGACCTTTTACTCGTTATTCCTGCACTTCTTCCCTGCGGATTTCCTTAGTGCGGATCTCCTCACAGATCTGGGCCAGGAACTCCGCAAGGGGCTTCTGTCCCTCGTCGCCCGCGAAACGGCTCCTGACGGAGACCAGACCGTCCGCCTCCTCCTTTTCGCCCACGATCAGCATATAGGGCACCTTTGCCAGTCTTGCCTCGCGGATCTTAAAGCCGATCTTCTCGGAGCGGTTATCCACGGTGGCATCCACATCCGCCACTCGAAGCGCCTTCCTGACATTCTCGGCATAATCGGCATACTTCTCGGAAATCGGCAGCACGCGCACCTGCTCCGGGCACATCCATGTGGGGAATTTGCCCGCATATTTCTCAATAAGCCATGCCAGAGTCCTCTCGTAGCATCCCATAGAAGTCCTGTGAATGATATAGGGACGGACCTTGTCGCCGTTCTGGTCAATATAATACATGTCGAACTGCTCCGCCAGCAAGGCATCCCACTGAATCGTGATCATGGTGTCTTCTTTTCCGTATACGTTTTTCGCGTTGATATCGATCTTGGGTCCGTAGAACGCCGCCTCTCCAACGTCCTCCACATAGGGAATCTGCAGCTCGTTCATGATATCCCGCATGTGCTGCTGGGTCTCCTCCCACACTTCCGGTTCCCCAATATATTTCTCACGGTTTTCCGGGTCCCATTTGGACAGATGATAGGTCACATCCTCCTCCACACCCAGGGTCTCCAGGCAGTATTTTGCCAACGCAAGACAGCCCTTAAACTCCTCCACCATCTGGTCGGGTCTTACGATCAGATGCCCTTCGGTGATGGTAAACTGACGCACGCGGGTCAGCCCGTGCATCTCGCCGGAATCCTCGTTGCGGAAAAGAGTGGAGGTCTCGCTGTAACGGCAGGGCAGGTCGCGGTAGGATTTCTGGGAATTCTTAAATACATAGTACTGGAACGGACAGGTCATGGGCCGAAGGGCATAGACCTCCTTATCGTTCTCCTCATCCCCAAAGACAAACATACCTTCCTTATAGTGATCCCAGTGCCCCGAAATTTTGTACAGGTCGGATTTTGCCATCAGCGGGGTCCTGGTACGCATATAGCCCCATTCCTTATCCTCCAGATCCTCAATCCACCTCTGAAGCTTCATAATCATCTTTGTCCCTCTGGGGGTAAACAGCGGCAGCCCCTGACCGATGACGTCCACGGTGGTAAACAGATCCATCTCACGCCCCAGCCTGTTGTGGTCACGGCGCTTCGCATCCTCCATACGCGCCAGATGCGCCTCCAGATCCTCCTTGGTATTGTAAGCCGTGCCATAAATACGCTGCAGGCTCGCCTTGCTGGAGTCCCCTCTCCAATATGCCATGGAGGAGGAGGTCAGCTTAAATGCCTTGATGCCCTTGGTGCTCATCAGATGAGGGCCGGCGCACAGGTCCACAAAATCTCCCTGGCTGTAGAAGGAAATCTCCGCATCCTCCGGCAGATCACTTATCAGCTCCACCTTATAGGGTTCTCCCTTTTCCTCCATAAACTTAATCGCCTCGGCTCTGGGCAAGGTAAACTTCTCCAGCTTCGCGCCCCTTTTGATGATCTTCTTCATCTCCGCCTCCAGAGCGTCCAGGTCCTCCCTGGAGAAAGGCGCATGGTCAAAGTCATAGTAAAACCCTGTGTCGATGCTGGGACCTATGGTAAGCTTAGCGTCGGGGAACAGATTCTTTACCGCCTCCGCAAGCACATGGGACGCAGTGTGGCGGATCGCCGCAAGCCCCTCCTCATCTCTTGCAGTGCAGATACTCAGCTCACAGTCCCCGTCAAGCACGGTCCTTAAGTCCGCGACTCTGCCGTCCACCTTCGCGCAGCACGCCGCCCGTGCAAGACCCTCGCTGATGTCAAGGGCAATATCATAAATACTCCTGCTCTCCCCATACTCCTTCACGGAGCCGTCCTTCAATGTAATCTTCATTTATCTTCTTCCTTTCTCAAACGTGGCAGGGGACTGCCTCTGCGCAATCAAGGAAAGAAGGTTTACCTTCCCCTATCGGCACATGGGGCGTCCGTCAGCTTCTGCTGACATTTTTCCCTTGAACGCCCGTTCGCATAAAAAATCCCCTGCAATATTTCTATTGCAAGGGACGTATTTCCACACGCGGTTCCACCCTTGTTACAGCCCTCCGCACAATCGCGGACGCCTGCCACTTCATTTACTCTGTAACGGGAGCTCCCGGGCTGTATTAAAGCCGCTCTGAGGTGGTCTTGGGCTGCCCTCGGATAAAACCGCTTTCAGCGCGCGGAAGCTCCCGCGGCGGTTCTCTCTGCTGTCCTTCACAGCTTACTGTCCTCATCGACGCTTTGTCTATAATGCAAAGCCCGGCTGTAACTTCCTGCTTTGTGCTATTATATTATTCCTTTTAGAGAAAAAAGTAAAGTACTTTTCTTAAAAATATTCTGGTAATTCAAACCGCGCACGGATCGTTACAGCATGAAGCGTTTTGTCAAGTGCTTTTTTGAGTTATTGACGCAAAACTTTTCAGCGCGGCGGGAAACGGGCAGGAAGAACGGGCGCAAAACGCGCCTGTGGACGGTTAGAAGCCGTTTTCGGCGGCGAAATGGCAACGGCAAAAATCCAGACGGTCAAGGGTTTAAGAGTGGAGATTTTTCCGCGCACTTTGCGAAAAATACTACTCGTCCCTTGACCATCTGGATAGTCGGAACGTGGCAAAGTGCAAATTGCTTTTCGTTGTTGGATATAGTATAATCTTTTTCAGTACAAACTGATAATCGGGATTTACAGGAGGATGAAAAATGCTTGAACCTGGCATGTATGAATATGGATTAAAAACAGGTGAATTACCGGAACAGGATATCATTAAAATATTCAAAAAGGCAAACAGCAAAATCGCCAAAGAAATTCACGATTCCCGCATTCCGAAAGGACTGAACATGATAAAATCAACTGGTCCATTTGGACGCTCAACACCAGATGCGGAGCCGCCAGAGTATGACCATATCTATCGGTTCAGCCATAGGGTCAGCAATCTATTTTTAGAGTTGTACCCTAATCGGGAGAAGAATGGGCGTATTAAGTTTTCAGATGAGGAAATTATCTGGAATTTGTATGTTACTATTATGAGTGATTATCCCCCAAAATTATCTGAAGACGATCCTATTCAAGAGTTTGGCGGCAGAGTCATGCAGGAATTATTTCAAACACTTCCCGGCGAAAAGGTGCTTATTAAGAAGTATACCCCCGGTGAAAATAGACTTTAATAAGACTGCAGCTTTCAGTTTATCGGTCTAATAAAAGTCCAAAACAGGGCGGCGGTGACAGGCATTGACTATCCCGCCGCCCTGTCTGTTATCGCTCCATATCCTCCTTTCTGCGTGGCTGTTGTTCCCCTATGGACTTAAATTTTTCATCAAGTCGGGGGCTTTCACATAACCATAGAGTGTTTCTGTTCTCGTCCCCCACGGATAGGCGGGAGTAAAGGGCTGTGATTTTGCTCTTACATATTTCTCCGCGCTTTTGACCGCAAAGGAACCAATCCTCTGACGCTGGAAAGCCTGTGCCACAAACAGCATGGAAAGCCATGCTTCGCTTCCGCCCTCCGGCCCGTCTGTCAGGCAGCGGAACGGATTTTTCCCTGCCTGCACACAAAAAAATGCTCTTGATAAAACCAAGAGCATTCATCCCCGAAGTAACAAAATATTTTATAGGTTGGACAAATCCGTCACTCCCTGTTCATCTCTCTGGTGATATAGCTCTCCACCTCGTCCTTGGGCATTTCCAGAGCCACCGCAAGCTCGCCGTACAGACTGTCCTCAGCCATGTGGAAATATTTGGCGTCCACCGCCGTGACCTTTCTTCCCGCCTGAATGCGCTTCTGCTTTCTCATATAAATGGTTTTAATTATCTTGATCAGCTCCTGGCAGTCATTGGTCTTGATACACTCCCGGTACATCTGTTCCGACAGCTTTTCATTAGTGATGACCAGAAGCGGAATATCAGGAATCCCCTTGATCAGCTCCTGTGCCTCGTCGCGCTTCAACACCCTGCGCATGGATTTCTCCGAGGAGTCTACCGGCACATAAACCGTGCTGCCCGCCATATATAACGGCTTTAAGATATAATATTCCCTCTCCTTGTCCACATCGGAAATATTCAACTTCGTGACATCTTCCACAACGCAGACGCCCTTGTTGCCGCAAACTACATATTCGCCAATTTCAAACACAAAAAGCCTCCTTTCCGCCTGTCTGCCGGCTGCATCCGTTCCAGCCTGCAAATCCCCGCACTCCGGCACGCTTACAATCACAAGCCGCACCATGCAGGCATGTCCATTTCCCACTAAAACACATTATATCCTAATTTTAACAGATTAAACCCGAAATTGTCAGCAAATTATAAATAAAAAAATAATGTTTGTGAAAATTGCTCATATAAAACAGGTGTCACATTGTGCAATGTGACACCCAAATAGTACAATACATTCATAAATGCCGCCCGGTATAAAACTTAAGGCATGTCCGCCAGGCTTACTCGTCGGAATCAATCACCTTAACGCTTTCAATAACCGGCTGGTCTTGCTTTAAAACGTTTCCTGTGCTGTCAACCGCAGCCACTGCGTCGCAGATGGCGTCCACGACCTCCATCCCCTCCGTCACATATCCGAAGCATGCATATTGACCGTCCAAATATACGCTGTCCTCATGAACGATAAAAAACTGAGAGCTTGCACTGTCAAATGACTTTGAGCGCGCCATGGAAATAGCGCCGCGGGTATGTGACAGACCGTTGCTCACACCGTTGGCGGAAAACTCGCCCTTAATCTGCTCGTCGGAGCCGCCCATTCCGGTGCCCAGAGGATCGCCGCCCTGAATCACAAAGCCCTTTACAACACGATGGAAGGTCAATCCGTCATAAAAGCCATCGTTGGCAAGCTTGATAAAGTTTTCCACCGTGATAGGAGCCGCCGTAGCGTCCAGCTCCACCTTGACGGTGCCGTAATCCTTAATTGTGATTTCTACATTATAATAAGTATGCCCGTCCTCGTCGTTTCCCCCTTGATCCGACACCTGCCCGTCATTGTCGTCCGGCTCCTGATCTTTCTTCCCGCAGGATGTAATAACGGCGAGCATGACAACTGCCAAAAACACAACCGTAAGTCTTTTCCAAATCTTTTTCATAACGTCCTCCATTACCTTCTTTTTATGATATCCTTTATTTACCCGACAAGATATTCCAAAATTCCCAAAACGATCTCCATAGATTTCCGGGAGGCAATCTCACAATTCTTTTCAAAATTTTCAACCCCCATGTGCTCTGCGGTATCCGTGACGGTCCGCACGCTCAAAAACGGAATCCTGTTTACATAGCAAACATGGGCAATACCCGCCGTCTCCATGTCAACGGAAAGAGGCGCATATTTCTCGTTGATTTCCGCCCTTTTGTCATCCTCGATAAACTGCTCGCCTGTTACCGTCCTGCCAAACAAAACTGGAGACGCCGCCTTCGCTCCGTACTCCCTGGCCGCGGTAAGCAGTCTTGAGTCCGCACGGAACCAATTGGATTCCAGCCATGGGTGAAACTCGGTCAGAATGTCTTCTGCCACATCATGATACGCGGTCTGTTCTGACACGACAGTGTCAAAAATCCTGACGCCTTCGTCCATTCCTCCCGCCGTGCCCGCGTTTATAATACTGTCCACATGAAACTCATCGATCAATATTTGGGCGGCAATCGCAGCGTTTACCTTGCAGACGCCGCTGTATACCGCGATTACCTCCGTCCGCCCTATCGTTCCCGCATAAAATTTCAGCATTGCTTTTTCTCTTGTGGAGCACTGCCGTATATGCTCAAGGAACGGAGCCAGCTCCGTGTCGCTGGCGCATAAAATTCCGATCCGGTCCATTGACGCCCTCCCCTTCCGGTCCCATGTATTGCAGGAAGCCTGTAATCCCCGCATTTACGACATGGCGCTTCGCTATAAAAGCAGACGGTACCGCGCCGCAGCGATACCGTCCCACGTTGTTTTTCGCATTTAGGACTGCCCGCCCAAAACCATGCAAGCAGACTTTCCATTTGAGGCATACTTATATTGTAAGGTTAAACCGCTGTCCGTTCATCGGTTCTTCTTCCTTCACTGCGCTCCAATCCACATTGCCTATCTTCTCGGCAAGCTCCTCCACAGAGCTGGCAAATACGGTCGTATGCTTTGACGGACGCTTCGCGGACGCCTTACCTGACAATTCCTCCGCCTTCCCTGGACCGGAGCTTTTTTCTTCGGCCTTTTTGGCCTCTTCCTTTTTGTCCGCGCGCTGCTGCTCTATGCGCTCACGCTGCTTTTCGCTGGACTTTTCAAGCTCTGCAAAATAAGACACCTCACCGTCTCCGCCGATCACTATGCCGATGCGTGATACCTCGTCCGCCTTGTCCCCCAGCTGTCCTTTTACCTCGTCCAGCTTCGCAACCGCCTCGTCCAGAGTCTTCAGGTTCTTTTCCTTGACATCTTTGTCTGCCGCCATCTTCTCCAGCTCCTCCGGAGAAATCAGCACACTGTAATCATTGGTTCCCCGGGACAGATAGGAAGCCGCTTCCTCGTCAGTCTTATAATCCGCCACAATAAAATCCATGTTATTGTAGCTCTTTTTCAGCTCCTTGAGAAGCTTTTGCGCGTCACTGCTCAAAGACACCTGCTTGTGTGCGGTATCGGCGCCCTTCGCCCTTGTGCTCTCCGTCTCCCTTTTAGTCTGTGACGGCTTGTCGTAAAAACTGCTGCGGTACAGGTCGGCGCTTCCGATTTTTTCCATACCCATTCCATTGCCCTCCATAGCTTCCTTGACACCGTTCCGTCGGCATCGGTATTTTTTCTTCTACAGGCGTTTACACCTGCTCCTACGCTCTATTTCGGCAAGGTGGTTAAAAAACTTTAGCCCTGTCTGAACCTAAATTCAACTTCCCACGATTAACGGTTATATCCGGCACAGCATTGTTTTCTACCGCCGCCTCAGCCCTCGCTCCGTCAAAACAATGGGAATTCCTATCAATGCTGCCGCCGCTGCAAGTATTACCACTGACCCCCAGATTCCGATATCATCCACGGACTTCCCCACACAGGGAAGCATGCACAACACAATAAACACCAGCTCCACAACCCCGGTGTAAAGAGCGCATTTTCCCCAATACCGCTGTGCAAAATTCCACGCGCTCTGATCTGCCATGGAGCGCCTGGTACGGTAGCCGTAGACTTTATTGATATCCTCCGGCGGACACCGGAAAAACAACACCCCAAACAGAATCATAAGCACAGGCAGAAGCTCCGCCATAAAAAGCATAAATATCCAAAATCCCATAATATCCCTCCTGTTTTCTCAGCAATTTCAACGCCCTCCGCGGTACTGCTACAATATGTGCCGCAGGACCTCCTCTCATGGCTAAAGCTGCTACAGCCTATACTTCTCAAAAGCCTTCTCGGCCGTCAGGTGCAGATTCTTAAAAAACAACACGATCCAAACCCCGTAAACAGGTATCGCCACATAGGCCGAAATCCAAAGGCACAGCCCAGCGCCTGCCAAAAACAAAAGACCCCAGTAAAAAAACTGCCTTGAGGCGTCCCGGGCAATGCGTCTCCGGTCATACCTCTCCTGTTCCTGCGCAGGCAAAGCGTTAAAGCCTGCCAGCAGCCGGGCGCCCTTCTCCTTTAAGACTGCCAAAAAAGCGGCTACCAGCCACAATATGGGCACCAAACATATACACATACAAAAACCGATGTTCACATTTACACCTCCCTGTACACACTCGTTCATCACTTCATATAAAAGCCTACCAGCTCCATCTCACTGTTAAATGTCAGGGTATAGGTCACACCGACATTTTCGTAAGCAGCATTCAGCTGCACGATCACATATGCCTTATTCCGCTGGCTCACCTCATTCATATATACCGTTCCCACACCATGGTATTCTCCCCAGTTGTCACCGACTGTCAGCTTTGCCTCCTCCAGCATATCCATTGTCACCGTTTCCCGCATCTCATCGGAGAAATAAGTCGTCAAGGTCTCGTAATCTCCCTGGCTGAAGACATCTACCACCGCCTTTGAACACTGCTCTACCTCATATGCCGTAAACATTTGGCTGTGGCCTATGTCCCTTACCTTCGGATAGGCCCAGTACGCAGGCACTGCAAGCACCGCCGCCACCAGAGCCACCGCCAAAATCGCTGTTACTATTCTCCGCCTTTTCACCCTTGCCTTTGTGCCGTCATCGAAATTTTCGTTGAATTCCTTCGCCAGCGCCTCGGGCTCCCCCATCCCGGCAAGGACCTCCTCCAGCTGTCTGCCTTCTCCAAGTGCAATATCAATATCCGACAAGAGCTGTCTTTCAATATCCGTTTTTTTATCCTGGGGACAATTCAAATTTTTTACCACCTGTTTCACATAGCCCTGTTTTGTCATCACACTTATCCTTTCTATACCTATTATATCCGTTCACGCCTCTGCCAGCGCTTCCGCGCGCATGGCTGCCACTGGACATTTTTCCAAGCTGTAATAAGGATCTTTTATTTTATCATGACACCGCTCACGCTGCCTGCAAAGGTCTGCCACAGCTTCCACAGCTCCGCAAGCGTCGTTCTTCCCTCCTCGGTAATGCGGTAATATTTTTTAGATACCTCCTTGCCCCTGGGCTCGCTCCACCTGTTTATTACCAAACCATCATCCTCCATGCGGTACAGGATGGGATACAGCGTGCCCTCCTTCAGAAGAAACATCCCTCCGCTCCTTTCCTTCAACTCACAGATCAGCTGATAACCATACTTCTCCTCCTCCGAGAGCAGCCGAAGCACCAGCATCTCCAACACGCCCTTCTTCATTTGCTGCTCGTACTTCTGCTTCAAGACCTCACCTCCCTGCTTCAAGAAGCTGCCCTGGGCAGCCCGGCTGTATAAATATATTTAGCTTTGCTAAGTACATATTAATACCATTATTTAAAAATGTCAATAGCCGCTTTTGCGCGGAATAAAAATGGAATAAAGGTGGAATAGAGGTGGAATAGGAGGCTGGCGAGCTTACCATATTCATCATTCTATCGCTCCTTCTATTCAGCCGTCCCACCTGGGGCTCTGACAAAATTACATTGGCGTTCCCACCTCGATCAGGTTTCCGTCCAAATCATAAAAACGAACCACCTTCTGTCCCCAGCTGTGAGACATAAGCCTGTTTACATACCGAACCGAGGGGTACAGCCCTTCAAGCTTCTGCACAAACGCTTCTATATCCCGTTCTTCAAAGTACAGCTCGCAGGAATTTCTCTCCTGAATAATATCCTTACCAAGGAAGCCCTTCCAGATTTTTTCCTCCTGCAGCACCAGCCCCTCCGTTAAAATCATGTTGCCGTCATTGTCCAGCACCATGTCAAGGCCAAACAGGTCATGATAAAACCGCCTTGATTTTTCAATGTCCCTGACGACAATCAATATGTTTTTCAGTCTCATGTTATATCCCTCTCTGCCTTCTCAGTTATTTTCCATAAAAAGCCTCTGCCGCACAATATCTGCAATGTTCTCTATCATCTCCATATAATCAGGAGAATGACTCCAAAGCGTCTCCATCACATAGCCCTTGTCAAACCTGCCCAGAAAAATCTGCTCCTGCCTGATACCGCTTAAATACTCCCAAACCGCATCCACACCGGAATATCGGTCCATCTCTTTATGCACCGGATAGTCCAATATCAAATTTGTCTCGTGAGGGGCAAACCGCGGGTCATACCGCCTGAAAAATTCCGGCATATCCTTTATGATCGTATCCTGCAGGCACCTGTTTCCATAGGCGTCAAAGTCTTCCAAAATCTCATGATAAAGGGCAAGCGCCCGCTTCACCTTGTCCACTACCCTCTGATAGCCCAGCTCATACGCCTGACGCGCCGTTACATTCCCTGCCGCGGGCTTTCCTCCGCCGTCATACGGCTCCCGGTCATTCTCCCATTCGCTGATACAGTAAAGAACCGCCTGCATCAGCTGCTCCGCCTTTTCATACGTAATGGAGGTGCTGTCGCCTCCTGTCAGCTTTCCCGCCAGATATGCCACAATTGGAACCAATTCCTCCGCCCCATAATTCACCGTCACTCCCATAAAGCCTTGCTCCCTTCCTCTTATCACATAGCCTTTGGCGCCCGCGCCCCGTCACATAAGCCTTCCCCAACGCACCGCGAACACCCCCCATGCATCCCCGAACCATATTTCAGCACATCGCCGGTAATCCATGGCTTCAAAACAGCTGCGACAGCGCCTGCAGATACAATTCATAATCCCAGCGCTTCACCTCGTCAAGCCTTCCATATTCCCCATAGCCCTGGGACTCCTTATAGCCCTCATACCCTGCCCTGACCGCCTGGGCAAATATATTTAAACATGTCCCCTCCAGGTAATCCAGATCGCCAAAACACACATTTTCATACTGCTCCCGCATAAAATGCAGAAGCTCATCATCCGTAAGCTCGTCATTCGTCTCATTTTTATAAAGATAAAAAATTTCCTGAAGCCTTGCCAAGGTCTCGCCGTAGCTTTCCTGCTCCATATATGCCGAATCACTGAATTCATAAATCAGCTTCGGCAGAATTCCGGCACCGAATTCTACCCTCCTCTGCTCCCTCAGCACATCCTTTCGCGCCGCGGCAAGAACCTCCGCCGTCTCCCTGTCCAGCGTGAGCCCATATCTTTCCGCTCTGCGTCCTGCCGCCATAATTTCACCGGTCATACCCTCCTGCTGCATCTTTTCCAGCCAGTTTTCCCCCATAAGCAACCTCCTCCACGTGAAGTATTTGGAAGATGATTGTAGCACCCTGCCTTTTTCCATACAAGTCTTTCTTTTCCCCCGGTTTTGTGATATAATATTAACACAGAAGGGCATTGTGTTCACTTCCGATTCCATGTGCGCTAAAGCGCACGATATTTTGGTATAATATTAACACAGAAGGGCATTGTGTTCACTTCCGATTCCACAGGAGCGCTCTTTTTTCTTGTCGCTATGGCACTAAAATTATGATACGATATTCACAGAAGCAATAAGCAGCGCGGGAAAAGACAGACATAATATTCGTCATGCTTGCATGCAGAAATTTTATGTCTGCCCTTTCCTACGGGGCGACAGCCCGTGATCGGGAAAAAGCACTAATGCTTTGATCTCGGCGCCGCAGAACAGGGGGGACAAAATATTGGCAGGTAATTATTTGGACATGTTTTCACTGGAGGGAAAGACCGCGCTGATAACCGGCGCTAACACCGGGCTGGGACAGGGCATCTGCCTTGCTTACGCCCAGGCGGGCGCAAACGTTATCGGCGTTGCGCGAAGAAGCTGTCAGGAGACTGCGGAAAAAATCGCTGCCGTTTCAGGAAGCTTTACGGAAATTCTCGCCGACCTTTCCGATCTTTCCGTTATTTCACGCATTGTCGCCGAAGCGAATGCCGTATGTGGACGTGTGGATATTCTGGTGAATAACGCCGGCCTCATCAAGCGATGCGATGCGGTGGACGTGACCGTGGAGGAATGGGACTCGGTAATCGATGTGAACCAGAGAATGGTATTTTTCCTCTGTCAGGCATTTGCAAAGGGATGGATTCAGGACAAAAAGGGTGGCAGAATCATTAATATTGCCTCCATGCTGAGCTTTCAGGGCGGCATACGGGTTCCTTCCTACACCGCCAGCAAAAGTGCCGTCATGGGACTTACCAAAGCCCTTGCAAACGAATGGAGCCAGCACAATATAAACGTAAACGCCATTGCCCCTGGCTACATGGCAACCAACAACACGGCAAATCTACGGTCCGACGAACAGCGCGGAGACGAGATTCTGTCCCGTATCCCCGCAGGACGCTGGGGAACTCCCGAGGACATTGCGGGAGCTGCTATCTTCCTGGCCTCCGAAGCCTCCTCCTATGTCAACGGCTTTACCCTGGCGGTGGACGGCGGCTGGCTGGCAAGATAGCTTTTCGTCATGCCCCATGACACGGAATACAAAAGCATTCACCGGGAATCCTACTTTCCAGAGTGAACTCTTTTTAGGCGTTTGCAAAACGCCATAACCCGCATAAATACGGGATTGTTTTTATGTAGAAAATAAAATACCCGCAAAGTCTGCGGTGATAAGGAAGTAATTCTAGCTTAGGCGGTATGACCCCGATTACAGGGGTAAATTCCTTTATCCCCACATACTTGCGGATAATCGCGGCGAAGCTGTCACAATCGTTCTTGTTTTGCTCGTAAGTATCGACTTCCTGCTGGTATGCCTTATAATTTGAGGTATTGACCTTAAAGTTAACTGTAATGATAGTATGCCTTTGCAAGGAGGTATTAGATATGACAATCAAAGAGTTTTCCCTGTTATGCAGCTGTACCACGCAGACATTGAGATACTACGATAGTATCAATTTGCTCAAGCCGGCAAGAGTAGATCCGTTTTCGGGGTACAGATATTATGATAGTGAACAGGCATTGGATTATGTCAAAATCAAAAATCTTCAAGAGGCTATGTTTTCAATTGAAGAAATAAAAGAACTTCTTGAGTGCGATGATGATGAAATTGCCAAAGCCTTTGATGTGAAGATTGCAGAGCAGGAAGCCAGATTAGAAAAAATAATACAGATTCAAATGTCATATCGAAATGATTATATGAAGATGCAGGAAATAATTAAAAAGACACAGGATAAGATTAACGAAAGTGTTGGCAACTATGACGCAGCTAAGGAGTATGGGATATCGCATGAGCATTACAGAGCAATCGTTGAAAAAATGAATGCACAATACAAACAGGCTATGTCAGAACAAAGAAATGAGAACTTCAGATTTGTTGGACTAAATAGTAATAGTATGGAATCTGAGGCTGAGAATCCAATGAGAGAAGGAAATCATGCAGTTGTATTTGAGGAGAGCGGATGGGAGAATACTTCAGAGATTCTGGAAAAACTTCCTATGTTGGATGGCAAGTATATTCTTTACTTTGAACTCAACGATGAAAAGTGGACTTATAACGACTTCTGTATTGTTGTTATAAGTATTATGCAGGATAGAACTAGAGATAGAAACATGAATATTGAATGTATACGTCGTAGGAGTAAGGATGGTAAGAATCACTTTTGGCTGCTCAAGAAATAAACTCTGATAGACTGAATTTGCTTCTGATTACGGCTGCAATTGGGGGGACGAGATTACATTCCAGAACGGAAATAAGTCTTTTGCGTATCTGATTGCTGGTTTTGTTCAGACTGCCAACAATTTAGGAAAGGACTGTGCCAGTCAGTTCGCCGCGGATACTTAAGGTAATAATTTCTGAATCTGACATTTTAGCCGTATCCACGTTTCGCCTTTGCGAAACAGACACAGAAACAACCTGCCGGTATAAATCATCAACAATTGTGTAAACAAGCAAAATAAAATCTTCAAAAGTTGCTATGAGAATGGTATAATCATCTTGAAACTTCAACATCATGTGCCTCCTTTTATAGTCTGTAGTGGTGTACAACTATAGGATAGCATATGTTGTTGAAGTTTTTCTATATCTATAATCAACTAGCCCAACAGGTTAATTTTAAGTAGGTACAACGATAGAAAATTACTTTTTCTTCAGCGGATATTTCATACTTCAAGAAAACCAAGCACCGTATCAGTATATAATTCTGCTTCTTCGATTCGCGGAAAATGTCCGCTATTTTCAAAGGTAACCTGCGTGATGTCTTGCACATTATTTAGCATATATTCTATCTGATACCTTGAACAGGCGGGATCATATCTGCCATTGATAAGCAATATCGGACGGGTTTCCTTTTGAATCTTTGGCAGAAAATTATCCAGCATAGTTGCTCTTTTTTCGGAGGAATCATTTTGCATCGGCATTTCTAACAGTTTCATAACGTGCCCATTTCCTTTTGACCACATTTCTCTTGTAATGCCATTCGTATCCATACTTTTTTGATATTCTTCATAAGAAATACCATGCAGATAATTCCGTAGTTTTGGATCTGTAACATAGTTGAGCAAGGCAATCAAATCAAGAGCAATTTCTGGTCTGCCTTGATAATCAGTGACTTTGATTTTTTCACAAAGTTTGCCTGCCGCCTCGTTTTGTAAGCTGTCAATATAGCCGGTCACATATTCTGCGACTGACTTCGCGGAATTTTCAAACCATAGAGAAGGACATTCCAGGATCATCTTGTGGATGGAAGTCGGATAACGCCAAGCATACAAAACTGCAAGCATACCGCCATAAGAATGACCGAGAATACTCCATTTTTCTATTCCCAGAGATTTTCGCATTTCCTCAAGCATTTCAATCTGATATTCCATGCTGTAATCTTCATCTTTGCTGATGGCATCCGACCGAAGAACACCAAGTTGGTCAAATATGATGGTTCTCATTTTTTTACCAAGTGCCTTTGCCTGATTTGTAAAATCAAGACAACTCGCGCCTGGTCCTCCATGAAGATATAGTAGAGTATTGCTGTATTCAGCCCCATGTATTTCATAATAGACATTTTTGTTCATGATAGTGATAAAAGCCATGCTTATGACCCTCCATTCGATTATCTTCCTAACAATTTTGTCTAATTTCGATTGTGATTTGTTAATTTTAAGGGAAATATTACAGCAAAACCGTCTGCACCACTGCGGCGGCTGTCGGTAGGTTTTGCGGTGGCTCTGCCCCCGCTGCCTGGCCCCTCCCAAAGAACAGAATGGAATGTTACGCAATAGGGCTTGAAAATGCTTATTTTAAGGCGTTGCAAGCACGAAAATCCATAGGGTAAGGTTTTATACTGCCTGCTCCGTTTCCCGCCGCGCTAACAAGGGCTTGCGTCTATAACTCAAAAAAGCACTTGACAAAACGCTTCATGGCATCAAAGTGCTGACTTACTTGGCTGCTCCGCAATCGCAATACTGATAGTCCACATAAGTACAGGATTCATAATGACCCCTGGTCTTCTTCATGCGTTCCGATTACGCAATATAACAGAATGACCACTTGCAGGATTTCGGTAGCATACCAGCGCCCTTTCTTTCAAAAGCAGTAAATCGGTAGTAAATTCAGCTTGAAATCCTGCGCAAAGCCTACACGTTGTCCCTGTCCGGTTTTCCCGCGTTCCTGTCCGTATACATGTCCAGAAGCCCCACGGTCTCATTCGCCGGCCTGCCATAACTGTTGCAGCACTTATGGGATACCGTCTTTTCCTCTTTTGCCTCGTCGTCCATGATTACGCTCATCCTGACGACCCCCTTTTGAAGCTCCCCGTCCAGGTGGCTCAGAACCTCCCGTATCATGGCTTCTTCTGCCGTGACATTTTCCTGCGCGGCTTTTTCCGGTACAGCTCCTTCTGCCATAACCTTTTTTCCGTTTTCCGGCGCATTTTCTTTCATGCTGTTTTTTCCACCCTCAGCCATACATTAATCCCTCATAGTTATCCTGCCAGCTCTTTTTACATATGCTTTCTTCCTGCTCCTGCAGCACTTGCCAATGTAAAATACAGACGTACCTCAGCTCGAAGACGAGCTTGCGGCTGGCGCGGTGCTTGCCGCAATGGCCGCGCACATAACCATCTCCTGCGCCACGATCAGCGCCACCGTGCTTCTCACTGCCGCCGTCTGAACGACATCTGCCGCAGCATGCTCCTTTTGCGCAAGCATGCCCGCATACATCAGGCGCTGTTTGCTGCCAACGCTGCCCAGCGCTCCAAAGCCCTTCTGCTCCGACAACCAACTGTCGATCTCAATCATTTCCCCGGCGACCTGCCGGGAATCCGCATCCGTCAATGCAAAAATTCCCAGCGTAGGCAGCTCGTACTCCGTGCCGTATTTCCTGCCCGCTGCTTTCAAATTATGGAACAGCTCCATAGTCCTGCGGCACTTTTCCTCCGGCGTCCCCTCGCAAAGAGACAGCACATGCGCCAGGGACTGCACCGCATTCCCCGAGAAAAATTCCGGCTTAAGAAGCCTGTAGCACGATTCCATATCTCCAATCAACGCGTCCTCCGACCTTTCCGAAAGCGCCGACATGGCACAGAGCGCACTGTCCTCACTGTTGGTGAGAAAGGGATGCTCCGCCTTCATCCGCTCATAAATCCTTCTGGTACGTCCGGCAACCCGCTCATAATCGAAGGGCTCCACAAGCTGAGCAATCGTCATGGCTGCAAGAGGCAGATAAGCGGAGCTCCAAAACTCCTTCTTCAGCAGCTCATATACGGTAATTCCGTTATCCAGCGTACGCTCCGGATTACCGCTGACTGCCAGCATGGCGGCGATGGGCGACCGCGCCGTTCCACGGAAATTGGAGAAAACACCCACCTTTTCCTTAAGGAGGCGCTTGCTCTGCTCCAAAACCCCCTCGTCGACACTCTTGCCCTTCATCACATAGATTCCGGCACATGACAGGTGTATCAGCCCTCCGTCCCAGGGAAACACCTGTTTTACCTGATCCCTGCAGCGTATCAGCTGTTCGCAGCCTCTCTGTATCGTCTCCCTCATAATTCTCTCCTCCCTCTAATTTTCTCCCATCTTTGCTAGCTTGGCCGCCTCGGTCGCACGACCAGGCGGGACTTTAATTTTCTCCCATCTTCGCTAACTTGGCCGCCTCGGTCGCACGACCAGGCGGGACTTTAATTTTCTCCCATCTTCGCTAACTTGGCCGCCTGGTCGGCGGCGATACAGGCGTCAATAATTTCCTGAATGTCCCCGTTCATCACCTTATCCAGCTTGTAGATAGTCAAGCCTATGCGGTGGTCGGTGACACGCCCCTGAGGGAAATTATAGGTGCGGATCTTCTCGGAGCGGTCCCCTGTGCCGATCTGGCTTCTGCGCAGCTCGGCTTCCGCGTCGTGTCTCTGCTGCTGCTCGATGTCGTAGAGCTTCGCCTTCAACAGTGCAAACGCCTTAGCCTTGTTCTGTATCTGAGATTTCTCCGTCTGGCTGTACACCACGATTCCCGTGGGATAGTGAGTCAGCCGCACCGCCGAGTCCGTGGTATTGACGCACTGGCCGCCGTTACCGGAGGCGCGCATCACATCGATACGGATGTCCTTATCGTCGATGACAACATCGATATCCTCATCCACCTCCGGCATCACCGCCACGCTGATCGTGGAGGTGTGAATCCGGCCGCCGCTCTCCGTCTCCGGCACCCGCTGCACACGGTGGACGCCGCTCTCGTACTTCATTCTGGAGTAAGCGCCCTGGCCGTTAATCATGAACTGTACCTCCTTCATGCCTCCAATGCCGATCTCATCCACGTTCATGGTCTCCACCTTCCAGCGCCGGCTCTCGGCATAGTGCACATACATGCGGTAGATTTCAGCCGCAAACAATGCCGCCTCGTCGCCGCCCGCGCCGGCACGGATCTCCACGATAACGTTTTTATCGTCGTTGGGGTCCTTGGGCAGCAACAATATCTTAAGCTGCTGCTCCAGCTCCTCCATGCGCTTTTTGCCGTCGTTCAGGGTCTCCTTAATCATATCGCGCATTTCTTCGTCATTCTCGCCCTCCAGCATTTCCAGCGAGTCCTCGATGTCCTGCCTGCACTTTTTATATTCCGTATAAGCCTCCACAATGGGGGTCAGATCGCTCTGCTCCCTCATCAATTTGCGGAAACGCTCCTGATTGTTTGTGACAGTGGGCTCATGCAGCTCTCCCATGATCTCCTCAAAACGTATCAATAAATCCTCTAATTTATCAAACATATCAGTACCTATGCCTTTCTATAGCCTGCAAATTCATATCATCCGGTGCACATCCGCAATACGCTCTACGGCGCAAAGCCCTTTGTGCCATATACCACCCGGTCCAGCCCCGCATAATCCTTAACTGTCGTTATCTCCAGAAACCCGGCTTCCTCCATCAGCACGACAACCGCCTCCGCCTGATTATATCCGATTTCAAAAAAGAGCATGCCTCCGCCGGGAAGATATCCGCCGCTTTCCGCAATGATCCTGCGGTAAAAAAACAGCCCGTCCCCGCCGCCGTCCAACGCCAGCCTTGGCTCGTGATCCCTTACCTCCGGCATCAGCGTTTCTATTTCGCCGGCGGAAATATAAGGAGGATTTGACACGATAATGTCGAATCGTCCCTCAATATTTTCAAAAAGGTCGCTCCGTACAAATGTACAGTCTGGAAGCTCCTGCAGCCGGGCGTCCGCCGACGTTCCAAGCAGCCTTCTCTTATTTTCCTCCGCAACCTGCAGCGCCTCCCCGGAAATATCCGCTCCCACGCCCGTGCAGTCGTTGGAATAGTGAAGCAGGCTGATAAGAATACAGCCTGACCCCGTGCACATATCCAGTATTCTCATACCGTCGTGGAGATTTTTTAATACCTCCTCAACCAAAATTTCCGTATCCTGCCTGGGTATAAGCACATGCTCATTCACCGAAAATTCCAGCCCCATAAAGCCCTGGCTTCCGGTGAGCTGCTGCAGAGGAATTTTGTCCCTGCGTTTTGCAATCAGCCGTTCGTAGAGCCTCTGCTCCTCCTTCGCCACCTCTCTGTCCCCGTGCGCCAGAAGGTCGCTGCGGGATGTACCGCAGACATACTCCAAAAGAAGCCTTGCGTTCAGCTGCGCTTCCTCTATCCCCGCTTCCGCCAAGACCGTCTCTCCCTTTTTACAGACCTCCCCATAAGTCATATGTCCTCAGCCTCATCCTCCCTGTTCTGCGCTGTGTCCTGCGCCCGGGCCTCCTGTTCCACGTACCCGTAGTTCTCCCGGAGAAACTTCTTCCAGTCAAACACCGCTTCCACTGCGGCAATCGCCACCTCAACCATATCCTTATCCGGCTTTTTGGTGGTGAGCAGCTGGATTCCCATGCCGGGCGCGGAGAGAATTTTAACAAAAAGATTGTCGCACCGGCCCGCAAGCCGGATGATTTCATAAGAGATTCCAGCAACCACGGGCATCAGCAAAATACGCAGCAGCACCCTCAAAAGCGGATTATCCACTCTGATAAAAAAGAACAGGACAATACTCACCAGAAACACAAAGAATATAAAGCTGGTTCCGCATCTTTTGTGCAGCCTGGAGCTCCTCATCACATTGCGCACCGTCAACGGCCTGCCCTTCTCAATGCAGTTGATACACTGATGCTCAGCTCCGTGATAACGGAACAGCCGCCTGATATCCTTCATAATGCTGATAAGAAGAATATATGCAATAAATATCAGTATTCTCAGCACACCCTCAATTATCGCCCTCAAGGATTCGTTTTTCAGGGATTTTACAAAAAAGGAAGTCAAATAGGTGGGAAGCACCACAAAAATGCCCACGGCGAACGCCACGGAAAATAGGGAAATCAGAACTGTCGCAAGCTTATCGCCCTTTCCTCCGTCCTCCTTTTCTTCCTCGCCGTCATAAAGCGAGGCGGAAAAATTAATGCACTTCATGCCCAGCATCATGGAATCTATAAAATTAAAAACGCCGCGAATGAAAGGAAGCTCCTTGAGCCTGTTTCCTTCAAGGATTCCCTGCGTATTTTCAGTCTCAACGGCTATCCCGCCGTCGGGCTTTCTGACCGCCACGGCATACTTTTCCTGATTTTTCATCATAATGCCTTCCAGCACAGCCTGCCCTCCTATGCCGGAATAGCATTTACCCTTTCTTTTCGCCATAAAAAGCTCCTTTGTTTCTCACTAAACTCAATGTAACCTACAACGTACAAAAGGGTGAGATACTCGTATCTCACCCTTCCCCTGCGCTTCCTACTGAACGCCGTATTTCTTGTTGAACTTCTCGATACGTCCATCAGCTCTGGCGGTCTTCATCTGACCGGTATAGAATGAATGGCACTTGGAGCATACCTCCACATGGATCTCAGGTTTCGTGGAACCTGTCACAAAAGTATTGCCACAGTTGCAGGTCACGGTAGCCTGATAATACTGGGGATGGATTCCTTCTTTCATCTCTCTCACCTCTTTATAAGTACTTGCAATATATTTGTTGTTCTGTAACAGTTCAGCCTTCTGGCATCGCGAAGCCGGTATTGCGCTGCGGCACCTGCCACAGCCGTATGCAGCCAGCGTACTCCGCGTTCTCATCCGCACTGCTTATGGAACCACAAACAGCGGTATTATTGTAACATACGAGTTGTCTATATGCAAGCACAATTTTTCTTTTTTGCCAATTTTTATCTTTTCTCTATATTTTCTGCAAACCCTGCTCAAATGAACCTGTTTTTCTTTACCGTCTGGACAAAATCGTTATTATTTCTCGTCTTCGCAAACATATCCAGAATCCGGTCGGTGGCCTCGTCCGACTTCAGGCCGTTCAACGCCTTGCGCATGATATTGATGGCCTCGAATTCCTCGCCGTTCAAGAGCAGATCCTCCCGTCTGGTTCCGGATTTCGCCAGATCAATGGCAGGGAAAATGCGCTTTTCGGAGAGCTTTCTGTCCAGAATCATCTCCATGTTGCCGGTACCCTTGAACTCCTCGTATATCACGTCATCCATCTTGCTTCCCGTGTCCACCAAAGCGGTGGCAAGTATGGTCAGACTGCCGCCCTCGCGCATGTTCCTCGCCGCGCCGAAAAACCTCTTGGGCATGTGCAGCGCCGCCGGGTCAAGGCCTCCCGACAGGGTGCGCCCGCTGGGCGGCACCACCAGATTGTATGCTCTTGCCAGACGGGTAATGCTGTCAAGCAGGATGACAACGTCCTTTTTATGCTCCACCAGACGCTTTGCGCGTTCGATAACCATTTCCGAGACTCTTTTATGATGCTCCGGCAGCTCGTCAAAGGTGGAATAGATCACCTCCACATTGTTGCCGATAATAGCCTCCTTAATGTCCGTAACCTCCTCCGGCCGCTCGTCGATCAGCAGAATCAGCATGTGCATGTGGGGATTCGTGCGCAAAATGGACTTCGCCACATCCTTCAGCAGCGTCGTCTTGCCCGCCTTGGGCGGCGATACGATCATGCCGCGCTGCCCCTTGCCTACCGGGCTGACCAGATCCATGACCCGCATTGCCACGCTGCAGCCTGACGTCTCCAGCCGGATGCGCTCGTTGGGGAATATGGGCGTCATGTCCTCGAAAGCCTTGCGCTGGGACGCCTCCTCGGTGGTATAGCCGTTAATAGAGCGTATAAACAAAAGCGCGCTGAACTTTTCCTGCTGGGTCTTGATGCGCTTGTTACCGTGCAGGATATCCCCTGTCTTTAAGCCGAAACGGCGGATCTGGCTGGGCGCCACGTACACATCGTTCTCGCCCGGAAGATAATTTTCACAGCGGATAAAGCCGTATCCGTCCGGCATGACCTCCAGAATACCGCTGGCCTCCTCGCCGCTGTCCAGCTCCTTTGGATAGGTCTTTTCGTCATAAACCTCCGGGGGACGGCTGACACGCGCCGCCGGCGCCGCTCCTGCCGCAGGTGCAGGCGCACTTTCATAGGGCCGGGGATTCTCCTCCACCCTCTGAACGGTCTCGGTCTGTGCGGAAGCCTCCGCCTTCACGGCACGTTCCTCCGCAGTATTCTTCTGCATGTCCCGCTTCGGCGAGGTGATAACCGTGCGTCTGCGGGGCGCCGGGGTCTTGGAAGTCTCCCTGCCGTGTGAAGCGTCTGTATTCTGCTGGGCGGAGCTGCTTTTTGCCGCGCTCTCGTCTTCCAGCTTCTTAACCCTTTCATCCTCCGCAAGCATCGCCTCTACCAGCTCCGCCTTTTTCATGGCGGAGGTACCCTTTAACCCGCGTACCTTCGCCAGCTCCTTTAGCTGGGCAAGCTGCAGCGATTCATATTTTTCCCTCATAAAATTCCTCCTGATTTGAAAACCTTTTCATTTATATTTTGTAGGAAAGTTTTCCCTTTTACAAATTTCGTTTCCCTGTATCGAAAGCCTGTGATTATCCGCTTTCTCCTGATTTATTTCTTTTGCTTACAGCAAAGCCCACGTCTGAAAATCTGAAATATCAGGTGTAAAAAAGCTCCGCCTGCTTAAAATCTTTCATAACATCAACCGAGTTTTGCTTTATATCCTGATGTAAAAATATTTACAAAACATATTTGAAAGCTCTTTTTGAATGGGCACACTTTTGAATGGGTACACAATTCCGAAATGGAAGTTTCAATCTAAGACACACTGCCTAAATTATAAAAATTCTCTGCCTTAAAAGCTCGGCTTAGGTTTTGAATATTCTTTTCTTTACTAAAACGGGGGGTTTCAGTCAGATTTCGCCATCAATATGCTTCCTGAACATTATGATCGAATGCTTATGCTTTAATATAAGCATTATAATACATCTTGCCAAAAATAGAAAGCTTTTTTTTAAATAATGCTAAAAATAATAACAGCTCTCGTTTTTGTTATCAATATTATAATATTTTATCAAAAAGGTAGAAAATTGGATATTATGGTGATATAATATGATTATATAAAATAGGCTCTTCGGGATGATGCCCGGAAATTATATTATAACGGAAAGGATGATTGGCGGAGCAGCCGGAAACGAGGAAAATATATGCAAAATGAAAACAACGGCGATCTATCAAAAACAAAAAATCAAAGCACGGGCTTTATAAGCATCGAAAAGAAAATTTCTTCATGCTTTGCAAGAACCATTATGATCTGTTGTATCGTTCTGGGAGTGATTACTTCCGTCCTGAGTTACATTTCTTCCATCAATGCGGTTTCTTCTACAATCAACAATACTTCTGATGTTGCCGCCTTTTATGTCGCGGCTGCGCTTCAACAGTATGTGGCGGTTGCCTATGAAACAGGAAGCATCGCGCGGCTTGCGGACTCCAGCCGGCCGGCAGAGGACAAGGCGGCGATTCTGGAACAGAGAATCAAGGACCACGATTTTGAGAGAGGGTACCTTTTAGACAGCAGCGGTATCGACATAATCTCGGGGACGAATTTCTCCGACAGGGATTTCTTCCGTGAAGCCATGGCAGGCAATACATATATTTCCACGCCGGCTTACAGCGATATCACAAATTCTGTTAATTATGTGGTATCGGCTCCCCTGTGGGAAAACGGAATTCCCGGAACAAAGGCGGTGGGAGCGGTGGTCTATGTCCCCAACGGAGAATATCTGAACGATATCATGCGTTCTATCAAGGTGGGAAAAGGCGGCACCGCGTTCATGCTTGACTCCAACGGAATTACCATCGCGGATATTGATTCTTCGCTTGTGGGCGTGGAGGACAGCATCCATCTTGGCGACACAAACCCCAAGCTGAAAAAATACAGTGCAATCTGCAAGCAAATGATAACGGGCCAAAGCGGAACGGGAACCTATTCCTATGGCGGGGTCACAAAGGTCGTTGCATATTCGCCGGTTCCCGGCATAAACGGATGGAGCATCGGCGTTGCGGCAGTGCGGAGTGAATTCCTGGGAATGTTTTACCTCTCGCTGGTATTTACAGTGATTTTTGTCATTTTATTTACGCTGTACGGAATCAAAAGAGGCGTTGGTCTGGGCAAAAAGGTCGTAAGCCCCATCACGATGGTGGTCAGCCGGCTTGAGCTTCTGGCGCAGGGAGATCTTCATACCGATACTCCGGAGCCTGTGACAAATGACGAGACCGCAATATTGATGAACTGCCTGTCGCAGACCATTGGCGATCTGAAAAACATCATCGCAGACATCGACACTCATCTGGCAGAGCTTTCGGAGGGTAACTTTATCATCCAGATAGATGATGACTATAAGGGTGATTTCTCCGAAATCAGCAAGTCCTTCCGGGGAATCGTGGCATCGCTGTGCTCTGCAATGCAGGATATTGACTGCAACGCGAAGCAGGTCCAGAAGGGAGCGGAGGATCTGGCAGGCGCTTCCATGCAGCTTGCCGAGGGCGCCACGGACCAGGCAAGCGCAGTGGCGGAGCTGACCGCTACCATCGCGGATATCTCGGAGAAGATACAGGTGAATGCCGAGAACGCGGAAAAGACAAGGACGATCGTGGCGAATATGAACGACAGGATCATTGAAAGCAACGAGCATATGAAGAATAACACAGAGGCAATGGATAAGATCAGAAAAGCCTCCGATAAAATTGCGGTTATTATCAGCAGCATAGAGGAAATTGCCGACCAGACGGCTCTGCTTTCCCTGAACGCTTCAATCGAGGCTGCAAGGGCAGGTGAACAGGGACGGGGCTTCGGCGTCGTCGCCACACAGGTCGGCGCTCTCGCGGACCAGAGCTCGGAGGCTGCAAGAAATACGAAGGATCTGATTCAAAACGCCATCATGGCCGTAGAAGAAGGTATCCAATTCGCCAGCTCCACGGCCCAATCCCTGCTTTCCGTTGTGGAAAACGCAAAGGTGGTCAACGAATCCATGGGCGAAATTGCAATAGCTTCCGAAGACCAGGCAAAGGCGGCGGCACAGATCTCAGAGGGAATCAATCAGATATCGGCTGTTGTCGAATCCAACTCCGCCACCTCGGAGGAAAGCGCCGCAGCGTCCGAGGAGCTGGCACGCCAGGCGGATATGCTGAAGGAGCTGGTGGGAAAATTCCGGTATGACATCGAGCAGTAGGGCTATATTATAAAAAGCCTGAGCCAAAAAAACCGATTAAATTATAAGGCCTCCTGTTATGATAGATAAGGTACATAACCTCTTGTCTATGATAACACGGAGGTTTTTACATGCCGGCGCCGCCGACACAAACAATCCATTAAGAACGCTGCTCTTGCGTTCTTCTGTGTGAAGCCCTAGAATTTCTTAGTCTGTGTACTTTGCAGACTTATAAATTATCTTCACACTTTTGCCTTGCGAACCGCCGCAATCTATTATATGATGTAACAAGATTAAATGCTGCCGAGATTTTTGAAGCCGGTTACCGGCAGCCTGAAGGCTGCTGAGGCTTTTTAATCCGGTTATCGGCAGCTTAACTGTTTACCGAAATAACTAAGAACGAAAAGATAAGGAAAGAGGTAATGGCATGGAAACAGGAACAAAAAAAGAAACCGAAGCGAAAGCAGAAATGACCATCGGCGAGAAAGCTCTTATGATGCACGAAAAATGGAACGGCAAGCTTGAAACCGTATCCAAGTCGCCCGTAAAATCCAGAGAGGATCTGTCCGTAGCCTACACCCCGGGCGTGGCAGAGCCCTGCAGGGTGATTGCCGGGGACAAAGAGGCCGCTTACAAATATACCATGAAGGCAAACACAGTGGCCGTCGTCTCCGACGGAAGCGCAGTCCTGGGGCTGGGAAATATCGGTCCTCACGCGGCAATGCCCGTTATGGAGGGCAAGGCCGTACTGTTCAAGGAATTCGGCGGGGTCAATGCGGTTCCTATCTGCCTGGATACCCAGGATACCGAGGAGATCATCAAAGCCGTCACCTGGCTTGCGCCCGCCTTCGGCGGTATCAATCTGGAGGATATCAGCGCTCCAAGATGCTTTGAGATCGAGGAACGCCTGAAGGAAACCCTTGATATTCCCGTATTCCACGACGACCAGCACGGTACCGCAATCGTCGTTCTGGCAGGAATCATCAACGCCCTGAAGGTAGTCGGCAAAAGGAAGGAGGACTGCCTGGTGGTTGTAAACGGCGCGGGCAGCGCCGGCGTCGCCATCACAAAGCTGCTTCTCACCTACGGCTTCCCCAACATTATCATGTGTGACAAAATGGGCATTATATCCAGGTCCACGGAAGGACTGAACTGGATGCAGCAGAAAATGGCGGAGGTCACAAATCTAAACGGTAAGACCGGTACGCTTGCCGACGCCTTAAAGGGCGCGGACATCTTCGTGGGAGTGTCCGCTCCGGGCATTGTGACCCCCGAAATGGTCTCCTCCATGAACCGCGACTCCATCCTCTTTGCCATGGCAAATCCCGTCCCCGAAATCATGCCGGACCTGGCAAAGGCGGCGGGAGCAAGGGTCATCGGCACAGGACGAAGCGATTTTCCCAACCAGGTCAATAATGTAGTCGCTTTCCCCGGAATTTTCAGAGGAGCCCTGGAGGGACGCGCCACACAGATCACCGAGGAAATGAAGCTCGCTGCCGCCGCAGCCATCGCGGGGCTGGTACCCGACAGCGAATTAAGCGATGAAAACATAATGCCGGAGGCATTTAATCCAAAGGTTGCGGAGCTTGTGGCGGAGGCCGTGAAATCCCATATCCGGTAATATCCTGCAAAACATACGCCGGAGGCTTTGGGACATAAAACAAAAAGGGCGGCATACAGGCCAGGGCATTTGCCCAATGACCTGTGCACTGCCCGGAAAGGAGCGGCTATGCTGCAAGACCCCCTGACACTTTATAAGCTGATCGTGCTGTATATGCTGGACCGGGTCAACTTCTCCATGACCGCGGCACAGGTCAGCGATTTTATCCTTGAAAAGGATTATACCAATTTCCTCACCCTGCAGCAGGTTATCAACGATTTGACCGAATCAAGGCTGATCACCTCCGAGACCGTCCGTAATCGCACCCATTTATCCATCACACCGGAGGGCAGAGAGACCCTGCTCTATTTCGAGGGACATATCAGCCCTGCAATCAAAGAGGAGATCAACACCTATTTTAAGGAAAACGAGTACGATCTTCGCAACGAGGTCTCCGTTCAGGGCAACTACTACAAGTCCACCTCCGGGGAATATGAGGCGCATCTTATCGCCAAGGACCGGGAGACAAATCTGGTGGAAATCACCCTGTCCGTGCCCACGGAGGAAATCGCCTCCTCCATATGCGACAACTGGCAGAAAAAAAACCAGGAGATCTATCAGCATCTGATTTCAGAGTTGTTTTGAAAACGCCAGGGGCGCTTCCTTATGTGAAGCGCCCCTCTGTCTTAATCCTTTTCATATGCTCTCTGATCTTTACCTCATACCCGTTTCCGCCCGGTCTGTAAAACTCCTGTCCTGTCAGCTCATACGGCAGATATTGCTGCTCCACATAATTGTTGGGATAATCGTGGGCATACTTATAACCGGTTCCGCGCCCCAGCTTGGCAGCCCCCTTGTAGTGGGCATCCTGAAGATGCGCCGGAATTGGCAGATTGCCGGTCTGCTCCACCGCCTTCATCGCCTGAAAAATCGCCTGGCAGGCAGCGTTGCTCTTTGGGGCGCACGCCACATAGGCAGCCGCCTGGGACAGGATAATCTGTGCCTCCGGCATGCCGATGCGCTCCACAGCCAGCGAGGCATTTGTGGCCACCACCAGAGCATTGGGGTCCGCGTTTCCCACATCCTCCGCCGCGCAGATCATAATCCTTCTGGCAATAAACGCCACGTTCTCCCCTGCGTGAAGCATTCTCGCCAGGTAGTAAACCGCCGCGTCCGGGTCGGACCCTCTCATACTTTTTATAAATGCAGAAATGGTGTCATAATGGTTATCGCCTGTTTTGTCATAGCGGATAACACGCTTCTGAATGCACTCCTGCGCCACCTCAAGGGTGAGGTGTATCTTTCCGTCCTCCGCGCGCTCCGTGGTCAGGATGCCCAGCTCCACGGCATTCAGAGCATGCCTTGCATCCCCTCCCGAAAGATCCGCAAGGAATTCCAGCGCATCCTCCTCTATCACCGCATTATAAACGCCCATCCCCCTGTCCTCATCCCGGACCGCTTTTGTAATAAGCTCCTTTACCGCTTCTCTGGGGATAGGCTTCAGCTCAAAGATAACGGAACGGGATAAAAGTGCCCCGTTTACCTCAAAATAGGGATTTTCCGTAGTTGCGCCTATCAGGATAACGGTGCCGTCCTCCACAAACGGAAGCAGATAATCCTGCTGCCCCTTATTAAAACGGTGAATTTCGTCAATGAACAGGATGGTGCGCCTGCCGTACATGCCCCGGCTGTCCTTGGCCTTCGCCACCACCTCCTCCATATCCTTTTTTCCCGCCGCCGTGGCGTTGATCTGGGTAAATTCCGCGCTGGTCGTATTTGCGATGACCCTGGCCAGTGTGGTCTTTCCCGTTCCCGGAGGCCCGTAAAAAATAACCGAGCTTATCTTATCCGCCTTAATGGCACGGTAAAGCAGCTTGTCCCTGCCAACAATGTGCTCCTGCCCCAACACCTCCTCAAGGGTTCTGGGGCGCATTCTGACGGCAAGCGGAGACTCCTTTTCCATGTCAGCGCTTCTCATATATTCAAAAAGATCCATTTTGCCTGCATATCCCCTTTCTCAAGCGTCAGGCAGATTCGTTTTGCCTACTTATCCCTTTTCTTAAGCGTCACACGGTTTTCATGTACCGTCACCGACTTCAGGCTCCGCAGGAAGCTGGATATCCTGTTGTAGCCAAACTGCCTGTAATCCAGCTGCCTGTATTTTTTATGCAGCTCGTCGTTCAGCGATGCCAGGTTTTCTATCATTCCGCCGCTCTTTTCTATCATACGGCAGATCTCCCGCTCCAGCTCCTCCTTGGTCAGCGCGTTGCTCCTCTCCACATAATGCTGGTTATTGATCTTTTTTACGGTGAAGTCCGGCATCTCCTCGTCTACCATGGTACTCAGCTTGTAATATCCGTAGTTTCGCACGTCAAAATCCGAGAACTTATCGTTCAGGCGGTTGCCGACCTGCGCCAGGTCCACCTGCTTCCCGCCGTTGTCGTTGAGCGTGGCAAGAATAACCTGCCGTACCTCGGAAATCGGCGTCACATTCTGCTCCTCCGAAGTCTCCGTATCGAGCAGATCGTTGTCTCCGCTGGCCTTGTTCTGCTCCGCAACCAGATTCAAATGGATAAATTTATTACAGGCGCGGGTCAGCGCCACAGGCGTCTTGGACTCCCCCATGCCCAGCACAAACATATTCTCCTCCCGAAGACGCATGGCAAGCCTGGTAAAATCGCTGTCGCTTGTCACCAGGCAGAAGCCCTGAACCTTATTTTTGTAAAGAATGTCCATAGCGTCTATCACCATCGCCATATCTGTGGCATTTTTCCCGCTGGTATAAGAAAACTGCTGCACCGGCATAATGGAATACTCCAGAAGCATACCCTCTGACCAGCCGTTTCCCTTTGACCAGTTGCCATAGATACGCCTGTAGGTGGACAGCCCGTATTTCTCCAGCTCCTCAAAGATGGTGCCCGCATACTTTGAGCTTATATTGTCGGCGTCTATCAACACCGCAAACTGCATCCTTTCGCCGGAAAGGTTTTCAATTAATTCATCCATTGCAATCTCCAATCTCATAAACGCTCGCATGGCGGATACCCCGCCGGGTATTCGTGTCAATATTCTATCATAATTTATGTAAAATTGAAAGCCTCCCTGACATTTTTCCTTAACGCGTCCGTTCGCAGTCGGCCAAGGAAAACTCTTTTCCCTGCTCTTTCGCCGGGCCGTCAACCTTGCTGACAATCTTCCCTTGTATGCCCATGAGCATAAAGAACCGGGCGTGCAAAGCTGCCGCCCGGCTCTATCGTCATTATGCCCTCCCCAGAGTCCTCCATATTCCTGCCAGCATGAGAACAATTGCGACTCCTGTCACAATATGACTTATGCTTTGGACCGCGGAAAGCTCAGAAAGAATTTTCAATAGCTGCCCAAAGGCATTGAGCAGCAGCCCTGCAACCAGAAAGCCCGACACCTTTCCCCCGCCGCAGCACAAGTCCTTCTTTGTCGGCTCCCCCATTCTCGCCCTAAGCTCTGTAAGCATCTCATTAAGGCGTGTGATCTCCCTGAGCATCGCCATTATTAACAAAAGAATCAAACACGCTGCCATTGCCGCCACAGCGATTCCCATCACCGCCTCCATTATTTCAAAAAACAGGCACACGGTCTCAAGACAGACCACCGCCCTAAACAGATTCCTGATTTTCGTATAGTGCTCGAGTTTGGACTCCACATCCGTATAAAGCTTAAATTCCCCTTCGCATGCTCTCCTGCGCAGAAATACCCACATCCCCCACAGACACACAATCTCCACGCCCATCTCCGCCATAAACTGCCTGTAGTCCGTGCTGACCCTGAACATTCCTTCCGCCAAATCGATCTGGTAGACATATTCCCCGGGCAGGCACCTGTCGAAGCTGTAGAAGCCCATGCAGAAGCCTGTCAGTGCATAGCCCTGCCTTGACATCTCGTTCAGCCACTCCACGTCTTTCTCATTGTTGAAATAAAAACGAAATTTAATCATAACCTCTCCCCCTCACGCATGGCTATATACCCTTCATAAGCTCCGCATTCCGCAGCAGCTCTGCCAGACGCGCCTTCTCTGCGGCAAAAATGCTCCGCCCCAACTCCGTAATCACATATTGCTTCTTTTTCCGGGAGTCCGTCTCCTGGCTGAATATACGAATCCAGCCCCTTTCCGTCATGGTCTGTATGGCTCCGTAAAGGGTCCCGGGGCCAAGCACCACCCTGCCCTCCGTCAGCCTTTCCACCTCCTGAATAATGCCGTAACCATGGTTGGGCTCTCTCACCGACAGTAATATATAGAATAAAGCCTCCGTCAAAGGAGTATTTTTTTCCATGGCTTTCTCACCCTCTCCGCTTTTTCTGGCCAGTGCATTCCGCCTGCGTCCCCGGCCCTCCGCCCCGGAAGCCATGCCCGTAACGTTCAAAGTCCTCCGCCCCACAGCAAGCCGACAAGATACATGATCTTCACAAAAATTGAATCCTTATAATAGATCGTCTCCCGATATATCCTGTTATTAATATATCATGCTCCGATATATATGTCAATATGTAACCGCAATTTCCCTGAAAGTCTACATAACCGCAGTTTCCCCCCCCAGAGCGTGTTTGAAAAATCATTTCCAAGCGCTGTTTTACGGGCATCTATGTATTCCTGTGCATAAGCCTCAGCACCAGATGATAAATTCCCCTCACCGCGGAAAAAACCAGAAACATGCAGATAAACCCAAACACGCCGAACACGATATCCTTAAACTCCATCACCCCCGTATTTGTAACCCTCTGGCCGATCTCTATGGCAAAGGTGATGACAATGATCAGGGTAAACACATAAATCCAGCTTATCACCATGATGTGATTATGCTTTACAAGCCACTTGAATACCGGATGCACCGCAAATATCATCGCCATCCCAAGAGCGCCGATAATCAGGAAATGAAGCTCCTTGTCCGAAAAATTATACTCATAGGCATCGTTCAGCCTAAGAAGATAATTGTGTATCTTTGCCACCTGACCTACTATCCAATATAAAAATTTTCCCATGTAATCTCCTCTTTTCTGCTGTAGAAATCCTAAAGCTCCCATTTGGGAAGCCGTACCGGAAGACACACCTGCCCGTTACGGCTTCCCGGCCAAGGCTACAGAGCGCCCGCAGCCCCGGTATATTCCCTCAGACCTTCCTCATCCAGCCAATACACCCTGTCGCATACCTCCCGGATATATTTTCTGTCGTGGGAGGAGCTGATGACCGCGCCTCCAAAATCCCTGAGGACCTGCCGGATCACCGGGTTTGACAGGGGCGAAAAATTTCTGGTGGGTTCATCCAAAAGCAGTACGTTTGCCCCCGACATGCTCAATTTGAGCAGGAATATTTTCGCCTTTTGCCCGCCGGACAGCGCCAAAGCGGGACGTTCCATTTCTTCCTTCGTGTATTTCATGGAGCCAAGATAGGTCCTGATTCTTGTCAGCTCCTCCTTGTCTCCCGTCACGCTCAGGATCTCCACCGGGGTCTTCTCCAGGTCCATCTGTTCTTCATAATTTTGGGGCATATATGCGGTCTTCACATCCGTCCTTTTCAAAAGCTCCTCCGCCACCGCCTTGAGCAGCGTGGACTTGCCCGCCCCGTTTTTCCCGATGATGCAGACCTTCTCGCCTCCCTTTACATAAAGCGAGACATTCCTGGCAAGCACCCGCCTCTCCTGCCCGTTATCCGACGGCGCTTCCAGACAGTCAAGAGAAAAGTCCAATACTACCTTGCCCGCCGGAACAGACAAGCCCTCGTTGAATTTTACAAAGATGGCATCCTCGGACTCCGGCATCTGCGTCATGCTTTCGGATTCCCGTTCAAAACGCTTTTCCATGGATTTGACCGCCTTCATCTTCTTTTTCAGCAGTCTTGCACCCGAGGGGTTCTGTCTGGTAATCGTGTTCAGCTCATGGTCTACCCTCTGATAAATGCGCTGCCACTTTTCCTGTCTGGCTTTTTCTTCCCGTCTGTCGTTCAGCGCTTCCTGTTGCTGCTTCTGCATGCTTTCTCCCCGCCGTCTGATATACTCCGTATAGGGCAGCCTTGCCACCGTATAACGGCTGACGTTTTTTCTGCGGAGCTGCTCCAGATGGATAACCATATTTGCCGTCCCCTCTATCAAGGTCTCGTCGTGGGAGACAAAAAGGACAATGTGCTCAAATTCCACAATCAGCTTTTCC
Organism: uncultured Acetatifactor sp.; assembly: GCA_910578215.1. Lineage (GTDB taxonomy): Bacteria > Bacillota > Clostridia > Lachnospirales > Lachnospiraceae > Acetatifactor. The sequence continues at coordinate 920 of CAJTPH010000021.1, read as the reverse complement.
AGCCATTCCAGGGTAAAGATATCTATATCGTTGGAGGGCTCGTCGAGAAGCAGCACCGTGGGCTGCGCCAGCAGAAGCCTCGCCATTTGCACCTTTATCTTCTCTCCGCCAGACAGCGTATCCAGACTCTGGTCACTGTAGAGGAAGCCCTCCTCCAGCTGAAGCTCCCTGGTCAGCCTGTTGATTTCTTTAGGGTCCGCCTCCCAAAAACAGGGCTCCTCGGAAAGATATCCGCAGACGCTTTTGCCCAGGTCCTCACGAGGCAGCTCCTGGGGCAGATACCCCAGTCTCTCCCCGCTGTAAATATTTTCCCCTTCCGCTTCGCAGTATCCCTCTACCAGCGACGGGTCATAAATCCACCTTAAAAGCGTGGATTTCCCGTCGCCCTCCTCCCCGATAATGACTGCCTTGTCCCCGGCGTTCAATACCACATGAAAATCCTTGACGATCTCCCGCAGATCCTTTCTGTGGGTCATATTTAAATTTTTTATCTGTAACATAAGACCACCTGCCCTTCCAAGCCATAACCGTTCCCGCCTTCTGAGGGAGCAAAACGCTCTCAAGAGGTATTTGCCGGTCAAGGCCATAAAAAAATACGTCTTCGACGCAGGCTGTCCTGTCACCAAAAACGTATACCGGTATCTATCAAAGCAGGCTCATAGCCAAATCAGGCTTGCCGCACATATTATGCAGCCGCCAATTTATACATATTTTGATAAGTAATCCGTTTTTCGGCAACAAAACACCCCCCGCCCCGCGAAGAAATGTTCCATATCCAATTCATACGAATTACTTATTGTACATTGCTACACCTCTCTTTCCTTCTCACTCTAACATATAATTTTCCCCGGGTCAAGTATGAAATTTACACCTGCAGACCGCAGAAGTAACAGTTCAGCCATACAGTACCGCGAAGTCAA
>CAJTPH010000020.1 GCA_910578215.1 uncultured Acetatifactor sp. | reverse complement strand
ACCTTATACATTAGTCAGCCAAAACCGCTTAAATAAGAGGTCCAACTCGGACTTTCATACAATTTATGTCCCAAATCATCTATATCATCGGCTACAAAATGGCAGAAATTCTTTTATCAACTCAATATCTGCATTCTGCAATTCACTGACACATTATAAAGCATTTCTTGTTTATAGTAAAGTATAAGACTCCAGTCACCTATTCGTTCCTTGAAAAAAAGCCCGTTCTGCCGTATAATATTTACAGAAAATACAACGGCAGAACGGAGAACTTACAATCATGAAGGAAAAAGAAATACTCTCAAAAGCAAAAAAGAACCGGGCAGCGTTGCTACTCATTTGTATAGCAATCGCCTGCGTGTGTATCGGCTCTGTTTTCTTTATTCGTTTTTCCCATAATGAGGAGCCCCTACGCCTGTCCGAGGCAGCGGCAGGCGGTCAGGAAAGGGAAGGACTGGCCGTGAAATTAGACGGCGATACCCTGCCGGTGTTTATGGCTCCGGAAACGGAAAAGGACCGGCAGTTTTATTATGTGAAGGATGTAAATAATCATATATACATTGTAAGCATAACAAACGAAACGTTTAAGCGAATTGTGGAAACCCTCAACGCGGAAACGGGAGAGCTGGATGCCCCTTATGAATTAAGTGGCATTCTCTGCGCTATCGACCAGCCCACCGCAGATCTGGCTCTGTCAAACAGCTATAAAATATCCGTATACACCAACATGGCTCCCGGCGGCTATTCTCAACATTTCGACAATTATTACATAAAAGAAAATTCCGTCAGCGGCCGCTCCGTCACCGTATATACGATCTTAGTGCTTACGGGCGTGTTTTTCCTGATAATCGCCTTCGGATACCTCCTTCCCGCGATGATAAGGCTCAATAAAGGCGAATACGGTATATTGGACGAAGAAAACATGAGGCGGGCCTTGGAGAAATATCTCCCTGCGGGTGAGAGCCTGACCGCCGGCATACACGGAATTGGAATCCAGACGGAAATCCGGCAGGTTTTCGGGAAATGTATTTTATTGGACGATATGCTCATCCCAAACCAAAGCGCCGGAGCGCTTGAGGTAAGAAAATGTAAATATTCAAGCCATGACGTATACATCGGCATCTCCCAGCACTATTTGCTCCTTTCCGAATGCGGCACATACAAGCATTTGTACGAGTTCAACGATGTCTACGATCAGGAGGGAGCCGCCGTTGAGAGCATCGGGGAGCCTGTTCCGATACAGGATATCGGCTGCTGCTTCCCGCTGGCAGAGATAGAAAAATGTGATATCAAGAGGACCGGAATGGGAGCTCTAAGCTGTTCGATTACCATGAAAAACGGCTGCTTTCTCAAGCTCATGCTGCCCGGGACCGGCGGACACGGCATGCCCCACCATGAGGATTACCGGAAAGCGCTTGTGGCGCAGCTGAGCGTGTGCAATACCTGATTCGGCACAGCCCTGCCTGCTTTTGACACACAATTTGAGAAATTAATTGAAAATATTGACGCTGCCCTTAAAAAAGAATATAATAAATAAAAGACATTTATCCCGTTATGAACGGAACCGAAAATGAAGGACAGAGCTTAATGGACGGGTTTTCCGGTCTCTAAGCCTGCGGCGCTGCGTAACCCGGCGCTCCTTCCGAATCAAAATGCCGCTGACGCGGCGGAATGGGAGGAAATATGGAAATTGGCAGAATGAGGGGAATAGAAGGCTTGTCAAACCGCCCGACGGACAAGGTCCGGCAGGCAGATTCCGTCAGCAAAAATATCCGAAAGGAAATTTCCGAAGCCCAGCGACAGAGGCAGGCATTGTCTTCCAAGGAAGACCTGCCGGCTGCGGAAAAGGTAAAAAAACGTCAGGAGCTGCAGCAGAAAATAAGCGGTCTTAACAGAGAATTGAAGCAGCGCCGGGCGGAAACCCGCAGAGAACAGCAGCAGGAAGCCCTGGCAGACGAAATCCGGGGCGACGTTTCCGGCGCCGGGAGCAAGGGCAAAAAAATCATAAAAGCAGAAAACGACGCCCTGAAGGCCGCCGCCGAAAAAAAGAAGGGTATAAACAACGCAAACAATGTGAACGCCGGACACTCGGATGTCAAAAATGACAACACCGGCAAAACCGGCTCCTCTATAAAAAATGCGGAAGGCAAGACTGCGCCGGATAAGGCTTCACAGAACGCGGCTTTGCAGGATAAGACGGAGCAGAATAAGGAGTCACGGTTACAGGATTTTGAAATTCCCCAAAAGAAGTGGAAGGCGGTTATCGCATCGGACTCCTCCAGGGAACAGGCGAAAAAACAAGAAACCGTCATCGCCAGAATAGAGGGCGGCATAGCGATCCTGAAAAGCGAGATCAAGCTGGATGAAGCCCGCGGAGCAGATGTCACAAAAAAGCAGGCGGAGCTTGACAAGCAGGAAGCCAAGCTGCAGAAGGCATCCACAGCTTCCCTTCCCTCTCCATCCGGCGGCAAGGCCGCCGAAAGGATCTTCCCGGCTAAACCAGAGGCGGCAAGCCTTTCCCAGGAAAAAGAAACGGCAGAACAACAGCCTCTGTTTAAAGATATCACCGTATCCCTCTTTAACTGAAATACACGGACAAAAGCATTTTCTGACAAGACAGCTACGGAGCTTACAGCCCAAGCTTAACCCGCGGAACCGCAGAGCAGAAGCTTTGTGTATTCTTCCCTGGGGTGGTTGTAAAGCTCCTCTGTTTCGCCTATTTCAACGATCCTGCCCTCCTTCATCACCATGATGCGGTCACACATGTGATAAACCACATTGATGTCATGGGATATAAAGAGATAGGACAGGTTCATCTCCTGCTGCAGCCTCTGCATCAGCTCCATGATCTGCGCCTGAATTGTCACATCCAGCGCCGAAACCGGCTCATCCGCAACAATAAAGCCCGGACCGGTAATCAGCGCCTGCCCTATACTGATGCGCTGTCTCTGCCCGCCGGAAAGCTGCGCGGGCTTTCTGTGAAAATATTTATCCTCCATACCCACCCTGTGAAGCATATCATACGCCGCCGCTTCCATATCCTCCTTTGTCATTGCAAGGGACTTATCCAATGCGCCTGCGGCACGCAGCGGCTCCTGCAGAAGCCAGCCAATGGTCTTCGCGGGATTCAGGCTGCTGTATGGGTCCTGAAAAATCATCTGTGGGCGTACCGTCTTCTGTACGATCTCACCCTTCACCTCGCAGTTTATACCCAAAAGCGCCCTGGAAAGGGATGTTTTGCCGCATCCGCTCTCACCCACAAGCCCCAGGCTTTCGCCGGGATATATCTCAAAACTTGCCTCCTCCACCACACAGCGCCTGCTATTGCGGGAAAAGAGGCTGTTATTGCCCTCCTTGTAAAACACGGACAGGTCTTTCACCCTCACAATGGGAGCCACAGCCTTTTCCGTCCGCCTGACGGCGCTTTGCTCCCCGGCTGCCTTCCCCCGGGCAAGCCCTTCGGCTGAATTCTCTGCCGCTGCTCTCTCCCGAACCGCTGCGGCAGTCCTGCGCTTCATACGGGAAGGCACCGCTTCTATCAGCCTTCTGGTATACTCCTCCCTTGGACGCCCGAACACCTCTTTCGTGCTGCCTGATTCAACTACGCAGCCGTCCTTCATCACCGCTATCCGGTGGCAGATCCGCCTTGCCAGATTCAGGTCATGGGTTATAAAAAGTATGGCGTTGTTTTGTTCTCTGTTAATCTTCTGAAGCAGCTCTATGATCTGATTCTGGATGGTCACATCCAGCGCCGTGGTAGGTTCGTCCGCCACAATCAGCCTGGGGTGCAGAATGACCGCCATTGCGATCATTACCCTCTGCCGCATCCCCCCCGAGAGCTGATGGGGATAGCTTGCATACACCTTCTCCCCGTTGCGCAGACCCACCGAAGCAAAGGTTTCCAGCACCTTCTCCCTGATTTCCCCGGATGTAAGCCCGGTGTGGAGCCTCAGCATCTCCTCCACCTGCCTGCCCACTCTCTGGGTAGGATTCAGGGAGGTCATAGGCTCCTGAAACACCATGGACATTTTCGCGCCCTGGTATTCCCTGTACAATACCCTGTCCCGCGGCTTCCCAGCCTCCTGCAGCACCACATCGTCATAGAGAATACGCCCCGAGGTGAGCCGTGCCGTCTCCGCCACAAGCCCCATCAGGGTCAGCGCCGTCACGGACTTACCCGAGCCGGATTCGCCCACCACGCCCAATATTTCCCCGTCCCTAAGGTCCAGGCTTACATTTTTCACCACCTCCGTGCCGTCGAAGGCAACGGACAGATTCTCTATTTTTATCATCCTGCCACCTATTTTCAGTTGCGCTTTTCTACCAGGAAGCTTATTCCTCTTTTCGCCGTATTCCCTCACTAAACAGCGAAAAACCCAGCACCAGCCATACGATCGTCAGCCCCGGCGCAAGGGCGTACCAGGGCGCTCTCTGCAGATACCCCTGGGCGTCTGAGAGCATTTTTCCAAGGCTGGCATCGGGGGGCTGTACACCGATGCCAAGATAGCTCATCCCCGACTCGGCAAGAATGGCGTTGTTAAAGCCTATCATGACAGAGACCCAGAACACGGAAAAAATGTTCGGCAGAATATGCACAAACAAAATCCGGAACCTGCTTACGCCCATAAGCCTTGCCCGTCTGATATAATCGGCATCCCTCAGCCGCAAATATTCGCTGCGCACAATTCTCACATAGCTTGGTATGAAGACAATACCCATGGAAATAATAACATTCTGCTTGCCGTTTCCAAGAATGCTTATGATTACCAGGGTTAGGAGAATACTGGGGAAACCGTTCACGGCATCGGTGATACGCATGACAACCTCATCCAAAATACCGCCGATATATCCGGTGAGAGCCCCGATGACAATGCCCGCCGCACCGGAAATGAGCACCACAAGGCTGCTGATAACGATACTCGTGCCCAGCCCCTGCATGACCCTGGAAAAAATATCCCTGCCGAAATTATCCGTGCCGAAAATATGCCTGAGAGACGGAGGCGAAAACTTCTCCGCCGCATTCATCGCCGTAGTGCTGTAGGGAGTCCAGAAGAAACCCAAAATGCCAAGCAGCACCGCAATGCCCGTCATCACCAGACCGGCTGCCAGATATTTATTCCATTTGAAGTTGTGCTTCAGCTTCATTACGCCGTCCTTCCGTTTCACTGTGATGCCGCCCTCCTGCTTCCCGACAGCCCCGTTTCCTTTGCATGTTTCCTTTGCACGCTTCTATTTCCCGCTGATTCTCGGGTCGATGACACGATACAGGATATCAACCAGAAAATATACAAAAATAACCACGAAGGTAATATACATAATCAAAATTTCAACCACCGGAAGGTCCCGGTTATTGATGGAGCTGATGAGCAGCCTGCCGATGCCCGGCAGCCCGAAGACCTGCTCCACGACAATGCTGCCCGCAACGATCTCCGCAATGATCATGCCCAGGAAGGTGATTACCGGCATCATGGAGTTCTTAAGAACATGCCTGTACATGACGCGCTTCTTGCTGCAGCCCTTGCTGTACGCCGTGCGCACATAGTCGGAGCCAAACTCCGTCAGCATGGAATTTCTGAGGAATCTCGCCGTCATTGCAATCTTGGGAATGGCAATGGACAGCGCAGGAAAGAGTAAATAGCCCAAAAAACCCGCAAAGTTATCCCGATAGCTCACATAGCCCCCGGGAGAAAAAAGCCTGAGTACAATACCAAACAGATAAGTCACAAGAATCCCCAGGAAAAAGGACGGAATTGCCATCGCCGTCTGTGTGGCAACGCCCAGCACCGCATCCAGCACGCGGCTGCCGCTCCTCGCCCACCATACACCCAGGGGAATAGATATCAGTACGATAAGTATCAGCGAAAATAACGCCAGCATCAGCGTCACAGGAAGCTTGTCTCCGATCAGCTCCGCCACCGGCATCATCTCGCTCATATTTTTTGAATAGCGGTAGCTGACCCCAAGGTCCCCCCGCAGCACTCCTGTCATCCAGTTAAAATACCGCTCCACAGGAGGATCGTTTAAACCCAGCTCCTCCCTGAGCTGCTCCTCCCTCTCGGGAGTCGCTTCCATTCCCAGAATGGACGCCACCACATCCCCGGGAATGATCTGAAAGGCAAGAAAGGCAGCCACGGAAACAAGAAACAATGTCATAATGAGAGTGAGTACCTTTTTACCTAAATATTTCACGTGACCGCCTCCCTTCTTATCCTTATGTTTTCTTTAAATTAATCTTAAATTTGCCCTAAAGCCGCTTTTTTATCCCCTGCTTTTCGCCTGTCAAAGGCATATGGGATAAGCCACAGTGAGCTTACTTCTTCACATAGAACACCGTGCTCATATCCTGCACATAGACGGGATAGAATTTGTAGCCCGAAAGCTCCTTACTGATGGCCGTGGTGTTTGCAGGAACCTGGATAAATGCCGTTCCGGCATCATCGCACAGAATGGTCTGCAGCTGCTTGTAATAATCCGCTTTCTTCGCCAGATCCAGCTCCGCCTGTGCCTTTAAATACAGCTCGTCATACTGGGTGTTGGCATAGTTAATGAAATTCTTGTTTGAAGTCGTCTGGAATCTGTTCAGCAGGTAGCCCGGAGTCAGATCACAGGTAATGCCGCTAATCGTCGCAGTGTACTTCCGCCCCACATAAGCGTCATTATACCATGTATTCCAATCCACCGCCTGAATCGTAGCGTTAATACCTACCGCCTTGAGCTGCTCAACCACCACCTGTCCGGTCTGCATATGGAACTCATAATTGGACGGTATGGTGATAGGCAGGTCGAAGCCGTCAGGGTAGCCCGCCTCCTTCAAAAGCTGCTTTGCCTTCTCCTGGTTTGCCTTGTCACCGTAGGTATCGTTCAGATCCACATAAAAATCCGTCAGCGTGGGAAGCATTGCCGAGCTGATAGACGCCCCTGTTTCGCCGCCCACAAAGCCATCGATTTCGTCCTTGTCCAGGGCATAACAGATTGCCTGACGAACCTTGACATTATCCAGGGGCTTAACCGCATTATTCAAGAACAATGCCTGCACCACATTGGAGGGAGAGGACTCCACGGAAAAATTCCCGCCCTCCCTGAGCACCTGGGCCTGTGAATCGGTCAGATAAGCGTAAATATCGATGGTCCCGCCCTGAAGCTCCATGAGCGCCGTCTCCGAGCTGCCCACGATCTTGAAGTTTACCTCGTCCAGATAGGGCAGACCCGCCTGCCAGTACTCCGGATTCTTTGCCACCACGATGCCCTCCTGGGGCTTATAGGAAACATAAGAAAACGGTCCTGTACCGACAGGCGCTGCCGCCGCTTCCTCCCCGCTGCCCTTGGGAATGATAGCTGCAACAAAGCTGTAAATCAGCTCTGTGTTGGCGCTGCCCACCGTTACCTGAACCGTCTTTTCGTTCAATATGTCCACCTTCTGAATGCCGCCCTTTGCGGAACTCAGGGTGGAAATAAGCGCAGTGCCGTCCAAAAGCCCCGAAACCCTCTCAAGGGAGTACTTCACATCCTCGGCAGTCACAGGATTGCCATTGTGAAACTTTACGTTGTCCCTGAGGGTGAAGGTATAAACCAGACCATCCGTGGAGATTTCGTAATCACTGGCAACTGCATGAATCAAATTACCTTTTTCATCGGGCTTAACCAAGCCCTCAAAAATGTTGAATAATATCTCTTTAGTTCCTGCCGACGTCGCTTTATGTGGGTCAAGACTATCAATATCCTGTTGTATTCCTACAACGACAGAGCCGCCATAGACCGGCTCCAAACCTGATACACCATTTGAGGAATTATTCCCCGAAGACTCTCCTGTGCCATCCGGACCGCATCCGCCCAGTACAGCCATTGACAGAAGTGCCGTTAAAAGCAAACTGATAAGTTTCTTTTTCATAATAACGTTCTTCTCCTCTTCGCGAATCAATATTTCCTCTCATTATTCAATTGTCCACACCATTGTTTCAGGCACATATTTCGTGCCTAGGTATGTAGCTATTTTATCATAAAGTACGGCAAATGCAAGTTTTTTCTCAAGTACAATAGCTGCGCTTTCATGCAGCCAGCCGTTCCCCTTACCGTATTTTCCCGGCGCCGTCATATTCAAAGGTAACTCAATTCCCAAAAGGGAGAGCTATTACTGAACCGTGGCACCATAGCTTACGCAGGCATCTCCCGGCTCCCGTTCCTCTTATAATAAAACACATATTGCTGTATGATTCCTGCCTCGCTGCCGAAATCCAAAAAAGGGTCGCGTCCCTGGCAATCCTCCTGAATGGCCCGGTCGATCCAGACGTCCACAGGCACTCTGGAAGCCCTGCCATAGCCAAAGAGAGCCACACAGTTCGCAACCTTTTTTCCCACTCCGCGGACCTTCATAAGCTCCTCAAAAAGCGCCTCGTCACCCCATGCCGCAAGCGCGTCCAAATCCAGCGTCCCCTTGGACACCCGCCGGGCCACGTCCCTCACGTAAGCCGTCCGGTAGCCTAATCCGCAGGCATTCAATTCATCCTCCGCCGCCTGACACAATTGTTCAGGCGTGGGAAAGACGCAAACCGTTTCACAGGGCGTGGCGATCCTGCCGCCAAACTTTTCAGACAGGCTTTCAACCGCCCTGGATATAGCCGGAATATTTTTTCTCTGGGATATGATAAAGGTGACCAGCATCTCCCACGGTTCCTGGCGCAGCACGCGCAGACCCGCGCCTGCCTCCATGGCGGCGCTTATAAAGCCGTTGCTCTTATCCGCCCTTTCCCGGATGTCCCTGTAGCTTCTCCGCAGGTCGAAATAATCCGTCCACACCCGCTCCCATGCGCCCTCGCCGCAGCGGACATGAAAATCGTCCCCTTCCAGCTTTCTTATATAGACAATGTTATCTCCCGTGATAAACCGGCAGGTCCCGTCGTCCAACACTCCCGCCCTGAAGCACTGCCCGCAGGATATTATTTTCTCAAGGTCAAAATCATCCTCTATTCTGACAACAAATTCCTGAAATTTCTCTTTCATCATATGTCCTTTTCAAACACTCTCCAGGCCGGCTTCAATGCCGCCGTAGACCTCACAAAGCTCTCCCGTAAAGACATATACCTTCCGCGCCCCGGCTTCAAAAAACAGCCTCCTGCGCCTAAGCGTCACCTGCAGCCCTCCACACAGTTGTTCATCAGCATGGCGATGGTCATGGGACCCACGCCGCCCGGCACCGGTGTGATTGCGGATACATGCGGCGCAACGCTGTCAAAATCCACGTCGCCGCAGAGCTTGTTATTCTCGTTCCTGTGGATTCCCACGTCGATGACCACAGCGCCTTCCTTTACATAATCGGCATCCACAAGCTTAGGCTTTCCCACCGCCACCACAAGAATGTCCGCCCGTCTGGTGATCTCCTTCAGATCCTTCGTGCGGGAATGGCATACCGTGACGGTCCCGTTCTCCCGGAGAAGCAGCATTGCCATAGGCTTGCCCACGATATTGCTCCTTCCCAGCACCACGCATTCCCTGCCCGCGATCTCAATGCCGGAACGCTTTAAAAGCTGGATAACGCCGGCAGGGGTACAGGACACATAGCCCGGACGTCCGATACTCAAATTCCCCACGTTCACGGGATGAAAGCCGTCCACATCCTTCTGCGGCGCAATGGCAAGAAGAACCTTATCCTCGTCGATGTGCTCCGGCACCGGAAGCTGCACCAGAATTCCGTTTACGTCCTCCCTGGCATTCAGGCTGCCTATCAGCTCCAGCAGCTCCGCCTCTGTAGTTTCCTCCGGCAGCTCATAGGAAAGTGACTTGATGCCGATGTACTCACATGCCTTTTTCTTATTGTTTACATACACGCTGGAGGCGGGATCGCTTCCCACCTGGATGACGGCCAGGCATCTCTCCACGCCCTCCGCCTTCATCGCCGCCACCTTTTCCTTTAGCTCGTCCTTAATTTCCTGAGAAATCCTCTTGCCATCGATGATCTGATACATATGACTCCCCCTTCTTCCGCGTAACGACCCGGTCTTTGGCCAAGCCGTTCTCTTGTGCATATTTTAAGCCTCCCGTCACGGCAGCCTTGGCAAAAGCTCCGCTCCGTATACATAAGGCATTCTTCCCGTGATTTCCTCATAGCAGGTCAATATTCCGTCCAGCGGCACACACCAATATCTTGTAGGCGTAGTGGAATAGGCATACGCCATGCATATGAGATTTCCGTAGCCGTCCAGAACCGCGGAGCCCGAATCCCCATGCACCAGCTCCACCGTGACCTCCGTGTGGTCCAGCTGATTGTACCATTCAAAATCCTGTCTGATCTTAATCAGATTTCCCTCCGTGGTATGAACCAGCCCGCCTTCCCTGTCTATCCTCTCCAGGGCAAGCTCGATGGGCTGCTCGTCCAGGCTCTCCCAATATAATCTGTCAATATGTACGGTCATAAGCTGCCGCAGCAGCGCCCGGGGCACATCCTCCAGCGCCACCGTCGCCACGCCCACATCATAATCCTCGCTGGTTCCCAGGCATTCCCCGGGCACGCTGGTTCCGTCAAAGAAATAGATATCCCAGTCCTCATACTTGCTGACCACATGCCTGTTTGTGCAGATGAAGATGGTGTCCTCCGTGATTTCCATGATATAACCCGAACCGGAGCTGTAGCCGCCTCTGCCGGTAGGATGATACAGCTGCACCAGAGCCGGGCGCATATACTCCAGGGTTTCCTCCAGGTTATCCTCCCGGGAAACGCCCGCGTCATAGATATTGGGCGCCCCCAGAATAACATCCTCCCTATAGTCGATCTGCCGCCTGCCAATCAGCTCCTGAAGCTCGTCCTCTGTGGCAACCAGCACCTTCGCCTCCTCCTCGGTCACCAGCCCGTAGCTGTCCGTGGCAAGATAGGTCAGGGTATACTCGCCCGCCCTGTCCAGAAAAACCTCCGAATCCTCCACCCGGATACTGTCTGTCAGATCGCCGTCTATATCGTCCCAGGCTGTCACCTGATCCAGATAATCGGGCGCGCTTCCCAATGCCACATAAAAATCCCGGATGCCATCCAATACCGGAGGAATATCCACAATGACCGTTACCCTTCCGGAGGATTCGTTTCCGGAGGAATCCCGCGCCAGAATCTCCAGCTCATATTCTCCCAGCCTGTCGAAGTAAACGTGGTCGCTCAGTCCCTCCTCCCCGAAAAAGTAAGCCTTTGCCGAGGCGTCCGCATCGATCACGCCCTCTATAACGTCCTCCACGGAGCACTCCCTCTGCAGGGCAAGATAAACCTGGCTGTCCTTCCAGACAATCTGCGGAGGCGCCGTGTCCCGAATATTAATTATGTAGCTGAACTGCCCGCTGCCGTGGCGCGCCACCGCCTGATATGTTCCCGTGCGGTCCTCGTCCACCCGGGACAAATCAAGCTCGCCCAGCCCCACAGACCAATCCGTACCAACAAGGTAGTCCTGGATATCCTGACTGACAGGCGTCCCGAATTCATAGGTCATCTCGCTGAAGGCGGGTTCCACCTGATATATACGCACATAAAACAAGCCTCCGGCTGTCACCAGCAGCACGGCCGTCACCAAGCAAAGTATTATGCCCCCTACCCTGAGCCCTTTTCCCGTCACTGTCCCATCCTTCATCGGCATACTTTCCAATACATTTCTACTGATACAGATACATGCAGGCACAGGCTGTCCGCCTCATATCAGGACATTTTCCCAAAGACCACTTCATTTATGTTTCCCGTCGCCTGCGCTTGTTCAAATGACATGATGATATTAAAATCTTAGCATTGACGGCCCGGTTTGTCAATGAGGAGCTTTTTGGCGATTTATGGCACAACAGGGTTCAAAATGGGACGTACTGTCTTTTATCTGAGTCTTATTTTCATACATCCTCTTATCCGCAAGGGAGACCACATCGTAAATGCTTGCGAAATCATCGTCGCAGGAATCCGCAATACCGATTGCAATACTCAGAGGATATTTCAGACTCGTATATTTTTTGCAGCCTTTTCTCACATCGGCGACGGCGCCCTCAACGCGGTCACGGCTTACGCCGATAAATACCGCGATAAATTCGTCGCCGCCCACACGGTAAACGTTGTATGCTTTTTCAAAGGTTTTGGACAGCACATCCGCGGCTGCACGTATCAGCTCATCGCCCTCCATATGTCCGAAGCTGTCGTTTACCGCTTTCAGGCAGTTTATGTCACAGACGGCACATATAAGCGGCCCCCTGCCTTTCCGTTCGGAAAAATACGTTTCGTTGAGCCTCCTCATATCCTCAATATAACAGTTTTTATTCTTTATCCCCGTATCCAGATCGATATAAGCGCGCTTCATATAATGCGCCACGGGATTTTCTATGGAGAAGAAAAGCCCTGTGGTGATAATTGTCATAACGGCTCCCGTAAAAAGAAGCTCCGGCACCAGAAGCTGAATCACCACAACCGTTAAAGCAAGTATACTGCAGGGCAGCACACCCAGCACCACGTTTGTTTCAACCCTGCGTATATTGATAAGCAGCAGCACGGCTCCCAGTATCATATAGATTACCGTGAGCGCAAATGCAGCTGCTCCCGCGCTTCCCATGCTGTACATTGTGCCGTTGCCCTGGTAATAATTTATTTCAAGAAACGGCATTGCCGCCACATATAAGGCCACCGGAAGGCGTACGGCCTTCATCCACCTGCGCAGGGAAACGGCTGAAAATATATTTTTGATAATATAACAGAACATTTCACAGCTGAAGCACATTGCAAACAGATACATAAAAAAATGCATAATATAGTTTACCGCGCGCCCTGTAGTCTCTATATTGTTTACTGTATACACCGTTATGCCGTCAAAGATCACATGCCCCAGTGAGCATATACATACCCGTAAAAAGGTTTTTTCCGATTTGGCGCCGCAGATCAAGCTGTACGCCATCAGCAATAGCAGTATGGTAAGGCAGACTACCTCAGAGCGCAAAATAAGTATTATATTCATAAGATCTTCTTAAAATACCCTCCCTTACGACCGTTACCGTTTATTTCATACTTTACCGTTCCCTCCGCATAAGCCGCCTCTCTCCTACACCTTGAAGGATGCCACAGTCTCATTGAGAAGGGCGCTTAACCGGAACAGTTCCTCCGTCTGAGCGAGCACCGCCTTGGAATTCTCGTTGGATTCTTCCGCCGCACACTCCATTTTCTGCATATATTCCGCCGTCTCACGCACAAGCGCCGTTATGCTGCCGATGGAGGCATTGATTCCTTCCATCCCCGTGTCCAGCTCCTGGGACGCCTCTCCCAGCTTTCCTGAAATATCGCTGTAAAATACCGCGTCCTGCTTATACATTCCTGCCAGCCGAATCATGTCCTTATAATTTTCCATAACCTTGTCGTTCATAAAGCTCAACAGCTTCTGTGCGCTTTCAGTCAAAAAGGATACATTCCCCACCACGGCTTCTGTAACCTGTCGGATCTTGCCTACCGCATTCTTGGAGTGATCCGCCAGAAGGCGTATCTCGTCTGCCACAACCGCGAAGCCCTTTCCCGCTTCGCCTGCCCTTGCCGCTTCTATGGACGCATTTAGTGCCAGCAGATTTGTCTGGGCGCTGATAGAAAGAATTTCTTCTGTCAGCGTATCGATTTCCCGCACTCTCTGGCTGTCCGAAATTGCCTTTTCCAGTTCTTCCCTTGTCTGGTCATAAATATCCGCGGCGTCCTTTCCCGCCTGCTCCGCCGACTGATTCTGCGCCTCCGCACGGCTCATAATATCTCCCGACTGGCCGGATGCCGCCCTGGCCCTCTGCGCCACGTCTTCTACCACTGTGCCAAGCGTCTGTCCGGTGTGCATGATCTGCTCTGCCAGCTCCCTTGCCTGCGCGGTCTGCGTCATTGCACTCACTGCCGCATCCAGAATATTTGCCATATCCTTCGTCAGCACCGTCATCCTTGCGGATGTGTCCTCCGCAATGGTTCCTATGTTCCGCGCCTCGTTTTTGGTGCTTAGGATAATCTCCCTGATCTGCTGCTTTACCTCTATTGTCGCAGTTCTGATCTGCTCCGTCTCATTTTTATATTCCGCAGGTATCTTATTACTTTTTTCTGCCGCCGCGTTCTCCGAAAAATCGCCGGACGCAAATTGCTTCAGCATCTGGATAGGCGCAAGCATTCTGCCGATCATCCAGGTCATAAATCCCGTGATCAGCGCGATCATCAAGACCGCGGTGGCAGCCGCCACCCCGATCATGGCTTCCAGGGATCTTCTCACGTTTGCCGTAGGAACCGCCACCCCCAGCCTCCAATTGCTTCCTTTGATCAGCGATGTGGCAAAATACCGCTTACTGCCGTCATAATCCTTAAGTTTTATCACATCCGTGAGGTTTTCGTTTATCAGACCCCCAAGTCCCGGCATAATGTCCGCAACTGCAACCGCCTTTTCCCCTGTGGGCTCATATTGCTTATTTTCATGGGCGATATAATGTCCGCTGCTGTCTACTAAAAATCCGTACACACCATCCTCAAAATTAATGCTGTTTGTCAGGTCGGTAACCGTTGCCAGCGTCACATCGATACCGATCACTGCCGCCAGTTCCCCCTTTATGTATACCGGAGAGGCTATGGTGGCGCACATTTGGTTTGTAATCACATCCCAATAAGGGTCCGTTACCACCGTGTTCCCCGCCTGTGCCGCCTGCTGATACCAGCCCCTCTGTACCGGGTCATACCCCTCCGGTATTTCCGCCTCTCTGTTTGACTGAAGGAACTTACTTTCCTTCGTTCCGCAGTATAAATTTAAAAGCTCCGGTCGGTCTGCCGCATAGGTATCCAGCGCCGACTGAATAAGGCGGTCTGCTGTGCTTCCTGCCGCTTCTATACTGTTCGCGGTCCCTTCCGCCAGCATCTTTTCGTTTTCAATCCAGGTATTGATCTCCTCCGCATACCTGTCGGCATTCAGCTGCAAAGCCTGCGTCTGATCCTCAATCAGGCGTCTTCCCGCCATCGTTACAATGCCCAGCGTCGTCAGCATGATGCTTACCGCAACAATGCAGATCACGCTGATTGTCAGCTTTCCCTTAATTGTTTTTCCCATAGCCGCAGCTCCTCGTTCAGTATTTGTTCACGCACAGTTTATAATAACATACTTACTTTTATACCGACGCGTTATTTTTGCTTCAAATCCCGTTATTTTTGCATAATTACAAAAACTGACCGCCGCAGGAAAACCTGCGGCGGCTTAAACTCTTACCTTTATGAATAATGTTGACAGCTCCTTCCTCCGGCGCATTACCTCCATTTCTTATAGACAATAATTTCCGCGTCGCAGCCCTGATCGCCGTACTCGCACACCAGAAGGTAATGCTCGTCCGCCGTAAGGCCATAGCATCTTTCGCTGTTTTCCTTATGAAGCTGACTTCCCAGGTAGATTCTGTTGTCATCCCAGAACCTGATCCTCTGTCCGCCGGGCAGCGTATACTGCAGATTGACATAGGAGCCCAAAAGGGCCTCCAACCCGGTAACCTCTGCCATATCTTCAATATTCAAAGCGTTGAATTCCGCAATCAGCCGTTCCTTCAGCTGACAGGGGGCTTCAAAGGCTTTCCCGCAATTCTCACAGCTTTTCTTTTCGCAGCACAGTGCTGTCATACAGGTGTCTCCGTAGGGATGCCCGTTTGTCTCCGCACACTTCCCGCCGCATTGCTCTCTCCAGCTGCATTGGCTGCAGTCCAATCCGCATAAGCTTTTCATTCCTTTACCTCCCCGTGCGCTTCGGCGCACATACCAATGTATGCCTCCGCATACGCCTCAATATTATCCACAATAAATGCATCATTGCTCCTGCTTGTTGGATAGCTGCAAGAGCTTTGCGGTCCGCAGTATCCTGTCCACTGCCGCCTCGGCATGCATGGGCCGGCGGCCGGGAGCCTGCGGCGTTTCACCGTCCACCGTTTCCCCGCTTCCCGTATTTCCTGTATCTATCCTCTCATAAAAGGTATTCAGGGCGTATCTTGCCAGCAAGCCCGATACGCGTCCTCTCTCTATGGAGTCCTCTGTGCCCAGCACAATGACCGTCAGATCATGCTCCATAACCCCGTCGTCCGCAGTCAGGGATGTGACCAGGCAGGCTCCGGCCTTGTTGGTCGTTCCGGTTTTCAAACCGGTGACGCCCGGCAGATTATATAAAAGAGGGTTGGAATTGCGCACCTCTTTGTTGAAGGATTTCAAAATGGCGCCTTGCAGGGAAGTGATATCCGTTATCTGGGGATAGACCCTCAGAAGATATGATACCAGCCTGAACATGTCCTCCGCGCTCATACGGTTCTGACGCTTTGAGGGAATGGGTGCAGCCGTATAGGAGGGCAGCCCGTGGCTGTTGAAAAACACCGCCTGGGAAAGCCCCAGATCCGCCGCCTTTTGATTCATCAATCTGACAAAATTCTCCTCCGAACCGGCAATGGCCTCCGCAAGACACAGCGCGCATTCGTTGCTGGAGGGCAGAAGGGTGCCGAAAAGAAGGTCCCGCACGGTAACCTGCTGCCCGGCTTTCAGTGGAATCACCCCATCCGAAGATGAGGACAATATCTGTGCCGCCTCAGAGACGGTTACCTGATCATCAAGACCTATCTGCCCCGCATAGATCGCGTCCATGGCAAGCAGACAGGTCATGAGCTTGGAGGTGCTCGCTATGGGGTAAGGCGCATCGGACTGATACCGATAGTAAACCTCCCCGGTGGTGGCGTCTCCTGCCAGCACGCTGTTGACTCCGTAAAAATAACCCGCCTGTTCCAAGGCATCGGGGGAAACATGAAAGGAATCCTGCGTGTTGATCTGCAGGGACCCCTCAGCGGGAACAATCATGTCCACATCCAGGATCATTGCCAGATCCGCCGCCATCATAAAGCAGTCGTAATAACCGGAAGGCAGCTTTACAATCATTGTGTAATAAAAAACAGTCTGACTGCCTACCTTAAATTCATTCCGCCGCAGGGTGATGCCGGGGCTCTTAGTGTCCTGCCAGGGAACGTTTTCCGCCCCCACAGGCTTATAAGCGCTTCCCGGGGTCAGAGTGACGGAATTCTGCGTGATTTTCAAAGAGAATGCCTTGTCCGTATCCTTAAGCGCCATTGCCACGTCACGCAGGGAAAGGTAGGCGTTGTTGTCATAGGAGTAATCCAGGGTCTTTACCGTACATGCGGCTCCGGTATCCGTCTGTACCAGGCAGGTCCCGGGGATCTGAAACGCCGCGTCTGCACTGACAGGCAGGTTCGCGCAGACCAGGATTACAGCCAGCGTAAGGGAACATATTCTCTGCAGGATTTTTTTCATTGGTTCTCCCTTCTGATAGCTTAATCATTTTTAGGTTGATTTTCGGGTTGTCTTAAGGTATAGGCCAGAGGATAGGGCTGACCGAGAAAGCCGGCGTCCCCGGAGTCTGCCTCTCCATACAAAATCAGGTCTGTATCCCCCCGGATATAACGTTCCTCTCTTGCTTCGGCTGCCCCTCCGTCAAACTGCCTGACAAGAATGCCTTCCTCAGCCTTATATGTACCGGCGCCGCCATACAGGGCCTGCAGCTCCTCAAGGGAGGGCAGCAGGGCGGGACCATAGGACATCAGATAATCGACGGTGGACATACCAAAGGTTTCTGTGACCAGCGCCTCCACCGCCTCCCTGTCCGTACTGCCCCTATAGCCTGCCAGGTAAAGCCTTTTAGCCACAATCCCCCGGAAAACCGCCGCAAAAGCCTCATATGCCGCCCGATTGCAGGCATCGTAGCTTTCCGGCAGCACATTGCTGCGGAAGGCTCCCTGCAAATGCCCGGCCGGCTCCAGAATAAGCTCCACCCGGACGGACAGCCCCTGCATATGGGTCTCCAGCTCCTCCAGCGGGACAGAGACGGCTTCTATATCCTGCAGCCAGCCATACGCCATGACCGCCGCCTGCTCTGTCATAGCCAGCTCCGCCTCCCACTCTCCCGAAGGCTCCCCGTGAGCCGGCGCAAAAAAGTGCAGATACGCCAGAAAAACGGTAGAAATACCCAGGGTCAGAATCAATAAGGTAATTACTGTATTTTTCAAAATTTTGCTCATAGCAGTCCCCCTGCCCGCAGCGGCGGGCTCCCAATCCCGAAAAGAAAATCCGCGGGTGTTTCCCACGCTGAACAGACGCCCTCTCCCGCTTCAGCGGGCATCCATTTAATATATGAAGGTTCCTTTTAAGCCTTAACCCTTCCTGCATTCCAGCGACGGCGGCATTGCCTGAGCATCGATATGTTCAATGGTCAGGACCGCATTTTCAAATATCTCGTTATCAAACAGATATCTTGACAAGGGATTGATCAGGAAATTCTCAACTACATTCCCCACGCCCCTGCCCCCGTTTTGCAGATTGCCGAGAGCCTGCTCCGCCAGCGCTTCCATGGCCTTGTCTGAAAGGTTCAGTGTTATGTGCTTTTCCGCCGAAAGGTTCTTAACGATCTTTTTGACCTGGGAATCCAGAATCAGCCTTGCCACATCAGGCCGGATATAGTCAAACACAACGATGTTTTCACCGATTCTGTTCAGTATTTCGGGGCGTCCAAGCTGCAGCTTAAAAAAGTCTTCGACTGCCTCTCTTACGCGGAACGACATTTCCGGATAAGGCATGTCACTTGTAACGTTTGCTTCTCTTTGCCCGTTCTCATTCACCGTATAAATTCCGAGATTGCTTGTAAAGATAATGACCGTCTCCGAGAAATAAACCGTATTGCCCTGTCCGTCTGTCATCCTGCCGTCCCCAAGGATCTGCAGGAACTTGTCAAAGATGGAGGGATGGGCCTTTTCTATCTCGTCGAACAGAAGAATCGAAAAGGGATTCTTCTTTACGGCATTCGTAAGCTGTCCGCCCGCCTCGTACCCCACATATCCGGGAGGCGCTCCAAGCAGCTTCTGGTCGCTGTGGCTTTGCCCGTACTCGCTCATGTCAAAACACCTGCAATAGCTTTCGTCACCGAAAATAATTTCGGCAAGCGTTTTAGCCGTCTCCGTTTTGCCGGTACCCGTAGGTCCGGCAAAAAACAGCACACCCTTAGGTCTTGTGTGAGAGGAGCCCTGCAGACCCGACATTCCTGTGATGGCTCTTTTAATAACGTCCAGAGTCTTCGTAATCGCATAGTCCTGGCCTTTTACCCTGTTTTCAAAGTCCGCCTTGGCATTTCTGATCTGTTCCAGGTCAAGATTCTTCCAGGGATTCTCCCTGATGCCGTATTTATATAAATCGATCACGTCGCACAGATCCCGCATACGTATCTTCTCGTTTTTACACAGCCTGCGCAGACCGTTAATTTCCGTAAAGCTGAAGCCCTCCGTCAGCGCAACAAACCTATCCTGCATTTTCTCAAGCTCGTCGGGGTGGGCGTTGTAGTAAGGGCTGTCCTCCCTGTATATATCGCCTGCAAAAAAGCTGGGAAAATTAGAGCTTTTCACCAGCGCCTCCCTCTCCTCCTTCGACGGGGCGGACAACGTAAGTATTTTCACGTTTGGGTTCTGCAGATAGAACCAGGCAGGGATATCGTTGGCCTTGTTTGTAATTAAAAGCAGCAGGTTCTTAAGAACGCCGTTTCCCTCCGTTTTCACATCCCTTCCATGCAGGGATGCCTGTAAAAGGACGGTAAAGCTGTCCACCTCGCTCTGTTCCATATTATCGGGGGAGATAATGTATCGGGAGGCAAAGTCCATGATAATAACCGTCGCTTCGCTATTTTGTGACAGAGCCTTACACACAATGTCGGCTGCGCCGTTTTTGCCGCCGCCCTTGAAGCCTGCCTTCAAATACCCCTGTGCCGCCGAGCCCCCGACAAGCCTTGCAAAGGCTTCAATATACCCCTCCTCACAGGTATTGTAAAAGCCGTGCAGGCTGTCATAAAAAGCAATGTTTTGATAGCCCATATCCTTGAAATAAAAGTGCAGATACTCCGGCAGGCGCAGAATGCTGCCTTTCGGAGTGCTTCCCTCCTCCGGATATTGGTACGAATCCAAAACGTTGCCCTCCAGAATAATCAAAGGCTTTATCCTGGTGAAAATACCAAGCTCCTTATGCCATTTTGATATATAATCGCTCATTTACCCTTTCCTTTCAAAAGCCCGGTCTGTGTATCCCTACCGAGATAACGCCGTCAGCGGTAAAAAAGTTCTGTATCTTATTTGTTTCTCTTTGGAGATATCGTTCATATCTGTCCCGCCTGCTTTCATCCAGAATCATAATATTCTGGTTGGAGGAGCCGCGCAGCAAAGAATTGTCATTCAGCTCCTCCATGTACTCCCCATCCACCAAAACGGTGATATTCGCAAGCATCTCCGGGTCCAGCTCCTCTATTTTAAAGCCCGTATATACAATGATATCGTCCGAAAGGGTTTTCAGCATAGAGAGCAGCCTCTGCAAGTCTGCAGGCTGATACATGGGGTCGCCGCCTGTGACCGTAAAGCCCTCCACCGGATTATCCCCGACAATATCCCTTACCAGCCTGAATACCGTTTCCGGGGAGGTCTTATATCGGTCCTGAAACTCCCATAATTCGGGATTGCTGCAGCCCTTGCATCTGCGGGGACAGCCGCAGAACCAGATCCCCACCCGCCTGCCGGGGCCAAGAACCTCCACGGGATATAAAACTCTTGCCACATACATCACACGATCCTCATCATAAAATATGCCGCCTGTTCCTGACGCCTGCCGTCTATATTCATGCCGCCCAGCGCCACCTCGTCGCCGTCCTGAAGCCTGGTCTTCTCCAGAATCTTCCTGTTATTGACATATGTATAATTTGTGCCGCTTAAATTTTCAATATATGGCTCTCCGTCCTCCAAAAACAGCCTTGCATGTGCCCTGCTGACATAGGCTTTTGCGGAAAGGTACTCGCCCATAGCGTTTTCCCTGCCGATGACAGCCTGGGATTTTGTCATTTTATATACATATTGACCGTCGAGGCTGCTCAGTGTACAGGAGAGGCTTTTTTTCGCCCCGGCCTCCTCAGGGGCAGGCGTTATATCAGAAATATCCTCGCCGCAGGAGAAGCATTTCCTCCCATTGGAAGGATTCTTCGCCCCGCATTCGCACACACGGACCATTGTTGCCGGCGCGCCGGACTGCGCCACGGCAGCTTCCGCCGAAGGCTCCTCCGTTTCTTCGTCCGTGATCCTGACTGAGGTCAGGTCGGCTTCACAGCTCATACATTCCAGCAATGTGGGCTCATTCCTGGCCTTGCACACAGGGCATATCTTATACTTTTCCATCTTCATACTCCCTCGCATATTCAAGCATAATTATCCGTCAAAATGAACGCAGAAAATTCGGTCTTTAATGCATATTCAATGATTTTACTTCAGCCGCGGTTCTGCGGCGTCTTTCCGCTCTCAGCATCTGCGCTTCGCCCTTTGTCTCATAATCCGATATATTGATGATCTGAGCATATTCTTCTCCGGGCGGAAGCAGTGAAATACGCTCCGCAAGGATAACGCCCTTTGCGAGCAGCCGCTTTTCAATTTCCTTGAAGTCGCCGCAAAACCTTTCCATGGAATCGCACAGCAGGGAGGTTTCCCTGTCATCGGGAAGCCTGTCGGATGTATCAATACCGCCCAGCTCCATGGCAATTCTTCCGTCCGGAGAGTAGGTTACATTGACTGCCGTACCCTCCCCGTAAGCATAGAGCTCGTTTCGGAAATGTCTCCCGTTCTTCTTCGTAACCTCGCGGCTGCCGATCACGGCATATCCCATCTCCTCCATGACCTCATCCAGGCTTTCACTGATGTATGCCTGCTCGTCCTCCTCCGCGGCTGTCTCCTTTATCCTTCGTATCTCCCGTTTAAGGGCCTCCACGGAAGCGGCCGAGCAGGAATACTCCTGCGCCGTATAGTAATAGATTTCGCAAAGAGAGATATACTCCGAATACAGACTCTCAAATTCTTCGCGGCAATTTTCATATTCAGCCAAAAAGCTCCCGCACCTTTTTAATAACGGAGCAACCGTCAACGCCGAATAATTCTTCAGGAAAGCGGCGTCCTGAATTTCTTCCGCTTTTGTAATTGCCTTGCCAAGTTCCTCCGTCATAACGGACGGCAGCACGGCGTTCTTCTTCATTTGCAAAAGCTGCTCCCGCAGCCTATCCTTTGCTTCCGTGAGCGCCGTCTGCCCGGAGGACTTCCCGTGAAAAGCCGTTTCCACATCGGCGGAAGAAGCGGAAAATCCCCGGTCAATTGCCGCGTCTAGGCATGTCTGAAGCTTTTTCCCATTTTGAGCGGCAATTTCAGAAAGCTCCCCGACAATTTTTTCCGCCCTTGCAACGCACCGGCTCGCATCCTCGGACGCTCTTTCAAGGGAAGAAACGTCGTTGTCAGTGCCCTGCACAATAGAAGCCCCCTGTCTTATCTGCTGCTCCAATTCCTGTATTTTCTGCGAAAAGCCGCCGTCGTTTCCGATGCGGGCATTCAATTCCACGGATACACGTTTCTCCACTGAGAACATATTACCGATCTGCAGAAACCTTTTTGATTTGTTTTGAATGTTCGACAAAGCAGCGGCTTTTCTTTGCTCTGTTATGCGCTGTTCAGCCAATAACCGCCTTTGTTCCGGGGTCAATGTATATCTTGATGTCTTAGGTCCGCTCACTTTCCCTTGCCTCCGTATCAATGGGTTTATTTCCAACCCCTTTATCTTTTTCGCTAAAGCACCCACAGCATCGCTACAATCACAGTGGAAATAACTAAAAACCACACCAAAGCTCTTTTCCACAATCGCAAGGCTTTTCTTTCTTTATCACGCAAAATCAGCTGTTCCTGCCATTCCGCTCTCAAGGCGGTAATCGCAGGCGTAAATTTTTCGGATTTGATAAGAGCCAGATAATACTGGAATTTTAAGGCGTCGCCTGCATTTTTACAGCATTCCGCAATTTTCAGCAATTTATTTTCCGTTTCATCGATTTCATAAAGTATCCTCTGTTTTTCATTCACCCCTGACATGCAGCTCTGCATTTGCTCCTTGCCTGCAATGGTTTCAATTAACCGGCAAAAATGAAGGGTGCGTTCAATGGCGTTTTTATTAATACTCTGCCTTCTAAGTCCTTCAAGCCTTTGCGCATCCGGTTCCTGTCGGCTCAGAAGCTCCCTTAGCCTCGCGGATTCCTTTTTTGCATATCTGCGATTCTTTAATCCGCTTCTCATCAATGGAAAAGAGGCCATTACAGGATTCCTCACTTCTATGATTACCCAGGTCAGCAAAATAATATCTGCCACAATCGCAATTGAAATTGATATTAAATCTTTTGACAAATCAGCGGTACCGCCCCCTGCAATCGTGTCTAAAATCATAATATTTCCGGTAAAAAACATAAACCCTAAGATAATTCCCAATATCAACAGTATGATTGTACCCATATATTTTCCGCCTGTCCTCCCAAGTTTACCCTGCTTTGGCCTGCGCTGTCCGGTCTGGGGTTACCGCAGACGCGCCGCTATGCCAGCTGCTGCCTCCAGGAATCCAGCTCTTGACGTTTTCCAAGCGCAATGAGCCACGCTTCCAGTTGTTCATCCAGCAGGTCGTTTTCTGTGAGCATTTTATGGCAAAAGCTCTCAAATTCTTCATATGACGAGGCAAGCAAGGCCTTCATATGGTCCGCAAGCTCTCCCACACTTTGAAGCTTTTTATCTCCGATATTGAAAATTTTCCGGCCCGAAAGCAGATACGCCATGGCATAGTAATTAATCAGCCTGTCACGCTCTTTATCCCCGCTCACTGCATGGGCGGCTTCAAGGGCAGCTGCGGCAGCGAGCAGGTCTTCGCTTGTTGATTTTCTTTTCGCCAGGTAACCGGTCAACAGCTTATTATTCAAAATGCTGTTCCAGCAAACAAAATTTAATTCATCTCCGTTCCAGAGCCTTTCAAGCATGTCGCATCCCAAGGCCGCAAGAGATTCATATTCCTTCCCTGCCCAATAAAACTTATCCAGCTCGGGATATATCTTATAGAGAAGCTTCCAGAATATAACGTCCTCCCTGCCCCTGGCACGGATGGCTTCCTCCTCCGCATCTATACAATATCCGGCAATTTCGGGATTAAAATTCTTAAAAAAAGCAGACAAAAGACCACGATACAGCTGCTTTTTCCCCTCACTCCAGTTAACTGCAAGAGCGGTTATCAAGGAAGGAAGGTCCTTGTATTTCCGCCCCAAAAAGGAATATGGGGGAATAGCCTGGTCATCGGCAGCATTTCCGCCTTCTCCCGGGATAACCAGCTTTTTTCCCTTACACCAGTCAAGAACCTCGTTATAGGTCCAGCGCCTGTTGGGATTATTCTTTTTGTTGCGGTTAGTAATATCAAAATATGTAACCCCTGAAATAAAGTCCCGCAGCTTCTCCGGCATATCCTTCGGGAAAGGAATCCTCTGCACGGCGGTATACCGTGCAATTTCATCGGCATTCATATTTTTATACGGAGTGTGACCGCAAAACAGCTCGTAAACCGTAATACCAAAGGAATAGTAGTCGGATTCCTCCAAAAACAGATTCCTGAAAGTCTCCGGCGCGGAATATTCCGGGGTCATACCGGTCTGCGTAACCAATACGGTATTTCCCTCCTCCACAACGGAGCTGATGCCAAAATCAATTATAGCAATGCTTTTATTATCGTCCTGCAGCATAATATTTGACGGCTTAAGATCCTTATGAATAATATCGTTTTGATGGAGGACCCTGAGAGCCTCATTGATGCAGGGAATAAGATTCTTCCTTAATTCCTCGGGTGAAAACCTCCGCCCCTGCAGGCTTCCGTTCTTATAATATGGCAGAATTACAAACGGCAGGCCGCCGTATTCGCCTACGGCAAGCAAAGAAGCCACATAGGGTGAATCTATGGATTTCAGGGCGGCAAGAACCTCCTGCTTTACCGCGCGCTGACGCCTGTACATTTTGGCCACATACTTTTTTCCGCCACACCTGCAAATATATAAATCCGCCTCTCCCGTTTCGGCCTTCAGGGGTTCTATGACTTCATATTTTTCCGCAAGAATGACGCCTGCGGACAATTTACGGGAAGCGGCTGCAATATCCTGATTGACGGCTGTAGCCTGTCCGGTCCCCAAACCGTTTTGTACCGCATTCAGATAAGAATTTATTTGTGTTTTATCACTCACAGCATTCCCCTCCCCAATTATTACACGCCATAAAAACGTCCGTCTGCTTCCTGTATCCTCAAACAGCCTGTCTCTATTGCTCGATATGCTTTCTCAACAAATCTTATCATATTTCAGAAAAAAATTAAACCCGCTTTTCGCATTATCACTATTGTCCGCTTCATGAACCAAAAGGCGGTTTAATATATAAGACAATAAACTCTGAATCCCAAATAAGCAATGGTCCCCAAAATCACTATTATCCAAAACCTTATGGCTTTCATCTTTGCTATGCGTAAATATACCTGCATCTCGCATTCTTGTTCAAGGGCGGCGATCTCCGGCGTCGTCCTTGAAGCCTTAAGTATCTCCAGATAAAATATGCATTTTTCTATTTTACCGGCTTTTTTACAGTCCATAGCACTTCCCTCCGTTATCCTTTGTTCATTTTGTCGATGCTTCTCCCTGCATCATACAGTTCTTACTCATTGTCTTTCTTCTACCTCATATTAAGATGAAACCCTTTTTTTATAGTTTTGTCAACACATAAAACACACTTATTTAACACATCTGCGTTAAATAAGTGTGTTTTATGTAAATAGCCCTCCGCTTTAGCGGAAATGCAGACAATTTTATGCTGTCTTATAAGTGGCGCCCAGATGCCGGCTTTCCCACTGTAATACAAACTCCCTCCACAAATATAATTCCCCTGTCATCCTGCAGGACCCTTATCCAACCTTGTAGCCGTTTCCCCAAACTACCTTTAAGTATCTGGGGTCCTTGGGATTTTTCTCAATTTTTTCCCTGATGTGGCGAATGTGCACCGCTATGGTATTATCCGCTCCAATCGCCTGCATGTGCCATATGTTCTCATAGATCTGGCTGTTGGAGAACACCTTCCCCCTCTGCTGCACCAGCAGCCGCAGGATTTTATACTCGATGGGCGTCAGCCTCACCGCCCTGCCGTCCACCGTTACCTTTCTCTGAATATCGTCGATAATCAGGCCATCCACCTTATAGATGCGGTCTATATTGGCACACATATTGACCAGCTGGGCATATCTGCGAAGCTGTGACTTCACTCTTGCCAGTAGCTCAAGGGGGTTGCAGTCCGATGTGACATAGTCGTCCGCTCCCGCCTCAAGAGCCATAATTTTAGCGGTTTCCGCAGACTGCGTCGATATCACCAGCAAAGGAACGCTGCTTTTGCGGCGCAGATTCATTATCAGCTCGATTCCTCTGTCCCAGCCCTTGTCGTTCAGTTCCACATCCACGAGCAGCAGGTGGATGTCCATCGTCTCAATGGCGGTATAAAGCTGGTCCGCATCTGCCACCACCACCGTTTCCAGCCCTTCTCTTGAAAACAGGGGCTTCATTTTCTCTGCAATTTTTGTCTGATTATTATATATTAAAATATTTCTCATTGGCGTTCCTCCGTCAGGCTCACTACTTTAAATAAGTATAAAATAGCTTTGTATCAAAGTTGCAACTTTTGACAATTTTTTAATCGAGTAAGGAAATTCTTTTCCCTGCTGGTCGCGGGCCTGCAGCGTCAGCGGCAAACTGCCCCATACGTGCCTGCCCATGCAAAAAGAGAGTGTGCTTCAACACACCCTCTACCAATATAGACGCTAAAATTTTTAAAATGTTCCATCCCAAATACTGTTTTTTTATTTTTTTCTTCTCCAGCTTTTTCTTTTCCCTGTGCTCTGGGTCTCCCGCTGCCGTTTTTCCTCCTCCAGCCGCCTCTCCAGGATACCTGCCGCCTCCCGGTTCCGCTCGTGCATCTCCTCGATCTCGCCCATATCCTCCCCTCCAAGCCTGCGGAAGCGGTTGATTCCCGCCACAAGAATCATCACGCTGTTTTTTGTAGTGTCAAATGCCCCGTCCTGATACATGGTGTAAACCAGAAGACCCAGGGGAACTGCAATGATCATCCCCAGAACGCCTCCCACCTTGTAGCCTATGTACAGTAAGAACAACGTAGGCAGCGGCGGAACTCCAATGGAATCTCCTACGATTTTGGGCTGGATCAGCTGTCTTGCAAGCTGCCCCACTCCCCACATAACCAGCAAGCCGATGGTCATGCCATAGTCCCCTGCCAGGATCTTTATGATTGCCCAGGGAATCAGCACCGTTCCCGTCCCCAGAAAAGGAAGGAAATCCAGAAACGCAATGACAAGAGCGATCAGGGCATAATAGTCCACCCGCAAAAGCCCAAGTCCTATCAGCAGCAGAAGATACATCCAAACCTCAATTTTCAGCTGCGCCTTCAGGTATCCCCCCACCGAATGCCTTAGGCTGGCATTCACCATCTGATAACGCATCTGAACCGCGGCGGGCATGGTCTTCCTGAACCACTCGTTGATCTGCATGCGCTCCGCCACAAAAAAGTAGGCGGAAAGCAGCGTCATAATCAAGCCGATAAAAAAGCCCGGCAGAAATTTTGCAAAGTTTCCTGCCGCTTCAATAGTGGGAGCGCTGAGTCTGGTGAAGAAATCTCCCAGATATTCCCCTATTTTCTCCGCGGCCTCGCTGATATTGGTTGGAATCGCAAAGGGAAGCTTGTCAAAAATCTCCCCCATTCTCTTTGCGATGTCCTCCAGGTCAGACTCCATGCTCTCCCACATATCCGGCAGCGCCCCAAGCAGCCCTGTGAGCTGATGTATGAGCTGGGAAGACACAAAATAGATCAGCAGTACCACCAGCGCAATCACCGCTATAATCACAAAGGCACTGCCTATCTTGCGTTTCAGCTTTATCTTTTCCTCAAAAAAGCGCACCAGCGGTCCCGCAATCAGCGATATAATCCAACCGACTACAAAGGGCATAAAAAAAACCAATGCCCTGGGCAGCAAAAAAATAATCGCGATAAGAATAAAGAGTGCAATGGCAAGGTTTACCACTGCCTTACTGTATTTTTTCATGGAAACACCCCTCTATGTCTCTAAACCAAAATTTAAATAAAAC
This sequence comes from uncultured Acetatifactor sp., assembly GCA_910578215.1. Taxonomy (GTDB): domain Bacteria; phylum Bacillota; class Clostridia; order Lachnospirales; family Lachnospiraceae; genus Acetatifactor. The sequence goes on along the minus strand of CAJTPH010000020.1, from coordinate 44,298 downwards.
CTTCAGACATTTTCTTCCAGAATTTTATCCAGGATCTCATATATTTTTTCTCGTCCCTGCTTTGACTCCGCAGAAAACGGCACTATAACCGTATCTTCCCCCATATTCAGCGTGGAGCGTATCAGACCAAGCTGCTTCTGCAGCTGGCTGCGCTTTATTTTGTCCAGCTTCGTGGCAATGATAATGGGACGAAATCCGTTTCTCAGAATCCAGTCATACATGATGCGGTCATTTTCCGAAGGCGCATGCCGGATATCCAGCAGCAGAAAAACCTGCTTCAGCGTCTTTGACTGATGCAGATAATTCTCTATCATTCTGCCCCACTGTGCCTTTACCTTTTCACTCACCCTGGCATAGCCATAACCCGGCAGGTCAACGAAATAAATCGCATCGTTTATGTTGTAATAGTTGATGGTCTGTGTTTTTCCCGGCTGGCCGCTGGTACGCGCCAGAGCCTTCCTGTTCATCAGCGCATTGATCAGCGAAGACTTGCCCACATTGCTTTTTCCCGCAAAAGCAACCTCCGGAAAGCTGTTGTCCGGCAGCTTGCTGGTTATACCGCATACCGTCTCCAGACTGACATTTTTTATTATCATATTCAGCGGGTTCCTTTCTCCTGCTCCCATAAGCGCCCTGCAGTGACTCCGCAATAACGAAAGAACGCCGTCACTTGGACGGCATCCTTCTGCAAAGGCGCCGAAACCATTATTTAAATAGCCGTTTCTAAGCCTTTTCTTCTATCATTTTTACTGATCGTGAGCGGCTTGCTCTCCTCCTCCACCGTTTCCCTGGTTATCAGGCACTCCTCGATGGATTCGTCGGAAGGAATCTGATACATGGTATCCATAAGCACGCCCTCCATGATAGAGCGAAGCCCTCTGGCTCCTGTCTTGCGCTCATATGCCTTGTCTGCAATTGCCTTGACCGCATCCTCCTCAAAGGTAAGCCTGACGCCGTCAAGGTCAAACAGCTTCTGATACTGCTTGATCAATGCATTCTTAGGCTCCTTCAGAATACGTATCAGCGCTTCCTTATCCAGGCCTCTCAATGCCACACAGATCGGAACACGACCTACAAATTCCGGGATAAGCCCGAACTTCACCAGATCCTGGGGCGTTACCTCCTGAAGCAGCTCACTGATCTCCTTGTGTGTCTTCTGGGTGACCTCCGTGTTAAAACCTATTGCCTTCCTGTCCAGCCTTGCTTCTATGATCTTCTCCAGGCCGTCAAAGGCGCCTCCGCAGATAAAGAGAATATTGGCGGTATCAATGGAAATAAGCTCCTGATGAGGATGCTTCCTGCCGCCCTGGGGAGGTACGCTTGCAACAGTGCCCTCCACAATCTTCAGCAGCGCCTGCTGTACACCTTCACCCGACACGTCCCGGGTGATGGATACGTTTTCGCCCTTCTTTGTTATTTTGTCGATCTCGTCGATGTAGATAATGCCGTACTGCGCCCTCTCCACATCGTAGTCAGCCGCCTGGATCAGCTTCAGCAGAATATTTTCCACGTCCTCGCCCACATAGCCGGCTTCCGTCAGCGTGGTGGCATCGGCTATGGCAAAGGGCACGTTGATAATCTTTGCCAGAGTCTGCGCCAGATAGGTCTTGCCGGAGCCGGTAGGCCCCACCATGATAATATTGCTCTTTTGCAGCTCCACGTCGTCCAGGTCCTTGGGCGCCGTAACTCTCTTATAATGATTGTAGACTGCCACGGACAGGACCTTCTTCGCTTCCTCCTGCCCCACAACATATTCGTCCAAAAAGCTCTTAATTTCCTTAGGCTTCAAAAGGTTGATCTCGGGATGAGAAGATTCTTCGACCTCATCCTCCTCCATCTCCTCCTCCAAAATATCCGCACATATGTCAATACACTCGTCACAGATATAAACCCCCGCAGGGCCAGCAATCAGCTTGCGCACCTGTCCCTGGGTCTTGTTGCAGAAGGAACATCTGATGTCGTTATTAGAAATTTTTCCTGCCATTACTTTTATATACTCCTGACTTTTTCGTTATAGCCTGTTTGCCGCCCTGCGCGTCACAACTGTTCTGTCCTATGACTTGCCCTGCAGGTCGTGGGAGCTGATGACCATATCGATCAGACCATACTCCTTTGCCTCGTCGGCGCTCATCCAGTTGTCCCGCTCGGTATCGGCACAAATTGTCTCGTAATCTCTGCCCGTATTTTTTGCCAGCATATGATTCAGCCTCTCGCGGGTCTTAAGGATATGTCTTGCCGCGATATCGATCTCGGTCGCCTGTCCTCTGCTTCCGCCGGAGGGCTGATGAATCATGATCTCCGCGTTGGGCAGTGCAAAACGCTTGCCCTTAGCTCCGCCTGAAAGCAGGAAGGAACCCATGCTCGCCGCCATTCCGATGCAGACTGTCGATACGTCGCACTTGATATAATTCATGGTGTCATAAATTGCCATGCCTGCCGTAATCACGCCGCCGGGGCTGTTAATATACAGATGAATATCCTTCTCCGGGTCCTCCGCCTCCAAAAACAAAAGCTGGGCAACCACAATGCTGGCAGAAGTATCATTTACCTCTTCCCCCAAAAATATGATTCTATCCTTTAAAAGCCTGGAATAAATGTCATAGGATCTCTCGCCCTTGCTGGTCTGTTCAACGACATAAGGTATTAAGCTCATTGTAAAATCCTCCATTCTGTTTTCCTGATTCTATAATTTTTATTTTATGGCCACCCCTTTTAATGCCAAATTGTTTATACTGTCCTGTCTTATACTATCCTAAAGGGAATTTTTTTTCAACGATAATCCTCAGATTTAAGAAAAAGTTAAGGTTGTATCCGCATTTTCGCGGATACAACCGTATAAACTCTTTTGTAGACTGAAGTCTATTCCTCCTCCGGAGCTTCCGCCTTCTTTGACGTCTTCTTTGCAGCCGTCTTTGTCTCCTTGGCATTATCCACTACGAACTCGACAGCCTTCCTGATGCAGATATCCTCCAGCACCTGCTTTTTGCCGTTTTCGCCCAAAAGCTCCTTAACCTTGTCGGTCTCCATCTGATAGCTTTCCGCCATGGTCTTGATTTCTTCCTCAAACTCCTCCTGGGAAGCCTCCATTTTCTCGGCGGCAACTACTGCCTCAAGAACCAGCCTTGACTGAATCCGCTTTAACGCCGCGGGCTTCACCTGCTCCATAAGTCTGTCCCTGGTCATGCCGGTAAACTGCATGTACTGCTCCATGGATATGCCCTGGGACTGCAGCCTCTGCGCATAGTCCTGAACCATCTGTCTCTGCTGGGTCTCAAGCATCGCTTCAGGAATATCCATTTTGGCATCCTCAATAATCGCGTCGATTACGGCGCTCTCCTTGGCGTCCTTAGCCTCCGCTTCCTTCTTGTCGGCAAGCTTCTTCCTGATTTCTTCCCTGTACTGCTCTACGGTATCGCTCTCCTCGGAAATCTCGCTTACAAAATCATCGTCCAGCTCCGGAAGCTGCTTCTCCTGAAGCTTCTTGACGGTACACTTAAAGACTGCCGCCTTTCCGGCAAGCTCCGCCGCCTGATAATCTTCGGGGAAGGTCACGTTTACATCTGTCTCCTTACCCGGCTCCGCGCCGATCAACGCCTCCTCAAAGCCGGGGATAAAGGTGTGCGAGCCGATCGTAAGGGGATAATCCTCGCCCTTGCCGCCCTCAAACGCCACACCGTCAACAAAGCCCTCAAAATCAATGGTTGCGATATCGCCGTCCTTTACCGCCCTGTCGGCAACCTCAACCGTCCTGGAATTCTTCTCTCTCTCCTTATCGATTTCAGCCGTAACCTCGTCGTCCGTCACCTCTGTGTCGGCCTTGTCTACCTTTACGCCCTTGTATTTGCCAAGAGTGACCTCCGGCTTTAACGCAACCTCCGCCGTAAAGATAAACGGCTTTCCTGCCTCCATCTGTACCACATCCACCTTGGGACTGGAAACGATATCCTCGGTACACTCGTCCATGGCCTTGTCATAGGCATCGGGAATAAGCGCATTAGCCGCATCCTCATAAAATACTCCCTTGCCGTACATCTGCTCGATCATCTTGCGGGGCGCCTTGCCCTTGCGGAAGCCGGGGATACTGATTTTATTTTTGTTTTTCTGAAATGCGCCTTCGATTGCTTTCTCAAACTCCTCCGCCGACACCTCGATGGTCAGCTTTGCCATATTGTTCTCTAACTTTTCTACCTGTAAACTCATCGTTACATTTCCTCCTTCAATCACCTGTGCCGCATAGACCACAAATTGTCCCAAAGATAAAATTAAAACACAGACACTAACATTATAACACAGCAATTTCTAAAACACAAACGTTTTACATGAATTTTCGGGGTAAATTTTTTTAATATCCTGTTTTTTGAACATAAATTGCCCTTTTGTCTACTCGCCCAGTCTTATAACTCTGTTACATAACTGAATGGAAGACTCTCTGTGTGCGACAATAATTACAATTTTATCCTCTCCCACGCCGGCAATCGCATCGTTAATCAGCCTTTCGCTGTATTGGTCGATGGCGCTGGTGGCCTCGTCAAAAATATAGACGTCCACATCCATCAGAAAAGCCCTTGCCAACGCGATTCTCTGCCTTTGCCCGCCGGAAAGCTTACTTCCGTTTTCTCCTATCACTGTATCAAATCCATCCGGAAGCTCTTGAATATAATCCAGAATGCATGCCTTCCTGCAAGCCTCCTCCAAATCCTCTTTTGCAGCGTCGGGACTGACCAGCAGCAAATTCTCTCTGACAGACATATTGTATAGGCGGCTGTTTTGCAGGATAAACCCTATCCTCTTATGTAAGCCGGATATTTTTATATTATGGATTTCCACACCGGAATACCGGATTTTTCCCTCGTCCGCATGAAGCAGGCCAACAAGCAGTTTCAAAAGTGTCGTCTTACCGCACCCGCTTTTTCCGACAATAGCAATCCGTTCCCCCTGGCGGGCAGAGAAGCTCACGTTCCTGAAAAGATCCTCCTGCCCCGGATAATGGAAAGAAAGCTTTTCTATCTCTATGGAATCGATGGAATTAAGGTCTTCCCCCTGTTCAGCCGGATACTCCTCCTCCAGCTTCTGCAGCAGCCTGTCCAAATACGGTTTTTTTCCCTGTAAGTCCGCATCGGTTGACGAGACTCCCTGTATTGCCTTCGTAAGCATCTCAAAATAGGTGGCAAAAATCAGCAGGCTGCCTATGGACATCTGCCGATTCATTACCAGCAGTCCGCCTAAAAAATATAACCCGAATCTCATCAGGAATTCGTTTCTTATTTTAGGTATGACCAACACCCTCAGCGTCCAGTAATTGATCCATTTAGCGTAATATAAGGCATATTTTTTTATGTGTCTTACAAAGGCAGATTTTTGCCTGTTCTGTAAATTTAATGCCTTTACTTCCTTCCAGCTTTGAAGGCTGCTGAATAACCAGGCATTCATCTCCTTGTCATTCTCCCGCTGCTCATTGTTCAATGCCTTCTCGCGCTTGCTTAAAAAAGAATCGACTCCCGACGTGAGAGGAATGCAGGTAATTGAAAATAACGCCAGACGCCAATCCATAACAAACAAAATCACGACGCATACCAGCATGGTGGCAAACTGGATAAGATAATCGATTGTATAATAGGAAGAAAAATTTAACAAAACCTGTACGTCGTCCTCAATAAACATTTTGGTGTCCCCGATATTGGCGCGCTCATATTCCGGGAAGTCCCATTTAAACAAATCCTGCCACATTTTTAATTTTGCCCTGAATGTCACACAGTTGCGTATTTTATTATTAAAGTGGTTTTTTATGTACTGTATTATGATAACACCGAAATGGATCAGCGCATAGCCCGACAAAACAGGCAGAAAGGTTTCCATTTTTCCCGATATAATCGTTTCTTCTATAAATATTTTATAAAACAACGGCGCAATAAACCCCGAGACAATTATTGCTATGGAAAAAAGAAGATTCAAAATAAACAGATGCCTTACGCCCTTTGTCAGGGGCATTATTTTGTCCAGAACAGAAAGTTTATATTTTACTGATTTCAACACGCATCCCTCCTACTTTATGTTCCGCATCTTCGCTCCTTTAGGGGAACGCATAGCAGTAAATTCCTTCCGGGGCATCTCCGTTGCCCGACTATGACATTGCAAACAATGTCTTCAATGCGTCGCTGCTTTCCAACAGCTCCTTTGTGTCGCCGTATTCCAGAAGAACGCCGTCCTCGATCACCGCTGTCTTTTCACACATCATAACCGAGCTGAGCCGATGGGAAATAACCAGCGCCGTCCTGCCAGCCAGTGCGCTTTTCCACGAATCGTGTATCAACGCCTCCGTTTCGCTGTCCAACGCCGAGGTTGCCTCGTCGAAAACGATGATCTGCGGATTTTTCAAATAGATTCTCGCGATCGCTATCCGCTGCTTCTGCCCGCCTGACAGCCCGACTCCCTTTGTACCTATAACGGTATCTATACCCTTGTCCAGACTTCGTATAAGCTCTCCCAGTCCTGCCCTTTCATATGCGTCGGTGATCTCCTGTTCGGAGGCATCCTTTCTGCCAAGCAGTAAATTGCTCCGGATGGTTCCGTCAAACACCAGGACGTCCTGCTGTACGATACCAACATTCTGTCTGAGCGATTTAAGCGAGCAATCCGAAATATCTTTTCCGTCGATTGTGACGCGGCCCTGCCCCGGCTTATAAAAGCCCGCCAGCATGTATGCCAGCGTAGTTTTGCCGGAACCGCTTTTCCCCACAAGGGCAACCTTCCGGCCGCCTTCTATATCCAATGAGAATTTTTGGAACAGCTCCTGCTTATCCTTATACCCGAATGTAATATTTTGAAATTCTATTTTTCCGTCAGTGATATGCAGCTTTTCACTGCCCTTCCATTCCTTTTCGCTGGGAAGATTAAACAGATCGTACACGCGCTGTATCCGGGAAATTCTTTTCTGTGCCTCTATGAAATAATCGCTGAAAAATACCACCGTTTTCTTAATATTTGCGAAAAAGGCCAGAATAATGGTCAGTACGCCAATGGTCATTTCTCCCTTACACGCGAAAAAGGCACAAAGGGCATACACCGACATTTGCACCACAAAATTGATTGTCTGTACCACGTTCTGAGCTGAAAGCTTAATGACACTGTTCTGATTTTCCCTGTGAAACAATTTTTTCTGAAATCCTGTAAATTTTTTTTCTTCCGCCTCCTGCGCGTTCAGTAATCTTATATCCTGCAGCGCGGACAAACGCTCCATCAGCCAGCCGCTGTAATTGCCATAGACAGAGTTATATTCATCATTACATCTGCGTGTAATCCTGCCAAACTTAATTGTGGCATACACAGATAAGGGAATTCCCACCAGCATCAAAAGTCCGAACTGCCATCCTATCACAAAAATATAGATTACATAAAAAATAAGGGCAAAAAAGTGATTTACGGTATGAATGATATTGCGGATAACAAATACCATACACTCAAAGGCGTGAGACTGTATGGTATTTAGGGCGTCGCCTGCCTGCATATCCGCCAGAGCCTCCGCTTTTGCATACTGCGCGGCGTTAAATAAATCTTTTTTTATCTCAAAGGCGTACATAATCTGCAGATAAGCGTATTGCTGCTGCGTAAAAAAGTGCACAATGCACGCTAACAGTATCATGATGACCAGCGATATACTGATTTTCAGAAAAACAGAAACATTTTGGTAATAAACGATCTCATCAATCATAACCGCAAACATGATCGGTGTAAAAATACTCAATAAAATATCAAACAGCCAGCCTATTGCGAACATGATGTAATTTCTTTTATATGCAAATATGTACTTTGACAGGAATTTTACCGTAGAAAAATAAGTAAGCTTCTTATTCATATTATCCCCCGCTGCATGCTTTTGCACGTTTACCAACCTATATCGAAAAGTTTACTTTCAGAATTTTCCGCCTTGTATAAAAACCCGCCTGAATAATGTTATTTTTTGAACGGGAATGTCTATGTATACATAATCTGACTGAGGAATAAATGATAATTGGTTCACAGAGATTTCGAGAGAATTGTTTTCCCGGCTGAGCATTTCCGGTTCAATTTTAATCTTATATACCGCTTCGTTTCTATTTTCATACACATACACTTCATCCGGCATAAAATCCGAAGCATTCTGAATGCAGATTTTATCGTTCTCAATTTTGACGTTGTAGGTTTTAATAACATCAACCTTAGTCGTCAGTGTAACTCCGAATAGGAATAAAACGCTTAATAAGATAAGCAATAAAAACAAAAGCGGGCTTTTCGCGGTCATTTTCACAAATAAATTTGCATATTTTTTTCTCATACATGCTCCGTTTCATCAGTATCACTTAAGGGTTATGAGCAATTTTTCAGATTCGTTTTATTTGCATAACTATAAAGCAAATTTATATGCCTGTCAAGGCTATATACGAATATAATATAATGTATCAGACTCGGACAGAATTAAAACATTGCCGGATAAAAGCGGGCCGTACATTTCCGCTCCATGATGTCAGCATACGGGGCTGTGTCCCTTATGGCTATTGCAAAACTGCAACCTCCGCTTTTTCCATCCCGGACAAGGCGTTAAATATGGGTCGCCACAATGAGCGTTCTCCCCTCCCGGCGATCCTCGATATATTTTTTTACCCGCTCTCTCGTACCGACGTCAAGACCCGTAAAGGGCTCGTCCAGCAGCAATGCCTCCGACTCCGCTTCCACGGCGCGTACAACTGCCACCCTTCGCTTCATGCCTCCGCTGAGCTGACCGCAGGGCTTGTGCAGCGCCTCCGGCGGGAGAAGCACAAGCAGCGCCTGCTCCGCCCTTTCCCTGTCCCCCGTCACCAGCTCCACATTTTTTACGGCGTCATAGCCCTCGCACAGCCTGTCCTCCTGAAAAACCATGCCGACGCTGCGGGGCGCCAAAATTCTCCCGCCGTCCGGCTTTATCAGACCAGCCAGCATATGCAGCCTGGTGGTCTTTCCGCTGCCTGAGGGCGAAGTGAGATAATAGATGCCTCCCGGCTCATAGCTTTCCGTGCAGTCCTTCAGAACCGTACAGCCTCCATAGCTCTTTTCCACATTTTCCATGCGGAGCGCGCCGACAGGCGGCGGATACGCTTTCGCCTGCGCCCTCCTGCAGGACGGCTCCCATGCAAGGAAAAGCCCGAACAGCCAAAGAACCGCCTTTTCAAAAAGAAAACTGACTATTACAATCACCGCCGTCCATGCCAATACGCCGGCAGTATTCAGATAGATTTTGGACATATAGAGACCCTCGCCGACGGAATAGTCCGGCGTTCCGATAACCTCCGCCGCCACGCCGGATTTCCAGCACATCCCCAGAGCGACCCTCAGACTGCCGGACAAAAAGGGCTTCAGCGCCGGACAATATATATAGAAGAAACGATTCCACAAGGGCACGGAAAATACCTGCGCCATCTGCAAAAGCCCCTTATCGGCGGCTTTCAAGCCCTCCAGGGTACTGATATATATATTGGGCAGCACCACCAGAAAGCTGACTGCCGCCGCCAGAAAGGACGACCCCCACCAAATGAGCAAAAGCACCACAAAGGACGCCACCGGCACTGTTTTAATCAGGGTCATCACCGGCGACAGGATATCCTCCAGCAGGCGGAAACGGCTGCAAAGCCTGCCGCAAAGCCCAGACCTATGCGCAGCAGGGAGCGTGCCACCGAAAGGTAAAGCGAAGCCTCTCCCAGCATCTCCAGCAATTCTCCCGCCGTTTCCCAGGGCGCCGCCAGCAATATTTTGTTGTCCACGGCAAGGGCAAGCCCAGCCCAGACCGCAAGCCAGAACAGCACGATTGCGGCCTTCCGGCAATACCTGTTTATCCGGGACTGATTTTTCCGAGCTGTATTTTTCTGCACCATGCTTTTCCAAGGCTTATTACTATGAAGCTTGTTTTTATTTATCATATATATAATCTTTTATAGATGCTTTCATTTTGTTTTTTTATGTTGACCTGGCTGATTGTCCAGAAAAGGCAATAGCCCCCCAGTAAGCTGACTCCCCTTGACTCATTGCTCACTGAAATAAAAATCGTCTCCCGGAAGGCGGCCTCCCACCAATTCCGGATTAAAATCAGACAGCACGCCCAAATATCCCGACAGCAGCTGCTTCATATTCTCTCCCGTCACACAGGTTACGCTGCACCTGGGAATTGCCTCCAGGGCAATGGATTCCTTCGCCACAATGCCCGCCTGCACCGCCAGCGCCGCAGCGGCGGCGGTATCCCTGTTGACCTTTTCCGCGCTGTCCCTGTGCTCCCTGATAAATTCCTTCACCGCATCCTCATGCTCCTCCAGGAATTCCCTGCGCACCAGGGTCACACCCGTAACCATGGCGCTTCCGCCCTCGCCCTGGACCCTGTCCCATTCCTCATTCACATTCAGGACCTCCTTCAAGCTCTCATTCTGCAGCATTGCCGCGGTTGCGAAGGGCTGAGGCAAAAGCCCCACCGCCGCCGGGTTTTCCGCAAGCACCGCCGCAACCTCCGCCGCCTCGGACTTGTACTCCAGAGCACAGTCCTGTTCCGTCAGACCGTTTTGCCGCAGAATATATTTCAGGGAAGCCTCCGGTGTAGTTCCCTTGCCTGTCAGATAAACGGTCCTGCCCTTCAGGTCCGCCACACTGCTTATATCGGCGCTTCCCGATACGAAGCTCAACACCCCCAGCGTGTTGATATCCACCGCCACGACTCCGCCGTCCGTCCTCTGGTACAGGACAGCGGCGGCATTTGCGGGCACAAGGGCTATGTCCAGCTCACCCTTCGCCATAAGCTGCAGAAGCTCGTCGGCTGCCGTGGCCATCCGAAATTCATAGCCGCCTGCAGTCTCGCCCTTCTCCGCCTTTTCCATCAAAAATAAAATTCCTACAGAAGTAGGCCCCTTCAGGGAGCCTGCCCTCACATTGGCGGATTCCTTACTGCCGCAGCCCGTGCAAAACAGGCCCCACAGCATAAAAAGACTCAGGCAAAAAGCGGTTGCACGCTTTTTTGACTGCCTGACCGACTGTTTACTTGCCTGATCGATTGTTTGCCTTTTAATTATCATGTTTTCCTCATCTCCGCATTCTTCCTGTGCTTTTGTCCTGGGATTCACTTCCTGAATGAAATCCCTCCCGCCAGTTGCCGATTCATTTTAACCATAAAAGCATACACCATCCGGAACCGCTTTACAACTGCTTTAAAGGATTTCCCACATGAGAATAAGGGGAGTACGACTTAATTTTCTAATTCAATATGTTCATTGACTTTAGCCGGACATTCTAATAAACAAATCCCGCAATGATCGGAATAAAATCTGTCTAATCCTCTCTGATATATTCTGCATATGCATTTCTCCAATTAGCCTCTACCCAATACTCTGAACCGTCTCGAAGTCTTCCGAGCAATTTATATTGGTACATTTCCCTGCGAATTAACTCTATATCACCAAATGAAATATTTAACCTAATAATTTCGTTTACTTCTTTTTCTGTATATTTCCTATTTGCTTCCATTTGTTCTACAATTTTTATAAGAACAATAATCCTCATGGGTCTTTTAGATGGATATTGCAGTAATTTTCCATTAGAATCAAAATAGTTATCCAACTTTTTATTATATATCTGAACAGTCTTTTCCATAATCTCTCCCCGTAAAATATATTATTGTTCAATCGCCTATTTTATTATTTTACCATACTTTCGTGCCAAAGCAAAGGCTGCGCTTGTTTTAATGCTTTATGTTTCCGTTACCATTTCTGGCTTTATGCTTTTTCGGCTTTGCTCCCGATACTACAGTCTTTTGCGTTACGGTAAGCATGACAGCCTCTAATGGCAGTCCTAAAACGAAACGGTCTCCGATAAAGGTTTTAGAAATATAACAGGACATAAAGGAAAGCCCCCGCCGCCATAACGGCCCGGACAATATCCGTCTGTTAGAATACAGCAATCCATTCGGAACAGAGCGCCAGATAAAAGCTGCCCGGAAGTGGCTTCATCATTTTGGCATCGACGCGCCGAAAGAAAATATCCTGTTGTCAGCCGGGGCGCAAAACGCCTTATCGGTTGTATAGATTTCCCTTTTCAAAGCGGGAGATAAAATTGCGGCGGACGCTTTTACCTACACAAATTTTAAGGGATTGGCTAATTTTCTTCATATACAGCTCATTTCCATAGAGGCAGACGAATGTGGAATGTCTCCAAGCTCACTATTGCAGGCTTGCCGGAATACCGAAATAAAAGGGCTTTACCTCATGCCGACATGCAGCAATCCCACAAGTATTTTTATGCCGGCTGACCGCAGACAGGAAATCGCTGACATTGCACGCCGTTTTTCTCTGCTGCTGATTGAAGATGATATTTAATCCTTTTTAGCTCTGAATGGCGTAAAATCATTCTTTTCCATACTCCCGGAGCAGGCCGTTCACATTTGCAGCATTTCAAAATCCCTGTGCGCAGGGCTGCGCGTGGCGTTTCTGGCATTTGCGGCCAAATATAGGGAAGCGCTGGTTGCCGGTATGCTCAACATCAACCTGAAAACCGTTTCCCTGAATGGGGAAATTATTGCAGAGCTGATTGGAAGCGGCATGGCTCTCATCGGTTTGCCATGACAAGCATACAAAAATCATCTTACATACGGGTGTCTGTCGCCTCACCCGATACGGAAGATGATTTAAGAAAAGGGCTTCTGATATTGAAAAATATTTTTGGAGATAATGCAGCCAGCTTCTTTGTATAGGCTATACAAAAAGTTCAAATATATAAGCTGGAAACTTATTTCAATTTAATTTCCACTTTGTAATATTTCAAAAAATATGGCACAAACAAAAGAACCCCTACTATCAAAACCACCCAACCAATATATGTTCCTTGATTTTCAGGATAAAAATAATTTATAGCTAAATGAACTGGGCATAGAAAAACTGCAATCACTCCCCATAATATTTCCAATTTTCTTTTCATCTTGCTTGCTTGCTCTTTCTGTTTCTGTAATTCCACCAAATTTTGTTCTGCTTTTTTTTGATAATTTTCCATTATAATCCTTTCTCCTGATAACAATTCGTTTACATTTATTCCAAGAATGTCACATAGCTCCATCATTATCGATACATCTGGACAGCTTTTTCCTGTTTCCCATTTTGAAACAGCCCTATTACTAATATTAAGCTTTTCTGCCAGCTGTAACTGAGTAAGATTTTTTTCTTTGCGACATTCAGCAATAAATTTTCCGATTTTTTCTTGATTCATTTCTCACCTCCTCGTTTTATCATACATAATAAGCATTTTTTTGAAAGGAACTATTGGTTGATTCTCTAATTCAACCATCAGTTGACTACTGTATTGAATAATTAATGCCAGCTATCCGTTATCTTTTTTCGCCTACAGCTTTTTGTCAAACATTTCAACATGATATTTTAACCGTATAATTTCATCATTTACCTGTCAGCATTAACAATCACATGTAATATTTCTTTTTTATGTTCAATAGTCTGAATATCCATTTAACACCTCCAGCACAATTATAGACACTTATGCTGCCTTTCTCAAGATTCTAATACAAAAGGTACGAATACAGACACTAATCAGCTAAAATACTAACGCCCCCTTGCCCGCCTTAACGGGCTTTCCAATCAGGGGCAATAATACGCCGTTTTACGCTGCCAAAGAATATTCAGACTTAAGCTGTCTTCTGGTTCTGTTGACCAGAATAACCAGCACGGCTGCAAAAGCCGCCACCACGGCAAGCCCGGCTGCCGCCGCCCCCGCATTCAGCGTGGCCGGTGCGGTAATGAGCGTCCCGAGGGTGTACACCAGATATGCGACGGTATAGCCCACGCCAAGCTGCAGCCCGATGCCTCCCCAGACCCATTTGGCGCTTTTCATCTCGGAGTTCATGGCCCCGATGGCCGCAAAGCAGGGCGGCGTATAGAGATTAAACATAAGATATGCCAGAGCCGCGACCTTTGTTATGGCCATTATGCCCGCTACCTCAAGCCCTGCGTTTGCCACGCCCTCCATAAGAGCAAGATCCTCCGTATTTATGAAAGCCTCAAGCCCAAAGCACACAGCCAGAGTACCCACTACATTTTCCTTCGCGATAAAGCCGGTCACTGCCGCGGCTGCAAGCTGCCAGCTCAACACCCCTACGACCGGAACAAGCAGGTATGCAAAGGGGCTGGCAATGGAAGCCAGGATGGAGGTATCGGAGGTTTCCGCCGCATGGAAGCTCCAGTCAAAGGTCTGCATGATCTGAACCGCCATATTGCAAAGCAGAATAATGGTTGACGCCTTTACGATATATGCCCGCCCCCGGCTGCACATGGATTTAAACGCGCCCCACAGGGAAGGAGCCTTGTACTCGGGCAGCTCGATGATAAAAAAGGATTTCCTCGCCCTGTAGCCCGCGATCTTATTGACAAGCAGCGCCCCCAGAAATATCAGGGCGATACCGGAAAAATACATCAGGGTGCTCACCCATCCGGCGTTTTCAAAAAACGCGCCGGCAAAAAGAGCGATGACCGGAATTTTAGCGCCGCAGGGCATAAAGGGCGCCAGCATTGCGGTGGCCCTGCGCTCACGCTCGTTGCGGATGGTACGGCTTGCCATGATTCCTGGAACCGCACAGCCCACGGTGATCACAAAGGGAATCACGGACTTTCCGGACAGTCCCACCTTCTTGAAGACAGGGTCCAGCACCACCGCAGCCCGGGACATATAGCCGCAGTCTTCTAAAAGGGCAATCAGAAAATACATGACCATAACCAAGGGCAGAAAGCCGATAACGGCAATCACTCCGCCGATGACGCCGTCCACCAGAACCGCCGACAGCAGCGGGGAAGCGTCTGCCGCCAAATCCCCCACAAAACCCTGAAACGTTTCCAGCATTCCCACCAGGGTATCCGCAATAAGAGGTCCTGCCCACACCTGGGAGACCTGAAACACCAGCCACATAACCGCGGCGAAAACAGGAATACCCAGCCACCTATTCGTGAGAACGGCGTCTATCCTGTCGCCGGTATTTTTATCTCTTGTCAAAACCCTGCGGGTCTCCACGTCCCTTACGAGCTTGTTTACAAACTCAAAACGTCTGCGGTCTGCCTCCTCCACGGCTTTTTTGTCGGTCAGGTCAATATTGCCCTGATGATAAGGCGCCTTTTGAGGCATATGCGCCGTCTTCACCGCCGCCTCCACCAGCTCCTTCAAGCCCTCCGCGGATACGGAAACCGTGTTCACCACCGGGCAGCCGAGCCTTGCGCACAAAACATCCGTACGGATCTCAGTCCCCTTTTTCTCATTGACGTCGCTCTTATTTAACGCCACAACGACCGGAATGCCCAGCTCCAAAAGCTGTGTGGTAAAGAAAAGACTGCGGCTTAAATTGGTAGCGTCCACAATATTTATGATGACGTCCGGATTCTCCTTCTTTACATAAGAGCTTGTAATGCTCTCCTCACCGGTAAAGGGAGACATGGAATAGGCTCCGGGAAGATCCACGGCGATCAGCTGCTCTCCGCCCACAAGGTACGTCCTTTTAACGGGATGCTCTTTCTTTTCCACGGTAACGCCCGCCCAGTTGCCTACCTTCTCATTGCGTCCGGTCAGAGCGTTATACATGGTGGTCTTACCGGAATTTGGATTGCCTGTCAATGCAATTCTCATCGTTTTTTCCTCCTCATATATGCTTTTTATTTTTTACCGGCTCCCCTCTGCCTGCTCCTTTCGGAACAGTTTTCGGAGGACGGTTAGGTATACAAAATAAAAATTAGTTATAGCTAACTCAAAATGAAAATAAAATGCGGCGCCCGACGCATGCACGCCGAATCATACCGCAGAGGTCAATAGCCCCGCCGCATGCAGCAGGGCATGGAATTGGATGCGCCCCAAGGGGAATGTGTCCAAAAGACACATTGGTATTCACCTGTTGCCCGCAGAAATAAAGCTTCAGATAAATATAGCGTCCGCCAATTGACTGTCCATATTATATCTTCCGTCTTTAACGGATACCACACAACCGCCCTTTAAATGAGAAACTACCGTGATTGCCTCCCCGCTGTAGCACCCAAGAGAAAAAAGGAAAGCGCTTAATTCCTCATCCTCGGTTTCAATCCCTTTAATAACGTATTCCTTTCCTTCTATGGCATCCCTTAAAGTCATACCTGTACCTCCTCGCGTAATTGAAGTGTCCCCTTATGCCAAGCAAAAAATAAGTCCAGTCAAAGGCCCCGCAGCAAGCTGACGGGGTTTCAGGCCTGCAACGCAGCAAAGCGCTATACGTCCAGAGGATACTATGGTATTTGACCCTCGCGGCATTTGCCAAATGGCTGCTGACGCATCCGGCGCTCTTTCATACAGCTAACTCGAATTAGAAATAACTAACCCAAGCTCCTAAATATTGGTTAGCCTCTGCTAACCGTTTTTATTGTAATTCCTTTGCCATAATTTGTCAACCCCCAAATTATATTCCTGTTTATATTTTTGCAATTACAAAATCAAAGCCCTCAAGGCAGACTGACGGGGTTTCAAGCTTGCAGCATTTGTATTAACCCTAGAATATCCTTCCCACACCAATAATCAATGAGCCAAATTGCATTTTTATCATTGCTTACAGCATTCAATGATTTTAAGTATTCTTTTCTATCTTCTGATATTTTCTTTTTCAATTCATCATAAGATAAGCTATAGATTATCCTCTCGGCGCTATCCCTTACCTCAAAAATACATAAATAAAGCTTTTTTAAATTAAGTTGCTTTGAAAAATCTGCAATCTGGTCTATAACAAACCCCAAAACTTTCCAACATATTTTAATTGCGATAGGTCATACTAAGACCAAGATAAGTTGCAGCGAACACTTAGAACTGAGAACTTCAGGATAGGTGCTTGCGGCACTTATCTTGAAGATAGAGAAGATAAATAAAAAACAAATGCATTGGAGGTGAATTAAATGTCCGGTAACAGAAGTAATAGAGTAGAGGTGCCTGAAGCAAAGGCAGCAATGGATCGCTTTAAAACTGAGGTTGCATCCGAGCTTGGTGTAAACCTGAAGGAAGGCTACAACGGCGACCTGACTTCTCGTGAGGCTGGTTCTATCGGCGGCGAGATGGTTCGTCGTATGATTAAGAAGCAGGAAGAGCAGATGAAATAAGGCTCCCCGAATAGAGCAAGATAAAACAGAAAGGGTCTGGGGCAAACGCCCCGGCCCTTTTTGTTTTTCGGTTCTGCGAGTATTATTCCCCAAATACCGCCCTGTAATCCGCCTGAAATTTCTCAATGCCCGCCGTGGTCAAGGGATGCTTTACCATCTGCTCAATGACAGCATAGGGAACGGTTGCAATGTCCGCACCGGCAAGCGCGCAGTCAGTCACATGAATAGGATTGCGTACACTTGCCGCTATGATCTGGGTCTCCAGATCCGTCACCGCAAATATATCCGATATCTCACGTATCAGGTCCACACCCCTCTGGCTGATGTCATCCAGCCTGCCCAGGAACGGGGAAACGTATGCCGCCCCTGCACGCGCCGCAAGCAGCGCCTGATTTGCGGAAAATATCAGAGTGACGTTTACCTTGATCCCCTCGGATGCAAGCGCCTTGCACGCCTTAAGTCCCTCTACCGTCATGGGAATTTTTACCACCATATTAGGATGGATGCCTGCGATCTCCCTGCCTTCCCTGATCATGCCCTCCGCGTCTACGGTAGTCGCTTTTACCTCTCCGCTGATAGGACCGTCCACAATGGATGCGATCTCTGCGATAACCTCCCGGAATACCCTGCCCTCCTTTGCAATCAGAGAGGGGTTTGTGGTAACGCCGCAGATCACTCCCATATCATTTGCCTTTTTGATGTCCTCTACCTTTGCGGTATCAATGAAAAAACGCATAACAACTTTCTCCTTTTCTTATTTTTTTACGGTCCGCACTGCTATGTACCATCTTCATGCCCTGCCTTTACGGCCCAAGGCTCCCGGCAATGCGCCGCCTTAATGCACATCATCCTATCACATTTTCAGTATACAGGGTAAACACTCAAACATCAAGAGGTTTTCCGGGTGCTTTTACGAATATTTTTTTCACATATAATTCCCTTCTGCCAGAAATGACCGCCGCGCCTCTGCCGTGCGCCTGCCGACGCCGAAGCACAGATTTGGAAAAGCGCCTCCGCCATCACCCGCATATCCGCCGGACGGGCGGACGGTTCCATCTCCACGCAGGCTGTCAAAAGCTTTTCCAGCCTCCCTCTGTCCATATGCTCTCTAAGCCCTTCCCGCAGCCCGTGCAGCCTGCCTTGCCCGCTCCGCACGTCATGCGCTCCCGCCCCCAGCAATTCCTGCAGAGTGCGCCCAAGACCGTACACATCACAGGAGCCGGTCTGCTCTCCTCCCCTGCAAAGCTGCTCCGGCGCTGCAAAGCCCGGCGTCCCCGCCCTTTCCCTGATATCCGTATCCGCCTCACAGGCGCATCCGAAGTCCAACAGCTTCACACGCCCGTCCCTCCTCAGCATAATATTATCCGGCTTGACATCCCGGAACAAGATTGCCGGCAGACTCTCATGGAGATACAGAAGCCCCTCTGCCAGCTCCATACCCGTCTCCGCAACCTGATATACGGAAAATCTCCTGCCCCGTTTTATCAGACTCGCCAGATTTTCTCCCAAGATCTCCTCCATCAAAAGATAACCTCTGTCTCCTTCCTGCCAGCTCCCGTAATATTCCGGGAAAAGCTGGTGCCTCAGCTTTTTTAATATTCTCTCCTCCCGCTTAAACAGCTTCAGGTTTTCGCTGATTTTACATGCCGCTCTCCTTCCTGTTCCCTGTTCCTCCACGCCGTACACTCTCGAAAAAGCGCCCTGCCCCAGAAGCCGCCTCACAATATAGCCTCTCCCTTCCAGGCTCTGCCGCTCCTTCGTTGCTTCCGATACTTTGGGCTCCTGCCCCTTTTCTCCCGCTCTCTCCCGCCTCAAGCCTGCCTGCCCAGACCTGTCCCAGCCGTCGCCTCCTGATTTCCCGGCTTCCGCCCTGTCACGCACAGATCTGTCCCAGAAGCCGCCTCCTGATTTCCCGGCTTCCGACCTGTCATGCACAGACCTGCTCCAGAAACCGCCTTCCGATTTCCCCACTTCCGACCTGTCATGCACAGACCTGTCCCAGCCGTAGCCTTCCGATTTCCCGGATTCCGACCTGTCATGCACAGACCTGTCCCAGAAGCCGCCTTCCGATTTCCCCACTTCCGACCTGTCACGTGCCGGCCCTGCATCTCCCCGGGCCGTTCTGACAAACACCGCGGCCAGATTCCCTGCTCCCTGTCTCCGGGCCTCCGCTCCCAGCTCGTTTAAATGCTTTCGCATCTGCTCCTCCGTCACAACCTCCCGCACAGACAGCCCTTCCCTGAGCATCTGCTCCGTAATATGTTCCCAGAAGGGCGCAGACGCAAAAAGCAGCCCTACATCCGGCTGCAAAACGCCCCTCTGGACATAAACCCCCCCAGCCGCCTCCGCATGCCGTTTGGTCTGTTTGATTCCATACCGCTCTGATTCAGTCAGATCTGTTCCAGCCCCTTTTATCCCAAGCCGTTTTATATGCACGCGTCCCAAGCCCGTATTGATAAGATAGCTTCTCTGCTCTCCCCGTGAAAAGAGAAAAAATTCCTCTCCCACACAGAAGATACCGGAAAACGCCGTTTTCCCGACGACACCCCCGGCAGCAAGCTCGTCATCGGTCTGCAGGATAGCCCGCCTCAGACCCGCTTCCGCCCTCTCCAACGCCCTTTCCCTTCTTTTTACCAGCTTTTTCAGGCTTAATCCCCGAAACCAGCTTAAAAGCTGCTCCGTCATATATCCGCCTGCCCTGTCATCGCCGCCCTGTCCCCTGCACACGCAGGAAAAATGAATGCAGACTCCCCGGCAGACATACTGCTGCAGCAGCAAACCGGAACCATTGCCGTCCCCATCCCGGGTCTGATGCCAATAGCAGGCTGTCAAAAAACGCATACTCCCTCCCTTTCCGCGCCGCCCCAACGGCTCCGCCCTCCGAAGCCATACGCCAAAGAGCATTGCGCCTGGCAGCGCACAGACGCAATGCAAAAACAATTTTCGCAACATAAATTGATCAGGATAAACCGGAAAACGGCGCCCTCGTGCGCCTGAAAAACCAAGAATCCTCCGGCTCCCAGGACCGGGAGCCGGGCAGAGTACCCTCAGAAGCCGCAGCCGCCCGTCAGCGGGCAGACGCGGCATAAGATAAAATGAATGCGTAAAGCTACTTTATAAAAATATTCGCCAGATCGTTAAAGAAAATAAAGACCATCAAAACCATAAAAAACATCAGACCGGCAAAGTGCACCATCCCTTCCTTTTCCGGCGGAATGGGCTTGCCGCGGATGATCTCCAGAAAAAGGAATACCAGCCTGCCTCCGTCCAGAGCCGGAATAGGCAGAAGATTCAGGATTCCCAAATTCACCGAGAGCATCAGCGTGATATTCAGCATACTGAGCAGCACGCTCTGCCAGCCGTAATCCTTGGCGGACTCATAGGTTTTACCAACAACATTCACCGCGATGCCCACCGGTCCCGCCACATCCTTCCTGCTCACCTTGCCGCGGAAGATCATGCCAAGACTCTTATAGGTAGCCTTCACGGAGTAACGCATTTCATACCATGCATATTTCAGCGTTTCAAAGCCCTTAGGCTCCACATAGTCGGCGTTTATCACGCCAAGCATATATGCCCCTGTCGCCTCGTCAAGCTGCGGGGTAAGCATGGTCGTATTCCGGGTTCCGTCACGCTCATAGACAACCTTTATATCTCCTCCCGAATAGCTCGCCTGCATATACAGGGAGATTTCCTGATAAAGCCTCATCCGCTCGCCGTTTATGGAGATGATCTCGTCCCCGTCCTGCATGCCTGCAAGCTGGGCGCCGCCGCCCTCAACCACCTGCGTGGCGACAGGGTCGCGGATGGCGATAATATCGGTCATATTTACCATGATAAAAGCAATTATGATAGCGAGTATAAAATTAAAGACAGGACCGGCCACCACCGTGGAAATACGCCCCCACACACTTGCCTTCTGAAAGGAGCCCTCCGTCTCCTCCCCGTCCTTATCCGCCAGCCCATCCTCGCCCTCAAACATACAGGCTCCTCCGATGGGAAAAAGCTTTAAAGAATATTTCGTCCCCTTCTTTTTAAAGCCGCATATCGTAGGCCCCATTCCCACGGCAAACTCCACGACATGGATGCCGTTTGCCTTCGCCAGGAGAAAATGCCCGAATTCATGGGCGATCACCACCACGCCGAATATTACAATAAACAAAATCAAGGTTACCATTTACAGTCGATCCTTCCTGCAATATATTCATAGGTCTGCTGTTCCGTCGCCAAAATATCCTCTACCGTGGGGTCCGCTATCACGGAATGCCGCTCCATCGCCTCCCCGATC
This sequence comes from uncultured Acetatifactor sp., assembly GCA_910578215.1. Lineage (GTDB taxonomy): Bacteria > Bacillota > Clostridia > Lachnospirales > Lachnospiraceae > Acetatifactor. The sequence continues at coordinate 22,872 of CAJTPH010000020.1, read as the reverse complement.
AGCTCCGGTATCTGCAGATACCTTATTTTTCTGTCCAAAAACAGAGCCACCGCCTTCTCATTCGCCGCATTGTATACAGTGGGCATACTGCCGCCCGCCTCCGCCGCCCTGTAGGCCAGCTTCAGCCCCTCAAAGGTATCCGTATCCGGCCTTTCAAAGGTAAGCTGCCCCAGCTCAAAAAAATCGACCCGTTTCCCCGGCATGGGTCTCCTGTCGGGATAGAACAGCGCGTACTGTATGGGAAGCTTCATATCAGGCACTCCCAGCTGGGCCATGACGGCCCCGTCCACATACTGTACCGCAGAGTGGATAATGCTCTGGGGATGCACCACCACCTGAATCCGGTCCAGAGACGTGCCGAACAGCCACCTGGCCTCCATTACCTCCAGTCCCTTGTTGACCATGGTGGAGGAATCCACTGTGATCTTTCTCCCCATCGCCCAGTTGGGATGCTTCAAGGCGTCCTCAACCTGAATATCCGCAAGCTGCTCTCTCTTATATCCCCTGAACGGACCGCCTGACGCAGTCAGAAGAAGCTTTTCTATCCTCCCTGCCGGCTCCCCGTTCAGAGACTGAAAAATAGCGCTGTGCTCGCTGTCCACCGGCAGGATTGCCACACCGCACTCCTTTGCGAGAGGCATGATAATATGCCCCGCCGTCACAAGAGTCTCCTTGTTTGCCAGGGCAATATCCTTCCCTGCCCTGATTGCGGCGATGGTGGGCCTGATACCAAGCATGCCCACAATTGCCGTCACCAATACCTGGCTTTCCGGCAGAGTCGCAATTTCCAGCAGCCCGTCCATGCCTGCCGTCACTCTCACATCCAGGTCGGAAGTCCTGGCACGCAGCTCTCCGGCGGCTTCCTCCGTCCACATGCACGCCACCGCCGGACGAAATTCTCTGACCTGCCGTTCCATCTTATCAACGCCGGTTCCCGCGGCAAGAGCCGCCACCTGAAGCCCGGCAGACTGCCGCACAACCTCGAGCGTCTGCGTACCGATGGAGCCGGTAGAACCTAATATGGCTATTTTCTTCATTTCCATTCCCTTCACATTTATCCTACGGTCCTGTAATTCAATACCAATATAGTCAAAAAATAAGTCATGGGCGCGGTCACGATCACACTGTCGAACCGGTCCATAATACCGCCGTGACCGGGAATCAGTTTCCCGTAATCCTTGATTTCATGATCTCTTTTAATTGCCGACGCCGCAAGGTCTCCCACCATGCTCATCACCGCGCCCACCCCGCAGATCAACGCAATAGCCCAGGCGATGCTCTCGCCCGGAAAAATCCTCTCCACGAGAAAATAGCCGTAAAGCCAGCCCAGGAGCACCGCTCCCAGCACGCCGCCCACACACCCTTCCAGAGATTTCTTGGGGCTGAGCACCGGAAAAATCTTCTTTTTTCCGATCAGCTTACCCACCACATAGGCGAAGGTATCGCACCCCCAGGAGCTTATCAGTATCATCCAGACCATATAGGAGCCCTGCTCGCACATCCTGGTCTGATAGATAAAGGAAAGCATCACCGGCGCATACAGAAAGGCAAACACGGTCTCCGTCACCTGCAATGACTTAAATTTCGGAAACGTGATCACATAGGCGAACATCATCGCCAAAAAAACAAAGACAATACACATAAAAAGCCATGTATCCTTGCCGGAAAAATATAAAAGCAGATAATATGCCGCAATTCCAGCCAGCCCGATAGCCTCCAGCACGTTCATGCGTTTCCCGCCCCGGAGCTGATCAGCTCCGGATTGGGCGGCAGGGGCATGCTGCAGGGCCTGGGTGAGCTCCCTGAAGCCTGCCATGGAAATCACCCACAAAACTATGGCAAGGGGAAGCCCGCCTATACTCATAGTCGTTATGGATAACAAAAGCAGAACAATTCCGCTTCCCAGCCTGGTCCAAAACATAAGGTTAGCCCTCCTTTAAACCGCCATATCTTCTGTCTCTATGATTATATGCCTCAACGGCTTTAATCAATTCTTCCTTTGTAAAATCCGGCCAGGGAACCGGCGTGACATAAAATTCCGTGTACGCAAGCTGCCACAAAAGAAAATTGGATATTCTCTGCTCGCCGCAGGTACGGATCAGCAGGTCCGGGTCAGGCACTCCAGCCGTATCCAGGTCCGCCTCCAGCATTTCCTCCGTGATCTCCTGAGGCTTTACCTCACCGGCGGCAATCCTGGCCGCCACCCTTTTAACCGCCCTGACGATCTCATCCCTGCCTCCGTAGTTGATGGCAATCTGAAAATGAAGACCATCGTTATTCCTGGTGGCTTCCTCCAGCTCCGCAATCCTGGCGCGGATATCTCCGTCCAGCCTGGACTTCTCTCCCAAAACCCGGACACACATACGATTCTTCGCCGCCGTTTTCAGACATGTCTGCATGTAGCTGCGCAAAAGCTTCATCAGGGCGTCGACCTCGTCTTTGGGACGGTTCCAGTTCTCTGTTGAAAAAGCATATACGGTAAGATACTGTATACCCATTTTATAGGCTTCCTCACAGATAGTCTCCACTGTCTTCGCTCCCTGTACATGCCCGTAATTGCGGGGCATCCCCTTTGCCTTCGCCCATCTCCCGTTGCCGTCCAGGATAATCGCCACATGCCGGGGCATTTTTAATTCTTCGCTCATTCATGCTCCTTTCCTGTAGACAACGGGGGAGCAGATATCATCTCCTCCCCCGTTCCTTGCCATGCATCCCTATACGGTCATAATTTCTTTGGATTTCGTTTCCATCAGGGCATCAATATCCTTGATATATTTGTCGGTGAGCTTCTGAAGCTGCTCCTCCAGCTGCTTCACCTCATCCTCGGATATCTCTGTCTTTCCAAGCTTTTTGAAAGAATCATTTCCGTCCCTGCGGATATTTCTCACAGCGACCTTGCCATCCTCCGCCTTTTTCTTTACATCCTTCACCAGATCCTTTCTCCGTTCCTCGGTAAGCTCGGGGAACACCAGACGGATCACGTTTCCGTCATTGGTGGGATTAATGCCCAGATCCGAGGTAAGAATCGCCTTTTCGATCTCCTTGAGCAGAGACTTTTCCCAGGGTGCAATCTGAATAATGCGCGCTTCGGGTACAGTGACGTTGCCCACCTGCTGAATCGGTGTAGGCGTGCCGTAGTAATTTATACGCAGCTTGTCGAGCACATGGGGATTTGCCCTGCCCGCACGGATCGAACCATAGTCAGCCTCCAGAAATTCCAATGCCTTTTTCATTTTATCTTCATACTGCTGTAATCTAGCGTCCATATCTTTTCACCCTTTCCAAATCAGAGACATATATGCTACACTGTAACCTTCGTGCCGCTAAAGCTGCCCTTGACAGTGTTTACAATACTGTTGTCCTCATTTAATCCAAACACCCACATGGGCATTTTATTGTCCCGCGCAAGAATGGAAGCTGTCATGTCCACGACCTGCAGGTTTTTTGCGATAACCTCGTCAATGGTCACTTCACTGTACTTTTTAGCCTCAGGATTCTTGTTTGGATCGTCATCGTACACGCCGTCAATGGATTTTGCCAGCAAGATCACCTCCGCCTCCACCTCGATGGCGCGGAGCACGACCCCTGTGTCCGTCGAAAAATACGGATGCCCCGTACCTCCCGCAAAGAACACCACCTGGCCTGCCGCAAAATACCTGTTCGCCCTGTCCTTGGAGAAAAGCTTTGTGAAGGAGCCGCACTCAAAGGGCGTTAATATGTTTGTTTCCATTCCCGTAGAACGGAATATCTCTGAGACATAAATACAATTCATAACGGTCGCAAGCATGCCGATCTGGTCGGCCTTGGTCCGGTCGATACTCTCACTGGTCCTGCCTCTCCAGAAATTGCCGCCTCCGATGACGATTCCAACCTGAATACCGTCCCCGGTAAGCTGCTTTACCTGAAGGGCAACCTTTCTGACGGTCTCCTCGTCGAAGCCGGTCTTTTTCTCTCCGGCAAGCGCCTCGCCGCTTAGCTTCAATAAAATTCTGCGCATTCTCTATGCTCCTTACCTGGATTTGGACTTGGTCTGTACCTCGGGCTTATAATCGTCGAAGAAGGTGACCGGATTGACGTCCGCATAGCACTGGGAGCACATGCCCTCAATTACCGCGCCGTTATTGATCTGCACGGACTTGGACTTAATATTGCCCATCACGATTGCCGAAGCGTCCAGAATAACCGGTCCCTTTACGTCGATATCTCCCTTTACCGCACCTGCAATCGCAGCGCTGGTAGCCGTGATATTTCCGATGATGACCGTGCTTGACTCGATCTTTACCGCTCCCTCGCTGACAATCTGACCGTTGATCTTTGCGTTTTCCGCATAGATCTCCGCCGCCTTGGAATTGCCGTTCACATATCCTGTAATATTAAGCTTGCCAAACACATCTATGTTTCCGTTTACGGTGCCCGCCACATCCACGGAGCCCTCCGTGTTAAGATCTCCTGTAACTACCATTCCTGCCGTAATAACGGATGTTTCATCCAAAACGACTCTTTCATTCATTTCCATTGCTTCCTCTGCTCCTTTGCTATCTTCCTCTTTTTCTTCCTGCGGCTCTGCTGCAGGGTTCCCGTCAAACATCTGTGACAGCATTCTCTCCATATCCTGCTCCTCTGCCGTCTTTAACCCGGCCTCCTCCGACACGGCTTCCGACGCCGTCGGCGTCTCCTCCGATGCCCTTTGGCCCCATTCCGCTTTCGCTTCCGCTGTCTCCGCTTCCGGCTCCTTCCAGACCTGCCCTGATCCCGTTGTCTCCGCTTCCGGCTCCTTCCAGACCTGACCTGCGCCCGTTGTCTCCGCCTCCGGCTCCTTCCAGACCTGCTCTGATCCCGTTGTCTCCGCTTCCGGCTCCTTCCAGCCCCACGCCGATCCTGTCACTGTCTGTTCTTCCGCCGCACCTGCTGCCTCTGCTTCTGTGTCCTCTGCCCCCGCTGCTCTCGCTTCTTCGTTCGCATCCTCCGGCAGTTCTTCCACCGTCCAGAGCCTCTCTGCCGGGTCCGCAGACTGCTGCGCCATGACATCCGGCTCCCGGCTCACTGCCCCGTACATACCCGGTCCGGCATTCTCCGCAGACTGTGCGGCAGCTTCCGCCCTGCCTGTCTCTTTTTCTTCGGTTTCAGGCTTGGCCTGCTGTCCCTGCGGCATCAGCTCGTTGACCGCCTGGGATAGATCTTCTTTTAAATCCGAGAAAAAACCCATGTCTAACTAATCCTCCATTCTTTCTTCTGTCTGTTGCTCCTCCGTATCCGAGCTCCAGTTTATATGTTGAACCGGCTTGGTATTCTCTGTAATCGGCAGAATCACCGTATCCTCCAAAGCCAAAATGTTCTCCAGCAAAATGGGCAGTGCTTCCACCGTTGTTTTCTTTCCGGCCGAATCATGCATCAAAATCACCGTTGTTTCGCGCTTCTGTATACCCTTCATGCTGTTTTCCACCAGCATATCCGCCGGAAACACTATGGAGCCTCCGTCTCCCGACGAGCTGTTCCAGTCAAAAAAAACGATTCCCTGTTCGTCAAGATACCTTGCAAACGTATCCATAGAAAGCTTGCTCACCTTGTTGGAGCTTCCCCCCGGGAAACGGTATATATTGCTCCAAACTCCCGTTGTATCATAAATGTAATTGCGTATTTTATCCAGATCCGCGGCAAAGCTGTCAACGGATGCGTAAATTTCCGAATAGTTATGGGTGTACGAATGCATTCCAATTGTATGCCCTTCGTCCGCAATGCTTTTCAGCATCTCCTTTGAGTCTTCGCTCTCCTTGCCCAGCACAAAAAACGTCGCCTTAACATCATATTCTGCCAAAATATCCAATATTTCCCGGGTATATATGCTTGGACCGTCATCAAAGGTCAGATATACCTTGTGCGCCGCCGTTACCTCCTCGTTCTCCCTGGGGTCCCGGACATTGATATTTCCTACCGGGACAGTGGCATCCGGCGTTTTTTCCGTCTGCTGCTCCGAAAGGTTCTGCTCCACGGTCTGTACCTTCTCCGTCAGCTGTTCCAGCGCATCCTGCTGCCCGGCTGTGACCTCCGACAGCCTGTCCACCTGCGCGGATACATCCTCCAGCGTCTTTCTGAGGCTGTAAACCTCCGCCAAGACACATGCGCTCACAGCCAACGGTAAAACAACAGCCGCCGTCAGCATTAGAATAATACACCTTTTCAGCCGTTTTATACATTTTCGCCTATGCTCGGCTTCCATATTATCTTCCGACATGATATCCCCCAACCCGCTTATAAAGCTTCCGAGTCTTAGTATAGCATATTCTGCTATTTTGTGAAAGAGAAAAATTTAAAAGGTGTTAAAAAGGTGCTAAAAATTCAAAAGCCGGAAAATGCACCTCAGACGAACGCATACGCCTGAAGTGCATCTTGGTTTTCCGGTCCTATTCATTTCCTTCAGGGGCATCCATGCCGCCCTGACATCCCGTACAGCTTCCGGTGCATCCCCCACAGCCCCCGCAGCACTGTCCGTTGCGAAGCCTGTGAAGCTGGCTGCGCACAATAAAAAACACCGCGATCGCCAAAACCGTAACAACAATAATATCTGTCATACGCGCCTACTTCCTTTCCTGTTCCGATAACTATCTGTCATTTTCCTATCATTCATATTATATGAAAACCTTTATTTAAGGTGAATGATGTTTTTGAGAATTATTATCATTTACAGTATAAGGCACACTCAACATCCTGTCAAGGCATTTCTGACATGGTTTTTATGCTCCGCCAAATTCGTACCGCGCCGAAGCCGTCATACCGCCCTCCCGGTTCAGTCCTCGGGAAAGCACCCGCAGATATATCTGCGGTAATATATATCCGGGCTGGCATTTTCCCTGAAGCAGTACCAGATCTCCTCCGGCACCTCCCTGTACCTGCATACCCTGCCCTCCGCCGTCAGTCTTACCTCCAGCAGCGCGCACTGCGCATCATAGCCAACCGTTTCGATCAATGCGCTGAAAACATTGACATACGTCATGCCCGTTTTAATTTCCATTTCAATATCTGTCCTTTCTCTTTGGTAATATTGAAGGAATCCGCTTTTCCCTTCCCTCGCTTTCCGTTTCATATTTTCCTTCCTCCGTATTATACAACATTTTCCCAAAATACTACACAGAGGTTTTATATTTTCGCAAAGAATTTTACTACACATCAGATGTTACAGAAAATCCTTCATGTACCGTTAATACCTTTTGTTTTATAAATAATTGAAGCAGCTTTGATTTTACGTGTATTTTATAGAATTATTTTACACGGAACAGGTTTTTCTTGCAGGATTTTTTTTCTTATAATATAATGTATGCTGTTACAAAATGAAAGCGAAAGAAACTTAAGATGGCTGCGGAGGGCTTCACACCTGCCGCCGGTGCAGATAAAGCTGCAGAAAGGATTTACGCAATATGAGCTTTGAATTTATAGGAAAGCTGCCCACGCCGGAGGATATCCGCGAAGAATTCGCGCTTCCCCGGGAGCTTGTAAAAATAAAAGAAAAAAGAGACGCCGAAATACGGGATGTATTTACCGGCAGGAGCAGCAAATTTGTGGTAATAATCGGGCCCTGCTCCGCGGACAATGAGGACTCCGTATGCGATTATATCGCCCGCCTGGCAAAGGTAAACGAAAAGGTAAAGGACAAGCTGATTCTGATTCCCCGAATCTATACCAACAAGCCCCGGACCACCGGGGACGGTTACAAGGGAATCGTACATCAGCCCGATCCCGAAAAAAAGCCTGACTTTCTCGCCGGCTTGATTGCTATGCGCAAAATGCACATCCGCGCCATCGCGGAGTCCGGTCTTACCGCCGCGGACGAAATGCTTTATCCAGAAAACTGGGGATATGTATCCGACATTTTATCTTACGTGGCAATCGGCGCCCGCTCCGTGGAGGACCAGCAGCACCGCCTTACCGTTAGCGGCTTCGATGTGCCCTCCGGCATGAAAAATCCTACCAGCGGGGATTTGTCCGTCATGCTCAATTCCGTCTATGCGGCGCAGCACCCGCACTCCTTTATCTACAGAGGCTGGGCGGTAAACACCCCGGGGAACGAGCTGACCCACACCGTACTGCGCGGCGCCGTGAACAAGCACGGCAATAACATCCCCAACTATCACTATGAGGATCTGAACCTGCTTTCGGAAATGTACGGGAAAATGGATTTGAAGAACCCCGCCTGCATTATCGACGCAAATCACTCCAACTCCGGCAAGAAATATGAGCAGCAGATCCGCATTACAAAAGAGGTTATGCACAGCCGCAAGCTGAGCGCCGACATACGCAGGCTGGTAAAGGGCGTCATGATCGAAAGCTATATTCAGGAAGGGTGCCAGAAGGTAGGCGGCGGCGTTTACGGCAAGTCCATCACAGATCCCTGCCTGGGCTGGGAGGACTCCGAAAGGCTGATCTATGACATCGCCTCATACGAATAGAACCGCCCAGAGGCACGGATAAAGCCCCGGCTACGCGCGGCCGTCTCAAAATATTTTCAGATATCCCACCAACAGCATGGGATTAATATATGCTTCCATCAGGCAGCCTATTGCAAACGCACTTAGCACCGCAATAAGCTGCCCGCTTTTTTTTACCAGAAAGCTCTTATCCTCCGCCGCAAAGGCGCCGCCGCTTCGGGAGTATATCCCCCGGTAAACCTCCTCCGCCCACCTAAGGAAGAACAAAAGTGCCGGAACGTACACCAGATACTGCGGAAGAAGGCACACCACCGCAAGCAGGATTCCCTTTATCCCATACCTCAGCGCAAGCGCAGTCACAAAGGCCCCCGCGGACATACCATACCAGAACACGCCCCCAAGGCAGGCCGCCAGCCCCAGATAGGTGGTGGAGAGGACTGCCATCGCAACGATTCCCAATATTCTTTTTCTGAAGACAAAATAAAAAAGAGCATTTTGATCAACGGACATATCTCTGATCCGATACAGCGTATACGCATCAAAAAAACCCGTATTGTCCAGCAAAACACTCTTTCCAAAATTCATTATCAGAAGACCTGCCAGAAGACCCGCGCAAAAAACAGGCAACACAAAACGCTTCATCAGCACCACCGCCCTTAAAAATAGTTGTCATCCAGACAATCCATTGTATGCGGCGGCTTTTCCTTCTATGCCGGCTCCCGTTCCGAAGCTCCTTCAATTCTGCAGGCTCACCGGAACAGCCAGGCTATTCTGCCATGGTGATATAACACTATTTTGTTCCAGAATCAAAGCCCCCGCGGCATTCGCCAAACGGATGCTGACACCTCCGCTTGACTCATTGCCCGCAGGAATACAGCAAATGCAAAAAAGGGGCTGTTTATGTCCTGCCCCTGTACGCCTTCACACCTTTATGCCTGCGGCCTCGTCCGACAGCTTCGCGGCATAGGTCATAATAGCGCAGATCGTCTTGGAATCCTGTATCCGGCATTGATAGATCATCTGTTTCAGCTCCTCCAGCGAATACGCCTCCACATTGATATATTCGTCCTCATCCAGGTGCTGCTTTCCCGGCTTTAGATCCGTCGTGAGGTAAATGTCTATCTTCTCATTACAGAAGGCAACGGTGGTATAGATAGAATTTAAAAGCTCCATCCTTCCGCAGACAAAGCCCGTTTCCTCCTCCAGCTCCCGCCTGGCAGCCGCATCCGTGGGCTCCTCCCTGCCGTTTAAGCCTCCGGCGGGAATCTCCAGCGTCTCACGTTCCAGGGCGTTGCGATACTGGCGCACCATAAGAATCCTGCCGTCCTCGCGCACTGCCAAAACCGCGGCAGCTCCCTTGTGGTCGATCAGATCCCATTTTGCCCGATTGCCGTTGGGAATCTGCATGGTATCCTGATAATAATCAATAATCGCACCCCTTGCGATAAGCTCTCTGTTTAATCTCCTGTACTGCTCCATCTTACTTTCTTTCCCTGCCTTTCCTCAGCATGCCAGCAGCTTTTCCACGCTCACCAGCTTTACGCAGAGAACGAACAGATCCGTCGCCATCGCCATCTCCTCCGGCGTAGGGAAGGAAGGCGCAATTCGGATATTGCTGTCTCTGGGGTCAATTCCATAAGGATAGGTTGCGCCTGCGCTTGTCAGAACCACACCCGCCTCCCTGCACTTCGCTACAATTGCCTTTGCACAGCCCTCCATAGCCTCAAAGGAAATAAAATAACCGCCGTTGGGCTTCGTCCACGTACCTACACCTGCACCGGAAAGCTCTCTGTCAAGAACGGAGAGAACCGCTTCAAACTTGGGCCGCATCAAGGCGGCATGCTTTTTCATATGCTCCCTAATCCCGTTGAAATCTTTAAAATAACGTACATGGCGCAGCTGGTTGATCTTGTCATACCCAATGGTCTGTATGGTCATTGCCTTTCTGATACAGTCCAGATTGGGCTTGGAGGACGCAATGGCAGCCACGCCTGCCCCTGAAAAGCTGATTTTGGAGGTGGAGCAGAACTCGTATACCATGTCAGGATTTCCTGCCTTCTCACATTCGCTTAAGATTTCCAGAAGCTGATCCTGCCTGTCCTCATAAAGATGATGAACCGCGTAGGCATTGTCCCAGTAGATCCTGAAATCCTTTGCCGCAGGCTTAAGAGCAGCAAATCTCCTCACCGTCTCGTCGGAATAGGTGTAGCCCTGAGGATTGGAGTACTTAGGGACACACCATATACCCTTGATGCTCTCGTCCTCGGATACAAGCTTTTCCACCATATCCATATCGGGTCCCTGGGGAGTCATGGGAACAGTAATCATCTCGATTCCGAAAAATTCCGTAATGGCAAAATGCCTGTCATAACCGGGCGCCGGGCACAGGAATTTCACTTTGTCAAGTTTACACCAGGGAGTGCTGCCCATAACGCCGTGGGTCATGGAACTGGAAACCGCATCATACATGACATTCAGGCTGGCATTTCCATACACGATCACATTCTCGGCGGAGGTTCCCATAATATCTGCCATCATCTGCTTTGCCTCTGCCAAACCGTCCAACACACCGTAATTGCGGACATCCGCCCCTTCCCTGCTTGTCATATCGCTCTCCGAATTCAGGGCGTCAAAAATATCCATGCCCATATCCAGCTGCGCAACGGAAGGCTTTCCCCTTGACATATCCAATTTCAATCCTTTTGCCTTTGCCTCATCAAACTCCCTGTCGAGCTGTGACTTCAGCACCGACAATTCCTCTTTGCTCATCTCACGATACGCTTTCATACTTATACCTCCCTGTGCGCTTCTGCGCACATTTCATTCAATACTTGAAAGTTTACTTTCAAGCTTGTTCCTCCCTGTGCGCTTCTGCGCACATTTCATTCAATACTTGAAAGTTTACTTTCAAGCTTGTTCCTCCCTGCACGCTTCAGTACGCATTATTTCAATATTTTGAGCAAAACATTCAAGCTTCCAAGCCAATACCGTCAAGTTAAGCTTCCCGGATGAATGCCTGCCCACTTCAGCGGACATCAATATATTATTTGCTGTTACATTGAAACTTCCGGCAGGCAGCAAAGAAAACGCCGCCCTTGCCTGGATAATCGTATACAATCATACACTTGCATTATAATACTATAAGATTTTCCATTTCACAAGAGAAATTTTTAAAATTATTAAAAAAACCGCCGTACTTTCGTACAACGGTTTTTGTTAGGATAAGACATCCTGACTGAACATCTTGTCCAATTATTTCTCATATTAAATTTTCAAGCCAAAACTGTTCTCTGGTTATTTCGCATAATCTATTACGCGGCTTTCACGGATGACATTTACCTTAATTGTTCCGGGATATTCCAACTCAGCTTCGATCTGCTTGGAAATATCGCGGGCCAACAATACCATATCGGCATCTGTAATCTGTTCCGGCACAACCATTACACGAACTTCACGACCTGCCTGAATAGCAAAAGATTTATCTACACCCTTGAAATTGTTTGTTATTTCTTCTAACTGCGTTAATCGGCTGGTATAGGTTTCCAGCGTTTCCTTTCTTGCTCCCGGTCTTGCAGCGGATATTGTATCAGCAGCTTGTACAATACATGCGATCAGGGAAGTGGGCTCCACATCTCCATGATGGGATTCCACGGCATTAATTACAACAGCATTTTCCTTGTATTTCTTACAAAGCTCTACGCCAAGCTGGATATGGGAGCCTTCCATCTCATGGTCGACAGACTTTCCAATATCATGGAGCAGACCCGCACGTTTCGCAAGCCTTACATCCAACCCCATCTCCGAAGCCAGAAGACCTGACAGCTGCGCTACCTCGATTGAATGCTTCAGCGCGTTCTGTCCATAGCTTGTCCTGAACTTCATCTTGCCCAGCAGCCTGATAAGTTCGGGATGAATACCATGTACGCCTACCTCAAGCGTAGCGGCTTCTCCCTCTTCCTTCATCATTATTTCAACTTCCTTTTGCGCCTTCTCAACCATTTCTTCAATTCTTGCAGGATGTATTCTTCCATCCACAATCAGCTTTTCCAGCGCAATTCTTGCCACCTCGCGGCGAATAGGGTCAAAGCCGGACAGAATAACGGCTTCGGGCGTATCGTCAATAATCAGATCAACGCCTGTCATCGTCTCAAGGGTACGGATATTACGTCCCTCTCGACCGATAATTCTTCCCTTCATTTCATCGCTCGGAAGCTGTACGACGGAAATAGTGGTCTCAGAAACATGGTCTGCCGCACATCTCTGTATAGCTGTCACCACATATTCCTTCGCTTTTTTGTCTGCTTCTTCTTTGGCGCGACTCTCCATTTCCTTGATCATCACAGCCGTTTCATGCTTTACTTCATCTTCAACAATTTTCAATAAGTAGTCTTTTGCCTGTTCAGAGGTTAACCCGGAAATTCGTTCCAGTTCCTGTACACGTTGCTCATTCAGCTTTGAGACTTCGTCCTTCATTTTGTTTAGGGATTCTTCTCTCGCCGTCAAATTCGCCTCGCGCTTTTCAATCGCTTCTGCCTTCTTGTCGATGTTCTCTTCCTTCTGCTGAACCCTGCGCTCATATCTCTGCGCCTCCGCCCTGCGTTCCTTGATCTCCTTGTCCAACTCGTTTTTAGTGCGAATGGACTCTTCCTTTACCTCAAGGAGCGATTCACGTTTCTTGGTCTCGGCAGTCTTCAGAGCTTCATCAATAATTTCTCTCGCCTTGTCCTGAGCGTTTCCAATAGTTGCAGCCGTCGTCTTTTTATGATAATTGGAAACAAGCAACGCGGTAGCAACAGCGGTTATCACTACAGACACAATCACAGCAATTACAATCTGAAGCATCTACAGGAGCACCTCCTTATTTATTTTTCATTGTACACTTTACCGCAGACGGTCCCCCATCACGGTATTTATAGAATGTATGTACATACCTCCGTGGAGGCTGAAAACATTCTAACAAGCAATTTACAACACTTAAATTTTATACTCAAATTGTGATTATGTCAAGTAAAAGTCGCTGTATCTTTAAAATCTGCCTATCCTTTTATACCCGCAGGGCCCTGCCAATCTGCTCTCCCGAAAATCCCTTGCGCATGAGAAAGGCATAGGTCCTCTGCTTTTCCTTCATATCCGCGGTGTCCGGGTCAAAATGCCGCTTCTCCAAAAGCTTCAGGATCATCTGCATCTCATCCTGGCTGCCGCCCTGTTCTTCCCATTCCTGCCATGCTTTTTCCAGCGTATCTCTGTCGATTCCCCTTTCGCGGAGATCCTGCTCTATCCGCCTGCGGCTTCTCGAACACTCCTTATCAAAAATATATCCCGTGGCATAGCGCAGATCATCGGTATAATGATAACCTGCCACATAGGACAGCGCAGTCTCGATTACCTTCTCCGGATAGCCGCCGTCCTTAAGCTTATCATGCAGCTGCTTTACTGTGTACTCCCTGTTCTTCAACAGATTCATTGCCCGCAGCTTCGCCCTCTTGGGCAAAACCTGATTTAAGATGTCGTCATAATCCTTCTGACAGATCTCCTCGCCAACAGCCACATGATACAGACGCAGCTCGCCTTTGTAAAGCACAAAGGCAAACTCGTCATCTATATACACCCTGCTGCGGGATCTGGATATTTCTTCTATGCCCGTCACTCTCATTGCCATACTCCCACACTTCGCAGACCTGCCCGCAACACCCCGCAAGCCGGCTTAACCGCCTGCTGTCTTCATCCCCTATTCCGCGCTCTCGCCGGTCTTTTTCCTTGTGCCCTTTGTGCTTTCCTTTGCAGGCGCCTTATCCGCCTCCGGGGCTCCTGTGTCCGTCTCCGCAGGCTTCGCACCTTCAAAGCCGTACCGCTGCCTTACCTTGGCGCTGACCTCTTGAAGCATCTCCGGATGCTCTCTGAGATACTGCTTGGCATTCTCGCGTCCCTGACCGATTTTATTGCCCTCATAATTGTACCATGCGCCGGATTTTATAATCACGTCGATGTCGGCTGCCAAATCCAGAATATCGCCTTCCCTGGATATCCCTTCGCCGAACATAATATCAAACTCCGCCTCCTTAAAGGGCGGCGCAATCTTATTTTTTACCACCTTGACACGGGTGCGGTTGCCGATGACCTCTCCGCCCTGCTTCAGGGATTCGATCCGGCGAACGTCCAGGCGCACGGAGGAATAAAATTTAAGCGCCCGCCCGCCCGTGGTAGTCTCCGGATTCCCGAACATAACGCCCACCTTTTCGCGCAGCTGATTGATAAATATAACCGTACAGTTTGACTTGCTGATTACGGCGGTAAGCTTACGCAGCGCCTGGGACATCAGACGCGCCTGCAGTCCTACATGGGAATCCCCCATGTCGCCGTCGATTTCCGCCTTGGGAACCAATGCCGCCACGGAGTCCACAACGACGATATCTATGGCTCCCGAACGGACCATTGTCTCGGTGATCTCCAGCGCCTGCTCCCCGTTGTCCGGCTGAGATATGTACAGATTGTCGATATCCACACCTATATTCTTGGCATACACGGGGTCAAGGGCATGCTCCGCATCGATGAAACCCGCAATACCGCCTCTTTTCTGGACCTCCGCGATCATATGCAGCGTAACCGTAGTCTTACCGCTGGATTCCGGCCCGTATATCTCCACGATTCTTCCCTTGGGAATACCGCCCAGCCCCAGCGCAATATCGAGACTCAAGGAACCTGTGGGAATCGTTTCCACATTCATCTGTGCGGAAGGATCTCCCAGCTTCATGACCGCGCCCTTGCCGTACTGCTTCTCGATCTGGCTTATGGCCGCATCCAATGCTTTTAACTTGTCATCACGATTCAAGGTATCATTTTTTTCCATGTCAATCTCCCTTTCTCCAAGGAACAAACGTTCTGTATTGTTTTCAGAATAAAACATTTGTTCGTATTTGTCAACTGTTTTTTGTTTCTGTTTTGTTATGATCCTATCATATCAGACTTTATGTCCCTTAAAACTCTCTCAATAGCATTCCCCCTCTGTTTAATTTCGCCCACGCACCGCGGCGCCCGGTAGCTGTCCCGTTCCGGGACCGTTTTCTTTTACTGAAATCTGAGTGGCGAAATGCCGGAACATAAGAATCGGTAAAGCCGAATATGTCAACAGAGCTTCAGATATAAAAAATGTACCATAAAACCTGCGGAAACGCAAGCCCTGTGGCACATTTTTTCCGTTCCGCCCATAACCGGCCGGCAGCCGCCCGGTTATGAACCGTTTACTCTTATTTTTCCTTCTTTCCGAACGTGACCTCGCTGAAATACTCCAGAATGCATCTGCGCATAAGCGCAAGCGCCGCCGCAGCCGCGGATTCCCTCACCTTGGAGCGGCTCCCGGAGAAGCGGTATTTCTCCACCGTGGTCTTACCCTTCACGCAGCAGGCGATAAAGACCAGCCCCACAGGCTTTTCCTCCGTTCCGCCGTCCGGCCCGGCAATACCTGTAACCGCAGCCGCCACGTCCGCCTTGGCGAATGCCGCCGCTCCCTTCGCCATCTCCTCCGCCGTCTGCCGGCTGACTGCCCCGTATTTCTGCAGGGTGGTTTTCTTTACGTTGAGAAAACGTCTTTTCGCCTTGTTTGAATAGGTGACAATGCCCGACTTATACACATCGGAAATGCCGGGGACGTTGACCAGCCTGGCCGAAAGCAGACCTCCCGTACAGGATTCCGCGCATGTAACCGTCAGATTATTGGCGAGAAGCAGGTCCGCAACCGCCTTCTCCAGCGTCACTTCCTCCTCCGTGGTATAAATATCGTTTCCAAACCTGGACTTTAATTCCTTGACCACGGGCTTAATCAGCTTCATTGCCGCCTTTTTGTCCTCCGCGCCGGCCGTCACACGTATATGTACCTCTCCCGTCTTTGCATAGGTGGCAATGGTGGGGTTGGTCTGCGCGTCGATCAGATCCTTCAGCATGGTTTCCGCCCTGCTTTCCCCCACGCCGCAGACCTTCACCGTCTGTGAACAGATAACCTGCGTAGTCAGCCTGCTCAAATAGGGTACCACACTGTTTTCAAACATGGGGCACAGCTCGTTAGGAGGACCGGGAAGGAGAATCACCCTTGCCTGGTCCGCCTCTATGATAACGCCGGGAGCCGTTCCGTTGGGATTGCCCAGCACGATGGCGTCCGCCGGAATCATTGCCTGCTTCCAGTTATTCTCGGTAGGCGCCGTCCCTCTCTCGGCAAAGAATTTTTCTATCGCCGCCCTGCTGGGCTCGTGAAGGACCAGCTTCCTCCCGCAGACCCTTGCGGCCACTTCCTTGGTCAGATCATCCTCCGTGGGCCCCAGACCCCCTGAGAGGATCACGATATCGGAGCGTTCCATGGCTGTTTTCAGCACCCCCTCCAGACGCCCCTCATTGTCGCCCACAACCGTCTGGTAATAGCTTTCCAGACCCAGAGCCGCGCAGCCTTCCGCAAGAAACGCCCCGTTGGTGTTTACTATGTTTCCCAACAAAAGCTCCGTACCCACACATACAATTTCTACCGTCATCAATTCTGCTCCTTCAGCACGTTCCTGTTTTTCACAAGATAATCGATAAGAGATACCACCGTCAGCGCCAGTGCAACCCACATGACCGCGTCCGTCAAGAGCCGCGTCCATGCATTATACGTTCCCAGATCCGCAATCATCAGGCAAACCATGACCATCTGGAAGGTTGTCTTGAACTTTCCCCAATAGCTGGCAGCGATCACAACATGGTTGTCCGAGGCGATCAGGCGGAATCCGCTGATAATAAATTCACGGCTGATAATGACGATGACCACCCATGCGGGGATACGTCCCATTTCCACCAGCGCGATCAGAGCGGCGCAAACTAAAAGCTTATCCGCCAGCGGGTCCATAAACTTGCCGAAATTAGTCACCAGATTATATTTTCTGGCAATTTTGCCGTCTATCAGATCGGTCAGGCTTGCAATAATAAAAACAGCAAGCGCAAGCATATCCGGAATAAGGCTGCCGGCGCCAAACCATCCTGCCTCGCCCCCCAGAAGGAGCACGATAAAAGGCACTATCAAAATCACGCGGAAAAGCGTCAGTTTATTGGGTAAATTCATTTTACTCATGATATATCTCTCCTATTAAATCATATTCGTTGGAGTCGGTGACCAGCGCCTTTACAAAATCACCGGTTATAAGCGTCGCCGTAGTGTTCAGGAAAAGATAGCCGTCCACATTTGGCGCATCCCGGTAGGTCCTTGTCACATATACGTCCTCGTCCGCCACCTTTCCCTCTACCATCACCGTCAGCACCTGCCCGATCATGCCCTCCGCCTTCTCGAAGGCAATCGCCTGCTGCAGCTCCATCAGCTCATCCCGCCTTGTCTCCTTGACAGCCGTCTCTATCTGATCCGGCATCCGTGCCGCCGGCGTATCCTCCTCCTGAGAGTAGGGGAATACACCCAGCCTGTCAAACTCCATCTCGTTGACAAAGCGATACAGCTCCTCAAAGTCCTCCTGGGTTTCCCCCGGGAATCCGCTGATCAGGGTAGTCCGCAGACAGATATCGGGAATCCGCTCCCTGATCCTGTCTATCCTTTGCCTGAGCTCCTCCTGATTTGTGCGCCTCCCCATGCGCTTCAACACACTGTCCGAGGCGTGCTGGATGGGAATGTCAAGATAATGGCAGATTTTCTGCTCATCCGCTATAACGTCTATCAACTCATCCGTAATTTCCTCCGGATAGCAGTAAAGAAGCCGTATCCAGTAGATTCCGCTTATCCCTGCCAGCCTGCGAAGCAGCTCCGGCAGACTTTTTTTTCCGTAGAGATCCATGCCGTACAGGGTAGTCTCCTGCGCCACCAGAATCAGCTCCCTGACCCCGTCCTGTGCAAGCGCTTTCGCCTGTTCTTCCAGTTCCTCCATGGCAATGCTTCTGTAATTTCCCCGAACCGCGGGAATAATACAGTAGGTGCAGTGCTTGTCGCAGCCCTCTGCAATTTTCAGATACGCGAAATGCCCGCCTGTGGTTATTACCCGGTCCCGGCAGGCAGCAGGCGGAGCATTCAGGTCGCGGTAATGGTTCCGCGCCCTTCCGGAAAGAGCCTCCTCCACCGCCTCCGCAATCTCCGCTGCTGCAGCGGTTCCCACTATGGCATCTACCTCGGGAATTTCCTTTTGAATTTCTTCCCTGTAGCGCTGGGCGAGACAGCCCGCCGCAATCAGAGCCTTTATTCTGCCGTCTTTTTTGAGCTCCGCCATTTCAAGGATAACGCCTATGCTCTCCTCCTTTGCGTCGCCGATAAAACAGCAGGTGTTAACCACGACAACGTCCGCTTCTGCTTCGTCATCCGTAAAGGAATAGCCTTTTTTCTGCAGTATGCCCAGCATCATCTCCGTATCCGCCAAATTCTTGTCACAGCCCAGCGATACAAACAAAATCTTCACCATATTCATTAAACCTTTTCTTTTGATTGCATTCCTGTATCAAAACTTTTTTTCTAACTCAAAAGCAGCTGGCAATATTACCAGCTACTCCGTATTATCTTATTCTTCGCGTTCAGAGCTTTATTCCTCGTCTCCGAGAATTTTGATCTTGCCCTGGTTCAGTTCCTCCACTGCGATGGACAAAGGGCTCTTGCCTCTTTCCTGGACCAGAGCCTCCTCCCCGCCGATAATCTGCCTCGCCCTTTTGGACGTAGCCATAACGATGGAATAGCGGCTGTTTACCACCGGCGCCTCGCCCGGCTCTACCTGACTGTTTACTACCTTCATTAAATCTGAATAGGATGGATGTAACATATTAATCTGCCCCTTTCTGGAAACCTTGCAGTTCCTCTCTGATTTCTCCGATCAGCTTTTGTGACCTGACAGGCGCCCTGAGCGCCGCATCCGCCAGCCTGTGAAGCTCCTCCACGCAGGTGTCCAGGTCGTCGTTTACCACAATATAATCATAGGCTTCTATGCCTTCTGATTCCTCTGCCGCGCGCGCCAGACGCTTTGCGATCATCTCCGCGCTCTCCGTTCCCCTGCCCTCCAGCCTTCGCTTCAGCTCGCCCGCACTGGGAGGAGTCACAAATATAAGCAGGCTCTCGGGAAATTTCTTCTTGATCTTCAGGGCGCCCTGAATCTCAATCTCCAGGATCACATTCTTTCCAAGCGCCATCTGTTCCTCCACATAGTCTCTCGGGGTTCCGTAATAATTGCCGCAATACGGAGCGTACTCTATCAGCCCGCCGCGCTGTATGGTTTCCTCAAACCTTTCCTTTGTTGTAAAAAAGTACTCCACACCGTCCCGCTCGCCCTCTCTGGGCGCTCTGGTGGTCATGGAAATCGACAGCGCATAATTGTCATATTTTCGCAGAAGCGCTTTTACAAGTGTACCCTTTCCCGCGCCGGAAAAACCGGAAATTACGATAAGCAGCCCATTTTTTTCCATGTCATGCCTCCATTCTCTGTTCTTCGTCCTCCAAAGCAGGCGCTTCCTGCCCTGTCTGCACGCGTCCGGCTATGGTTTCCGGCAGCAGCGCAGACAGCACTACCTGACTGTTCTCCATCACCAGCACGGATTTCGTCTTCCGCCCCTGGGTGGCATCGATGGCCATGCCCTTCTCCTTTGCGTTCTGCACTAGTCTTTTGACGGGCGCCGACTCGGGGCTGACTATGGCAATGATTTTGGAGGTATTCACAATATTGCCAAACCCTATATGAATAAGCATCACAATACCTCTCATGCCTGTATTTAAAATCTACTCGATATTTTGAATCTGCTCCCGCACCTTCTCAATCTCCGTTTTCAGCTCGATACCGCAGTTGGATATTTCCAAATCATTGGACTTGGACAGAATCGTGTTTGCCTCACGATTCATCTCCTGTGCGATAAAATCCAGCTTCCGCCCTATAGCGCCGCCGTCCGACAGCGTATTCTTCGTGGTCTCAATATGGCTCCTAAGCCTCACCAGCTCCTCGTCCACGCATACCTTATCCGCAAAAATTGTCACTTCCGTCAGCAGCCTGTTCTCATCCACCGCGGTCTCTGCAAGCAGCTCCTTCACCTTATCCTTAAGACGCGCCCTGTATTCCTCAATAATTCCTGGGGAGCGCTCCGTGATAAAATCCACCAGCTTAAGCATCCCGTCCAGCTTTTGAGTTAAGTCCTCTTTCAGATGCTCGCCCTCCACAATACGGGACCCGACAAACTTTTCTGCGGCGCCGTCCAAGGCCTTCTGCAGCTCTTTCCAGAGCTCCTCCTCATCTAAGCCGGCATCCTCCATGGTAAATACCTCCGGATATTTCGACAGAGCAGATACCCTGATATCGTCCTCCAGCCCAAGCTCCTCCGCCATCTGGCGCAGATATTTCAAATATTCCTCTGCCACCTCTCTGTTATAGCGCACGGAGGTTGTCTTCTCGGAAAAATCCTCGTAGGTGATATACAGATCCACCTTTCCGCGGGAAATGTATTTCTTAAGCTCGCTGCGAATTGCAGCTTCAAAAAAGTTGAGCGCCTTGGGCATTTTAATGTTTACATCCAGATACCTGTGGTTTACAGACTTCATCTCCACCGTGAATTTCCTGTTATTTTCGACGATTTCACATCTGCCGAAGCCGGTCATACTCTTTATCATGAGTGCTCCAATCCCGGCAGCAGCCGCTGCCGACTTCACTGTCCGCCACGGACGAGCAGGCTCCCTCCCGCTCTCCTGCGCTCATTTCATGTTCATTTCATTATATGATAAGTTCCATGGCGCGTCAAGGGCGAAGAAAAGACTCACGGACTTTTTTTATTTCCGCGGTTTTGCCTATCCTGCCTCACTTCCAATACAGCAAAAGCTTCCGCCGATTTTCTGTTTTATTTCAAAGAGAAAAATCTGACAGAAGATGTCTCGAATGTGCGAATGCACGCCTGTTAGAATTTCTTTGATAATGTCATTTTATCCCATTACTTAAAGAATGTCAAGACTTCTTATGAATATAAACCCAAAGACGACAGCCGGATATTTTAACAAATTATTAATATTATTTCAAAATATTAATAAAATAACTATGGACAACTTACATTTTATCTTGTATAATACAGAAGAATTCCCCTTTTACAAAACGATGGAAAGCATATTCTCTATGATTTCTGTTGGCACAAGCAAAAGCATCCACCTTGGTGGGTGCTTTTGTGGTTTTATCCGTTTGCGGCATCCTGCCCCGATTCATACTTCATCTTATCCGAGAAACGAGAGGGATTTTTCTCCATCTCCAGCAGGGTCTCAAATGCGGCAAGCACCAATCTTTGACTTCTGTACCGATTCATCTCGTCCGGACGGTCCATATAAAGCTTAAAGTGATCCACCTGCCACACAAGCGCATCTGCAAGCGTATATCCCGCTACCTTATATCTGCACAGAAGCTCCCCATAATCGTGATAATAGGCAAGCTCCTGCAAAAGCCCTGAGGACCGACTGATCCCCTGCCAAAGCAGCCTTCCGTATGCCTCCTCCCTGCCCGCCTGTAGCGCCAGTGTGACCACAAAGTCCTGAAGCACAGCCAGCGCCTGCTCCAGCTTTTCCTGTTCCGCTGCTTCCCGTGCTGATACTTCCTGTGTCGTTCCTTCCCGCTCCTGTCTTTCCTGTTCCGCTCTTTCCTGTGCCATTCCCTGTCCCTTCCGTTCTTATTTTTTCTATCTGCTGCTTTCTGCCGATTGCCGGCGCCAAAAATTTATATTGCAAAAAAGCTCTGGAAACACCGTTTTACGATATCTTCCAGAGCTTCACCCAATAGCAGGGGAAGAGAGGATCGAACTCCCATCAACGGTTTTGGAGACCGCCGCACTACCATTGTACTATTCCCCTAATTCTCAGCCATTTGCTGACGAATGATATTATAACATAAAGCCCAAAAATATGCAAGCAGTTTTTTGCCTCACCGGCTGCTCGCCACACCCTCGAAGCTTTTCAGCGCATCGTCAGCGCCCTTTTGAAGCTTAAGCGTAACCTTTCCGCCCTGAAATCTTAACCCGGCTGCCAGCTTCGCCATATTCGCCCCCAGTATGTGACACCGGATATACAGATAATCCTCCATCACCCATGCACCGTGGCAAAGGCATTCCGCAGCCTCGTCTCCCAGCTTCCATGGAAAAATCCCCCCTGCATACCCATCCCATCCAAAGACAAGCTCAAAATCTCTGCCCTCCTTGGTCATATACAGGCTTCCTCCCTCCCGGGAGAAGCACAGCCGAAGCTTCGTCACCCGAAGCTGGTTTTCCTCAAAGAAATATTCCCTGCCGCCTACCTCACCCTGTATCCCGGAAAACCTTTTTCCGGGCACGGGCGCCAGGGCAAGTCCCCGCAGCCGGTCTTCAAGGCGCATGGCTTCTGCACGCTTCACGCCCCGGGTCCCCGTTCCGCCTGAAGCATCCGCCCCCGGCCCTTCTGAAACCTCCGCGCCCTGGGTCCCCGGCCCTCCTGTCACATCCGCCCCCGGCACCTTTATTTCGT
>CAJTPH010000019.1:52782-73817 GCA_910578215.1 uncultured Acetatifactor sp. | reverse complement strand
GACTGTGTAGTTTTATCTTACATCAGTCTGGAGGTTTACACAAACTTTGGGATGGTCCCTCTTTATTCTTTTGATATTGATCAGCTATAATTTCATCATGTCTGTCATACCCTAATGAACTAAAAATATCAATGCTTTTATTCAGATTCTTAACAATTACACCGATATGATGAATGTTCAATATACACCTCGCTTATACTTCTTGGGTAATATAGTTTTGGGATTGGGTTGTATACATTTCATAATAATAGCCCTTACGGTCCAGCAATTCCATATGGGAGCCGTCTTCCACCAGCCTTCCCTTGCGAAACACAAGAATACGGTCACACATTTGGGCAGAGGTCAATCTGTGAGTGACAAAAATCAGGCACTTTTTCTCGCATTCAATAATATTTCCATAATATTCGTACATCTTGACCTCAGCTTTGGGGTCCAGCGACGCATGCGGTTCATCCAGGACGATAAGGTTCTTGCTGTTATCATAAAAGCACCTGGCGATTGCAAGCCGCTGCCATTCCCCTCCGGATAGATTTACTCCCTCCCCAGCGACGGTGCCCAGCATTGAATTCAATGTGAGTCCTGATGTCCTGCACACCTCGTCAAAACCGCTGATCTCCATTGCTTTCAGAATTCCGGACTCCTGATCACCTTCAAGCGATACATTCCCCAGAACTATGTTGTCCTTCACGCTCAGGTGATATCTGCAAAAATCCTGGAACGTCACTGAAGCTGCAAGTCCGCTGCGGTATTCCACCTTTCCGCCGCTGGGCTGGTATAAACCGAGAAGGATTTTGCAAAAAGTCGTTTTCCCGCTTCCATTCTCCCCTACAACGGCAATCTTCTCCCCACATCCGATGTCTACGCTGACGTCCTCCAATGCCATCCTTCCGCCAAGCGGATATTGGAAACTTACGTTCCGAAGACTCAGTAGCTCCCCCGGCGGCAGACTGACGGAAGCAGTGCGAGAGCCGCGCTCCGAGTCATTTGCCATATGATATATCTGCAGGTAGTCTTTTGCGTAATAGGAAGATTCCCTGTATCCTAAAATGTTATAGTAGGCACTGATAAAGGTATCCTGTACATCCAAAATACTGCTTACTACCATGACAAAGCCGTCAATTAGAATAATTCCGGAAGCAGTTAAACGAATCCCCAGCAAAATGGAGCCTATAACACCGGCGCCAAAGGCAAGAGACTCCACGCCGCCCCCCACAAACCCATGCCGATAATAATGGTTGGTCTGCCGCCTGTGTATCTTTGCTGTCAGCTCCTGGTAGCTGGCATAAAATGTCTTTTCCAGCCCCCAGACCCTCAGCTCCTTTAATGCCGAAGGATTTGTCAACATTTTCTTATAATATCCCTGGTAGTTCCTGTCCTCCTGCAGCTCCTCATACATCCTTCTCATTTCCGGGACAAATTTCGCCCTGCACAACAAACCCGGAAGGGATGCGCAAAGCACAATCAAAATAAAAAGGGGATGTATCCCGCAGAATATAATACAATAGTTCAGCAGGGTCAGTATAATCGTAACCAGCCGTTCCGCCGAACCGAAAAAACGCAGCGCGTATGTTGTCAGAAAATCATTGCCCCTTTTCCTCAAATGTATAAAATCAGAGCTCTCAACAATATCCTGCGGTATTGTTTGATGCAGGTCTATCATGTGTTCACGCAGCTTAATCACCAGCCTGTCGTTTAACCGGGCATTGACAACCCCGGAATACCTCAAATAAAAGTTCCACAGGAACACAACTATAATATAGCAGACGGACAGGAGGATTGTTTTTTCCAAGTTTGCATTTGTCAGAGACAATACCGTCTTTCCCAGCAAAAACGTAGTCACCGGGGGAATGGTGGAATTCAATATTATTGTTACCACCCTTACAAGCAGGCTTTTGGGATCGGCCCTCGCTATGATCTTCAGCAAATCAATGAATGCATTTTTCATCCGCCTTTCACCTCGCTGTTTTGGGTAGCATAAAGTCCCTGCTGAAGGCTGAACATGTCATAAAATGCCCCTCTCCGGGAATACAGCTCCGCAAACGTTCCTTCTTCCGCAATTCCGCCGTTGTCAATTACAATAATCCGGTCCGCCTTCCGGGCATATCCCAAGCGGTGTGAAATAATGACCTTGGTTACGCCCTCCGGAAGGTTATCATACAATTCATACATTCTTTCCTCCGCAAGAGGGTCAAGGGCAGAAGCAGGCTCGTCAAAGATGTAGATACTGCTGTCCCTGTAAAGCGCCCGGGCAAAAGCAACCCTCTGCCATTGTCCCTCTGAAAGATTGACACCACCCTTCGACAAAGTACCAAGCCTTGTCCTTAATCCATCGGGTAACTCGTCTGCAAATTCTGTCACCCCCGCCCTTTCCAATACGTCCTCCGTCTTTTCTTCATCAAAGCTCCGCAGAATGTCCACATTTCCATAAAAATCAAAAGGGAATTTCGCAAAATCCTGAAACAGCACCGCAAAATTCCCATAAATGCTTCCCGAAGACGTCTTCTCTGCCCCGTCATACAGTACCTCCCCCTTCGTCGGCCTGTATAACCCTGTCAACAATTTGATAAATGTGCTTTTACCCGCGCCATTCATGCCAGCTATAAAAACCGTCTCGCCCATACGAATGATGCAATTCACATCAGAAAGTGCATAGTTATCCTTGTTGGGATACCGAAACCATACATTTTTGAATTCAATGCTTTTCCGTATCAAAAACGTGTTATCTTCCACCGGTTCGGCATAATCCATAATAAATTGAGTACGCAGCTTCTTTATTTCCAGATAGCCCCGCCTTATACCCCTGAATTCGGAAAACGTAAAAAACATATCACACAAGACCGCCTGATAAGACCTGAAAACGGCAAGCAGGCCGACAAATATTCCTACACCTGTACGCCCTGTCACAATCATCCCTATAAGGAGGGATACACAAGCCGCAAAAGCCCCGTAGAAGGGAAGCCTGTATTTCATCTCCCTGCAGAAAGCCTGAAGCCGAAACTGCCAGTTCAATTTCTGTATTCCTGCCTCACCGTCCCCCCACCTTTGTCTTATTTCCTCTCCATACCCAAAGACTCTGCACTCCTTCATGTAATCTCCGCTTGTCAGCATAGAGTAATAATAATTGGTCTTGTTCCTTAAAACCTGCACCTCCCTCTGCATATCCTCACGGGAAAGGTTTGAAATGCCAAACCATCTCCACAGAGGCAGAACCCCCGCCAGTAAGATCACTGCATAATACCACCCCTCCGCTGCCAGCAGCACCGTCAGGGACACTAACTGCACGACGGATGAAAATACCAGAAGAATTTTATTCCATACTTCCGAGACCTCCTTAATATATCTGTCTATGTGTGAATACTGCTCCTGAAACTCCGCGCTCTCCACACGCTCCAGCGAGGTTGCCCGAACAATTTGACAGCATTTCTGCTCCACATATTCCCTGCTTCTGGCAGAAAACAAGGTGTCCAGAGGCATTTTTAAATTCATCTGAGCCCTCTGGTAAAAGACTGCGCCCGTGAACAACAGCGCATACGGTAAAATATCCTCCGATCTGCCGCCTGTCGTTATCCGTTCAATTACGAGCATTAGAGATTTTGAAACCGTATATGGTGCAATCCCCTCCAATGCGGAGAAAAAAATTTTCAGAAACAGCAGAAACCAAACCTTTTTTATAAATCCGCCTATCCACCTGCCCATTTCAATATCTTTCAACGCTTTATCCCCCGTCACCCCCCGTACAGCTTTCCCTTAAACCAATGATAAACGCCGGAAAGCACCCTGCTCTCCGCCGCCGCCCTGCGAAGGGGAGCCAGCGTCACCGCCATGACAAGCCTGTACTTAAACAGCTCCTTCCTGCCCATATAGGCTCCCGTAATCTGCCTGTGCTCCTCCAGATTACGCCTGCCGTTTTCCCTGCTCTCGGAGAATCCGCCGCCCTCGTATACGGCCACGGGAAAGCCCACATGCGCAAAGTCTGCCCCCGCCCTGTAAAAGCACCAGAGAAAATGGTCGTAATCCGCCCGGATGCGGTACTGCAGATCATAGGGCTTCTCCACGCAGAGCTGCCTGGCATAAAAGCAGGACTGATGACAGGGAATGTTCCGGTAACAGGTAAAGCCGGTGATTTTCGGCGCGGAGGCGATAATGACACCGCTCTGCCCTTCCACCGTATCCCCGTAAAATACCAGCCTTTTTAAATCCGCTCCCGTGTTCTCCCGCTCTCTGATCCTCTCCTCCACGCGCTCCAGAACCCGCTCGTCCGCAAACACATCCCCGCAGTTCATAAACACCACAAAATCCCCGGCTGCATGCGCCACCGCCTGATTCATCGCATCATAAATTCCCCTGTCCTTCTCCACAAATACCCGCACGCGCCCGTGCGCCGCCCCGGCGGCAGCTGTTCCCTCTGAGGACTCCCCAACGGCAGCTCCTTCGCCCGCCCCCGGCTCCCGCCTTCGGACATCCTTATCCGCGGCTTCCCCAGACTTGTGCTGCCACTCGTCCACGGAACCGTCGCTGCTCCCGCCGTCCTTGACGATGACCTCAAAATCCCCGCAGCTCTGCCCAAGCACGCTTTCCAAGGTCGTCCTTAATTTCCCCCCCGGATTCAGACACACTGTAATCACGGAAAACCTCATAAACTATTTCCTCCCTGCCCGCTCCTTTGCCTCTGCAAAAGATAAAGACTGCCCACGGCGCACACAAGGCTCAGAGCACAGACCAGCACGCCGGCAATTCCCGACGGTGCAAAGCCCGCACTGCCCAGCACATATACCAATATATTTGCCCCCATATGCACTCCTGCCGCCGCCCTGAAATCGCCGAAATATTCATATCCATAGACGATCAGACACCCCATGACAAAGGCATAGATCCCCTGAACCGTGTTTCCGTGATAGAAGCCAAATAAAGCCGCGGAAACCCCCGCCGCCGGAATCAGCCTTATCATCCTGCGCAGATTTCCGTAGATAACGCCCCGAAACAGAAGCTCCTCCGCTATGGGAGCAACAACGCCATAGCAGATCAGCCCGATCAGCAGAGACGCGGAATGCTGCTTCCTGGCTACCTCCTCATAGGCCGGGGACATATCCGTTACCGCCGCAAGCTCCGCCAGCATATTCAGCCCAAGCGCCATGCCCGCCGTCGCCGCCGCAAGCAGGGCGCAGTTCATCCTTGGCTCCTTCCTAAGATGCTGCAGCAGCATATCCTTGGCCGTTGCCACAAGCACCCTTTTTGCGGAAGCATAGTACACGGCAGCGGCTCCTGCAGTAAAGCCTAACGCCGATATAATCGCCGTGGCATTTCCCGTAAAATCCTGCGGCGCCCCCGACGCGTCATACAGAACAAAAAAATCCCTTCCGATCCCCCGGTTTGCCAGCATCAGAAAAAGCATTTGAGACAGATAAAAGCCCAGGTTTCTGGCGAGGAAAAACAACAGATACGGAATCAACAGCTCTCCCGCCTTTTGAAGGCCCGACTTTTGCCCAATGTCATCCGTTCCCCGCAGCAAAAAGGCCTGAAGCTCCTCCACCGTCCGTACGATATAGTCCGATTTCGCCTCCTTAAGCTCCTCCATGCTGCCATAGCCGTACGCCACCGCCACGCTCTCAACGCCCAGCTTGTGGGCGCCCTCCACATCGAAGCAGCGGTCGCCTATCATATAAATCTGGCTCAGGTCCGCGGGCTTATCCCCAAAGAGCTGACGCAGGGCTTCCTGTACCACCTCGTCCTTGTTGACCCTTCTTCCGTCCAGCTCGCTGCCCACCACGGCACTGAAATAGCGGTCCAGTTTAAAATGCTCCAGAATCCGCCGCACATACACGGTGGGCTTGCTGGAGGCGACGGCAAGGGTCATCCCCCTTGCCCGCAGCGCCCGAAGCATTTTGGGAATACCCGGATAAAGCTCATTTTCAAACAGCCCCACATCCCCGAACCGCTCCCTGTACTTTTCCACCGCCGCCTCCGCCTGCTCCCCGGTAAAGCCATAAAACCTCATAAAGCTATCCTTTAACGGCGGCCCGATAAAGGGCTCCAGCTTATCCAACTCCGGCTCCTCTATGCCGAAGGCGGAAAGCGCATACTGCACACAGGTACAGATTCCCGTTTTCGGGTCCGTCAGCGTCCCGTCCAAATCAAACAACAAATACTTTTTCAATCCTTCGTCCCCCTGCGCCCGCCGCCATAGCCGCTTTTTTAAAAGCTGCGGATTTTGTCGCTGCCGTCATCCACTGTTTTCTCTATCTTTACGATCTTAACGTCATACCCCACCGCGTCGTTGACCTGCACATGGGCAATATCCCCCTCTTTCCTTCCAAGCAGCGCCTTACCCAGGGGGCTTTCATTGCTGATCAGATTCTTCAGGGAATTTCCCCGCACGGTGGTGACGATTTTATAGGTCTCCACAGAGCCGTCATCCGTAAACTCCACCGTGACCGTATTGTTGATACCTACCTCGTCCTCCTTCGATTCCTCGGAAATAACCCTTGCCGTCCTGATCATTCTCTCCAGATAGCGGATACGGCTCTCGTTTTGATTTTTATATTTCTTGGCGGCATAATACTCAAAGTTTTCGCTCAGATCCCCGTGTGCCCTTGCCTCCTTCACATCCTCCAGCGCGCTGGGACGCACCACAAGCTTACGATACTCTATCTCCTCCTCCATCTTTTTGATGTCGGCCGGTGTCAGCTGATCATACATATTCCCTCTCCTCCTTTTACACGCTTCCCCTTACCCTGCTTCTTCAAAAAACCCGCTCACATGGAAATCCCATATACCACCGCCACCGCCAGAATAACCTGTATAATGGCAAATCTGAAAACCGTCTGGGTATTCGACCAGCCCCAGACCTTCCTCACGTGATCGTGAAGGGGCGTTCTGGTATTCTTGAGAATTCGGATTTTCAAAAAGCGCAGCAGAGCCACCTTCAGCAGACCCAGACCTCCGTCCAGGATAAGCACCAGCGCAATGGGAATATAGAGCAGCGGGGAGCCTGTCTTCAGGATGGCGACACTGATAAACAGCCCCATCGCCCGGCTTCCCGCATCCCCCATAATCAGACGGCTGGGGTCGGCGTTGTACCACAGATAGCCCAGTATACTGACCGCAAAAAGCAGGATCAGAAAGGAAAAGCCCTCCCCCCGCTCAAGCAGCCTATCCACAATATAAATAGTCATAATGGAAATAATGGTCAGCGTGCCGGAAAGCCCGTCCACTCCGTCGGCACAGTTGGTCACGTTCACAGACCCCCAGACCAAAACCACGATCAATATGGCAAACAGCCAGGTGGGAAGGGTGAGCTGCACATGAAACAGCGCAAGCTCTATGGTATTGGGATTATATTTCAAATAGGTCATGGCCACCAGCGCCGCCACGCACAAATCCAAAAAGCCCTTTTTATACTCTCCCCAGGGAATCTTGGAGGCGTCATCCAGATATCCCATAAGCATGCAGAGCAGAGTCAGAATCAGGTAAATCACAAGCTCCGGCGTCAAATGTGCAAAAAGCAGCGCCGCCAGCACAAATGCCGGCACAAAGATCACGCCCGCTCCCCTGGGCTTCCCCGCCGAGAGCTTGCCGTTATGCGCAAACGCCCGCCCCGCGTCCTTGGGCAGCCTGTCCGCCAGCCTGGAAATGGCAAAAACCGTCACGACAAAGGCAAAGATAATACCTGCGGGCGCCAGCAGTGAATCAAAATTCTCCGAAAGCAGAAAATGTAACATAGTAATTTACTCCAATCCCATATTTTGTAATAGTATAGACAGTTTGTACCATTTCTCTGCAATGTCTGAGCCGATATATTATAATCATCCCCTGAAATGCTACAATATTGCCTTATCAGCTTACCACAAAAACCATCCGGCGGCAAGCCGCCTTACTCGCTAAAGCCTTGGCAAATTCATCGGAGCCCTCAGCCCAATGCCCTCTGGCATCAGCTCCCTGGTCTGCCGGCGCGCTTCCTCCACCGCTTCGTAAAATCCCCCCGCGGACAGGCGCGACGCGCCCTCGCCCCATATAATCATCTGTTCCAGGCTGTCGGAGGTCGCCACCGTGACATGGTGCTTCCGCCCCATCTCATGAACGGTCTTTTCAATGTATTGGTCGGCGGTCTCCGCCTCCTTGGTGTATACCACATAAATATTGTGGTATTTCACCACCGTGCCGGGATTTCCCTTGACCTTATAGGCGTCAAAGACAAGAATCAGAGTGCCGCCCCGGCTGCCCTGATAATTACTGCAGATATCCGTCAGCCTGTCCCTGGCGCTGTCTATGTTCACCGACGCCAGCTCCCGCAGCTCCTCCCATGCAAAAATGATATTATAGCCGTCCACCAGAAGATATTCTTCCCTCTTTGGGGACATATTTACAGGCAGTTTTCCCGCCCTGTTATCCTTCTTTATTTCCGCCGCCTCCGTTACCGCCGCCCTGCCCGTGTTCCGCTGATGATGGCGGTAAGGCGCATAATCACTGCCGGACTTTCCATAGGTGCGCCGGAAGATTTCTTCAATCTCCTCCTGCGTGATATAATCGGAGGCCCCGCTGCCCGTTTGAAATCCGTCCCCAAAGCCGCTGCGCGCCTCCTCCGAAGCCTGGTCCATGGCCGGACCGTTCACGCCGCTCTCCAAATGCGCGTACTCTGCCACCTTGTCCCAGCCGACCACAAAGCCTGCCCCATGGGCGCAGAACACCGAGGACGAAGGATTGTCCGTATCCGCCTCCGCATGGTAATCTATCCCTGCAATCACTTCCTCCGCATTGTGACAGGGCTCATAGCCCCTCAGACTGCAGGAAAGCCGCCCACGCCCCCTGGTATAGGCGCTTAGCTCCCTCTGATAGCCCTGCATCCCGGCAGCCGGGGCAGACCCCGTCAAAACGGCGTACTCCCCCTCCGTCACAGGCGCCTGAAAGCTGCCCGACATTCTCTGTACATCGGACATGGCCCGTCCCAGATTTTCCGCGGGCACCTCCAGACAGAAGGAAAACACCGGCTCCAAAAGCACGCTCTCTGCCCGCATAAGCCCCTGGCGCAGCGCCCTGTAGGTGGCCTGCCTGAAATCCCCGCCCTCCGTGTGCTTCAAATGGGCGCGCCCCGCAAGCAGGGTAATTTTCATATCCGTCACAGGGGACCCCGTCAAAACTCCCAGATGGGTCTTTTCTTCCAGGTGCGTAAAAATAAGCCGCTGCCAGTTTTTATCCAGCACGTCCTCACTGCAGCGGCTGTCAAATTTAAGTCCGCTGCCCGGCTCTCCCGGCTCCAGCAGCAGATGCACCTCCGCGTAATGGCGCAGAGGCTCAAAATGCCCGATACCGACGACAGGGGACGCAACGGTCTCCTTATAGAGGATGCTGCCGTCCGAAAACTCCGCCTCAAGGCCAAAGCGCTCCGAAAGCAGCCGCTTCAAAACCTCTATCTGCACGTCTCCCATGACCTGTACATGGATCTCTCTTGCCTCCTCCCGCCAGACCACATGCAGCTGCGGTTCCTCCTCCTCCAGAATGCGGAGCTGTCCCAATACCCTGACAGGGTCGCTGCCCTCCGGCAGCACAAGCCTGTAGGTAAGCACCGGAGCCAGCAGGGGCTGCGCGTTCTCGCCCTCCATGCCCAGCCCCTGACCCACAAAGGTCCTGTCCAGGCCCGTGACCGCGCAGATACCGCCTGCCGCAACCTGGTCCGCCGTGGTAAACTGCGCTCCCGAATAAATGCGCAGCTGATCCGCCTTCTCCTCCCAGACCTGGTCCTCGGACAGGGCGCTTGCCCTGTTGCCCACGGGCATCTTGACCCGCAGCCGTCCTCCCGTCACCTTCAGATGCGTCAGCCGGCTGCCGGAAGGGTCCCTGGATATCTTATAGACCCTTGCGCCAAACTCCTCCGGATATTCCCCCGGGCCTGCAAATCTGCGAATTCCGCAGAGAAGCTCCTCCACCCCCTGGAGATGCAGGGCCGCCCCGAAAAAGCACAAAAAAACACGGCGCCGCTTTACCGCCGCGGCAATGGAAGCCTCCGTAAGAGCGCCGCTTTCCAGATATTCCTCCATGAGCTCCTCGTCGCACATGGCAAGCTCCTCATAAAAAGCCTCCTGCTCCGGTGTCTGCGCATATCCGCCGTCAGGCTGTTCCCGCACCCCTGCAGGCCCGCCTTCCGCTGCCTCCACGCACCTGTCGTCCAGTCTTTCCCGAAGCTCCTTCATCAGCTGCCCTCTGTCCGTTCCGGGCCGGTCCATTTTATTCACAAAAATAAAAACGGGAATCCCGTACTGCTTCAGCAGCCGCCACAGCGTCTGTACATGCCCCTGAACCCCGTCGGAGCCGCTGATTACCAGAATACAGTAATCGAGCACCTGCAGGGTCCGCTCCGTCTCCGCGGAAAAATCCACATGCCCCGGCGTATCAAGCAGCGTAATTTCCAGATCGTCATATGCTATCTGCGCCTGCTTGGAAAAAATAGTGATGCCGCGCTCCCGCTCCAGCGAAAAATTGTCCAGAAAGGCGTCCTTATGGTCCACCCTGCCAAGCCTGCGGATCTGCCCGCAGACATAGAGCAGCCCCTCCGCAAGCGTAGTCTTCCCCGCGTCCACATGGGCCAGTATGCCAATCACCGTTTTGCTTCCACGCATGCGCCTTTCCCTTCCTCCGGCATTTTTCAATAAAGAGCAATACCATGTCAATATTGTACCATATTCTCGTGCGCTTTAGCGCACATGGAATCAGAAGTTGACACAATGTCCTTCTGTGTCAACATTGTACCATATCAGCAGGAAATCAAGCGCACGCGCAGCGAGCATTTGATTTCACCTGATATGGTAACGAAAGAATCAAATCTGCAAGGCAGATTTTAAGCGCGCACGCGCGGCAGACGCGCAGCGGCTGGATTCTTGAGTGTATTGTACCATACACCCTTCCATGCTTTCAATATAAATCTCCCCGCAGTCTGCTTCAGGCGTACAAACCTCTTGCTAATCGGACTCCAAAATGTTATTCTTGTCATAGACAATGGGAATGCGGAGCTCCCACTGTGATTAAACGTATAGAGAGGTATTATTTATGAGCTTACAGGAGCTTACCGAATTGCTGACGGAATCCAGCGAGCACTACAATCTGGCAAAAACAGTTCCATGGTGGGAGTCCGATCAGGAGGACGACGATACTTATTATTATGAAGACAAAATCTTCTCACAGGATACCATAGAGGAAGTCAACACATGCGTGGCAGAATGCCAAAGAAATGAGCTGCTCTCCCCGGCGGGACAAGCCGGGCTGACGCTGTTTCACCTTCTGGTATGGCATAATTTCTATGACGCCGTGGAGCAAATGCTGCTGGACGGCAGGGTGGATTCCGCCGTCGTCAATCAGGGCGATGCCAAAGGGCAGGGACTGACTCCCTTCCTTCTCGCCTGCTCCCGGGGAAATCTTTCCATGGTCAGGCTTCTGCTGGAGCATGGGGCCGACGATTCCCTCTGTGACGAAAGAGGCATGAACGCCTATCATTTTCTCGCCTACCCCGGTCTCGAGGTTCCTACCGCTGATTCCTACAGTCCGGAAAAAAGCGTGGATCAGCGGGGCGAGATCGCACGCCTGCTGACCTGTGGCATCAATCAAAAAAATGCCGCCGGGCTCACCCCTCTGGAGCATCTGCTGTCCCACGATCACATCTCCTGGTACACCTGGCCGCTGACGGAAATTTTTCTGGACAAGGGCGCGAAAACCGATTATGTGGACGAAGACGGCAATACCCTTCTTATGCTTGCCAGAAGGAACGGGCATATCACTGCGGCGCTGCAGCTGATGAAAAAATGCCCGGAATTGCTCGATGTGGCAAATAATAACGGCGTAACCCCCCTGCTGCATGCCGCTGATTTTAGTAATGAAGCCATGTATCTCGCCCTGCTGGACCATGGTGCGAAGCCAGATCCCCAAGCCTCTCTGGAACTGTTTCCCTTAAGCCAGATCACCAGCAATTATTTCTGCAAGGTCTCCGACGATAACAGGGACGCTTTGAGTATGGCAATGTATTTGACCGCAAAGCTGCTCGCCGAACTAGACCCCGACGACGAGGACGAAATAGGCGAGATCACCGAGATTTTGCACAATGCCCTGATTACCGACAAAGATGGTGGATTTCTGGACATGTGCAGAGATCTGAAAATAGACTTTACCGCGCCTATTTATTATCGCGGCGAAATGCTCTGCCTGCGGGACAAATGCCTGAACGACTCCTACGGGATATCCGTCCTCAAAAAGCTGGCGGCATTTGGGGTGGACATGAACCGGGCGGTCATAGCAGGGCAGACCCCCGCCAATATTGTTGCCCACCTGAATAAGCGAAGCAGCGAAAAGGACGAAGCCTTTTTCGCGGAAGCTGCCTCGCTTTTCTCCAGGGAATCCATGGAGCAGACCGACAATCACGGCAGGGCGGCAGTCCACCTGGCGGCGAAAATGGGCCACACCGGTATGCTGCAGGCAATGATTGAAAAGGGGGTAAATATCAATCTCACCCAGGACGCACCCGGCGATGCGGGAGCAACCGCCCTTCACTTCGCCTGCGCCCACGGACATGAGGATGTGGTCAAACTGCTGATCGACGCCGGAGCGGATGACACCCTGGCAAACTTAAACGGCGAGACCCCCGCCCACTACGTGGTACTGCCAAAGGGCCTCGGCCACAGCTTTACGGCGGAGCATACCGCCGAGCTTCTCAAGAGCCTGAAAAACATCAATATCCCCAGGGAGGATGGCAGGACTCCCTTGATGCTGCTTAAGGATTTCGGTCCGGACAATGAGCTTCTCTCCCTGTTTCTGGACAGGGGCGCGGACATCAATCATGCGGACCAGAACGGCGTAACCCTCCTGATGCTTCACACGTACAAGGATACCGCCAAGGATCTGCTTAAGGCCGGAGCCGATATCAATATGGCAGACAGCGAAGGAAATACCGCTCTGCATTATGCTCTGGAACGCTGCTCCGATGGAGACGCCCGCTATCTTGTCAAAAAGGGCGCCGACTATAACCGGTTAAACAACGAGGGCGTCACCCCCGCACAGCTTGCCGCAGAAAACGGCATGGTTGCAGTGCTGGAGCTGATGACGGACATACGGTAAACCTCTGCCCCGCATTTTCTGACAGCTTTTGCTTGACAGATTTCGCCGCCCGGTTTATAGTAAATAAATCAACACCCCGCAGGCTCACTGCCCGCGGGAAACAAACCTAATATACCGCTAGGGGAGCACATCGCTGAGATTGAAGCGCGCGCAAAAAAACGCTTCTAACCCTCATTACCTGATCCGGACAATGCCGGCGAAGGGAAGCACGCAGAGAAAATACCGATTTTGTTGCAAAACATAAGTGCCGGGCGGCACGGTTTTCCAAGATGCGGCAGATTTGTCCGCAGCCATAGGCGTATTCAGCCGGGGCTCGGGCGGTTCGGTTTCCTGCAGGGTCTTATTCGGGACGCCAGCCCGGAAGGCCCCGATGCTGTCCCTCCTTGCCAAAACAAAGGAGGATTTTTTTATGTTCGATTTTTTTGCATTTCCCACCACCAACAGCTGGGAGGAAGACATTTTCCAGCTCACAACCCCGGGAATTATCACCGTGGCGGTACTGATGGCGGCGCTCATCGCCGCTGCTATCCTGCTGCGCCCCAGAACAAAGCGCACGGCAAAAACCGCGACGAAGCAGCTTGTTTTTTCCGGAGCCGCTCTGGCGCTGGCCATGGTGACATCCGAATTCATTCCCACCATAAGCCTTCCCTTCGGCGGCTCCGTCACTTTATTCAGCATGCTCTTTGTGGTGCTGATCGGCTATTGGTACGGCGCAAAGGCAGGGCTGCTCACAGGCTTCGCCTACGGGCTGCTCCAGTTTGTGATCGACCCCAAATTTTATTCCCCCATACAGCTTCTGGTTGATTATCCCCTCGCCTTCGGCGCCCTGGGACTCTCCGGCTTCTTCAGTGAAAAGAAGCACGGTCTGCTCAAGGGCTACATCGCAGGCGTGCTTGGAAGATATGTCTTTGCCTTCCTGTCCGGCGCCGTCTTCTTTGCCCACTATGCACCTGCTCAGACACCCCTGGGCATTATCACCTACTCCTTAGGCTACAACGCCTCCTACATCATGCCCGAGGCCGCGGCTACCGTCGCCATCCTGGCCATCCCGGCGGTGAAAAATGCTTTCGTCCGGATAAAAACCCTTGCCACAAGCTGCGATATATCCAATTAGCAGGAATCATACGGCCTTCCGAGGGGCGGCTTACCCTGTTTAGCCCCTGTCGGGCGGCTATTCCTTACCCATAACAAGTATTCTGAGGAAATCGCTGCCCAGAAAGGGCAGCATGTCCCGAATTTCCTCGCCCTTGGCAATCTTCTGCACAGCCAGCTCCCTCAGATCATCCTTTTGCATAAACGGATAGAATTCCTTCACGGTTTTGCCCTGTTCCTCCCTCTGCATGGCAAACTCTCTGATACTATCCTTATCCAGAAAGGCCAGCATGTCCCAAATTTCCTCTCCCTTGGCGATCTTCTGCTCTGCCAGCTCCCTCAGGGTATTATTATCAAGAAAGGGATAAAAAATATTAATATTCTGATCTTTTGTTTTCACGAGCCCCTCGGCAATCTGTTCCAACTGATCCGGTTTCAACACGGAAACGGCAACCTCCAGCTCCTCTCTGGCTATGTCGTTCTTCTCCACATATTCCTTAAGTTCGTCCTTTATGGCGGATTGCAGAAGTCCTGCGTTTTCATTTAACAGCTCGTCCACCGAGCAGCCCAAAAGCTCCGCCAGTTGAGGCAGCTTTGAAATATCCGGCATACTGTTACCTCTCTCCCAGTTTGACACTGCCTGGAAGCTTACGTTCATTATATCCGCCAGCTCCGTCTGCGTCATGTTTTTCTCTTTTCTGAAATTGATGATCTTCTTCCCTATCTGTTCCATGCTAAACATAATTTACCCTCCTGTGTCTCTGATTCGTTATTTTTTGTGAAAAAGCTTTTTCTGAAATAATTGTAGCACACACGGCAGCACCCATACCATAAAGAGATACTTGAATTTTTCTATAAGACAAAACCGGACAAGCTGACAGACCTCAACTGACAGTTTATCCGGTTTCCTTATAAAATATCTTGTACATTCATTCAAGCCGATGATCCGTTAAATCCCGGACACAGTCAGCCATATGCCATATGCCCGTACAATTCCGCCTACGGTATCATATTCTGTGCAGGAAATTTTGACCCGTCCGCAATATCTGAGGACATGCTGTTTCCATAAATTGAAACCAGATACAAAGGGCCGTACCAGGGAATATTATTATCCACGGCTTTTCCCGCAGGAATTACTATCTTATAATCCACACCCTTATAGGTGCATTCCAGGACCAATGACACATCGCTGCGCTCCAGCAGGGCTTTCATCATGCTGTTGGATAGAGTGTGGATGCCCTGTTTCCTGGAAATTACTATGGTGCCTCCTTCTTCGGCTTCCGTAATCAAATCTACAACTTCGTCTACAAAAGCATTTTTGCTTTCAGCGCTCTGACCGTTGTTACTGCCGGGCGCAGGGCTGGCAGTAGCCTCCGGACCGGGCGTCACAGAGGGGCTGGGGCTCGCGCTTGTTCCGGGCTCCGGGCTGGGCGTTCCAGAGGGGCTGGGGCTTGCGCTTGTTCCGGGCTCCGGGCTGGGCGCCGCAGAGGGGCTCGGGCTTGCGCTTGTTCCGGGCTCCGGGCTGGGCGCCGCAGAAGGGCTGGGGCTCGTTGTCGGCTCCGGGCTGGCAGTCGGGACGTAATCATATTTTATGGTTACATTTGCCAATGCCTCTTTTACATTATTGGCTTTCCATATATTTTGCCACTGAGCTTCGGTTCCGGTATAGTATACGGTGGTCAGAGAAACACAGTCTGTCAATGCACCGGAATTTATGTCTGTTACACTGTCCGGAATCAAAAGAGCGACCACTCCGGATGATGCAAATGCCGATTCCTCAATTATTTCCACCCCCTGAGGAATTTCCAGGCCGGGAAACATCATACATTTCTGGAACATCTCCCTGCTGATACAATTTATTTTTTCAGGCAGCTTTACCTCATGCAGATACCAGCATCCCGTAAACAGATTTTCACCCATAGCTACCGTATTCCTGTTGCCCGCAGCAAACGTTACGCTCATCAGCGCCGTGCAGTTATAAAATCCTCCGGCGCCCATCTCTTTAACACTGGCGGGCAGGTCTGCGGAGGCAAGCTTTACACAGCCTTGAAAGGCGCGCTGACCGATTACTTCCACTCCTTCCGTAACCGTAACGGAAGTAAGGTTTGAGCATTCACGGAAGGCATTGTCTCCGACAGTTTTCACGTTTCCGGGAATACTGGCGTATATGAGCCCACTTTTGTAGAACGCATTGCTGCCAATCGCCGTGACGCTGGAGGGAATCTCTACACTGAGAGCTGCATTTCCGTAAAAAGCACTTTTACCAATAGTGGTAACGCCTTCCTCAATAATGATCTTCCTGATCCGGGCGCTGTAATCGTTCCACGGCTGGTCTGCGGGGCCGGCGAAATCCGAGGGCATAGCTCCCCTGCCGGAGATGGTAAGCGTACCTGCCTTTGTCAACTTCCACTCAAGTTCTCCAAGCTGTCCCTGCGCCTTCTCATCCATCAGCTCATCGGCCGAGGGATCAGTCTCCGGGACATAATCCTTAGGGTAACGCGTGATATAATGGCTGGTGTCACGCATCACCTCGTTTCTGGACATTGCCCGTCCCCAATGAACCTTACCGCTGAGATTTCCTTCGGCAATGATCACGCCGGCGTCGCTCACCTCCAGTACAATTACGGTATGGCTGTCAGAGTGTACCCGCAGAATATCTCCAACCTTCACATCCTCATAATTAAATTCGCCGGCTGCGTACATGCTTGCAGGCAGCGAACCGAATGCCTCGTCACTGAGTATAAAGGCAAAAGCGACACAACCCACGGCAC
Organism: uncultured Acetatifactor sp.; assembly: GCA_910578215.1. Lineage (GTDB taxonomy): Bacteria > Bacillota > Clostridia > Lachnospirales > Lachnospiraceae > Acetatifactor. The sequence goes on along the minus strand of CAJTPH010000019.1, from coordinate 56,862 downwards.
TGATATTTTTCCCGTCAAGAGTTCCGCCCTTCCACTTGTAATATCCCGCCGAATCCGAATAAGGCTCATAGTCAGTCCAGGTCGTTCCCTCCTTATACCTGTCGTCATCCTGAAGGGCAATCATAGCCTCATAGACTTCCTGAGGTGTGGGAACCGTACTGTCACAGGTGACCAGCTCGGATATGGCTTCCTCTGTAAGAGCATTCTCCTGCAGGGCAGGGGCCTTCTGCCATGCGTGTGCCACTGACAGGGAAGAAATGCACAGGCACAACCCTAATGCGATAGAAAGAATTTGTCGTTTCAATGTCGAAACCTCCTTAAATCTTAGTTGTAAGATACCTCTTATCTCACAATATTCCGTCTGATAATCATATCTCTATCATGCTCTTTTGTCAACAACTGGAAAATGGAATATGAAAAACCCTGTCAGCAAACGCTGCTTCTTCCTCACGGTGAGTAGTGTAAATAACCGTAACCCTGCTGCTTCTTATATAGTTCATTAGCTGTTCGGCGTACTCCCTGTCCAAGGACGCTGTAGGCTCGTCAAGAAGAATCATTTGCGCATTGCTGTTGGAAAAAGCTCTGGCGGCATTGACTCTCTGCTGCTCCCCTCCTGAAAGCTGGGATACGGAAGATATTTCACGGTCTGAAAAATCAGAAACCCCTGTGGCATTTTTTATTTTGTCCAAGCTTATTTCACTAAAACTGCCCATTGAAATATTATCGTCTACGGTCGTTTCGTAAAGCTGAGAATCGGCGGGCATATAGGAAAAAATACCATTCTCTCTAAAAAATTCAGTATCGTTTGCCGGGGATTTACCAAACAGCGTTATACTGCCGGATGTGGGAACATACATACCCATAATACAGCGAAGCAATGTAGATTTTCCGCTGCCGTTTTCACCCATAATCGCAATATGTTCCCCTTCATTTATACTTAAATTTATATCCGACAGAATTTTTCTGCCCTCTGTTTCAAAGCATAACCTGTCAATGACCAAGGCACAGCTATTATCTTGATTTTGGGACCTTTTTTCTCTTTTCAGGCTGAAAAGTTCCTTACCGTTGTCAATTGGTACGGTATTATATGGGATGTAGGCCGCCATCTGCTGCATATTTTGCGTTTGATTTCCTGATTCTTTAATAATACTTTTAACGGAAGCCAGATTCCCTCCTGATATTTTTACACTGCCCGGCAAAAATCCTAAAACAGGATAAATAAATCCGCTCACCATTTCACTTATTACTTTTTGCAGGGAACTATAAAAATTATTCTTCTTTAACTGTTCGCCCTGCACACGAAAAATATCCCTTCTGGTTTGGTCAAAACGGCTTTCTATTATGCTTTGCAGGCTGTTCATATTGATAAAATCTGCTTTATACATAAGCTCCTCGATATTTTTATTTTTTTCTGCTTCAAAACCCTGGAGCCTGGAGGCATATTTTTCGGATATACCATTGATTTTTTTGCCTGCAAAAACTGTTATACCAATATGAGCGATAATAAAAAATGAAACGGTATAATGTACATGAATCGATAGAATCAATAAAGCGCCTATTACGATCGCACTGATTACATAACTGATAATCATAACCCATAAAGAGAGAGCGGAATCAGTAAATGCTTTAATATTCTGGAGCAAATCCTTATCATTGTATTTTGCTTCTCTTTCACCGTATGGCAACGCAAACAGGTCCTTATACAAATCCGCTGAGCCTCTGTAAATAAGGTTTGCGCACATTACATTTCCATATACATTTATCATGTAATCCAATATAAGCATGAATAAAGTTGCCAAAATCAACAAAAAAATCATCAATGGAGTCACACCCATGCCACGCTCTATGTTGCCGATAATATACTGTATCATAACGGGCGCAGCCAAAGGCAGCGCAAAGGATACCAATGAAAATACAGTCAGCAAAGCCGCAAACCTCAGCTTATGATTTTTTAAAATAATGGCTGTGGATTTCAGTCTGTTTAGCATTTTCATTCATTTTTTCCTCCCATATTGAGAATTTTTACAAAACCTTGGGAATTATGATCAAAATCCGTATGTGAAGACATAATTAGTATTTGGGATTTTTCTTTCAGTTGTGTAAGGATTTTTCCGAATATCTCCCTGCGTGAGTCAGGGTCTACCGCGGACAAACTTTCATCGGAAATGATTACGTCATAATCCCCGTAAAAGACTCTGGCAAGACAGATTCTCTGCTGTTCTCCTGAGGACAGATTCAGCATGGAAACAGGGGTGTCTATCCCCATTTGCAATTTGGGAATAAGTTTTTTTAATCCTGCCTGCTCCAATGCATAATTGAGCTTCATTTCATCTGCCTCTTTAAACATTGTGATATTTTCCTTCATTGTGCCTGAAATAAGCTGAGGTTCCTGACTTAAGTATAAAATTCTATCCCAGAAGGCTTTTTCCTTGATATTTTTCAGATTTTTACCGTCATAGATTATATTTCCTCTGTAGTCCTTTAAGATATCTGCAAAAATTTTAAGCAGAGTGGTTTTGCCGCAGCCTGACGCTCCGTTTAAAATCAAGCATTCCCCTGATTTTACGTTTAAATTTATGTTTTCAAAGAGGCTTTTTCCATCTTCATAGGCAAAGCTTAAATTTTGTGCCGAAACTGAATTGATTTTTGCAATGTCTTCAGAGCCATCGCAAGCTTCGACCTGTAAGGTCAGCAAGGTGTTTATTCTGCTGTCCATACCCTTAAGCTGCTGATAAGCTGAAATACAGGCGGGAATTTGATACAGCGTATTGGTCAAAAATCCCACTGCCGACAAAAGCACTATTAAATCGCTGATTTCAATGCTGCCCTTGGAAACCCCATATCCCCCGATAATCAGAATGATGCAGGTATTCAAAATTGTGTTTGCCGAGCCTAAAATTCTCTGCATTGTCATGGTTCCTAAAATTTTGGCCTGGTCAATTTTATAGTCTGCAATCTCCTTTTGATAGGGCTTGATAACCCTTTCCCCGTTGAGAACATAGGCAGCCTCCCGATTTCGTACCAGCTCCGCATTGTGATTATAAATCGCGCCCATATGAAAATAAAGCTTTTCATTCTGTTCCGGCAGCTTTCTTCCCCTGTAGGCGCTTATTGAAATGGCCGCCAAGGATATGAAAAGGGTCAAAACCAAAAGCCTGGGTTCAATACTAATGACATATATGCCTGTCAGAATAACGGAAACGGCAGTTCCTGTAATTTTCAGCATAAATCCTGAAAGCTGCTCAGAATAGGTAAAAATATCATTTCGGATAATCGGGAGCATTTTTTCGGTATTTTCCTTATTTTTATAATTTGAGCCAAGCCAGATGCCAATCGCATTTTGCTCCAGTGATTCTATCAGTCTTTGCTTAATTGTCAAACACTTACTGTTTTGGACGCAGAGAAGCAACGCTGATATAATCAGGCTCACTGCAAATACTGCAAATATGCCCCATATTCTGCTGGGATTTTTTGTTAAAACACTGTCCGCCAAAAGCCTTATGCACTCCAAATAAATGATACTCAGGCCGGACCCCAGGCAGACGGCAAGTCCCGCCGTAAACAAAACGCCGGCGGAGCGTTTCAGTATGTTTTTTGATTCAGCATTCATTTTTGTTCATCCTTTCTTATTGAAAAAATGGCTCTAATACTCCTCCAGATGAAAGGAATACAGTATTTTCTCTTTCACAGGCTGCCCCATAATCTTTACAAGCGCCTCCTCGTAATAGTCCAGCTGGGTCTCGTAACGATTCCACAGCTCCTTCATGGAACGGACGGAGTCCGTCTTGTAATCCAAAAGCACCAGGCCGTCCGCCTCCACAAAGAACACGTCGATAATTCCCTGGATCAGCACCGTCTCCCTGTCCGGGAAGCCGCCGCCCAGCCGCTTTGCGTCGATGCCCAGAACAAAGGGCTGCTCCCTGTAGAGCCTTCCCTCCCTGTGTGCCCTCCACATTCGCCATCCAAGCCCGCTGCTCAAGAAGCCCAAAATCTTCTGCTCCCGGACTGCCTGAAGATATTCCCCGCTCAGACGTCCCCCGGCGGTCTCCTCCTGCAGAAAGCCGTGAAGCGCGGCTGCAA
>CAJTPH010000019.1:0-52772 GCA_910578215.1 uncultured Acetatifactor sp. | reverse complement strand
GCCTCTCCCTGTTCAGCCCCTCCGTGAATTCCTCAAGCCCCTGGGGAAGGACCGCTCCGCCCGGGGACGCCGGCCCTGCCGCCTGCGTTCCATCCTGCTTTTCCCATGCGGCGCCCAAGGTCCTTTCAAAGTCAATAAGCTCCATGACTCTGTGGTAAGCGTTGCCGCGCACCGTGCCGCTGACCTTCTCCTCCTCCCTGCGAAACGAAGGAATATAGGGCTGAATCTCCTTTTCCTCAAAGGTATGATACGCCGCCTCATCCTTTCCCGCCATAGCCGCGATCTTCAGCTCGGAAACCGTGGTCTTTGTATACAGTCCCGCCAGACCTGCAAAGGGATAGACGGCGCCCAGACGCTCCTGCAGCTTCCTCTCTGCCGCGGCATCCCCCAGTCTGCCCGCATATTTTAAATTATTTCTCCTGTCCGCAAGACTAAACTGCTCCTTAAACTCTGCCGCCGCCAGCTCCTCCGCCTCTATGAGCCTCACGTCTACGGAGGTGTCCGGAAGCGCCGGAAGCAGAAAGTCCAGATAGCTTCCCCCCTCCGCAAAATCCAGAAAGCTCAAGGAGACACTGCCTGTCTCCCGGCAAAGCTCCCACTTCTTTGCCGCCTCCTGCAGCGTCGCCGTCATGATCAGCTTTTCCCTGGCCCGGGTCAGCGCCACATAAAGCACACGCAGCTCCTCGGACAGGCTGTCCGTCTTCAGCTTAGCCGCCAGGACCGCCCTCCGCAGCGTCCTGTTGCGAATCCGCCTCACAGGCTCCACATAGTCGATGCCAAGCCCCAGATCCATATCCAAAATAAGGGACTGATTGGCATCCTGCATATTAAACCGCTTGCTCAAGCCCGATACAAAGGTAATGGGAAACTCCAGTCCCTTGCTCTTGTGAATGCTCATAATGCGTACCACATCCGCATTTTCATCCAGAGTGTCCGCCTCGCCGTAATCCACATCGTACTTTTCCAGCTGCTCTATGTAGCGGATAAAGTGAAACAGTCCGAAATAGCTGGTTTTCTCAAAGTCAGACGCCTTGGTAAAAAGCATCTCCACATTGGCCCTGCGCCGGCTCCCCGCAGGCAGCGCGGTCACATAATTCAAATAATCAAAATCGTCCACCAGCGCTGCCAGAAGCTCCCGGATAGGCAGATAAACCGCCATGGCCCGGTATCGGTCTATCCTCTCCAAAAAAGCGGAGCACTTATGCCCCAGCGCCTGTGCCCTGTCCTCCGGCACGCCGCACACCTCTCCCGTCCCGCCTCCGGCTTCCTCCGCCCTGACGCACTCCTCTCCCGTCCCGCCTCCGGCTTCCTCACGCCCTTTTTCGGCAAAGCCTCTCACCGCCTCGTACAGCGCGCCGTCTTTTGCGCCGCTGCGAATGAGCGCGATTTCCTCCTCGTCAAAGCCGCCGAAAAGAGATTTCATCACTCCAAACAGAGGGATGTCCTGGGTGGGATTGTCCAGCACCCGCAGAAGCTGCAGGAGCTCCTGCACCTCCGACGCGCCGAAATATCCGGTCCTGGAGGAAATGTACACAGGAATGCCTTCCTTTTCCAGCACCTCCTTAAATTCCTCGTCCCAGCCGCTGTTGCTGCGAAGAAGAATCACCATGTCGGAATACCTTGCCCGCCGCAGAAGGCCGCTCTCCCTGTCCGTCACCTGAAAGCCTGCAAGAAGCTCCCTGATCCGCGCCGCAATCGCCAGGGCTTCCGCCTGCTTTTCCTCCAAGGCACTGTCCTTCCCCGGCTTTTCTATCAAAAGAAGCTCGCTTTCGCAGCCCGGATTCTCCGGATAGACCGCGCCGGGATACAGCGCCGCCCTTTCATCATAGGCAATGCCGCCTGTGTCCTGGCTCATAAGCCGTGAAAACACATCGTTGACCGCGTCCACCACCTGTTTTCTGCTTCTGAAATTTTTTGCCAGATCGATTCTCTGGCAGTCCCCCTGGCCGGACTGATAGGTATTGTATTTTTCCAGAAAAAGCTCCGGTCTCGCCAGCCGAAACTTATATATGCTCTGCTTCACATCACCCACCATAAAGCGGTTGAAATGACCTTCCTCCTCCCCCGACACGGCGTTCAGCAGATACTCCTGAACCAGATTGCTGTCCTGATATTCGTCTATCAGGATCTCCGCAAAATGCTGCCTGTATTCCAGCGCCACCCGGCTGGGACGGATCTCCCCGTCCTCCCGTGACACCAGAATATCCAGCGCATAGTGCTCCATATCGGAAAAGTCAATGACCTTCTTATCCCGCTTTTTCTCCTGCATCCGCCGGTCAAAATCAAGCGCCAGATCGATGAGGGTTGCCGCCGGCTCCCTGCAGGCCGCCGCCTGTCTTGCCGCCAGCTCAAGAGACGTGGCAAAATATTTCTCCTCCAGCCCCTGGACACTGTCCTTTACCTGCGCGCGCAAGCCTTTCGCAAGCTCCCTTTTTGCCGCCGATACGCTGTCGTCCTTTTTGGAGGGCAGCCTCCCAAAGCTCACCGCCGACAGCCTTACCTCATAGTCGGAAAGAGTACGGCAGGAAAGCAGGCTCTCAAGCTGTTCCAGCTCGCCCTCCACCAGCTCCCCATACATATAAGGACCGTCCGGCGCTTCGCACAGGGCCTTCACGCGGCTCATTTTCTCCGCGCAGCCGCGGACCACGCCTTGCAGATAATCCAGCAAATACCTGCCGTAATCGCAGCCGCAGATCTCCTCCACCGTTGCGGCGCCGTAATCAGCCTTTCGTTCTTCCAGCCACTCCCCGGGGAACGGAAAGCTTGCCGCATAGCGGGACAGGTTCAAAATATGCTGCTCCAGAGACTTTTCCCGCCCACCGGGACAAAAATATTCCACACAGTACCGAAACGCTTCGCCGCCCGACCTGTAGCCCTCCTCCATCAGCTCAGCAAGCGCCTCCTGCTGCATCAGCCTGACCTCTCCATCGTCCGCAATGCGAAACGCCGGGTCCAGACCGATCTCATTGAAATGATTGCGCAGAAGATACAGGCAGAAGCTGTCTATCGTGGTGATCTGCGCGTTGTGTATTAAGGTGGCCTGCTTTTGAATATGCTCGGACTCCGGTGAAGCGGCAAGCCGCCCCGAGATGCCGTCAGCGATCCGCTCGCGCATTTCCGCCGCAGCGGCGTTGGTGAAGGTCACGATAAGAAGCCTGTCGATATCCACCGGCTCCGCCTCGTCGCACACCTTTTTCACAATGCGCTCCACCAGCACCGCCGTCTTGCCGCTTCCCGCCGCCGCCGACACCAGTATATTGCAGTTATGTAAATCGATCACCCTCTGCTGCTCGGGCGTAAATGAAATAGCCATGCCTCTCGCTCCCGTTTGTATTCTTCTGTTCGTTTATCCTGTGCTGTATGCTCTGTCGGCTTATCCTGTCATGCACGCATCCTGTGCTGCACGCCTGTCCTGTACGCTCTGTCCGCTTATCCTGTGCTGCACGCCTGCCCTGTATGCTCTGTCGGCTTATCCTGTGCTGTACGCCTGCCCTGCCTGCTTTTCCTGCCCTGTCCGCCTGCTTCTTCTATCTGTCCTGCACGTTCTGCCTGCCCTGTCCCGCTATCCTTTCAAGCGCCTCCTGCCTGTCCATGTTTTCCAGCCTTCTCTTGTCGCACCCCGGCAGGCTTATGTCAAAGCCGCACACATGCTTAAAGCCGCAATAGGTGCAGGCCTCCTCGTTTCCCTTTTCATAAGGATTCAAGGCGATGGTCCCATCCAGAATATTCCTGCCGATATCCGCAATCTTACGGCTCACATAGCCGGAAACCGTCTTCAGATCATCTGCGCTCAGCACCGAAGAACGCGCCGTAAAGCTGCCGTCCTTTTTCCGCTCCACAGGAATCACATCCGACCTGTCCTCCATGTACTTGTCCAGACGGCTGACAATATCCGGCTCGCCGTTTACAACGCCCTTCATGCGAAGCTGCTTTTCTATTTCCCGGTTGATCTCATCGTCAGTCAGCTCAACGGGCGTCTCCACGGAAGGGTCGTCTATGTGATAATAAAGCAGCGCGGCCGGCACCACCTCCTTGTCCGGATGCCGCTTTGCCTCCAGCTCCAGAGCGGCGTTCATGTACACCACCAGCTGCAGCTGCAGCCCGTAATAAAGCGCAGCCAGGTCAAACTGCCTGTTTCCCGATTTATAGTCGATGACCTTGACGTATACCTTGTCCTGATCCTCCGCCACATCCACTCTGTCGATCCGCCCCGTCAGCCGCATCCTCTCCTGCTCGGAAAGCGCCACGTTGACGCTGGCAAGCTCGTCCGTCTGACGAAAGGAGACCTCGAAAAGCTCCGGCGTAAAGCTGCCCTTGTTAAGCTGCTTCTGCAGAGTCAGCACGGTCCTTGTCAGAATACGCCCCATTCTTGTGATTGCGTACTCGTTTCTGGAGCTGCTGTACAGCACCGTATCGCCATATGCCGCCGCATAGGACTCAAGCGCCTCCCTTACCGCCTTTTCCCCGAATTCCTCCGGAAAGTCAAACCATGTGTACCCGCTCCCGGCAAGCTTCTCGGCAAACTGCTCCAATACCGCATGGTACACATTGCCCATATCCACATTTTCAAAGGAAAACTCCTCCCGCTCCCTCAAGGTCAGGCCATACTGCAGAAAATGCCTGTAGGCACATGCCGCATACGTCTCCAGCCGGGTAACGCTGTTTTCAAGCTGCAGCCCGTAAAGCGCCCTCGCCACCTCCGGCGCAAGCCCCCTGCCGTCATAGCGGCGAAACGCCGCGCCCGTGAGCATATCGCGCCTGGGCTTCAGCCGTTCCTGTCCATAGACCTGGTACACCGTAAAAAAGTCCCTTTCCTTCTCCGGGGAAAGAACGCCCTCCACATATGCCCGCAGGCTCTCCGCAAGAATGGCTGCCCCTTCCTTTCCCGTCACGATCTGCTCCACCGCGGGCCTCAATTCCGGATACTGCACCGTGAGCCGGGGATAGAGCTTCTTTACCACGTCCACAAGATAGGCGGGACGGATGGATTTTCCCGCGCTGTTTACCCTGGACCAGGACAGATACAGCCGTTCCGAGGGCTTGGTCATATTCAGATACAGATACAGCCGCTGAATATACATCTGCTGCCTTGGGCTGGGCGCAAGCTCCAGGTCCGACTCCCGCAGAAACTCCCTGTCCATATCGGAAATAATGCCGCCCTTGGAAGTATTCTTCGGTATATTCCCGTCATTGACTCCCATAAAGAACAGCGCCTTTACCTGCTTAAGGCGCGTACGCTCCATATCTCCCGCAATGATTCTGTCCACATTCTGAGGAATGGTGCCCACCTGGATCTCCCCGAAGCCTGCCTCCAGAATGTCGGAAAATTCCCGCAGAGAAATGGTCTCCTCTCCCAGCAGAGCATATATCTGCTCCAAAAGCTCCATCACCAGCCGAAAGATCTGGGCGTATTCCCTGGCGCGCCCCGCCTCTCCTTCCGCCTCAAATTTCTCCTGATAGGCAAAAAGCTTTTGCTGCACCCTGTTCTGCACCAGAAAATCATACAGGGCGTTGACATAGACCTTCACCGGCTCCTCCTTGCCAAGATGAAGCATTTCAACCTGCGCCATCATCCGCTCCCTGATTCCGTTCAGCTCCGCCAGCGCCTCCTCGTCCCCCTCCGCCTGCGCGGCCCTTCGGGTGAAAAGACGGCTGTAGCCCCGATAACCTCTAAGCCCCGTCTTAATACAGTAATTCTCCAGCTTGTCCACCTCCTCCGGCGTCAGGTCGGACAGGCCGCTTCTCAGATAGTGGAACACCGTCTCATAAGAAAAGTCCCTGTCAAAGAGCGAAAGCGCGCTCTTGATGTACTCTATCATGGGATTCAGCACGATTCCCCTGGTTCTGTCTATGTAAACGGGTATCTCCATCTTGGCGAATTCCGTCTCCACATAGGGGGCATAGCTCTCCAGATCCCCTACGATCACCGCTATATCCCGATAGGCAAAGCCCTTTTCCCGAATCAGCCGGCAGATCTCCAGTCCGGTCTGATGAACCTCCTCCTTGGGAGCGCTTGCCTCAAACATATGTATTTCCTGCTGTTCCTCCTCAAAAGCCGTCACATGATAGCGGAACAGGTTCCTCTCCAGGTGCCACAGCGCCGGAGACTGGGAAAAGCGGTGGTTCTGCATCACAAACACGTCCCGTCCCCGCTCCACACGGTTTTCCTCCGCCAGGCGGCACAGGTCCGCCACGGTTTTCTTTGTCAGGTGAAACAGCTTCTGCTCCCCGTCAAGCTCATAGGGATTTTCCCCCGCGCCCAGGGTCAGGACCATGACCACCTCGCCGCACAGCCGCATAAGCTCCGCTATGACCCTGTTCTGTATGGGCGTAAACCCGGTGAAGCCGTCAAACACAACCACGCTCCCCGGCAGCAGCCTGGATTTCTGCAGGGAACGCCTGAGGACGTCAAGAGTCTCCTCGGTAGTGATAAAATTGCCGTGAATATAGCCCATAAAGCCCCTGTACAGCGTCTCCAGGTCCTTCAGCTTCTGCACCAGCGCCCCCCGCTTTCCCGCATATTCGATCAGCTTTTTTACATCCTCCGTTCCAATACCGTACTGCATAAACTCCGAGATGGCGCTCTTTACCTCGTGTATATAGCCCTGCCTCTGAAGGAAGCTCCCCAGTGTGGGAAGCTCGTCCTTCAGACCTGCCGCCACCTTCTGCAGCACAAGGCTTTTGCCGGTGTCATCCAGGACGGGAATCTCCTGTCCGCCCACCTCCTCCAGAATGCGGTGCCCAAGCCGCCCGAAGCTTAAGACATCGATATTCATAATGCCGCCTCTGTCGCTTAAAAGCACAAAATCCTTCTGGGTCTGCATGGTAAACTGATCCGGCACTATGACCAGAAAATTCTGCCCGGGATTCTCCCCCGCACGCCTTATCACATCCTCATAGAGCATCCTGCTCTTGCCGGCTCCGGAGGGTCCGAAATAAAATTGAAGGCTCATAAATAAAACCTCCACAGATAGTCCGCCGCTTCCTCCGCGTAGTCGATGCCGATCCTCTTGCCCGCCTTGATCTGCGAGGGCTTGACGGCCCGGCCCTCCGTCACATAAAATTTCCCGCTCTCCACCATATCCACATTGTTATCCGCCCTTGTAATGCCCATGGCGATACAGAGCTTGCCGGGTCCGTCCGCCAAAGCCTTCGTCAGGGATTTGGGGCAGTCGTCCATGGTATAGGGAGCCTTTTGCTGCTTTATCCTCCTGCGGTTTTGCTCCTCCAGCCGCAGAGAGAGCATAATCCGCCCGGATTCCTCGTCCGCGGGAATGACGCTGCGCAAAAGCACTGCCTGGGGAATCCCCTCCCTCATGACGGCGATATTCATACAGCTGTACATACCGTATATAAGGTACACATACGAGGTGCCGCCCGCGTGGTACATGGGCTCCGTGCGCTCCGTGCGCCTGCCCCCATAAGTATGGGAGCCCTTGTCCGTCTCCCCCATATAGCTCTCTACCTCGGTAATAACGCCCCGCACAATGCCAAGCCCGGTCTCATGTACCAGAATCTTCCCCAGAAGCTCTTTTGCCACGGTCAGCCCGTCTCTGGCAAAAAACTCCCTTTTTAACCTCTCCTTTGTCATCTCTCCCGCCGCATATCCGCTCATATCCGCCATATCGGTTTCTTCCTCAATCTCCGAATCATTTTATCGTAACGCAAAATTCTTTAAAGCTTTTCCATTTAATATTATCACTAAACCCACGGAATGTCATTCTGATTCTTATAATTCTGCAAACCTGATTCCTCCCAATAGCCAAACCTGATTCCTCTCATAATATTTCACTTGCCCCTCCCCTTTTGAAATGCTATACTTGTTGACAGTGAAAGCTATAACCGGATAAAACAATTGCTAAAAGGAAAAAGCCATGAAACCACTGGAAAATTTGAAGAAAAAAAAGCTGTTTTTGTTTGATATAGACGGCACCATTGCCGTTGGAGACACCCTGTATGAGGGCAGCGCAGAGCTGCTCTCCCATATTGAACGCATCGGGGGCAGAAGCTGCTTTATCACCAACAATTCTACCCGCAGCGGAAAGGATTACGTGGATAAATTCCGCAGGGCATTTCAGCTGGAGACTGTGGAGGAACAGTTTGTGACCTCCGGCTTTATGACCATACGCTTTTTAAAAGAACATTTTGCCCATAAAAAGCTCTTTGTGCTGGGCACCGTGTCCTTTATTAATGAACTGCGCAGAAACGGGCTGTGCGTCACGGAAACCGCCGATAACGATGTCGCCTGCGTGGTCGCCGCCTATGACAGCGAGCTCACCTATGACAAGCTGGTTCAGGCCTGCAAGGCACTGTCCGTCAGGGACGTTCCCTTTTACGCCACCAATCCTGACCTGTGCTGTCCCGTGGAATTCGGCTTTGTTCCGGACTGCGGCGCTATCTGCCGCATGCTCACGGACTCCACCGGCAAGACCCCCGACTACCTGGGCAAGCCAAGCCGCCATGTGGTAGAGCTGTGCCTGTCCATGTGGGGCTTCTCAAAGGAGGAAACCCTTGTGGTAGGCGACCGTCTCTACACGGATATTGCCTGCGGCATTAACGCGGGCGTTGATACCTGTGTTGTCTTTACCGGTGAGGCAAAGCCTCAGGACATGGCAGACACTTCCTATCCTGCGGACTACTGCTTTCAAAATATAAAGGAGCTCCTGATGCACTGCATCGAAGCTCCCTGAGTCCTTGTGAAAAATATGTCACTGTCTGTTTTAATTGTGGACCGCCTTCTCAATGACGCCAAAGCCCAGCGGATAGGGACCCGTATGGACGCTGATGGTCGCTCCTATCTGATAGATAGGAAGCTCCTTTACGGCAAGCCCCTTTCCATGCAGCGTCTCCAACGCATGCTCTCTGAAGGCAACCGCCTCCTCATAATCATAGCCAAAGCCTATTGTTATGCTGAAGCAGTCAACATCCTTCCCGCTGCTTTTCAGATAATCGATCAACAGGCTCAGCGCCTTCTCCGTTGTACGCTTTCTTCCGCGTCCAATGCCGGAGGGGAAAATTTCTCCCTGCTTCAGGGTGATAACCGGGCGGATGCCAAGCACGCTTCCCGCCACGGCAGATACCTTCCCGATGCGCCCGCCGTGCTTTAAATATTCCATATCGCCCACCGTAAAGAAAATTCTTCCGGTGCTCCTGATCTCCTCCAGACGCTTCACCGCAGTCTCATAGTCGTATCCGCCGTCACGCAGCCTCACCGCCTCCAGCACATACAACCCCTGCAAAACCGTGTCCAGCGTGGAATCGATCACCGTAATCTGCGCCCCGGGATGCTCCTCCAGCACAAGGCTGCGGGCATTTACCGCCGACTGCAGGGAACCGCTGAACTTTGTGGTAATACAGATACAGACAACAGGCAGCCCCTGTTTGACATATGGCAAAAACACGTCCACATAATCCTGCGTAGAGGGCATGGACGATTTCGGATATACACCCTTCCTGTCCACCATCTGCTGATAAAAATCCCTGATTCCGATCTCGACAATTTCCTTCTGGTAATGCTCATCGTCAAAGGAAACATAAAAGGGAACCACCGTAATATTCTTCTCCTCCGTCAGCTCCACCGGCAGATCACAGGAGCCGTCGCTGATTATATGGAACGCTTCACTCATAAATCCGTTACCTTTCGCGTATATTTATTACGGTGTATAGAATACCACGTTCCCGGCAAAATATCAACAGGTTTTAGAATTTTGAATTACATTTTATGGTAATTTTATCTTTTACTCATGGTTTTGGTTACTACATGCTGCCGGTCTTATGCTCATCCAGATACAGCTGTATTTTATTTTCAATTACTGCGATGACATCCTCCATGCTCTTTGCCCCGTCGAAATAGTAAGCGGTTTCCTCCTTGATAATGTCCCGCAATGGCTTTGTCCTATACGGAATGCTCCTAGTCTCCGCAAACAGCAGGCGGAACTCCTCCGCCTGCTCCTCCGTAAACTCCTGCCCATGCCTTTTGTTTGCAGGTATCGTGTACACCACACCGTCATGTATGATCTCAGTGGTAGCCTTACATTCTTCCAGCTCGTACTGTATCAGACTTTCAAAGGCAGCTCTGTTTACCGGAAAAGCATGATCCCTGTAATCAATCAGGGACTGGGCCTCCTCCCCCATCAGGAAAGCAAGAAACTCCCATGCACCCTCCACATGCTCAGCCCCTGCATTGATTCCCATTGCATCGCCCACTCCTGAACCGGTAAATGCGTAATGTCCGTCGTCAAAGAAAACTCCCAAATGAACCTGATTCCTTTTCATTTCATTATCCAATAGATAGAAGCCCGAACAATAACGCATGCTCACTATCGCGGGATACTGATACCGTTCGTCGGCTGCATAACGCTTTGCGGCACGGAGCATTTGGGCAAACAGCTCCCCGCTGAAGTCGCAGGACCCGCTTTCCCAGTCAACCATTCCCCACAGATCTTCGGACCCCTTCATGAAATATTCCATGATTTCATCCCCGCCCGCTCTTGCCATGAACACTCTGTCCCCCTCAAACTCCAGCATGAAATCCACAAGATTCTCTATGGTCAGTACCTCCCTGCCGTTTAAAATTTCCTTATCCAGCACATAGTCCTGGATTTCCATGCCGGGCGTAAACCCATAAATTTTCTCGTCCTCCCTCCAGGCGTCAAATGCCACCTGGGAATATTCCTCCTCCCGGATGCCGGAAGCCTCCATCAAAGGAGCCAGATCCGCAAAGACACCCTTTTCTATCAGCCCCGGGACATCTGCCACCGCATTGGCGCAAATGATATCGGCGCCCTTGCCTGATGCGAGCTTCAAGCCGGTCTCTGCACGGAAATCGCTGCCGCTGACCCCCTCCCCGGGTTCCTCAATAACCACATAGTAGATATCATTTGACTGATTAAAGAGAGCTGCCTGCCTTTTCAGCCAGCCCCTGACTGTACCCCTGACGGTGATAATCTCCTTCTTTCCGGTGATATCCACCCACTCCAGCCGCTCCAGCCTGCCCTCATCCCACAGAATCTCCGCCTTGCTCCCATCGATCCGAAAATCCGTAGGAGTCCCCTCCGCCAGGGTATATGCGGTTCCCGTAAATGTCAGCGCCGGCTCCTTTGTCCCCTTCTTCAGGTCTATCCGCCAGAAGCCATCGCCGTCAAGGAGCATGAGATTTTCCCCTCCGGCCCCTATGTATGCGTATCCGCCCTTACCAAACTGCATGGTGGCCTTGTCTATCCGGGCGATCTGTCCGGTATCCGGTTCAAGCTCCCAAAAGCTCAGAATGGAATCCTTGCCTGTCAGCAGAATGATCCTGCCTCCCTCAAGGCAGCAGATATCCCGAACCATACCTTCCGTCTTACTGTGATAAAGCAGTTTTCCGTCCGCGTCCAGCCTGGTAATCCCTGTTGCCCCTCTGATAAAGCAGCGACCTTTCTCGTCCAGAAACCATCCCCCGGAACGGTAGTTCTCGGAAACGCCCCTTAAAAGCAGCTTCTTATCCCCGCCCATGGGACGGACGTACACGTCTATGCCGCCCGCCCCTTGGTCTGCAGACGGCTCCGCAAGTATGCTCACAGGCTCCCCCTGGTAATATTGCCGCCCCATCAGGAACTGGTCCTTCTCCGCTTCCTCCAGCTGCCCGCTCTCCACCCGGATCTCGTAATAATGAGGTTCCTCGTCCGTCTTGCCGCAGGCGGCAAGCGCAAGCAGACACCAGATTAACACGGACAGAAAATATGCCTTCTTCATAAATGCTTCTCCTCCCTGCCTTCTAACAGCCCTACCAAATAAAATAGTCATCACAGACGGTGCAGTACGACATCACTTTACCGTTATCAAAATAAACCTGCTCATAATCATGGGGCTCCAATGCGTTTTCATGTCTTATTTCTTCCAGCTCGCAATCCGTACAAACATATGTTACCCTGTAAGTAATATAGTGACCGGGGTTGCCCCAATTAGTTACCTGCTCCGCCCTTGAAAGTTTTACAACATACGAATGCGCACAGCCATTTTTTGACTGCGTACCTTCCTCCGCCGCCTGCGCCGTCCCCGCAATGCCTGTCACACCCAACCCTGCTGCCAACAATACTGCCATAAGTTTTGCTTTCATAAAAGCTACCTCCGTTTTATTTTGATTTGTTAATATAGATACCATTTTTTATTACCGCCTTTACCTTCTCCGCCCTTTTGGCGTCGTTTCGTCTACGCCCCTCCCGCGCCATGGCAGTCTTTCCTGCCAACCCGCTTCACAGCTTCTTCTGCATATTGCCATTTCCTCTGGTATGTTAAAATTTTTTATTTATCTTGATAATAAAACTTGCAAATGTCAAGACTATATAGTAATGTAATCTTAGACTATTTATAACACACCTTTAACTGCTAAAACCGTTTTTTGCATAAACGTTGAAATTTGCGACATAAACGTAGTTGCCCGTAGGAATACATTTATTTGAAAGCCGGCGCCTACGCCAGACAGCGCAACGCAGCCCTGAGACGTGGGTGCATACGCCCAAAATGCCTTAACCTAATGCAAAGGAGAATTGAAAGAAATGAACGAAATCTATCTCTGTGATGACGATCCTGCCTGGCTGCAGCGCATAGAGCATGCGGTAAGATGCTTTCAGATAAAAAGCGACTGGGAATTTACTGTCGTCTGCAGGACACAGTCTCCCCGGAAGCTTCTCTCAGAGCTGGAAAGCCGCGGTACAAAATTCGGAGTTTACTTTTTAGACGTGGAGTACAAAACCGAAATGAACGGCATGGCGCTTGGCGCGGAAATCCGCAGACTGGACAAGAACGCCTTTCTGATCTATATCACCGCCCATGAGGACATGGCGCTGGAAACCTTCCGCCTGAAGCTGCTTGCCCTGGATTTTATAGCCAAAACTTCCAGGGACCTTCAAGACCGGATATATCAGTCCCTGGCGTACATAGAGGAAAAGCTTGCCTGCGAGGAAGCCGATACAGATGCTCTGGCATTGGGCATCGGCTCCTCCTACCGTTTTTTCCTGAAAAAAGATATTTACTTTATAGAATCCGTAAAAAACAGTCACAGCATTGTGCTGCATACCGTTTCAGGGATACACCGGTACCCCGGCACCATACGGGAATGCTGTTCAAGGCTGCCCAACGGCTTCCGCCTCTGCCGCAAGGGCTGCCTTGTAAACCTCCGGCACATACAGTCTGCCCACAGCACAGACAGAACCCTGCTGCTGGACAACGGAGAACGCTGCCGCTGCTCCGTGCGGCAGTGGGCAGTATTTGCCAAAATGTATAACATACAGGACTGAGCCTGAAAACAGACCGTCACAGATACATGGCATACGCCTTCCTGTACGCTTCCTCCCTGCCGCTTTCCAGAATATCGCGGATCTCCTGCTTGATTTCCAGCGCCGCGTCCACAAAGCAGGGGGCCAGCTCCACGCCTCTCTCCTTTTTTATGCTTTCATATACTTTGTCCAAGGAGGAGACTCTGCCCTGGTAGCTGCCTATTACATCATTGTTCCTGTCAATATAGTCCGCCACGCATAAAATATCTACCAGCGGCGCGTCTGCCGTATCCTCCCGTCGATATTCCCGCGGATAGCCGCTCTGACCGTCGTAGCCTCTGTGGTGCCCCAGAGCGGCGATGGCATAGTCTCTTGTGGAGGGCCACCGCTGCAGAATCTCATACCCCCGCACCGCATGCAGACGGTGCATCTCCTCTTCCTCGGCAATCCAGCTGCGGTTCCGGATACCGTACAGATTAAGAAGCTTCATCTTCCCTATATCATGCAGGATTCCGCACTCATACAGAAAGCTGTCCAGCTCCTCCCTGCTGTTCAGAAGCGCTTCCTCCGAATCAAGCCCCCTCACGCCCAGAAGCCGCCCCGGCTCCCGCTCCAGCACCCTGTGCATGATCGCCTGGGATATCCTTGCCACCATCAGGGAATGCGCATACGTCTCCGGCTGCCTGCAGGCCACCATTTCTTCAATAAAATCCCGGAAGCTGTACTCGCCGGGATACTCCACATAGGTGTCCAGGCTGCCCCTGATATAGAAAACCAGAGCGTCATTGCACATACTGCTGGGAACCTGCTTCACATATTGCACCAGCCTTCGGTACATCATAAGCAGAACCGGCTTTTTCTTCCCGCTCAGCTTCTCATCCGTGCTCATATATACCGCATACACTGCCGGAATATAGACATTCGCGTACATTCCCTGCTGGCTGTAATCGGTCATGGAGGCGGAGGTATATACCTTCTCCAAATTCTGTAGGAACTCCTCCAAGGTGTGTATGCCGCCGTGATAAGAGGCGGCATAATAGGCATATTCCCACTGAGGCTGCAGCGGAATCCCCTTTTCACGGGCATTCCTTACCTGTCTGTCATAGACAAACTGCGCCGACTCCATCACCTCCATGATATCCTGCACGGTAGCCTCACCGCTGCGCAGAAAGCTGAACAGGGTGGTGCGCTCCTGATGGGACTTATAAATAAAAAGGTCCCAGGGCAGATCCGGCGTCTTTTCATGATACACCGGATCGTTTAACACCTGCAGGGAACGCCTGATCACATTCATCTTTTTCGTAACCGTCTCAGGGGTATTTCCCACATAGCCCAGCGCCAGGTTTCCCATGGCACGGTGAATATATCCCCTGGTCTCCGTGCTCTCTATCTCGTCATAATACCTGATATATCCGGCAGCCTCCCCAAACAGCATGCGCATTTTCCACCGGAATTTCTCCGCTACGCCGTTTGCTTCCATCCTCTGAAAATTATACGCCGCCATAGCCGTCAGATACAGCTCCTTTATCAGAAGCTCCCTGTCATTCTTCACCCGGGCATATGCCACAAGCGCGTTGCATATCTGATATTGCAGCCCGTTATCAAGCTGGTTCTTCATGAGCACATCCGCAAACTCCTCCAGCGATTCAATCTCCTCCGGAGCCGCGTTCAAAATATTGTCCAGCAGGGGGATCAGCTCCTCACGGAGTATGCGCATGTTTTCCTCACGGCAACGCTCTATCTCCATATGGTCCTCCAGCTTCCGGCGCCATGTGATTGTCCATCAGCTTATTGACTTTTCTTGTATTGTCGATATAACGCTCCTGATACTGCTGCATAACTACCTCCTGATCCACCTGTCAAGGCAGTCCAACACCTGCTGTACATCCAGCGGTTTTGTAATGTGCTCGTTCATGCCCGCCTCAAAAGAGCGTTTTCTGTCCTCCACAAAGGCATTCGCCGTCATAGCAACAATATATACCTCCGAGGCGTCCCGCCTCTGCAGCTTCCGAATATGCCCCGTGGCCTCCAGACCGTCCATAAGAGGCATCTGAATATCCATCAATATCAGGTCATAATAAAATTCCGGCTTTGACGAAAAGACCTCAATGGCCTCCTTACCGTTTTCAGCCGTGTCGATCTGCGCTCCGGTGCTGCCAAGAATTTCCATTGCAATCTCCCTGTTCAGCTCGTTGTCCTCCACCAAAAGGATATGGCAGGTCTCATAATTTTTTACGGGCCTGACGCTCTCCTCCGCAGCAGCCCTTCCAAGCGCCGTATAGGGAAACAGCTCACTGGCAAGACGGCTCTCAAAAAGCGGCAGCGGCACAAACGACGTGACCCCCGACCGCTTAAGCAGGTATTCCGTCCCCGACCAATCGTTCTCGGAAAACATTAAAATCGGGAACTGGCTGCCCTTTCTGGCACAGACCTCCGGCAGGAAAAGCGAGATCTCCAAATCGCTGAGCTTATCGCCTGTAAGCAGCGCAAAATAATCCGTTCCCGATATATCCGCCTCGTTTATCAGATCGATGGCCTCCATGCCGCAGGCGGCCACATCCGCGGTAAAGCCAAGCCGGTTCAGCATGGGCGGCAGCTGTTCCAGCTTCTCCTCCGCACCCTGAAGCACCAGCACACGCTTGCCCTCAAAGGCCTCTCTTTGAATGGTATCCTCCGCCTGGGATATCTCCAGCGGAACCCGGACGGTAAAAATGCTGCCCGTTCCCTGTTCGCTCTCCACGCGGATATTGCCCCCCATCATTTCCACTATCCTCTTGGCAATACTCATTCCCAGCCCGGTTCCCTCAATCTTGCTGGCTGTGGTGTTGCGCTCCCGCTCAAAGGGTTCAAATATCTGCTCCACAAACTCCGGCGACATGCCGATACCGTTATCCTGTATGCGAACGAAAAGCAGAACCCTCCCGTCCTCCGTCATCTCCTGCTCCACACGCATCCACACGTCTCCGCCCTTTGGCGTAAACTTCACGGCGTTGGAGAGTATATTGATATAGACCTGCTGCAGATGCAGAGTATCCCCCACCAGGTTCTCGCACTGTATGTTATACAGGTCCAAGTGAAACCGGATCTCCTTCTTTGCCGCCTGGGGCTTGATAACGATTAAAATGGAGTGTATCAGGTCCGCCAGCTGCAGCTCCTCCGGCATGATCGTCAGCTTGCCGCTCTCAATGCGGGACATGTCCAACACCTCGTTGATCAGGGCCAGAAGATGCCCCGAAGCGGTCTGTATCTTCTTAAGGCAGTCCTCCACCTTCGCCATATCGTCAGCGTAATTCAGGGCAATGTCCGTCATACCCACAATGGCGTTCATGGGCGTGCGTATATCATGGGACATCTCCGACAGAAATTTCGTCTTTGCCTTGTTCGCCACGTTCGCCGCCTCCAGAGCTTCCTCCATCCTGCGGCGGTACTCCTTATGCCCGGCCAGCATACGCTCGTTCTCCTCCCTGCAGCTTACAAGCATGCAGAGGCACATATCGCCGCCAAAGTCCGAGCAATAGGTCTTATATTGCCTGTTTTCCGCTGCGCTGGCATCCATGGGCCCATTCTCTGAAACGGTATCCAGGGGCAGCCCCAGGCTTCCGGCCGCAAGCCCTTTCATATCGTTTTTATGCATGCCAATCAGTAAGGCAGCGGCTTCATTGGCATACAGAACAACGGCTTCATGGGAAAAGGGCAGGGTCGTAACCAAATATGCCCGTTGACTTTTACCGAAAAGGAAATCCAATTCCTCATATGTTATCATAGCTATCTCCGTCCAGGAGGCGCCGATGCCGCCAGACATCTTCCCTCCGCAATTAAGGTGCGTTTATTATATCATTTATCGGGCAAAAAGAAAAGGGGCTGTAAAAAACCCCTGAAAATCCTGCCAATCCATGAGATAATCAAAGACCCCGAAGAAATAAATTACCCCTTCAGCGTCTCCCCGTACACTCTCAGCACATTTCCGCAGAAAATTTTATCCAGCTGCCCCTCGGTAAAGCCCCCCCGGCGCAGCGCCTCCCACAGCACGCCCATGCTCTGCGCCCCGGGCAGCTCCGCGTGAGTATCTATGCCGTCAAAGTCACTTCCCAGCCCAAGCACCTCAATTCCCCCCACCCGCACGATATGTCTGGCGTGGCGGACCACCGAAGAAACCGTTCCCGGATTGGGTATGCCTGCAGGCATTTGCTCCAGAAAGTCCGCGCAGAAATTCAAGCCCGTGCAGCCCCCCTTTTCCGCCAGCCTGCGAATCATGTCGTCCGTCAGGTTCCGCACGCAGCCACAGATGCTTCTGGCGTTGGAATGGCTTGCCACAAAGGGCTTTTTTGCCGTTTCAAGCACATCGTAAAAGCCTGCGTCAGATAAATGGGATACATCGGGAATCATACCCAGCTCCTCCATTTCCGATACAAACTCCCTCCCCTTTTCCGTGAGACCGCCTGTGACGTTGGGCGGCGTTTCATACAGCTCACGGAACCTCAGCTCCTGCAGCTCCTTATGCTTTTGTCCGGCTTTCACGGTATCGCCTGCCTCCGCCAGAGCCTCCCACTCTGCCCGGACGGCGCTTATACGCTCCTTTAAAGCCCTGGTGAAGTTGGGACAGCCCAGCTCGTTCTCGAAATTCCATGTCAGCGTCAGCATGCGCACTCCCATATCATACAGACGGCGGAGCTTATCCGTCTCTCCCCCGCAGACGGCGCCCTCCTCCACCGTAAGCATGGCTGAGAGCTTCCCCTGGGCTTCGTTTCTGCCTATGTCGGAAAAGCCCAGCACCGGAGCCAGCAGCTCGCCGTTCTTCTCCAGCTCCTCCCTGTAATATCCGTACAGCCTCAAGGCTCTCTCCCACGGGTCCCCGTCCCGGTTCAGCTCCACAAACAACGCAAAATTCTGAAGCAGATAGCCGCTTTTTTTCATTCGCAGCAAATCTATATGACCGCCGTTCTCCCTCAGATCCTCCTGCCCACCCCTGCTTTTTCTGTCATAAAGCGCAGAGACAGTGTCACAGTGCATGTCAACTATCTTCATCATATTCTCCTATTTAAGTCGCTGCGCGACAGCTCTAAAGCTCGAAGTCCCTTCGCCGCACCTTTCCTGAGAGAAAGATTTCCTTCGCGTTTCCGCTTCTGAAATCTTCTCTCGTGCGCCTTCATGACTTCTCTTGTTTTAGTCGCTGCGCGACGGCTCTAAAGCGCCAAGTCCCTAAAGCGCCACGGCATGCTCCTTCAGATACTGCTTCCAGACTTCGATATACCTTCCCTTCAGGTGTACGCCGTCATGGGTATAGTCCTCTATCATGCCTCCCGTTTCGTCACAGACCGCCTCATTTACATCAAGATAAAAAATTTTCTTATTGTCCGCAAGCTGCGCAATCCGCCCGTTGCGTTCTTCAATACCCTCGTTTGTTATATAATCGCCCTGGGCCGAGCGCTTTGCCGTCACCTTCATGATTCCCTGAAGGTAGATAACGGCATCCGGCTGCAGCTCCTGAAGACGCGCCACCGCGCTCTCGTATTTCTCCATAAAGGTGTCTACCGTACCCGTTCCCATCTCGTTGATTCCTATCATAAGATAAATCTTGGAAAAGGTGTTTTCCTGCAGCGCCTCCTCCACGGTGATCTTTTTCTTCTGTCCCTGCACCGGAACGATCTTTGCGGTGAACATTTTGTGAACGGACAGCCCGGTGGATGCGTAAAATGTGGAAATGCCCTCCAGCCCTCCATACTCGCTCATTCCCACCGTCCTGGAATCCCCGATAAACACCGCGTCGGCAAAATAATCGTCCTCCACCGTCACATAGGAAACGCCTGTTTCCCCAGGGTCGGTCTGCCCGTCGGCTCCCTGTCCCGGCGTTTCGCCGCCCGGCAAATCATCTTCCGGCAGCTCGGTCTCATCCCCCGGAGCCATGCCGTCTCCCTCTGCCGTCTCGTCGCTGGTCTGCCGCAGATCGCTTCCGCCTGACCCTGACGGCGGCTCCACGCCTCCGACGCCGTTTACGGGCAGCCACGTCCCGGCGCCGTCCGAAAGCATATTCCCAAAGCCGTCCAGCCCGCCTTCTGGCGGACGGTTTCCCTTTTCCCCGTCCCCGCTTCCGTCTGCCGTATTTTTGTATTCGGAGGCCAGCCCGTCAAACCAGCCCTTGACAACCGCCTTGGGCCCCGCACAGACCTGCCAGTCATTTACACCGGCCAGATATACAGCCCCCGTACTCGCAAGCAATATCAAAAAACACCATTTCTTCAGCCACTTCAAGCTTCTCACCTGTCTCTCAACGTAATTGTTTATTCATTAGAATATTGAGTTAATCGTTAATTGTTAAAAATTAGAATACATAAAGGGATTCTGCCCCTCAACCTGCAGCCGCCATACGCACAGCCAGAACAGCACAGCCAGCATTGCCATTCCCAAAACATGATTCTTAAACCGTTTAAAAATTTTTTCCATTGCCGGCGTACAGGCAAAAAACCCGGCCGCAAACAAAATGCCGTAATTTTCCAGCGCGCTGCGCCAGTCGTTAAGATTTACATTCATACCTGGAGCAGTCCCGAACATCCTGCCCAGAAAAAGGCGAAGCTGACCCGTATCCGTAATGGCAAAGCACATCCATGTCACGGGAATCACCGCCAGCAGATATATATGGGACAAGGCTTTTGCCGGCAGCCTCAGAGCCCTGGGCAGCCTGATCCTCGCAAGCTGGCGCTCCGTTATAATAAGGGCGGCAAGCATCAGACCCCAGACAAGAAAATTCAAGGTGCTCCCATGCCACAGAGCGGTCAGCCCCCAGACTGCCGCCAGGTTGAATATGGTGCGCAGCTCTCCCCTGCGGTTCCCGCCCAGAGGTATATACACATACCTGCGGAACCATCTGCCCAGCGTCATATGCCAGCAGCGGTAAAAATCCCTTACGGACACCGCCATATACGGATTCTTAAAGTTACACGGGAGCTCGAAGCCAAGCATTGTGCCCAGACCTGCCGCCATAAGGGAATAGCCGTAAAAGTCAAAATAGAGCTTCAGAGAATAGGCTGCCGCCGCCAGCCAGGCAAGGGGTGTGGATATGCTTTCAAAGCCAGCCACCTGGGCCTCCTGCCAGAGCAGCCCTATCCTGTCCGCAAGCAGCACCTTTGAGACCAGCCCCATAGTGAACACCTTTAAGCCCTCCTGCAGGCCCGCCGCCGTAAATTCCCTGTGTTTTAAGGCTTCACGCACCTCTCCGTAATTGACGATAGGCCCTGCGATCAGCTGCGGAAACATAACGATATAGGTTGCCAGATTGATAAAGGATGTCTCCCGCCTCTCCTCTCCCCTGAACAGATCTATCAGGTACGACAATATCTGGAAGGTATAAAAGCTGATTCCAAGAGGAATCGTATCGCCCGGCGCACAGTATTTAAAGAAGCCTAACAGCCCCAGATTCAGGGCAACTGCCGCCGCAAACAGCCGCCTCCGCCTTTTATATATTTTTCTTTGATTATATTCTATGTCAAGATCAAATATCTCTTGTAAGTTGTCTTTTTCTTTTTTCTTTACCTTTCGTCCCAGATGAAGCCCAAAAAAATAATTTATAAACACGGAAAGCATGAGCAGAAATACAAACCAGGGTTCTCCAAGGGCATAAAAAACCAAGCTTCCCGACAGCAATGTCACATTTTTATATTTATCAGGAGTCAAACCGTACAGAATCAAAAACAGAGGAAGAAAAAAGAGTAAGAATTCTATGCTGCTGAATACCATATACTCACATCTTTCGCTACTTTGCTTCAATGAGCGGATGTGATCATGCTCACCCCGCTCCCTATAATATATAGTAGCCTGCACGGGGTGATTTGACAATAAAATATTTCTTAAAAAAGTTTTATCCGCCGTTACAAAAACGTAGCAATTCCGTAAAAAATAATATAAAATATACATAGGCGGCGCTGCGGAACGAGAATGCCGGCGCCCTGCAAAATCAGGAGGAAAAACCATGAAAGAGCAATTATATACCATTCCCTTAAACGACGCCGTAAACGCGGATGACGAATGCCCCTTCTGCTTTGTGGAAAGGAGCGTGGAACAGGACCTGATCGACTTTGTCTTGGGAAGCAGCTCCTCCTACATGGAGGCTGACATCCGGGAGGTAACCGACAAGACAGGCTTTTGCAGAAAGCATTTTAAGCAGATGTTCGACTACGGAAATACGCTGGGAAACGCCTGGATACTAAAAACCCATTACCGCAAAATGATAGAGGAAATGCGGAAGGAATTTGCGCATTTTAAGCCCGGCAAGGCCTCCCTCAAGGACAAACTGCGCAAAAATGCCGAAAGCGGCAATACCATCGGCATGTGGGTACACGAAAAAGAAGCCTCCTGCTACATATGCAGCCATTTCCGGGAGACCTACGACCGTTATATGGACACCTTTTTTTACCTGTGGAGGGAAGACGATAATTTCAGAAAAAAAGTAAAGGACGGTAAGGGCTTCTGCCTGCCTCACTTCGCGCAGGTCTGCGAGGCCGCCGACAGGCGTATGTCCGAAAGGGAAAAGGGCGATTTTTACGAGGTTATGCTCCCTCTGATGGAACGCAACATGAACCGGATCTCGGAGGACGTCTCCTGGCTGGTGGAAAAATTTGACTACCGCAACAAGGACGCGGACTGGAAGAACTCAAGAGACGCCATCCAGCGCGGCATGCAGAAGCTGAAGGGCGGATATCCTGCCGACGCGCCCTTTAAAGCAGGAAAATAACAGCCCCTGGGACAAGCCGCGCTTAAAACGATTTCGTACTACACGACCGTGAATATTTCCCCCTGACCGTCCTGCCGATATACCAGCTGACGCACCATGTCAAGATAGCCGCAGATCTCCTCATAAAGCATTTCAGGCTGAAAGGAAGCGTTCTGAAAGCGCTCCGTCATCAGCCCCTTTATGGTAAAATCCAGCATCTTCCGAAGCTTTTCACCGTCGACCCCTGCCGGAAGACTGCTGTAATCGATCCGAGCGCCCAGAGCCTCGTAGGTTTCCTCCAGAACGCTGCGCTTTTCCTCCACCGCAAGCAGAGCCTCGCTGACATCCTCCGACATGGTGCGGTTCAGGAATTGCTGCATATAGGGATAGCCTCTCAGAGCATGCATTTTGGCAAGCTCTATCTGCTTCATGAGCAGAAACAGCTCCCTTTGCTCCGTGTCCACGGTGGAGCGCAGCTCCAGGTTCATGTACCTCACACTGTAATCATATATAAACTGATAGACGCCAAGCTTGCTCTCAAAATAATGAAAAAGCAGCCCCTTGCTGATTGCCGCCTCCCTGACGATATCGTCCGTGCTGGCATGGCGGTATCCCTGGAGCGCAAACACCTTCAGCGCCGCGTTTATCATTCTGTCCTGTTTTTCTTTTTTGAGATCAAAAAACTTGCTGTTCATCCGTTGTACTCCCGCTTTTGAACGTTGCCCGCTCCCTTGTCCTGGCATACCCGAAAGGGAAGCGGCGCCAAATCATTAAATTTTTCGTAAATTTATACATATTCTCTTTTCATTTCCACAAAATAGTATTAAGATATTGGTACAAATAACCAATCGAAAGGAGTCCCATTATGGCTAAAAAATTTGGAAAAATCCTTCTGCTTACCGCTGCAGTCGGCTCTGCCGCCGCTGCCGCATACTACTATATGCAGAAAAAAGCAGCCTCACAGGCAGCCTCCGAGGACGAGGATTACGATATTTTCACCGAAGACAAGACCGAGCCCCAAAACGCTCACAGCTATGTATCCTTAACTCCCGACACAAAAAGCAGCGAAGAAAAGGAAAGCGCTTCCGATGCCGCGGACAGCGCCGCCGCTTCTCCCTCTCAGGATACCGCAGATGAGAAGCCCGGCTTTACCCCCCTTTTCCAGCAGCTTTCCCAGACGGCGGAAGCAGCCGAGGAAACCGTGGAGGAATTCTTTAACGAAGAAACGGAAGACCTGACGGCTCCGGAAAAAGCCGAATAAAAAACCCGGTCGTCAGCCGAGGCTCCATGCCTTTTTGAGCCTTGCAATTCCTTCCAGAATCTGTGTCTCTGTCACACCGCCAAAGCCTAAAAGCACGGTGGAGCTGGCAGAGGCATTTTTTGTCATGCTGTCAGACAGCCCGTAAAGCCGCACCCCCTCTGACGCGGCCTTCTCCAAAAGCGCTCTCTCCGGCGTCCCGCTCCGCGAGGTCAGCAGCAGATGCAGACCTGCGTTTTCCCCGGAGATAACAAAGCCTCCCCGAAAGTCCTGCAGCTCCCCCAGCAGAAGCTCGTGCTTCGCCCTGTAGATCTTGCGCATCTTGTTCAGATGGCGCTCAAAATAGCCGTCCCTGATAAACTCGTTTAAAATGCTCTGGTCGATACGTGAGACCGTGCAGGAATAAAAGGAGCAGTCCCTCAGGTATTTTTCCAGCAGCGTTTCCGGAAGCACCATGAAGCTCACGCGGATCGCAGGAGCAATCGCCTTGGAGAAGGTTCCTATATAGATGACCTTCGCGTGCTTATCCGACGCCTGCAGCGCCGGGACAGGCTTCCCAAGATACCTGAATTCACTGTCATAATCATCCTCTATCAGATAACGTCCCTCCTCGCCGTCCGCCCATTTCAGCAATTCCATCCTGCGGCCGATAGGCATGACGATTCCTGTTGGAAACTGATGGGAGGGCATACAATAGACGGCTGTGACATTTTCCTGCTCCAGCTTCCGTGCCTGTATGCCGCCCTCGTCCATGTCCACCGTGACGATCTCATAGGCAAAGGAGCGAAATATCCGATAGGATCTCTTATATGTAGGGTTCTCCATGGCAATCCGCACATGCCTGCCCAGAATCTTCTCAAGCAGAAGCAGCAGGTAATCGTTACCTGCGCCCACGATAATCTGCTCCGGCCTGCAGTTCACTCCCCTGGAGGAATGAAGATACCTGCAGATCGTCCGGCGCAGCTCCAGATCACCCTGCGCCTCCCCTCTGGCAAACAGCTCTCCGTTTGCCTCCGTCAGTATATTTTTCGTTATCTTTTTCCAGACGCTGAAGGGAAAGCCTGACATATCAATATCATAAGGAGAGAAATCCACCTTCGCCGCCCTGCTTTCCGGCGGCTTACACACTCCCGGACGGGCATCCTCCGAAAGCGCCGCACAGCCGCCTGCTTCTCCTTTTGCGCGCCCGGGGCTCTCCCCGGAAGAGTCCAGAGAAAACAGCCCCTCCACAGGGCAGACAAAATATCCCCTGCAGGGTCTTGCCTCAATATAGCCCTCGCTCAAAAGCTGGCTGTACGCGTAATCCACCGTGCTGCGCGCCACCTGGAGATATTCCGCCAGAGAACGCGTAGAGGGAAGCCTCTCGCCCGCAAGAAGCTTCTCCTCCCTGATTTCCTTTTTGATATACTCGTAAATCTGCTCGTACAGACAGCTCTTACTGTCCGTCTGCAGGCGGATGGTCATGTCGTACATAAACGTCCTTATTTCTTCTTCATGTCTTCCAGAATCTGTTCCTTTAATTCCCGTGCCCTTTCCTTAATGCGCGCACTTGCGGCACTGTTTGTCAAAAGGGAAGCCACAAGCTTGCCTGCCACGTCATATTTTTTGCCGCGGGCAGCCAGGGCGGCAATCAGATAATCGATGGTGACCTCATCCATGCCGCACATGGGGAAGCCCTCCGTCTGTCTTGCATCCACAAAGCCCTTGTAAGCGTTTTCCAGATACTCCGTCTCCTGCTGTGCCAGCTCCTGCAGAAGCTTCTCATCGGGATTTCCTGCCTCCTGGAGGCTTTCGGCATATCCTCTCAGAAGCCAGGCGCTCTTTAAGCAGATATATGCCTTCTCACTTGCCTTTGCCTTCTTAACCACGGCATCCACAAGCACAAGCTTATATCTCTCCATCGCCTGCTCATAGGAATAAACCTCGTCATCGTAGCTGCTGACATGCACGCTCTGACTTACCTTTTCACGGATCAGCTTCGCCTGCACAGAGGTGACACCCTGGAAATAACGGCTCAGTGCCGCATAGCCGCAGTCGGGGCAGAGCAGAACGTCATACTTCGCCGGGTCGATTCCCTCATATTTGGCGCGCAGATCCTGATCGGTCCCGATCAGCTTCGCCTTTCCCGATTTCACGATCTTTGCGGAAAAGCTGCCGTCACACACGGGGCAGGTAAAGGATTTCTCAAAGATCAGATCCTTCTCGTTGATTTTGTTCACCACCGCGGCAGGCTTCTCCGTCTCTTTCTTTTCCTCCTCCCCATAGATATCCATATTTTCCAGCTTATCTAACCCCAGCCCTTTTAAACCTGATAAAATACCCACACTACACTCTCTTTCCGGCACACACGCCTTATCTTTTAAAATATACAATATGTAGCTGCCCCGGAACGGGCAGCCTGGAATAACAAGATGCTTCTCTCCCCAACAGCCTCAGACTGACGGCTGCTTGGGCAGCACAAAGGAGCTTTTCAGGGAGACGATACGGTTAAACACAAGCTCATCCGGTCCGGAATCCTTTGCGTCCACGCAGAAAAAGCCCTGCCTCACAAACTGAAACCTGTCATATGCCGCGGCTTTGCCGAACGCAGGCTCCAGATAACAGTTTTTCAGCTCCTTTAACGAATCGGGATTCAGATACAGCTCCCCGTTTTCATCATAGACAGCTCCCCTCTCATTGGCTGCCGCCTCGTCTATCAGATTTTCGTATAACCGTACCCTGGCCGGAACCGCACCGGACGCACAGACCCAGTGGATTGTACCCTTTACCTTCCTTCCGTCCGGGCTGTTTCCGCCCTTGGAGGCAGGATCATAGGTGCAGTGTACCTCCGTGATATTGCCCTGGGCATCCTTCACGCAGCCCGTGCAGGTCACAAAATAGGCGTTCATCAGGCGCACCTCGTTGCCGGGAAACATGCGGAAATACTTTTTGGGAGGCTCCTCCATAAAGTCCTCTCTCTCAATATAGAGCTCTCTGCCGAAGGGTATCTCCCTTGTTCCCAACGATTCGTTTTCGGGATTGTTCACCCCGGAAAGCAGCTCTGTCTGTCCTTCCGGATAGTTGTCAATAATGAGCTTTACCGGGTCCAGAACCGCCATATAGCGGGGCGCCTTCGCCTTCAGGTCCTCACGGATACAGTACTCCAGAGCCGCATAATCCACAGTGGAATTTGCCTTGGACACACCGCACATCTCCACAAACATCCTGATGGACTCCGGCGTAAAGCCCCGGCGGCGAAGGGCCGCAATGGATACCAGCCTGGGGTCATCCCACCCGTCCACAATGCCTTCCTGAACCAGCCTCTTGATATAACGCTTTCCGGTGACCACATTCTTTAAATAAAGCTTCGCAAACTCAATCTGCTTGGGCGGGCGGGGATACTCCAGCTCCCTCACTACCCAGTCATAAAGCGGTCTGTGATCCTCGAATTCCAAGGTACAGATAGAATGCGTGATTCCCTCTATGGCATCCTCAATCGGGTGCGCAAAATCGTACATGGGATAAATGCACCAGGCGTCTCCGGTATTGTGATGCGCCATGCGTGCCACACGGTAAATAACCGGATCACGCATATTGATATTGGGGGAAGCCATATCTATGCGGGCCCGAAGCACCTTTTCCCCGTCCGCATACCTTCCCTCCTTCATCTCCTCAAAGAGCCGCAGGCTCTCCTCCGGAGAACGGCTGCTGTAGGGGTCGTCCCTGCCCGGCTCGGTAAGGGACCCCCGGTACTCCTTAATCTGCCCCGCCGTCAGGTCAGACACATATGCCTTTCCCTTTTTGATCAGCTTCACCGCCGCCTCGTACATCTGCCCGAAATAATCCGAGGCAAAAAACAGTCTGTCCTCCCAGTCCGCGCCCAGCCACTGTATATCCTCTTTGATGGACTCTACAAATTCCACGTCCTCCTTGGTCGGGTTCGTGTCGTCAAAGCGCATGTTGAATTTTCCGTTATATTTCTGCGCCAGACCATAATTCAAGAGAATGCTTTTTGCATGGCCGATATGCAGATAGCCGTTAGGCTCCGGGGGAAAACGGGTTTGCACCGTGTCGCAGACGCCTTCTGCCAGATCTTTATCAATAATCAGCTCAATAAAATTTTTAGACTCAGTTTCACTCATATGATCCTCCCTTTCCTATGGCAATACGTCCTTCTGAATCAACATTATAGCATATACTCCGGCACAGTTACAAGAGCGAGCTGCAAAAGCAGAGCCCGCCTGTAAAGCCGCCAGCAGGGCGGTCTGTCCGCATTCGGAAAATCAATGATGGAACAGCCTTATTCCCGTAAACGCCATGACCATACCGTATTTGTCGCAGCACTCAATCACCGCGTCGTCCCTTACGGAACCTCCGGGCTGGGCAATATATTTCACGCCGCTCTTGTGGGCCCTCTCAATATTGTCCGAGAAGGGGAAGAAGGCGTCGCTTCCCAGAGTTACGTCCTGCATTTTGTCAAGCCATGCCCTTTTTTCCTCCCTGGTGAACACGGGAGGCTTCTCTTTAAAGGTCCTCTCCCATACGCCGTCTGCAAGCACATCCATGTACTCGTCGCCAATATATACGTCGATGGCATTATCCCTGTCCGCTCTCCCCAGACCGTCGGCAAATTTTAAGCCCATGACCTGAGGCGACTGGCGCAGAAACCAATTGTCCGCCTTCTGTCCCGCAAGCCTTGTACAGTGAATACGGGACTGCTGCCCGGCGCCGATGCCAATGGCCTGCCCGCCCTTTACATAGCACACGGAGTTGGACTGGGTGTACTTTAAGGTAATCAGCGCGATTTTCATATCGATCAGCGCGCCCTCGGGAATCTCCTTTTGCTCCGTCACAATGTTGGAAAGCAGTTTCCCGTCTATATCCAGCTCGTTTCTGCCCTGCTCAAAGGTAATGCCGTACACCTGCTTTTTCTCCGCAGGGGCAGGCGCATAGCTCTCGTCGATCTGAATCACGTTATAGCTGCCCTTCTTCTTCTCCTTTAAGAGCGCCAGCGCCTCGTCCGTATAGCCGGGAGCGATCACGCCGTCGGAGACCTCTCTCTTGATCAGTCTGGCCGTATCCCCGTCGCACACGTCAGAGAGCGCAATAAAATCTCCGAAGGAGGACATTCTGTCGGCGCCCCTGGCTCTGGCATAGGCGCACGCAAGGGGAGAAAGCTCTCCCAGATCCTCCACCCAATAAATCTTCGCCAGCGTTTCGTCCAGCGCAAGCCCCACCGCAGCGCCGGCCGGTGAAACATGCTTGAAGGAGGTCGCCGCGGGCAGCCCCGTGGCCGCCTTTAATTCCTTCACCAGCTGCCAGCCGTTAAAGGCATCCAGGAAATTGATATAGCCGGGCTTGCCGTTCAGCACCGTGACCGGCAGCTCGCTTCCGTCCTCCATATAGATTCTGGAAGGCTTCTGGTTAGGGTTGCATCCGTATTTTAATTCTATCTCTGTCATGGTTTTTTATTCCTTTCCTGATTGTTCATATATCCAGGCGCAAGACCCGACGGCTTGCGCCTGCGCCTGAGGGCTCACTGATTCTTGTTTACGATCCTGGTTTCGTATGTGCCGCTTTCAATATCGATAAACCTTACAAAAAGGGAAACCTTATTGTCCTGATTTAAGGCATTCCAGATCCTGTCCGTAAAGCTGTCGATATCTCCCTCTATGGCTATTCTCTTAGGCTCTCCCTCAAAGCTGGGAAGGGGACTGCCGTCATGCATATAGGTGTGGATAAAGCGCCCCTCTCCCGCCGCCGGATTCTCATAGGCAAAGGTGTTCCTGATACAGCTTGAGGCGTCGCCTCCATTGCTCTTTAAAATGGACATCTCATAGCCGAACCCTCCGTTCTCAAGATGCATGACGCCGGATATACGGGGCGTATAGTTAGGCGCATCTGGCTCGAACTCCCGGCTCCTTAAGGACTGTTCAAAGGTAAGCTGCCTGCTCATTCCCTCGTAAACGGTATCGGTCTGGTCGCCGTTTGTAACGATGGTGTGGTTTTTTAACACCCTCACAGGCGCATAGATAATCAGGCTGGGATCTTCCAGCTTGGAAGGATCAAAGCTTTCCGTGCGGATACCCTCCCCCTCTGTTACAAACACGCGGTTGCGGCTGTTTGAGCTCCTGCCCATGATAAAATAAGCGGTGACGGCGCTTTTCCCGTCGGCGGAACGCCCGATGACAATTCCTCTGCCGGGATATTCATTGTTTCTCAGTTCCTGTTCCAGATTCAGCATGCTTTATCCTCCTGCTCATAAGTTTGGCATCCCCGGACAAGCCTCCGGATGCCGTTTTTCTTTTGCCACTGATGTTCCGTATCACGAAAACGCTTCCGGGACGCCTTCATGATTTCACATGTGGTTTCTCAAGCGGCGCCAAACGCAAAAAGCCCGGGCGCCAGAGAGAAATGGCGCCCAGGCGGTCGGCTTGTTTTTACTGCACTCCCTGTGGTTATTCCCACTTCCGCCAGTCATGCAGTTCCCACTGTTTTTATCTTACACAATTTTTACAGATTTTGCAAGGGAAAAAACTGCCCTCAGATCGCCATCTGCGTAACACGGCAGTATTTTTCTTCAAAATCCGCCTGCCTCATGGGACGGTCGAAGTAATAGCCCTGGATATACTTTACCTTCATCTTCTGAACCACCTTATACTGCGCCGGGGTCTCAATACCCTCCACACAGATGCTTACGCCCAGGGTCTCCGCAAGCTCCGCCACCATTTTCACAAAGGACTGTGAATAGGCGTCTGCCGCAAGCTCCTTCACAAAGCTCTGGTCCACCTTTATCATATCGAAGGGTATCTCTCTGATATGGTTCAGCGAGGAATAGCCTGTTCCGAAATCGTCCAGCGCAATCCTTACGCCCAGCGCCTTGATGCGGTTCAATATCTCCTTCATGCGCTCCATGTCGTTGATGGCAAGACTCTCCGTTACCTCCAGGGTCAGGTTCCTGGGCAGGATACCCGTCTCCTCAAGAGTGCGCTCCACGATTTCCACCATATCCGTCTGAAGCAGCTGCACCACGGAAAGATTCACGTTTACCTTGTAATCCGGGTATCCGTTCTCATTCCACTTTCTGCACTGAAGGCATGCCTCCTTCATCACATAATTTCCGATCGGATTAATCAGCCCAAGATATTCCGCCAGGGGAATAAACTCGTCCGGAGGGATAAAGCCCAGCCTGGTGCTGTTCCATCGGATCAGCGCCTCGGCCCCCGCGCATGTCCCCTGTCCGCCCTGAACGTTGATAATGGGCTGATAATATATCTCGAACTCCCGGTAACCGTCCGCGGTGGCATCACGCATGTTTTTCTCCATGTCAAGACGTCTGCCGGACACGGAATCCAGCCTGTCGCTGTAGCCTGCCACCCGGTTTTTGCCGCCCTTCTTCGCCTCATACATGGCGATGTCCGCCTTCTTTATCAGATCCGCCACCGAGTCCCCAAGCTCGGGAAACGTGACGGTTCCCATACTCATAGTGCAATAGTAATCCGCATCCTTCAAAAACCAGGGCTTCGCAAAGATCTGCCGGATATCCTCCACAATCCTGTCAAATCCCGCAAATTCCCGGGGGGAAATCAAAACGATGAACTCGTCGCCCCCCACCCTGTAACAGTTTTTTTGGATTCCGCGAATCCTCTGCAGCTCATGGGAGATAGCCTTCAACAGCGCATCCCCGTACTGATGCCCCAGCCCGTCGTTGATATGCTTGAAATCATCCAGGTCCAGATAGAGCAGCGCCCCGGTTTTCCTGGTCCGCTTCGCCTCGTCCATCTGCCTGGCAAGGTCTCTCTCGCAGCACATTCTGTTATAAAGCCCCGTCAGGAAATCCGTGTTTGCCTGCTGCTCCATCCTGCGCCGGTAAAGCTTCCTCTCGGTGATGTCATAGAGGGAGTACAGCATGGCAGGTCTGCCGTCCATCCACGCGATCTCTCCAAAAGCAAGCTCATACCATCTTTCCTTTTCCTCGTGGCAGACCTCCAGGCGGCCTCCGCCTTTGCCCCTGTCCAACCCCTTCTGCAGAAGCTTTTCAAATGTGTTATTCCGCAGCTCCGGAGCAAAATCGCTTTGCAGCCTTTTGTTCATAAACAGCGGCTCTTTGGTCCTCAGATCCGTCACATAGATGCCGCAGACCACATTGTCCAGTATATTTTCAAGCGTTTGATAAGAGCCCTCAAGCAAATTTTTCTGTGTCTGCCCGGTGATAATGCTTTGCAGTATTTTCACCGCATCCTCCACAAAGGCGATCTCCCGGGGGGAAAAGCTGTGCAGGCGGGTCCTGTGATTCAGAGTGAGCACGATGCCCCGGCCCTTCTCCAGGCAAAGGACCGGAAAGATCATACAAGCCTTCACTCCCATCGCCTTCAGCGCCTTCCAATGCTCGTCCTCCGGTGCGTCGCAGGAGTAGATCAGCGGTTGGTCCGACAGAAGCCATGGATAGTTCATTTTCTGGTTTCTGGATCTGTCAAAGTAAGAGACCGTCCCCGCAGAACACCACTCGGAAATCACATCCACCATGTTTTTTTCCTGATTAAGCCGAAAGAGCAGCGCCGTGTCCACCTCCAGATACCCCGCCACAATATCCAGCCATTTGCCCGTCACCGCTTCTATGCGCCCGCCGCTGCCCAAAAGTCCCACGACTTGCGCGGCTGCAGACATTTGCTTCCCCTGATCTGGCTGCTGCGCCAAACGGCTTTCACGGCTCTCATCCTCCGGGCCGAAGGCGCAGGTCTTTTTCCCAAGCATAATCCGGCTGGTATCCCGGAGCAGGTCCAGGATATGGAGAAAGTCCGTGTCCCGGCCGTTATCCCCGGAAACGCTCCTCAGCACGATCCAATAAACCGCCACGCTTCCGTCCGGCTTCACCGCAACGGCCGCCGCCCTGTCCCCGTGCTCATCCGGCTCACCCACCGCCTGTTCCTCAAGAGAACCCTCCTCCACCCTCTCAAGGAGAGTCTTCAAAAGCCCTCTTTCCTCCAACTCCTGCAGCTTCCGTATCTGCCCCGCAGTTCCGAAAACGGCTGTAATTTTGCGCATATCCTTATCCAGGCAGTATGCGCACACCCCAGTGGCCCTGCAAAAATCCTCCTGCAGCCGCTGCAGCTCCTCACGGTTGATCCATTCATGGGATACATTTGTCTGCACAATAAAAAGCCTCCGTCTTCCCTGATTTTTCAACGGGCAAATTGCCCTCTGACAATAGCGCTTTCCTAAAAAGAATTGGTCACACCCGCCTTCTGCGTCTTGGGTAACAGCCGCTAAAATACAGGCTTCCAGCAAAAGAAGGCGCACTTCATATGAAGTGTGCCCCCTTTTTTAACCCTTATGCGTCTACGCTGTAATTCGGCGCTTCCTTGGTGATATGGATGTCATGGGGATGGCTCTCCTTCAGGGATGCCGCAGAAATTTTTACAAATCTGCCGTTGTCCATCAGCTCCTGAATATTATGGGCGCCGCAATAGCCCATGCCGGAGCGCAGACCTCCCAGAAGCTGGAACACCGTGTCCTCCAGCTCTCCCTTATATGCCACACGTCCCTCCACGCCCTCCGGGACAAGCTTCTTTGCATTCTCCTGGAAATAGCGGTCCTTACTGCCGTTCTCCATCGCCGAAATGGAACCCATCCCGCGGTATACCTTATATTTCCTGCCCTGGAACAACTCAAATTCGCCGGGGCTCTCCTCGCAGCCCGCGAACATGCTGCCCATCATGCACACGCTGCCGCCCGCGGCAATGGCCTTGGTAATATCCCCTGAAAACTTGATGCCTCCGTCCGCGATAACAGGCACGCCGTACTCCTTAGCGACGCTGTAGCAGTCCATGATAGCGGTGATCTGAGGCACGCCGATGCCCGCGACCACACGGGTGGTACAGATGGAGCCGGGACCGATTCCCACCTTCACAGCATCCGCGCCGCTCTCAATCAGGGCACGCGCCGCCTCTCCCGTTGCCACATTGCCGGCAACCACCTGCAGCTCGGGATACTTCTCCTTCACCATTTTCAGGCAGTTCAGCACGTTCTGTGAATGCCCGTGGGCGCTGTCGAGAACGATGATGTCCACCTTTGCGTCCACCAGCGCCGCCACACGGTCAAGCACGTTGGCCGTGATGCCTACGCCTGCGCCGCAGAGCAGCCTGCCCTGGGCATCCTTTGCCGCAAGAGGATACTTGATGGTCTTTTCTATGTCCTTGATGGTGATGAGCCCCTTCAGATTAAAGTCCTTGTCCACAATGGGAAGCTTTTCCTTCCTGGCCTTTGCCAGGATCTGCTTCGCCTCCTCCAGGGTGATCCCCTCCGGGGCGGTAATCAGTCCCTCGCTGGTCATGGACTCTTTGATTTTCTTTGAAAAGTCTGTCTCAAACTTCAGATCACGGTTGGTAATGATGCCCACAAGCCTGCGTCCCTCGGTGATAGGAACGCCGGAAATACGGAACTTTCCCATCAGGGCGTCCGCATCCCCAAGCGTATGCTCGGGAGTCAGCGAAAAGGGGTCCGTAATGACGCCGTTCTCGGAGCGCTTTACCTTGTCTACCTCCTCGGCCTGCGCCTCGATAGACATGTTTTTGTGAATGATACCAATTCCGCCCTGCCTCGCCATGGCGATGGCCATGCGGTGCTCCGTCACGGTATCCATTCCCGCGCTCATCATAGGAATGTTCAGTTTAATTTTCTTTGTCAGCCATGTGGTCAAATCCACCTGATTTGGAACTACCTGCGAATATGCCGGCACAAGCAGCACATCGTCAAAAGTAATGCCATCACCGATAATCTGCGCCATTTTCAATCCTCCTAATTTGAGTTCCCTCCTGCGGGAACATGCTCCGGTCTCCGAGCTTCCGCGCCCGGTCCCGGGCAGGAGCTTTCGTCTGCGCGGTTCACAGCCGAAAATTCCCTCCGGGCACTTCCGCTCCAAGACCGATGTAACATTGACAGGTTGCCTTAGAATGATAACCCCGAAGAAAAGCTCCGGGGTTATCATCACTAAAATTTTATTGATTTTATCAAAATTTTACATTAATGTCAATGTGAATTTATCTCTATTTTTTACTCGTCTTTAATCCGAAAAGATCTTTCTGGGCGCCACGTTTTTCATCGCCTTTACCATCTCCTCGGAGGGGCTGAGAATGATCTTCTCCCCGCCCTCGTAATACATTGCAAATCTCCTGTCCGGCTTCAGTTCCTCGCCCACGCTGTAATCCTTTTCCTTCACGGTACGGTTTCTGAAGTTATCCAGATGATAGCTTTTGACCGGCGCAAAAGCCTCTACCCTGTCAAGGCTGTAGGAGGCGATTCTCTTTCTTTTGGACTTCGCCATAACCTTGTCCACCACAAGCTCCCTGTCCAGATAGAGGTACTCATATTCCACATCCGTAAGATACCCCGTAAAATAAACTCCCAAGCCGGCTCCGATCGCCAGCAGAATGGCATAGGGGATCACAAGCATAGCCACCGCAAAAACAGCCGTCAGCATAATCAGAAAAATTTTCAGGAATCTGCCCCACACGGGCGCCTTCGCCTTCACCAGGCATTCCACATACGTATCGCTCATCTCATATACCTGTCCTTATTTATAGTAGAAAACAAGCGCTCCATAACGGACGGCCGCACCCGCAGCCCCGGAGAACGCCCGCATCATAATATATAATAGACCACTTTAAAACAACATGCAAGGCATCTTTTTAAAACCCGGGACATTTTATCCTTTTTTTAGATTCTGATTTTCAAGGATGCATTGACAATATTTTCGGAAAACCGTATCATATTCCTATGATTATGAAGCAAACATCCCGCGGCAAGCTGGCGGGGTATCAATCCTGCAACGCAGCAAAGCACAATACGTCCGGAGGACGCTATGGTATTTGACCCTGGCGGCATTCGTCAACTGTCCGGGCCAACCCCTGATTTTAAGCACGGCAGGCTCATTGCCCGCGGGAATAAACAGCGAAAGGTGGAAACTTCTATGCCCGTCATGGATGAATTCAAGGAAGAACGAGAGGCGCTTAAGCACGGCACGCCCAAAGAGAAGCTCTCTTATTTTGTTTATTATTATAAATGGCATGTAATTGTTGCGGCCTGTGCCATAATAGCGGTGGCGGTTCTGGCAAACCAGCTCCTGACCCGCAAGGACACCGCGTTATACATCGCGCTGGTCAACGGTGTGGACATAACCTCCGAGGAGCCCGAAGGCAACTCCTTTCCCGAATACGCCGGTGTCGACACAGAGAAGTCGTCCGTTATTTACGATACCAGTATGCTCATCGACTTTACTTCCATGCAGCAGATCTCTATCGCGTCCGCGCAGAAATTTGTGGTTTACCTTTCGGCGGCAGAGATGGACATGGTAATTTCCGGCGAAAATATCATACAGAAATACGCACACAACGGAACCTTTTACGATCTGACAAGATTCCTGTCCGCGGAGCAGCTGGAGAAATACAGTCCCTATTTTTATTATATAGATTATGCCGTGATGGAGCAGATAAACGCGGCACAAAACGCCTACGATTACGATTTTATCCCGGAATATCCCGATCCCACAAAGCCTGAGGACATGAAACAGCCGGTTCCGATAGGCATTTACGTGGACGGCTGTCCCGCCCTGACTGACCGCTTTATTTTTTCCAACAGTGAATCGGGAATCATCCTGTCCGTTGTTGCCAACACTGCCAGGCCGGAGATAACGTCCCGGTACATCGATTATCTGATGAAGGATGTGGTCCGCTGAAGGGCGCGGATAAGAGCAAAACACACTAAATATTATATTATTTTCCCGTCTTTTATTCGGATGATCCTGCCGCACGACTCGGCGACGGAATCGTCATGGGTAATGATGATGACCGTGATTCCCCTTTCGTTCTGTTTTCTTAAAAGCCCGATGATCTCGCGGGCCGTAGCCGCGTCAAGTGCGCCCGTGGGCTCGTCTGCCAGAATAATTTTCGGTTCATTCACAACCGCCCGCGCAATGGCCACCCTCTGCTTCTGCCCGCCGGAAAGCTGGTTTGCCCTCTTGCCTAGCTGACCGGTCAGTCCCACGTCTGCGGCCGCCCTTTCCACTCTGTCACGTATCTTCCCGATACCGGCTCCGGGGCTCAGGTAAAGCGGCACGGCAATGTTTTCATAGACGGACAGCTTCGGCACCAGCGCGAAATCCTGCATGACGAAGCCCATCTTCTGATTGCGGATAAGGGCAAGCCGGCGGTCGCTCAGCTTCCCCACATCGATTCCGTCCAGCATATAGCTGCCCCCGTCAAAGGCATCGACACACCCGATAATATGCAGAAGGGTGGATTTGCCCGCCCCGGATTTCCCCTGGATGGCCGCCATCTCGCCCTCCTCCACCGACAGGCTGACCTTGCTAAGCGCCTGATAGGACTGCTGCCCGCTCCGGTAAATTTTATCAATGTCCTTTAACTCTATCAGCATCATTCAAACCTCCTGAGCGCCATTACCGGGCTTTTCTTTGAAAAGCCAAAGCTTATCAAGAAAGAAATCCCCATGACAGCAATTATAAAAGCAACGGAAAAAAGCAGGTTATATGCCCCGAACATGGCGCGTCTGAATAAGTGCTCCTGTACCGCCGGGACAAAATACAGCACGACGGCAACGGACAGGGCGGCAGCCAGCATGACGGCATTTAAAGCCATATTCATGTAAGCGCACCCCCTCCGGCTCATGCCGCACAGATGGTAGACAGATATAGCCCTCATGTTCTGATAAACCCCAAGATAGGTAATCCCCGTCACTCCGAACAGAATTCCCAGAACCATAATTCCCGTTGTCGGCAGCTGGTTTGCCAGCCTGAAGGAAACCGCGGCATCGTAAAACTTGTCTACCTCATGAAAGTCAAAGGGCTGCCCATAACGGCGCAGCTCCTCCTTCACCGCCTGCACATCCGCATCCTGCCCGGCAAAGACCAGCAGCGACATCAGCGGGAACCGGACGTCCTCCCGGCTTACAAGGGACAGATCATCCGTCAGAATAAGACTTGGGTATGGCTCAAACATATTGGTATATTCCGGCTGGGTAGACGCATAATTAAGGGAAAGGGCAAAGCTGGGCGCACGCATTTTTCCAATGACCCTCGCTTCCACGGGTACATACTGCATGCCCTGGTCCGCCGCCGAAAGCCGGTACAGGGTAATGCTTTCATCCGTCTCATAAAGCCGGGCAATTTCCCCGCCCAGGATAACCTGCGTCTCCCCGCCGCAGGCGCCTGCGCCGTCAAACCACCGCCCCTGACTTAAAGGATACTGTATATCCGCCATATCCCCTCCCAGAATGAATCCGTGGACGATCACGTCCTGATTTAAGCCCGTCAGAAAGGCTTCCTCCACCTGATACCCCACGCCGCTCACGCCGCTTATTGCGGAAATATCCTCCACTAAGCGGTAAAAGCCCTCCGAGTCGCCAAACCCCACATGGTTTTTGACTGCGGAGGACAGGAAAAATGTCCTGTCTTTGTCAAGGTTTGTATAATACCTGCCCACAAATCCCCCATACACTATGCCTGAAATGGTTGCATTGGCAAGCAGCAGAACCAGGGCGCACTGAATAATAAAAAACAGATTGGACAAAAGGTTCAGCCTAAACTGCGCCCCAAGCAATAATAATTTTTTCATAATCAGCCCACCACACTTTCTCTTATCAGCTCCACCGGGGAGCTGCGGACCAGCTTAACCGCTGCCAGCCCGAAAAAGAACAGATTGATGGCTCCGATAATAATGAACGAAAACAAAAACTCCGGTCCATGCCCCAGGACCGTGCCTATCTGCCCCAACAGCGCTGTCCAACCAAGATAAAGCAGCAGGCTCAGAGAAAAGGCGGCAGCCAGAAAAAGCAGCAGCTCTGCACACAGCGCCGCCAAAACCAGACCGTTATCCATTCCCTGGAGCTTAAAGATTCCATAGGCATACATTCTTTTCCGCAGCAGAAAGCGGTATAAAAACATATAGTTTATTATAGCTGTCACCAGCAAAACCAGCATCTCGCTCATATCCGACAAAAATTTCCCAAAGCCCACGCCCACCGTCCTGGAGGGGACAGACGCAAAGCCCGCATGGAATTCCTCTTTTATGAGATCGGCAAATTTACGTATTTCCAAAAGCGAAGTCCCGTTTTCATACCTGAACCCTGCAGTGATCTTATTTTCCTGATTTTTAATCCGGACTATAAAATCCGCCATATTGACCAGGAAGTCAAAATCGTCCGCCATACTGGGCGCTATCATGCCTGCGCAGGTCCAGTCGGTTCCCAGGAACCGAAACTCTCTGCCTGCCACGCCTCCTGAAAGAACGGGACCCTCCCTCTGCAGGTATCGGTCACTCACCACACATTCCGCATCGGCGCCGGTCAGCCCATGTCCTATTCTTATTCTTTTCCCGGCAGCGTCAAAGGGAGGGCTGTACGCCGAGATGGTAACCGGAAGGCATTCTCCGTCAAGCTCCGTACAGCTGACAAAGGTGGAGGTGACATAATCCCTGCTCTCCGTCATTCCCAGAAACCGATCTATGTCCAAGGAATCAAATTCAAAGGTCACCACATTATTTTTGTATATGTCATATTCGTTGCTTCTTGCATCGGACCAGAAAACATTGCCAAAGACAAGGAAAATCGTATCACATACAACCATTCCCAGCAGGATGAGAAGCGACAGCGTTTTTTCCGATTTAAAAAAATATATAATGCTCTTTAGTATAAAAACCGCCTTTGCCATACTTGCCATCCTTTCTGAAATAAACTCCTCCGTGGGACTGACCCTGTATATGAAATATGTGAACGCTTAGATTTCAGCAGACGCTTCACCGGATTGCCCGGCGCAGCTCAAACAAGCATAAATACTCTTAGTGTAAGATAACATATAAAACTACCGCCGTCAACCGGGCGGGGTTATCCGGCTTCTCCACCCGGGTTCTCCATGAGCGCCTGGGCAATGCCCAAACGCTGCTTCATACCCAGGGAATAC
Source organism: uncultured Acetatifactor sp. (assembly GCA_910578215.1). GTDB lineage: Bacteria > Bacillota > Clostridia > Lachnospirales > Lachnospiraceae > Acetatifactor. The sequence continues at coordinate 13,605 of CAJTPH010000019.1, read as the reverse complement.
CTTCCCACATGCTTCTTATCATCCGGATCAAGTCCTACCGCTGCAATGGCGCTGCGGATCTGCTCCTTCCCTGCCGATTTCCTTTCCGCTCATCCCTCCCGATAATCGCTGCAATTATTTTTTTATCATTCAAACAGTACATTTTAACGACCGGTTATATATAATACAAGTATAAATCAAAAAAACGCTTACCAGAAAACATTTAAATATGTCCTTCATTAATAATTTCATTGTAAATTAGAAATTATTACATTACTTTATATGCTTATCCCTAAAATGAAACGATTGATAAAACAGCGAAAACTACATTGCTATGATTGCAAGGTTCCTGTTTTGGAAATATATGCACACAGGGCAAGATTTCTTTTGTGCTATAAGCTTTTTAAAAAAGTTTTTGATCTGATGTAGTATCCACTGTTAAAACCGTAGTATATAGGTGAAGCCGGAAGGGAGGCGGTATGATGATAAATGATGAAAAAATCATAGAAATGTTTTTCGAGCGTTCGGAACAGGCTATACGGGAGCTAAACAATAAATACGGGAAAATTTGTCACAGCCTCTCGTACAACATTGTAAACAACAGACAGGACGCAGAGGAATGCGTCAATGATGCTTATTTAGGAGCATGGAACGCAATTCCCCCGGCGCGGCCCAATCCGCTGCTGACTTATCTCTGCAAAATTGTTCGGAACATTTCGCTCAAGCTTTATTGGAGAAAGGAGGCGGATAAACGAAACAGCCATTACACGATTGCTATGGAGGAAATCGAAGCCTGTATAGCGGCCCCAAGTACAGTAGAAGTCGAGATTCAAGCTAAAGAGCTGGCTTTTATCATCGGAGAGTTTTTAGATACGCTAACTCTCGAAAACCGCGTTATCTTCATGCGCCGCTATTGGTTTTCGGATAGCTACAGGGACATAGCCCAGTTCGTAGGGCTTACGGAGAAAAATATCTCCGTCCGGCTGACCCGCATCCGGGAGAAGATGAAAAAATATTTGACAGAAAGAGAGGTATTTATATGAATCCGAAGAAATTTTCTGAAGCCATGAGTGAACTTGATAACAGGTATATTGATGAGGCAGTCCGCTACAAAAAAAGCGGCAAAAAACACAGTTATATTAAATGGGCTGCTTCTGCTGCCTGCCTTGCTTTCATCATTGCCGTGGCTGCTTCTATTGCAGACCGGGCACAAAATCAAATAAAACTCTCTGACAACTCCAGTAATGTAACCGCTCACTACACAAGCAATCCTTTTTTTGTGCAGGACAGCAGCTCGTTAATTTTTCTCACAGAAGAAGAACTGTTCACGCATTTCAACACAGCGATTTTCAAAGGAAGAATATTGAACCTTAATAACATTGAGCTTGATTTTAACGGTGAAAAAAACTATCGTGCGATTGCTGAAATTGAAGTAGAAACAGTCTATCGGGGCTCTTGCAATGCAGGCGATACCATATCTGTTCTATTGCCGTGTCCTGTTATGAAGGGCTTTTGGGTAGAAGATGCCGAAACAGTTTCGTCTATGCAGACAGGTATGACCGGGATTTTTATGCCGATAATTTATGATGATACATCTATTCGAGAGCAAAATGGAGCAAGACTGGCATTAAAAGATATTGCAGACTATGGTTTTGCAGATGGTGTGCGGTATGCGTTTCTTGAAACCGAAGATGGCTTGGTGTTTTCCAGAAGCTCTTATGAAAGCATATCCGACGCCGCAACCCTTGATGAGATTGAAAATTACATCCTGAATATGCTTGGCAAGTAACCATAGCTCACAAAAACAATCAGCTCCCAGCCATATCGCGCCAAAAAGCCGTCCCGTTTTCAAGGACGGCTTTTTGGCGTAATGTGATCAATCAATGCTAAACTCCTCTGTCGCGAGTGTGTAGTAAGCACCGCATTGAGCCGTACAATCATTGGTTTTCCGGGCTTTTCCGGGATTCTTCAAGATACTTCCATGACAGCCTGTTATTTACCACCCTTTTTTGCATGCATGCCCCCTGTTTTTCCTCCATACCTTCCTCCGATGTCTGAATGAAACCTTTACAGGGCTTGCTTTTTTTAAATCGGGTGTATGATAAGTATGATCGTCATTTACAGGCAGACAAATACCCCCGCGGCATTCGCTTTGCTCATTGCCCGCGTAAATAAAACGGATAAAAAGGTGTCACTATGAAAACGTACAAAATGGATCTTTGCAGCGGGTCTTTATGGAAAAAGGTTTTAATCTACAGCATTCCGCTGATGTTTTCCAATATTCTGCAGGTGTTATTCAATATGTCGGATATCGCAGTCGTGGGCAAATTCGCAGGTCCCATCGCTCTGGGAGCCGTAGGCTCTACCAGCATTCTTGTCACCCTGTTTACCGGTCTTCTCATTGGGCTGGCAAGCGGGGTCAATGCGCTGGCCGCGCTCCATATCGGCTCGAAAAACAATAAGGACCTGCAGGAGACCGTGCACACCTCCGTCCTCCTCTGCTTCTCCATGGGCGTACTGATCATGGCGCTGGGCATTGTGTTTGCCCCTGCCGTTCTCGGGGCAATGCATACCAAGAGCGAATTGATCTCGGACGCGGTGCTCTATCTGCGCATATACATGCTGGGCATGCCTGCGCTGGGACTGTACAATTTCGGCAACGCCGTATTGAGCGCCGCGGGCGATACCAGGCGTCCGCTGTATTATCTTTTGTTTTCAGGCATTATCAACGTTTTGCTGAACCTGTTTTTTGTTATCGTATGCAGATGGGATGTGGCGGGGGTTGCCGCCGCCAGCGTCATTTCCCAATATATTTCCGCTATTTTGATCCTGGCCGTCCTGTTCAGGAGCCGGGAGGGCTTTGGACTGCGTATGAGGAGCATAAGGCTGTATCCCGAAAAAATGCGTCGGATACTGAGAATCGGCATACCCGCCGCATTTCAGAACGGGCTGTTTGCCATTGCCAACCTTTTTGTACAGGCCAGCGTAAATACCTTCGATCACGTGATGGTGGAGGGCAACTCCGCCGCAAACGCCGACCCTCTGGTGTATGATATGATGGCGGCGTTTTATACCGCGTGCTCCAGCTTTATCGCACAAAACCTGGGCGCCCGGAAAAAAGAGCGCATTTTGAAAAGCTTTGCCGTCTGCCTTACCTATTCGTTCCTTATCGGCCTGATTATCGGTGTTGGAATCTATGTATTCCGCTATCCCTTCCTTGCCCTCTTTACCAACGAGCAAGCCGTTGTAGAAGCCGGTATAAGCCGCCTGTCCATCATGGCGTTATCCTACGCCGTGTCCGCCTTTATGGACTGTTCCATAGCGGCGTCCAGAGGACTCGGCAAAAGCGTCCTGCCCACCGTAATCGTTATCATGGGCTCCTGCGTATTCCGTATTCTCTGGATATACACGGTTTTTGCCTGGTTTCAAACCATACAGTCACTGTATCTTCTATATATTTTTTCCTGGTCTGTCACGGCTGTTGCGGAGATACTATATTTTATTGCGATGTACAGAAAAACTCCCCCCGGCTGACATTGCCCGAAACGCGGCTCCCGACCCAGGAGCCGCATTATGCCCAGGGTCATTTATCTGCGCAATATCTTATCCATGGCTTTTCCTCTGGCAAGCTCGTCAACCAGCTTATCCAGATAACGTATCTCCTGCATCAGAGGTTCTTTGATATCTTCCACCCTCACGCCGCAGACCACGCCCTTAATAAGCTTTCTGTTTTCATTCAGCTGCGGGGCATTCCGGAAGAAATCCCCATAAGTCACCGGGGTTTCCAGCATACGCTCCAGCTCCGCCTGACCGTATCCGGTAAGCCACCGGGTAACCTCGTCAACCTCCTGCCTTGTTCTGCCCTTTTTCTCTGCCTTGTTGACAAGAAGGCTGTAAACCCTGGAAAATTCCATTTGATATATTTTCTCGCTGTCCATTAAGTACATTCCTCCATTTTCAGGGATGATTCCCCGTCTCGTAACACCACTTTGCAATATCGGAGATCAATTCAACGGGAACCGGCCTGCCGTATGGCAGCTGTATTGTCCCCTTACTGGTCTTATACCCCTCAAGACGGCCGGCAAACTCCAGAACCGCCTCCGGTCCCGGATACAGACCGGCATGATTTTTAAATCCTGCAAAATGAATGATATTATGCTTCTTCCAAAAGGTCGGCATGCTCCATGCAATCCTTTCCTCCGCCTCGGGCAGAGCCTCGCGGACCGCCTCCCGCACGGCCCTGAGGTACTGCCGGACACCCTCCGGCTGTGCCGCAATATATTCGTCTATGGTTTCCGGCGCTTTCCCGCAGTAATGATCCTGCCCCTGCCTTTTAAAAGAGCGCCCGCACTTCGGACATGTCCACATATTCCGCTTCCTCCCTTACTCCCGTTCCCTGACAGTCACCCGGACACTGTCCCCCGGCTGCTTGCCTATCCGCGCGCGGATATCCTTCCGCACGCCTATAATATAACAGACGCTTCCGTCCGCATTCTTTACGCCCATATTCACAATGCTGCCGTCATACTCCTCTCCGTCAAACGTGGCATGTACCTTCACCCGGCCCCGCCCGAACTCCTTCCTGATATCGTAAGGAAAAACCACGTATGCGCCGCCTTTCTCCCCTGCTTCATAAATTAGGGATTCATATTCATATACCTTGTGGTCCATTGTCTTCACCCCATTCGTTTTTTTACAGTATGTCCAAAATCCGTCAACACATGAATCAGACTGCCCCGGGGCAGAGCTGCAAGGTGTCATGCACACATGCGGCAGGCGCAAAGCAGACTGATTTCCAAACGCGAAGACCCGGTAAGTACAAAAATTTTTTTACTGCATTTTTACTGTTGTGATTTTTAATGTTTAGTGGTATACTTATCCCATGAATATGCAGGAGGTTTCGCATTATGTTTATTCTATTGGCAGGTGGATTTCTGGTAATTGTTTTTGCGGTTATCGTTTCGGTCGTTTCCAGTGTGGCTGCGGCGGTTGCGGCAGATTCCGACGAATCCACGGATGATTAAAACGACCGGCTTTTGTCTCCGGTCGTTTTTTATGTCTTAATCCTCAAGCGCCCCGTAGACTGCCATGCGCAGCCTTCTCACGGCGGGCAGCACATCCGCTCCGCATTGCTGTACAAAATACAGGATAATCAGGTCCTCGTGGGGATTCATTGTCACATAATTGCCCGTCCAGCCATCCCAGCCGAATTCACCGTGGGACGCTGTTGTCCCTGCCGTTCCCTGATCCGTCAAAACTCTCATCAGGCAGCCGTAGCCATATCCTCTGGTGCTGTCCCAGTCCAGACTGACCCGCTGTTTGTCGCTCAATCGGTTCTGTCCCATGAATTCCACAGTCCTGCGCCCCAAAATATGCCGTCCCTTATATACGCCGCCATGTGTCATCATGGATGCAAAACGGCTGTAATCGTCCAGGGTGGACACCAGACCTGCGCCGCCGGACTCAAAAGCGTTGTCCTCCCCGAAGTATTCGCCTAAGTGGCTGTCCGTATGAGGCACGAAGCTGCCGTCCCCACGCATATCGTAATACTGCGCAAGGCGCTCCTGCTTCCCCTTGGGGACAAAGAAGCCGGTGTCCTCCATTTCAAGCGGTTCAAAGATTTCTTTTTTCAAAAATTCTCCGAAGGTCATGCCGGATACCGCCTCAATGATTCCCCCCAGCACATCCGCAGAAAAACCGTACATCCACCTTTCTCCCGGCTGGAAGCAAAGAGGTACGGAGGCGATGCCCCTTATGAAATCCTGCGTGCACACCCGCTCGCCGGCCCTCCTGCGGCGGACATGCATATCAACCATCTCCTTCATTCTCCTGCCGGGTTCATGAGCTTCGTCGGGATAGGTGATGCCGGAGGTCATGTTCAACAGATCATAGACCGTATTCTCACGCCCTGCCGGAACCTCCTCTCCGCCCCGCCAGACCTTCTGCCCGCGAAAGCAGGGCAGATACCTTGAAACGCGGTCCCACAGGTCAAGCTCACCCCGCTCCGCAAGGAGCATAACCGCGGCGGCCGTGACGGGCTTTGTCATGGAATACAGTCGGATAATGGTATCCCGCTCCATGGGAATTTCCCTCTCCGCATCTGCTTTCCCAAAGGCGCCGTAATAGATCTCACGTCCCCTGTGAAGCACCAGGGCGCTGGCTCCTCTCACCCGTCCTGCCCGGACCTCCTCCTGCACAAGCTTATCCATTGTAGTCTTAAAATCGTACATCTGTGTCTGCCTTTCTTTTTTATACTCCCTTTTCGGATAAGTGTACCCATCCCATGGGACTTAAAAATTGTGCTTTTATTTTTTACTTATTCCGCCTTTACGTCCTTGCTCAGGAGCACCGAAAGATTTGCGGGCTGGTTGTAGGCGGTGTTCTGCCATGCCACGCCTTCTCTGTATGCCCTGTCCTCCAGCAGGCAGGTTACCACATGCTCCGTCGGAATATCCGTGGAATAAATGCGTATCTTATTTGCATCCGCGCTGCAGCGGACAATGAACTCCTCCCGCCAGTCGCCGTAGATATCCGCTACCAAGCCTGCATTTCCCTTTGTTCCGTTGCTCAGCGCCGTACCGTCCGCCTGAAGCAGCACATCGCTCTTTAAATTTTCCCAGTCCCATTTCTGTACCTGGGGAACGCCCGCGTCGCTGTTGTTATAATCAAACAGCTCCATCAGAAGGTCTCCGTCCCAAAAAATTGAAAAATTCATGCTGGGACGCGCATCCGCATAGATAATATTGCCCTGGCAGTCAAAGGTTGCGCTGTTAGCCGCTCCCCACGCCTCCGCTCCAGGATAGCGGGGGTCGATGTCCGCCGCCATGCCGCGCCCGGTATCCTTGGAATTTTTGTAATGCCACAGAAGCTCTCCTGTCTCCGCATCGTGCATTTCTATAGCGCCCGGGTCCTCATGTACCTGGAGCACCTCCAGCCTGCCGTCCCCGTTCCAGTCGCTGACATGCATGGCGTCGCCGTGCCCCAGCCTGGTGGTATACAGCGGCGTACCGTCATGATCCATGGTCAGGGAGCCGTAAATGATCTCATCGTAGCCGTCGCCGTCCACATCATTCACAGAAAGGTTATGATTGCCCTGCCCCGCATAATAAGAGCCGCCGGCAGCGTCAAAATACCACTTCATCTGCAGCCTGCCGTCCGCCAGCTTCCATGCGCTGAGCGCCGTCCTGCCATAATAGCCTCTGGCAAAGATGGCACATGCCGTACCGTCGTCCACATATGCCGTGGCCGCCAGGAATCTGTCCGCGCGGTTTGCATAGTTATCGCCCCAGCTGCTGATCTTGTATGTACCCTTTTCCGGGTCTGTGATCTCCCCTCTTGCGGGAATATAATCCACCGTGTCTATGATTTCACCGGTATCACCCCTGAATGCAGTCAGGTATTCGGGCCCCTTCACAATACGTCCCGACGAATCGGTTGCCCTGTAATCGTACTCCTGTTCCTTGGGACGCTTGGAAATGTCGAGAGATGCCATGCTGACCGCACCCACATGTCCCGTCTCCTTCAGGCTGCCGTCATAGACAGTGGTGCCGTCCGCGGTCTTACAAAGAAGCTCCGCCTTGCCGTCCCCGTCGTAATCCCACACCTGAAACTGTGTATAGTGGGCGCCGGAACGGATATTCAGCCCCAGGTCGATGCGCCACATAAGCTCCGCACTGCCGGTGGCAATGTCGATATCATAGGCATCGAGAATCGTGGTGCCTGTATAACCGTTATGGGCGTTGTCCTTGGCATTGTCGGGATACCACTTTACGATCAGCTCCAGCTGGCCGTCTCCGTCCAAATCTCCCACAGACATATCATTCGCGGTGTAGCTTGCCTTTGTCTTGTCGGGCATGACCTGGGTTTCGGGCGCCTTCAGGGTAAACTCCTGATACCCCGCATTCCAGGCGACAGTGCTCTCGCCGTTTACGGAAATTCCCTCGCTTGCCTTAAGGCTATAGGTATCGCCGGATTTTCCCTCTGTGTCCATGTAGTTGGTCAGAGACCCTGTATAGATATCCTGGCCGTTCCTTGACAGGGTGAAGGTGATCTGATCGGAATCCGCCTCATAGCTTCTCCAGCTGACAAATACGCCGTTTTCCGACTTCACCGCAACCATGGCCCTGTCCGAACAGCTCTCCGCAGGCGCGTATTTACCCACAGGCACATTCTCGCCGTACACCGTCTGAGACGGGTCCTGGGTAGGCTCCGGCGTGGGCTCCGCTGTGGGCGCTGCCGTAACAGCCGCCTCCGGCGTAGACGTGGCGGCAGGGTCTGAGCCGCTTCCCGATTCCCCGTTATCCTGTCCGCCGCATGCCGCCATGCTCCAGACCATGCATGCCGCCATGGCCGCTGCCACGGCCTTGGTCCTGTTGCCGCCGCTTTGCCTGTTCCGTTTATTGTTCCGGTTCCTGCTCAATTCCCTGAGCCGTTTTTTATGACTTTCCATAGGTCTCTTATATCTCCTTCTTTATATCTTTTTAAGCTTCTTTTTGACTCTATTGTAAATGAATACAAATAAATTTGCAACATAAAAGAACGGACAAAACCAGCCATAGCTTTACTCTCCGGCGCCGCTATGGCTGGTCGTATATTTTACATAATGCCCGGCTGACAGGCTTACCCGCGGATCACCTCATCTACCTCCTCAATATCCAGCGGCTCTCCTTCGCAGCCCTCAATGACGACGTTCTTCATTGTGAGCTTATTGATATTGCGGGCAAAGATCCCCTTTCTGCAGGTGATTTCGCAGCCCTGCATCATCGCCGCCGTACCGGGTCTTGCATCCTCGGCGTAGGTAATGCGTACATTTTCCATCTCTACCTGTTCGATCTTCTGCTCGGGCAGCCCGTAAAAGTACACGCCTGCCACATGGGTACCGATGCATTCCACATTCCGGATATGGACATCCTTCACGGAAGGAGTACGCTCGTCCACGGACAGGGGCTTTTTGGAGGACACATACTCTGTCTTGCCGTCTGTTCCGCAATAATAAAAGCTGTTGATAACAAACGCGCTGCGCACATATTCCATTTTGATATTGTCAAAGGTGATGCCCCGAAGCACGGAATCCTTGCCCCTGCCCCTCCTGGTCTTGACACGCAGCCCTCTGTCCGTGTGATAGAAGACGCAGTTCCTTATCTGAATGTCGTCCACTCCCCCCGAAATCTCGCTTCCGATGGTCACGGCTCCATGGCCTTTATTCATATAACAGTTTCTTACCACAATGTGCTTTGAGGGCGTCTTATACTTTTTCCCCATGTACATTTTACCGGACTTGATAGCAATACAGTCGTCGCCCACGGAAAAGTACACGCCTGCGATCTCCACATTTTCACAGGATTCCGGGTCGATTCCGTCGGTGTTGTGGGAATCCGCCGGAGACTGAATGGTAATATCAAGGAAACGCAGATCCCTGGAAAAGCAGGGGTGCATGTTCCAGCAGGGAGAGTTCTTTATGGTGACGCCCTGCAGAACCACATTTTCGCAGTTGTTCAGAAACATCATCTTGGGTCTGGCAGGATCTCCCTTTCTCTTTTCCACATTCCACCAATTGTCAAAATCCGCGCTGCCGTCGATGGAGCCTCTGCCGCAGATGACCACATTCTTTACCTGAATGCCTGTGAGGATGCTGGCAAAGCTTTCCAGCGGATTGCCCTCCCATGAGGCGATAAGATACTCGCCCTTCTCGTCATAGCTCTGTATTCTTCCGGGCAGCACCGCAAGCCTGGTCTTGTCGGGAATTGCCTTGAGCTCCGCGCCCTCCGCCAGCTCAATGGTCAGATCGCTCTTTAAAAACAGGTTGGTAAATCGGTAAACACCCCTGGGAACAAGCACACGGCTGTTCTGAGGGCAGCTCATAATTGCCGCCTGCAGGTACGCCGTATCGTCCGAAACGCCGTCTCCCTTTGCGCCGAAATCCCTGACATTCAGCGTTACATACTCGTACCTTGTCCGCACTTCCCTTGTCTCCGAGACCTGTCCGCCCCGCCTGACGGCAACCTGATAGGCGGTATCGGGTGTCAGCCCGTATACGGTCTGAATCACCTTCTCCGATTCCATGTACCTCTCGCCGTTAATAACGATCTCGTATTTATCGGAATTATAATAGACATTGTCCTCCAGCAGCTCAAGCACAAAGCTTCTCGCCGTGGTAAAAATCACCTGAAAATCCATATTTGCACCTTTCTGTCCGCTTCAGCGGATACAATTTCAAAATTTGAATGGAGTCTTCAAACTGACACCTCTCTGTCCGCTTCAGCGGATATACGTTCTTTTATTACGCGATCTCGCTGATGGTCTGCCTTCCCAGCAGATACTGCGCATATGCCATAAAGAGTGCGGCGATCGCCTTGTTATCGTTGAGCACATTGGGCTCCGACAGATAATACTCCACGCTGCCGTCCCTGCGGTGGTCCTTTGCGGGTCCCAAGCCTGCGACCCTGCAGCAGTCCTTAAGTTCAAAGCCCTCCGGAGTCCTTGAAAGCTTTCTCTCGATGACGGAATCCAGGATCGCCTCACCCACATGCCAATATTTCTCCGGCAGCAATACCTTCTGGCGGCACGCCTTCATAATGGACGCCGCAAGCATGGCAGAGCCGGAGGTTTCCTGATAGTTGCCCTCCGCGCCGGGAAGGTTCAGCACCTGGTAAAAGAGCCCTGTATCCTTGTCCTGACAGCGCAGCAGCCCCTTAATTCCCTCGGCATAAAGGTCGGCAAGACCGCGGTAATCCTCATAGATGGAAATGGACATGGCCTCCAGGGTATCGACGATTGCCATCTGATACCACGCGGTTGCCCGGAGCCAGAAATTCTTGGAGCGCCCCGTCACAGGGTCCGCCCAGAAGACCTCCCTGGATTCGTCATAGCCGTGATAATAAAGCTTTGCCTCCTCGTCAAACATGTATTTGCGGACATTATAAAACTGGCTGGCAATGTCTATGTAATGCTCCTTTTTCCCATATTTGGTTTCATATGCCATAAAGAAGGGCTGTGCCATAAACAGACCGTCAAGCCATACCTGATTGGGATAGATCTTCTTGTGCCAGAAATTCCCTGACGCAGTCCTGGGATGGTGCAAAAGCTGATCCATCAGCTCCTGTGCAGCCTTCATGAACTTCTCCCTGCCGGTCTGCTCATAGGCAAAGAGCAGCGCCCTTCCGGGAGCAATATTGTCCAGGTTATAATCCTCTTTTTTGTAATGCTGTATGGTCCCGTCCTCCAGCACATATTTATCCATATAGCCTACGACAAAGTCCCTGAAAAGCTCCCTGCCGGTAGCCTGGTACAGCTGCATCGCAGCTATCAGGATGCAGCCGTCCTCATAGTTCCACTTGTCAAACCTCACTCCGGAAAAATCCTTGTAAAAGTCCTCAATAAAGGACTCTATGCGCTCTCTGTTCATCTGTTTCCTCCACATCTCAGCATTTCAGAATATGCCATAATAAACGGTCCGCTTCCCTTACCCTCATCCGTGAAATAATATTCCGTCTCCTCATAGTTGTTGCTGCCGTTGGCACTGGCCTTTAAATAAATATCCCTCAGTCCGCTCTCATCCAGCTTTTTCTCTGCCAGCCCCACAAAGGCTTTGAGTCCCGCCTCCTGATAGGAGGCGTCAAGCCAGCCCTTCCTGACGCCCTTGAGGATAACATAGCTCATCATTGCGGTTCCGCTGGTTTCCAGGCGGTTGGTCTCTGTCACCGGCTGATCCGCCAGATTTGCCCAGATACCGCTCTCATCCTGATATTTCAGCATTCCGTCCACAAAGAGCTTTAACGCCGCCTTTCTTTTTTCCAGATACTCGTCCGGAAGCACTTCCATGACATCCACCATCGCCATGCCGTACCAGCCTATTGCGCGTGTCCAGAAGAAGCTGCATACGTCCTCGCGGCCGTTTCCCGCATGATAGTACATGCCGTTCGGCGCCAGCAGCGTCTCCGCTACCCAGTCCAGCCGCTCCTGTATCAGCTCAAGCTGCCGCACGTCGCCGATTCTTGCCGCATGATGTGCAAGGAAGGGCTGCAGCATATAAATGCCGTCCAGCCATATCTTGTACCGAGGCGCCTTTCTCCAGCTGTGCCAGTAATTATGCCCAAGCTCCGCAGGCATATTGTCCAGGCAGGGCGTGTGCCCGTCGCTGTTGACATAGCTCTCGTCCGTCAGGTGCCTGTAAAGCTGCGACGCGATCTGCCCGTAGGCGTCCCCGCCCCCGGAGAATCTCTCAAATAACGCAGCGGTCTTATAGCAGTCGGCTCCGTGACAGTCCACATAGCCCGCCCTTTCAAAGTCCAGCGTAAAAGTACCGTCCTCCTGCTTCATAAGACCGTCCAGATATTTCTTCACATAATCATAATAGACTGCCCCCCTGTCCGGCTCCGCCTCATAAATGTCATAAAGCCCTTCCATCACCACGCCGTTATAATAGCTGTAATCATACAGGAACCCTTTGTTGCTCAAAGGGGAGCGCTTCTCGTTATCCCATGTAAAAAAAAGATCCTGTGCGGCAAGCACCTTTTCGGGAATATTGACCCCGGACTTTATGGTCAGGTTATCAATGTAGCTGCCTGCCTTTTCCACTGCGGTTTTGATCTGTTTTGCTTCCACTTTGTTACCTCCCTTTATGTAAATCTTTTTATTTCATGCTTTCCGCTATGTTTTCGGGAAAAAGCCTATTCCCTCAGCATGTCCCCATAGCATCCGCCTAATTCTCTCAGTCCCTCCGCAACCAGACTTCCCATCCTGACCGCGCCTTCATAGTGAAGGTGTGTGTTATCCTTCATTTCCTTTGTGTAATTTTCATAGGTTCCCACCGGGAAATACATAAACCATTTCCGGCTGTCCATATCGCCTGTCTTTTCATAAAGAATCCGGCTCTTTTCCGTCAGATCGATGAGCGCAAGCCCCTCTCTCTCCGCCAGCTCCTTCACGGCTGCCGGGTACTCCCCGTGGCTGTTCTCTATCGTGCCGTCCTCCCGGAAATGTCTTCTTGAAAGGGGCGTGATCAACACGGGAACCGCTCCTTTGTCTCTCGCCGCGTTCACATACCTCATCAGGTATTCCTGATAGGTGGTAAACGGGTCCGTGTGCCGGTCCTCCTTTGGCTTTTCATCATTGTGGCCAAACTGGATAAAGAGGAAATCCCCCTCCTCCATTATCTCTACAGCGGGTTCAAAATGCCCTGCGTCATAAAAGCTTTTTGAGCTTGCCCCGTTTTTGGCAAAGTCAAATACAACATATTCTCTTTTAATATATCTGTCAAATTCCTGTCCGATTCCGGTCTGGGGATAGGTGCCCGCCCCGTTAAACGCCACGGTGGAATCTCCCACCCATATAAGCTTCTTAAAATTTTTCATATTCCTTTTCCGTTTCTTCCACCTTATTATCGTGCGCTTCAGCGCACATGGAATCAGTAGTTGACACAACGTTCTTCTGTGTCAACATTATACCATATTATCGTGCGCCTTAGCGCACATGGAATCAGTAGTTGACACAACGTCCTCTTGTGTCAACATTGTACCATATTATCGTGCGCCTTAGCGCACATGGAATCAGTAGTTGACACAACGTCCTCTTGTGTCAACATTGTACCATATCAGCAGGAAATCAAGCGCAAGCGCAGCGAGCATT
>CAJTPH010000018.1 GCA_910578215.1 uncultured Acetatifactor sp. | reverse complement strand
GCCTGTGTTCTTCACTGTGCTTCCTGTTGTTCACCGGACAGCTTACTTAGATTACCACATGCTTCCTTGTTTGTCAACAGGTTTTTTTAATTTTTTTTGCCTTTTTTTCGGAAGCTTTTGTTCATTGCTGTTTGCTTCTATCAATGGGGCGAGAAGTATCATATCACACTTGGCAATTATATGTCAACACCTTTTTTTACTTTTTTCGTCAATTATGCGGCAGGTCATTTTTACCTTCAAAAATAAGCCGTTATCTATGCATTGTAAATAACAGACAGCTCTTTTATAATTAAGTCTATAAGGATATAAATATCAGGCGCCGGCGCACAGCGCTGCACGCATAGCTTGGAAGTAAGCTTGATGAATCACGATATAAGCCCGAATATCCATTATACCATACCCGATCAGCTGTGGGGAAAGCTAAGTGAGGTATATACTTCTGTGCCCTATTGGACAGGAGAGGAAAAAGGTCCCTGCTGGAAAGCCGGTATTCTGAGCTGAAGGAAAAATTAACAGCGGCCTTGGGATATGAAATTGGAGAGCCAGAGGACGGACATGCTTTCAAATATTTTGGTTAAAACAAATTGCCTGCAGGGATATGATGCCGCAAAAGCTTAATAGGAAAAAATAAGTACGTTCATTTAAATGGCGCACATCCCCCGGACAGTTTATGGTAGATGGCAGTAGATACGCTTTTCCAAAAAGCACGAGGGGCTCCTTACAGAAGCCCCCCTGAAAAATCATATACCGCATCCTCTTATCTCACGCCACAGTCAGCATCAAAGCTGCCGGCTCCTTTGCCTACTTGCCCGAAATCACAACCTTGTCAAAAGCAATGTACGGCAGGACACTGCCGCCGTCCGCCACGGTCTCTTTCGAGATATCCACCAGATTTAACAGCATGTCGGCAAGGTTTCCGCTTATCATCGTCTCGCTCACCGCGCCGGTAATCTTCCCGTCCTCAACAAGGAAGCTGTTTTTCGCCACACCGGAAAAGTCCCCGTTTGTCCCGGGCTGCCCGCCGGAAAAGCGTCCTACGATCAGACCCTTCCTGATTCCCTTGAGAATCTCCGCATAGGGTGTCGTTCCGCCCTCTATGACCACGGAGAAGGATGTATTTTTCGCCCGTTCAAAGCCGGACTTGTTTGCCACATAAAGAGACAGCATAAACGACTTCAGAACGCCGTCCTTAATGAGGTCATAGTCCTCCTCAAGAAAACCGTCCGCCGTGACATGTCCCTTGTTCACAATACGGGAGTCTGACGGCTTCATGGAGATTGTCAGGCGCTCATCCGCCACCTTTTCGTTCAGTTTATTCAGCCAAAGGCTGGTCTTTTCCAAAATAACGCCGTCAGACGCAAAATTACCGATGATACTGTAAAGCAGCGAACCCAGGCTGTCCGGCGTCAATACGATCACACCCTCAAATTTGCCCTCAAAAGGAACCGTCACCAGCTGCGCCTCCGCGTCCTTAAGCTGAGACTCAAGAGAACCCAGCTCAATAAAACGCCGGTCCAGATTATCCGTCATAACGCCTGAGCCAAAGAAGGATGTGGTCAGATCCCCCTCATGACCCGCAAACATAAGCGAAACCGAATATTTTCCTTTAAAGGTCTCGCACTCTGTTCCGTTTGTATTCTGATATAGACTATGTACCTTTTCATGGGAGACAATCAGCTGCTGCACCATGATCTTGGGGTGACGCTCCCTGATATCCGCCATCAGCTCCTGCATCCGCTCAAAAAGACGGTCGATGTCAGGCTCATAACCGTTGTCATGGAAGCACTGATTTTCCTGCTTCGGCGCAATATCGTATGCCTCGTCGGCAATGCCCGATTCCGCGGAGGTGACCGCACCCTCCACCGCCGCCTCAAGGTCTGCGTCAGTCAGCTTATTGGTGCTGGCAGAGCCCTTTTTGTTATGATGATACACCGTAAGAGCCAGCCCGTTGTCATAAAGGGTCCTGAACAGGGAAAATTCTCCCCCGTCCACATTGAATTCGTGGGTCTCCTTCTGGGTTACCCAAAACTGCGCCTTTTCCACGCCATGCTTTTTAAGTACCTCATTTATCTTACTGCCTACGCTTTTGATATCTTCCATAATTATCAGCGACCTCCAATCATAACCTTGCAGCGAAGTGCCGGACCACCCATTCCAACCGGCATGGGCTGTTTCTTGCCGCAGAAACCGGAGCTTGACCAAACCATCTCGTCCGACACCATATCTACCGTTTTCAGCATGTCAAAAGCGACTCCGGAAATGGTGGTATCCAGGATAGGTCTGGCAAGCCTGCCGTTTTTAATCTCATACCCCATGCATACGCCGAACATAAACTCGCCCGTAAGATCCGCCTGACCGTTATTGGTATCGATCAGATAGTAGCCGTCGTCCACGGATGCAATTATATCCTCCAGCTTATCCTTTCCGGGAAGCACCGCCGTATTTCTCATGCGGATAAGAGGTTCGCCGGAAAACTCCCATGCCCGGGCATTGCCCTGAGGCTTCATTCCGAAATTCTCCGCGCTCTCCCGGTTGTTCATGTATCCCGTCAGGATGCCGTCCTTAATAAGGACGGCATCCTCCGCAGGCGTCCCCTCGTCATCCAGATAAACCGGAAGCGGCGCCTGCTCTCCAAAAGCGGTATGTGCAAAATCCACAAGATTGACCAGCTCGGAGCCCACACGCTTGCCCAGATTCGGTCCCGCCACGGAGCCGCCCATAACAAGATCCGCCTCCACCGTATGCCCCACTGCCTCGTGGGCCAGCATTCCCGACAGAATGCCTCCCAGAACAACCGTCTTGTAGCCCGCTTCCGCATAGACGCCTTCCCGCTTGCGCATCAAGGTCTCATACAGCTTATCGATCTCCGGATAAATAAGCGCCGGGTCCGTAAATCTGTCCTCGAAGTTGCCTGACCCTCCTACCGCCTTAAACAGCTCAAGAGGCATTCCCGAAGCCGACTCCGTATTCAGGAAAAGGTAGATATAGCTGCGCGGCGATGCCGTGTGCCCGTCATACCCGTCCGACGTGCAGAGCAGCTTCTCCATGGAATCCGCCGACAGAATGACGGAACGGCTGGAAAGCTTGGGATAGGTTCTGGTGATGTAATCGTCTACCTCCTTGCAGAATTCGATATAACGCTTCTGCTCCGTGTCTAAAATCGTTTTATTAAGCGGAATGTTTCCCGGCTGGATGACCGGAAGCGCGCCCTTCCCCTTGGGAACATGCTTATCCATGAACAATGCATTCTCCGTCGCCGCCTTCAGCACTGCTTCCGCCGCGGAAGCGGAGTATTCCGCCATGGACGAAAAGCCGTATAACCCGTTTTTATACACCCTTGCCGAAACGCCCAGGACCTCGGAGCGGCTGTTTGCCGTCAGGTTGCCCTGTATCAAAGAGACGCGCCTGTTACGGTTCTCCTGCGCTCGAAGCTCTGTATGTACGCCTGTGGCAAAAAGAGCCTTTTTACCTGAAATAAAATCCTCAAGCATAAATTAATTACCTCCTTTTTTAAAAGCAGGGAAGCAATCTGAAGCCTCCCTGCCCGCGAATGTATTAATTATAACACACACTTCCATACAATGTACATATTTTTTTGTGCAAAATGCGGATTCTCACAACACCTCGGCCCGTCCCTCACGGAACGCCAAAGCAGCGCTTTTATACGTCTTTTAGGGACTTGCCCGCTGCGTATTGCCGGTTGTATTTTTAAATCAGGCTTGGGGGATCATTTCGTTTAATTCTTCTGCCTTCTCTTGAAAAGGAGTGTTCTCCAATTTGGATAACAGTGGTTTACACAGCAAAAGAGCCTGATGGGAGTAATACCAAAAGCTGTAAAATACATCATAATCGCTTTCTTCAAAGCGTTCAAAGCTATCTTCCTCCTCTTCGTCATCCTCATCGCATAGCTCGGCCCCCAAATAATCCTCCTGCAGCAAATCGGAAAAGTCCGGAAGCGGATCGTCGTGGTCCATTCCGTCATAGTCGTTGATGCAGTCAGCGATTACCTCAAAAAATTCCAGCAAAGCGTCTACAATAAAATCAGCGCACTCATTTTCCGTAGTCTGGGGAATGGCATGTTCAAAAATACGTACCAGAAATATCATTGCAAACGGAGTGGAATGCCAAAGGGTACTCTGGTGCTCGATATTGGACAGAATCTCACTTGACGCCGATTTAACGGACGAAAGATCGGTCATAGCCCATATGGTTTTAAAATATTCCGGAAAATCACCTGCCCTGCCATAGGCTGTGTCAAGCCTGCCCCAGGGCACTTCTTCCATTTTCAGATTTTGCATGTATGCCTGCGTTTTGTCCATAATGTTGTCTCCTGTTTTTTTAATAATGTATCCCGATGCTTCCTATTTCTGGATTACATTATTATACCATTTGCTTTCCGGGAATGTCAAACGGCATTCTGCCGCATCCATGCACTGATTCATTTTACCCTAAACCCGGGGACAGCTCTAATTGCCCGAGCTCTTATAATACCGCAGCCCATATCTCCAAAACAGATACGAGAGCAGGTATGTCCCCACCCCGACCACAGGCGTCAGATAAAGGAAAACTTCCGGAAAGCCTGCCATGTCCGGCTTGCGCAGAAGGAACTGAGCCGGAAAATAATTCACAAACGCCATGGGCACAACATAAATCATAAACCCCTGAATCGCCTTGTGAAAAATGCTGATGGGATATCCCGCAAATTTGCGGGTATCATAATACAACAGCTCCTTCAGGCTGCCCGTCTCCATAAGGAAGATGTTCAGCGTGGCAAGAAACAGAAAGAGCGCCCCCTGGATCAGGACTCCCCCTGCCACTGCCAGCACATAATAAACAACGGTCCCTGCATTCCATTGAATACCGACCCTGCCCGCCGAAATCACAAAGAGCAATATGCCCAGCCCTCCATGCCCCACCGCCGCAAACCAGTCCGCGTTTACAAAAATCATCTGAAACAGCAGTCCCCTGGGGCGCAGAATATAGCGATCAAACTTTCCCGTGCGCACCATCGCTCCGAAATCCCGCAATCCCGTAAAAAAGATAATCAGTATTCCATATGTCAGAAAGAGCAGGCTGTACAGAAACATCATTTCCGGCAGCCTCCATCCGTTCAGCTCGTCAAACTTCAACAGCGTAAAATAAATCGCAATTACCCCCGCCGCCTCTCGCAGAAACACTGCCACAGAGCGCAGCAGCGCATCCACCCGGTACTGAAACCACGAGCGGACGGTGGTCTTCATATACAGCCCGATCAGCTTTAATGTGTTATCCTGCATGTTTGCTCCCATCTGCCCGCTTCAGCAGGCACTCAAATTCAGAAGTGTGCAATGTTTATCACACTCATTCCCAAAACAGAGCCCTCACGAAAAGGATGCCCGCATTCCGGACATTTCTTCGCGCAAAAGGGTATCCTTTCGCTAACCGCCCTGTACCACCAGCTTTTTCTGCCCTCTGCGCCACAGGAGATCCCCCAGCAGAAAGATTCCCGCAGCCCACAGAAGCTGCACCAGGCACCGCCACCCTATCTCCTCCGCGGAAAGCTGTCCCAGATAAATTTGCACAGGTGTAAAATAGATGGAGGAAAAGGGTGTCGCCCTAAGTACCCCCCTCATCCACTCAGGCATGAACCACAACGGAAGCATGGAGCCGGAAAGCACCTTTACAAAAACATTTTTGACGGTAAAGAGGCTCCATGTATTTATAAGCCAGAAAGCCGTCATCTGACAGGCAAAGCTGATCGCCCAGAGAACACCGTAGCCCAGCACGGCGCTTACCGCAAAAAGCAATACGCTTTTTGCGTCTGCCGGCGGACGGATTCCCACAATACACACGGAGATAAGCACCGCCGGAATAAACCGGAAGATCAGATTAAACAGCGCGTTTCCCATATTTTCCGCAAGCATACGGCCCTTGAAGCTTATGGGACGCAGCAGCTCCGTGGCAATACTGCCGTCCCTGATCTTTCGGGATAAATAACCGTCATCCGTATAAAAAGCCTCCTTAAGCCCCATGGATAATATAAAATGAGTGGTCACCATTGCCAGGGTAATACCGTCCACCTCCGTCCTCTGCCCGTACAGGGCACGGTAAATGTTCCAATAGATAAAAACCTGCAGACATGTGGAAAAGATACCCATCAAATGATCAAAACGATAGGCGCTGCGCCCCAGAAAGCTCTTTTTCGCATAGGCAAAATAAGGCGTGAGCCTCATGCTCCCACCTCCTCTCCCTGATATATTTTGCGAATGATTCCCTCGATTGCAGGCTCTGTGATATTCAGGTCCCGGACAGGATACTCCGACAAAAGATGATTCATCAGCTCCTGAAGCTCAATCTTTGTATTTTCAAAGTAAAAGCGTTTTTTATAAGCATCCAGCTCCTGAATCCTCACATGGTCAATAGGGCGCACCTCAATGCTGTGGGAAAATTCCACATCCAGCTGTCTGGTGGTGCCGTATTTCGCCTTGATACCCTCCAGCGAGCCGTCGTAAACCTTGCTTCCGTCATCAATGATCAGAAGCCTTCTGCAGGTCTTTTCTATATCCTGCATATCATGAGTGGTAAATATCATAGTCAGCCTGTCCCTCTTGTTCAGCTCCCTCAAAAAGCTGCGGATGACCTCCTTTCCCACCACGTCGACGCCTATGGTAGGCTCATCAAAAAAGACAATGCGAGGAGAATGCAGCAAAGCCGCCACAATGTCGGCGCGCATACGCTGTCCCAAAGACAGCTGCCTCACAGGCTGATTGAGAAACCCTCCCATATTCAGCATTTCCGTATATCGGTCCAGGTTTTTGCGGTATACCTCCTCAGGAATACGGTAGATTGCCTTCAGCAGCTCGAAGCTGTCTATAACCGGCAGATCCCATTGCAGCTGCGACTTCTGCCCAAACACCACGCCGATCTTTGACACATATTCCCTGCGCTGCCTGTAGGGAATATAGCCCGCAACCTGCAGGCTGCCTCCGTCCGGATACAAAATACCTGACAGCATTTTAATTGTGGTGGATTTGCCCGCCCCATTGGGACCTATAAACCCCACCATCTCCCCCTCCTCAATTTCAAAGCTCACATTTTTAACCGCGTGTCTTTTCTCGTATCTGGGAACAAACAGATTTGCCACCATTCCCGGTATACCCTTCCCCCTCTTGCTGACCCGGAAGGTCTTGCTCACGTCCCTGACCTCAATTAAATTTCCCATGTCTCCTCCTATTTATAGTTCCGGCTCTGCACTTCGCCTCCCCCAACTCCTGAAAGGAATTTTCGTCTGATTTTGGCTCAGCCGTAAATTCCTTTCGGGGCGTCTTCGTTTCGAGCCTGTTTAAAGTTCCGGCTCTGCACTTCGCCTCCCTCAAAAGCACATCCTCCAGATCGGCTCTGTGAATGTCTACCGACTTCAGATCGGTCTGGCGCAGCAGCTGCTTTATAACCTCTGCCGCCGTGATATAAGCCGGGCGAAAACGCAGCTTGAGCATATCGCCGTCCAGGACGTAGGAATCCAGCGGCATATCCTCCAAGTCCGGGAATGCGCCCGCAAGCTTCACCGTTATCTCCTCCGGGGGCGCGTAACGGCGAAACAGCGTCCGCTCACTTCCGTAATACAACAGCTTTCCCTTCTCCATCAGCGCCAGACGGCTGCACAGAGCGGAGATCTCCGTCATATCGTGAGAAGTAACCAGCGCCGCCGAACCCTGCCTGCAGCGTTCAGCCAAAATTTCCCTGAGAGCCGCCTTTCCATGCACATCCAGCCCGCCGGTAGGCTCGTCCAGAAGAATTACCTCCGGCTCCGGCAGCAGCACTGCCCCCAGCCGGACCCGCGCCCTCTGTCCCGCGGACAGCTCGCTGCATCTGCTTCCGGCAAACCCTTCAAACCCCAGCCTCTCCGACAGCTCCCCATAGCTCTTAAGATACCGCTTCCGGGGCATCCGGTAAATCGTCCCCAGCATGCGAAAGCCCTCCTCCACCGTATCCTCTCCCTCAAGCAGCGGAATTCCTGCAATGCAGGCTCCCACCGCGTTTCCAAGAAACCTTCTCGCACCCACAGGCTCCCTTCCCATAATTCTGATATTTCCCTGCTCGGGCATAAGCAGTCCGCCCGCAAGCTTTAAAAGCGTGGTCTTCCCCGCCCCGGAAGAACCGATAACCCCCACCGCCTGTCCCCTGGGGACACAGAAGCTGACATCCGACAATATAAACTTGCTCACCCTGTCAAAACATACCATACATACCGCCTTTGCTCCATCACCCCCGCAGAATTCAAATACCCCCGCGGGAATAAAACCTGAAACATTTGCTGCCCTGTGTCATCGGTCGGAAAAGCCCCCCGTCTGCCGCCCTCATAAAAAGAATAACCTCTGCAACGACACATTGCAAAGGTTTGGGATATACATACCTTATTCGGGGATAAACGCACAGGCACAAAAAAATCCGTCTTCCTCATAAAAATCACAAAGCCCCTGATACTTCTGCACAATGCTCCTGACCTGCGGAATGCCCATTCCGTGAACGGCGCTGTCAGGCTTTGCCGAACAAAGCCCTGGGTTTTTCTCCAGAACCGACTCCCCTATCCGGTTGCGCACCAATATCATCTCATAGCCTCTGCGCTTTCCTACCTCCACCTGCAGGCAGGGCACGGGAGCTTCCCCGCACGCCTCAATGGCATTATCCAGCAGATTCGACAATAGTGCGGAAAAATCCAGGCTGTCCATTTTCGCAAAGGAGAGATTTCGTATCTCTGCCTTTACCGCTATACCTCTGCTGCGCGCCAGCTCCAGCTTTTCATTGAGAATGTGATTCATCAGGGAATTCCCCGTCTCCACATAGCTGTGAATTGAATTCAGCTTATCCAGCATCCCGGATGTATAATCTCTGGCGGCATCATACTCCTTCGCATTCAGGCAGGAAGCAATCACCAGCAGATGATTTTTCATGTCATGCTTCAGCCTGCGCACACTCTCATGCAGTTTGCGTATCTCCTGATCCTGCTCTCTTATATGTCCCCATTCCTCCTTCAGAGCGTCCAGCTCCAGCTGCAGCTCGCACTGCTCCTCCAGAAGCGCCGTACAGCGCATATCCAGCTCCAGCATTTTCTTTCTGTTGTTTTCGCGCTTATTCATTCTTCGCCATTCCCCCAACGCCGCTCTCCATTTCTCCCGCTTTCCCCGCCATATACCGCATCAGCCGGCTTTTCGCCCCCTGCATGTAGCTTTTCCCCACGGGAAGGCACACGCCGTCCTCCAGCTGTGCCTCATTCCCCCGCAAAACCCGGACAGCTCTCTGATTTACCAGAAATCCCTTGTGGATACGGATAAATCCCTCGTGTGACAGCGCTGCCTCCAGGGAATGAAGCGTATCCCGGAACCGATACGGCTCACCCGCCCTGGCGAACAGCTTCACATAGTTTCCCTCCGACTCAAAAAATAATATTTCCGTCAGAGGCAGTCTCACCCTCTCCGCCCCCGACTGAAAGGAAAAATGCCTTTCCCGGCTTTCCAGCTCCTCCTGGCAGTCCGCCAACAGCTTTTCCATCTCCTCCGCAAAATATGCCTTCCTCACAAATCCGAAGGGATGATATTTCATGCTGTCATATACCAGCTCGTCATGTCCGGTCACAAAGACAAGCAGAGGTCTCGCATCCAGCTGTTCCATCCTGCCTGCCAGCTCCAGACCGTTCGTTCCGGGCATATCGATATCAAGACACAGCACATCACAGGGCTCCGTCCCCAGCGCCTCCCACAACGCTTCGCTCCCCTCGAAGCACCTGACCAGGCTGTCCGGCTGCATGTCCCGCACCCCCGCCGCCATATCCTGCAGTATCTGCCCTTCATCATCGCATAAATAAATTATCATAAAACCTCCCGGTGTACATACTCCCTTTTGCTTTATCCGCCTCAAACACGGTACATACCTGCAGATATTTTCTCCGTCGGGTTTAAGTCCGGCCTTTTCAGGTATACCGCTTCCTCCGTTTAACCAGGGCTTACCTCCCTGATTATATTGCTGCCTGTTTAGAACGTCAAGCCCCGCAGACCGTCCGAACCCTTACAGCCAAAAATTTATCCGCTGTGCAAATTCAAGCAAGACAATGCAGACTCAAGAAAAATATGCTATACTGTTCACGGAGCTGACAGGCAGTGCAGCAAAAGACCGGCAGACAATTAAAAAATAACAAAAAGGCGGAACAGCAATGAAAACAAACGAAATCAATATCAGGGACCCGTTTGTCCTCACCCACAACGGAAAATACTATATGTACGGCACCCGCGGCAGCGAGTGCTGGGCGGACGAGGCTTACGGGCTGGACGTATACGTCTCGGACGACCTTGAGACCTGGTCCGAGCCGAAGGAAATATTTACGCGCACGCCGGAATTTCCCTATACGAGAAATTATTGGGCGCCGGAGGTCCACAAGTATAAAGACAAGTTCTACATGTTTGTATCCTTCAAGTCGCCGGACACATGCCGGGGCACATCGATCCTTGTGTCCGACCGGCCGGACGGCGTCTTCACGCCCCATTCGGACGGCAATATCACTCCGGATGAATGGGAATGCCTTGACGGAACCTTTTATTTATCCGGTGACAGGACCCCTTATATGGTATTCTGCCACGAGTGGGTACAAACTACCGACGGGGAGATCTGCGCCGTAAGACTGACAGAGGATTTAAAAGCTGCGGCAGGAACACCCATTCTGCTCTTTAAGGCGTCGGAGGCCGGGTGGACCAGAAAGCACGCCGGGGGATATGTTACGGACGGACCGTTTATGTATCGCCTGCCTGACGGACAGCTCCTTATGATCTGGTCCTCCTTCGGGGACGAAGGCTATGCTCTGGGCGCAGCGAAATCAGATAACGGCGACATTACCGGAAATTGGACTCATGCAAAAGCCCCTCTTTTCGCAAAGGACGGCGGACACGGCATGATATTTACATCCTTGGAAAACGAAACAATACTTGCCCTGCACTCACCCAACAGCAAATTAAACGAACGGCCTGTATTCTGCAAAAATCCTGCGCTCTTATCCTGATATCTGCCGTTACCCGGATAATACACCCTGATAAGGCTTCAGGATAAGGCTCAAAGGCAAGGCAGACCGTCACAACCGCCGGATACAAAAAGCATAAAGACGTTTTACGGCAGACAACCTTTGCCGCTGTATGTATGTTAAGGGCGGCGGAAAATCAAAGACCTCGCGGCATTCGCCAAAGGGATGGAATAAAATAGGGAGGTGGCAATATGATTTTTTGCGTGGAGGATGACGGCAGCATTCGTGATTTAATGATTTACGCCCTGAATTCCGCCGGGCTGGAAGCAGTCGGTTTTTCTGACGGAGCGGAATTTTGGGCGGCGCTGCATGAAACGACACCCGATATGGTTATACTGGATATTATGCTCCCGGGCGAGGACGGAATTTCTATTTTAAAAAAAATACGTTCGCATCCGGTTTCCGCCTCGGTACCTGTCATTATGGCAACCGCAAAAGGAACCGAATACGACAAGGTCATCGGTCTTGACCTCGGGGCAGATGATTACCTTTCTAAGCCGTTTGGCATGATGGAGATGATATCCCGTGTAAAAGCGGTTTTGAGGCGGACGCGCCCGGCAATGGCAAAAGCGCCCCTGCGCATCGGAGAACTGGAGCTGGACACAGACGAGCATACGGTAAGAGCCTGTCAGTCTGACATTCTGCTTACGAAAAAGGAATATGAGCTGCTTTTGACATTTATGCGTCGCCCCGGCCAGGTATTCACCCGGGAAAATCTTCTTTTAAGCATATGGGGCTCTGATTTTGCAGGGGAAACGAGGACTGTCGACGTGCATATCGGCACCCTGCGGACAAAGCTCGGGGTTTGCGGCGAGTATATAAAAACCGTGCGCGGCGTGGGTTATCGGATGGAGAAAACAATATGACAAAGCGTATTTTTCGCTCGGTCTGCATTGCCGCCATCGGTATTTTTCTGGCGTCTACGGCTGTTATGATGGTAGTTCTGTACGAGTATTTCTCAGATATGCAGATGAACCGGCTCAGGCTCCAGACCGAATTGGCGGCACAGGGAACGGCAAATGAAGGAATCGATTATTTTACGGATTTAGACGCCGGGCTTTACCGTATAACATGGGTCGGCCCCGACGGCTCGGTACTCTATGAAACGGGGTCGGATTCGACCTCCATGGACAGTCATTTAGAGCGGGAGGAAATCAGGCAGGCTCTGGAATATGGCTATGGCGAAAGCATCAGGTATTCCGACACGTTGACGAAACGGCTGTTTTATGCTGCAAAGAAGCTGCCTGACGGCAGCGTTCTCCGGCTGGCAGACATGCAGTACACGGTATGGGTGCTTTTTTGGGGCATTATGGATAAAATTCTCATAGTTGCGGCTTTGGCGGTGGGCTTTTCTCTTGCGCTGGCGCTGCGATTATCAAAAAGCATTGTAAAACCGCTCAATAACCTGAACCTGGACGAGCCGGCAGTCAATACCGTTTATCCAGAAATACGCCCTCTGTTGGGACGTATCAGCAGCCAGCAGAAACAGCTGCAGCAGCAGGCAGGCCAGCTGCGCCAGGCGTTGGAGCTGCGCAGAGAATTTACCGCCAATGTTTCCCATGAATTGAAATCGCCGCTGCACTCCATTTCCGGCTATGCGGAGCTTCTGAAGGAAGGAATCGTAAAACAGGAGGATATTCCCCAATTTTCAGAGCGTATTTATTCGGAGGCACAGCGCATGATTACCTTAGTGGAGGACATTATCAGCCTGTCCCATTTAGACGAGGGCGGAGAGGATTTTCAGCGGAAAACCGTGGATTTGTATGCTCTCACGGAAAGCGTCGTGCAGCGGTTACAGCCGGAGGCGAGGGCTGCAAAAATTAATTTATCGTTCAAAGGCTGCGGGGCAGAATTATACGGCGTCCCCCAGCTTTTAGGCGGAATTATTTTTAATCTGTGCGACAATGCTATTAAATATAACCACGAAAACGGAGATGTTAGGGTTGAAATTACAGACGATAAAAACCATATCCTCTTAACCGTCACGGACACCGGCATCGGTATCCCCGAAGAATATCAGGAACGCATTTTTGAACGATTTTACCGGGTCGACAAGAGCCACTCCAAGGAAGTCGGCGGGACGGGGCTTGGCCTCTCCATCGTGAAACACGCGGCGCGGTTTCATAACGCCGGTATTGAATTGAGCAGCACTCCGGGCATAGGCACTACGGTTACAGTCCGTTTTCCCAAAATGTGACCCTGTGTTATGGAAACGCGTTCTCCGCCCCGGCTTTGTGCAGCCACGCGGCAAAATCCCACCGTTAATCCGGGCAGGTGCACATTGGTAAGGCTCCGGGCAGCTCCCTGCCCCATCCCCTCTTATATTTACATAAATTTTACGAAGCGCAGGTAACGGATTTGATGTTTACCTGTTAAGCTGTTTCTCGTAAAACAAGAAAGAGAGGATTATACTCCATGGATATTTTTCAAGTTCTCACCATGCTGGGAGGGCTGAGCCTGTTTCTGTTTGGCATGAGCCTGATGGGACAGGCGCTGGAGCGCCGGGCGGGAAGCAGGCTTCAGACACTCCTGGGAAAGCTGACGACAAATAAAATTGCAGGACTGTTCACCGGGCTGGGCATTACGGCGGTGATCCAAAGCTCCTCCGCTGCTACCGTTATGGTGGTGGGCTTTGTAAACTCCGGACTCATGACGCTGAAGCAGGCGATCAATGTGATCATGGGCGCCAATATCGGCACGACAGTTACCGCATGGCTGCTCAGCCTTGCGGGCATCGACAGCGGCAATCTTTTTGTCAAATTACTGAAGCCCTCCTCCTTCACGCCGATTTTAGCATTTGCAGGAATCATATTCTATATGTTCTGCAAAAATACAAAGAAAAAGGATACCGGCATAATCCTTCTCGGATTTGCGGTATTGATGTTTGGCATGGAGCAAATGTCCGGCGCCGTTTCCGGCCTCCGCGACGTGCCCGCCTTCCAGAATCTGTTCCTCCTGTTCAAAAACCCGCTTCTCGGTGTCCTTGCCGGAGCGCTTCTTACCGCCATCATCCAGTCAAGCTCTGCTTCCGTAGGCATTTTGCAGGCGCTGGCTGTCACCGGACAGGTATCCTACGGTGCTGCCATTCCTATTATTATGGGGCAGAACATCGGCACCTGTGTGACGGCAATGATTTCTGCCATAGGCGCTAACAAAAACGCCAAGCGTGCGGCAATGGTCCATTTATCCTTTAACGTAATAGGGTCGGTGTTCTGGCTGGCGGTTTTTGCCGTCATAAAGGCAATTTTTAATCCCTCTTTCCTAAATGAGCCGGCTTCTCTGTTCGGCATTGCCGTGTCTCACTCCCTGTTCAACATATTATGTACGCTGTTGATGCTGCCGCTGTCCGGCATGCTCGAAAGTCTGGTCAATCGGCTTGTACCGGATTCCGTGCAGTCACAGCCTCCCACGGAGCTGGACGAAAGACTGCTTGCAACCCCTTCCATAGCTCTGCAGCGATGCAATACGGTGGCCGCAGACATGGCGCGGATTTCTATCCGCGCGCTTAAAGAAGGGCTGAGCTCGCTGCGGAAATATTCGCCGGAAATAGGCGAGGCCGTCAGGAAAAAAGAAGAAAACGCAGATCATTATGAGGACATTTTAGGCTCCTATCTTGTGGCGCTCAGCAGCCGTCAGATCAGCGAGGAAGACAGCACGGAAGCCGCAAAGCTCTTGAAAATAATCGGGGATTTTGAGCGCATATCCGATCATGCGGTCAGTCTGGTCAATTCCACAGAAGAAATGCGGACAAAGAAAATTTCTTTTACGGACGCCGCCGTCGCCGAGCTTCATGTTCTCTCCGCCGCCGTAAACGAAGCCCTTGACCTGACGCTGACGTCCTTCCTCGAAAACGACTTGAAAATTGCCTCTACCGTGGAACCGCTTACCCAGGTAATCAGCCACCTGAAAGAACAGCTTCGCACAAACCACATACTGCGGCTGCAGCAGGGCGGTTGTACCATCGACGCCGGATTTATCTGGTCCGACCTGCTTACAAACCTGGAACGCACATCCGGTCATTGCTCCAACATAGCAGGGTGTGTCCTGGATATTGCCCAGCATAATATAAATCTTCACAAGTCCCTGCGCGAAATGCGGACCGTCAGTGCGGACTATCACAGAAAATACAAAGAATATATTCAAAAATACTCTTTAAGCTGAGAGCCTCAAAAAGCAAAGTCTTGTTCCATTTGTCCATGTAATCGGCGGCTGGTTCCCGGCCGCACTACAAAAGGCCGGAAACACTTGTTCGCAAGCATTTCCGACCTTTTTTTACCGGCAGAGCTAAAAGCGGAGAAAGAGGGATTTGAACCCTCGCGCCGGTTACCCGACCTACACCCTTAGCAGGGGCGCCTCTTCGGCCTCTTGAGTATTTCTCCATAATCCGAATAACGACTCTGCCAATATTCAATAATTGTGCTTTCTTACAGCACGATTCTTATTATACATAACAAAGATTAGTTTGTCAATTACCTAAATAAACTTTTCACCGATTTTCTGCGACTTACTCATACTCCGCAATAGTTTTTTCAATACGCCGCTTTACCTCCGCGGCAAGCTCTGCGGACTTCATGTCTTTATAGTCCTCGTAATACATGGGCTTCATGTAAATCAGCTTTACAGTCACCTGACGAACGGAATTTTCGTCAAAGGGAACAAAGCAGTTAATTAATGCGCAAGGAACAATGGGGCACTTAGCCTTCTGTGCAGCCTTAAAGCTGCCCGCTTTAAACTCCTGCAGCTTATTCCCTTCATGGCTGCGGTGGCCCTCCGCAAAAATAATATAGTTCCTGCCCCCTGCCACTTCGCTGGCTACCTGGTTAATAACCTGCATGGACTGGCGCAAATCTTCCCTGTCCATGGCAAGGGACCCGGTGGCCTCCAATACCTGCTTCAAAAGAATAACCTTGCTCGCCTCCTTTTTAATGACCAGGGCAAAGGGTCGGGGACAGGATGAAAAAAAGGTCAGGGAATCAAAAAGCCCCTGATGATTAGGGTAAAAAATAAACCCGTCCTTCTCAGGTATATTCTCAAGCCCGTGCGTCTCCAAAATAATATTTCCCGCCTGTATAGCATGTGTGGCAATTTCCTTTGCAACCAGAAATCCCGGCAAATAATCGCCATTATAACGCTTTGCCGCCCGGCAGATTCGGAAAAACAAAAAAGGCACCAGAAAAAGCTTACGCAATACCATCAATGCAATTCTCATGCTTACACTCCATTTGCACTATACCGCACATCTCAATCAATATTCACATTGCCGTCTTACACCGGAATCCTCATATATAAATTCCCGCACAGAAGCATGCTTTGTCAGTCAGCTTTCCCTGCAGTATTCCCTGACTGCCGTCTCATACAGGTCATTTCCCTCCGCGTCCATAACCACTATCACCGGAAAATCCCTGACCTCCAGCCTGCGGATCGCCTCTGTTCCCAGATCTTCATACGCAATGACCTCTGATGAGATAATAGATCGTGACAATAGAGCTCCCGCGCCTCCTACCGCCGCAAAATACACCGCTTTGTTGAGAACGACAGCAGCCTTGACTCCCTGGCTGCGCTTTCCCTTTCCAATCATTCCCTTTAAGCCTAAATCCAGCAGCGCAGGCGCATACTTATCCATACGGCTGGCGGTTGTAGGACCTGCAGAGCCGATAGGTCTTCCGTCTCTAGCCGGCGAAGGCCCCATATAATAGATCACATTATTTTTCACATCCAGCGGAAGCGGCTCGCCTTTGTCCAGCGCTTCCTGCATCCTCTTGTGCGCCGCATCTCTTGCCGTATAAATGGTTCCTGTCAAATATACGTAATCTCCGGCGCGCAGGGAAGCCGCCGCCTCATCCGTCAACGGAACATTGACATATTTTTTTGTCGTCTGCGTCTGCATATGCAAATCCACCTTCCTCTCACATTGTCCGCGGCCACCGAAGCAGGCCCCCAGGAAACCATGTTACCCGGCAATACTATCGTCAGGCTGGCAGTATCCCAATGCCTGCCAGCTGGCAGACAATACCTAGCTGCCTGCCAATGCTGCCGGCTGGCAGACAATATCCCCATTCCCTCCGATGCTATTGGCTCACAGGCAATAGCTAGCTGCCCATAAATATTATTGGCTGGCAGACAGTGTCCCCATTCCCTCCGATGCTATTAGCTCACAGGCAATAGCTAGCTGCCATAAATATTATTGGCTGGCAGACAGCATTACCATTCCCTCCAATACCACTGGCTGGCACACGGCATCCCCACGCCCTCCAGCAACACCCTATTACCCGCCGCCATCTACGGCTTTCTACAGCGTCCTCACGGCATGCCTGTTTACATGACAGCAGATATTGACTGCAACAGGCAGGCCCGCAATGTGCGTAGGATATGTATTGATATTTACGGCTAATGCGGTAGTCGTTCCGCCCAAACCGCCGGGACCTATGCCGGAACGGTTTATTGTCTCCAGAAGCTCCTTTTCCAGCTCACAAACATAGGGAATCTCCGAATGCTCGTTTACAGGCCGGGTAAGCGCTTTCTTTGCCATCAGGGCGCATTTCTCAAAAGTACCTCCGATGCCCACTCCTATTACCATAGGAGGGCAGGCGTTCGGTCCCGCATCCCTCACCGCCGTGAGCACCGCATTTTTTACGCCCTCAACGCCGTCCGCCGGCTTTAGCATAAACACACGGCTCATGTTCTCACTGCCGAAGCCCTTAGGCGCCACAGTAATTTTTACCTGCTCCCCCGGAACTAACTCGTAGTGTATCACTGCAGGAGTATTATCCTTGGTGTTTTCACGGTAAATCGGGTCCCTTACCACCGATTTTCTTAAAAAGCCCTCTACATACCCCTGTCTCACACCTTCATGAATGGCGTCTTCCAA
Source organism: uncultured Acetatifactor sp. (assembly GCA_910578215.1). Lineage (GTDB taxonomy): Bacteria > Bacillota > Clostridia > Lachnospirales > Lachnospiraceae > Acetatifactor. The sequence continues at coordinate 56,204 of CAJTPH010000018.1, read as the reverse complement.
GCTTCCTCCCTCAAAATGCACATCCTGTCCAATCTCCGCAAAAACCACAGCCATACCGGTATCCTGACAAATGGGAATCATGTCATCACCGGCAATCTGCAGATTCTCCTGAAGCTGCTCCAGTATCTGCTTCCCCAAGAAAGCTTCTTCTGTTTTTAACGCTGATTTCATAGCATGTTTCATGTCCTCAGACAGAAAATGATTTGCCTCAATACACATTTCCTTAATGTTTTCCGTAACTATGCTTACATCCAATGTTTTCATTTCGTTCCCCGCCATATCTGCTAACTAAATTCTGCCCGACTCTAATGATTCACAATGCTTTTTTGAATACTATCCGACTCCCCTTCCATAGAATTACTCCCACTGCATAAGACCCAAAGCAGAATGCATATTCTTGTACTATTACGGAATTTGCGCTTTCTTAACAGCCCGGTAAACCGAAATATCTTTATTTCAGGGACATTAAATCTTGCCTGAATTTTTCATAATCAAATTTACCTTTAGATCTAATCCGTTTCACTGCTGTCAAAATCATTGATTTTGTTTGCTCTACTTTCCCAAAACTATCCGCTTTATAGTAATCTTCAAAATTCATTCTAATTGCTATACTGGCAATCCTTTTATTGCAAAGAAATCTTGTGCTTTCTTTCCATTTTCCGCTATCATATATTTCTTGTGGAGCCACAACAGGCATTATGCCAATTATATGTAAAGTATCGCTATATTCCTTATCCTTGAAAAAAATATACGCTTTTTGGCAGAACTTATATACTTCTTCATCAATACCATAATGCTCTTTGAAATAAGTAGGTGAATTTATATTTAATTCCATAATTCACTCCAAATACCGATTTATATACTTAAACTGCAAAATATTTACCTGACATCCACAATGCATATCTATAGACTCATCTGCAGTAGGTACACAATTCTCAAAAGGGAGATATCTTATAATATTGACCTCTAAACAGATCCCACAATCTCTTTCCTCACAGCCTCCAGCTCCTCCTGTGAAGGTTCCCCATGTACCAATTCAAGATCCTGTCCGTCATTTAAGTATCTGGGTATGACATGAAGATGGAAATGCTCCACCGTCTGTCCTGCTGCCGCGCCGTTATTCTGCATCAAATTTAAACCGTCGCAGTGCAGCTTTTCCCACATGGTTTTTGCCATTTTCTTTGCCAGCTGCATTGCCGCCCCGGCTGTATCATCGGGGAGCTCAAAAAGATTGTCGGCATGCTCTTTGGGCAAAATCAGCGCATGCCCCTTGGTAGCAGGACCCAAATCCAGGATTACGCGAAAACGCGCGTCCTCATACAGCGTCTTTGACGGGACTTGCCCGTTTGCTATTTTACAGAAAATACAGTCGTCTCTTTTCATTTAAGCCTCCATTCCTGCCGCGCCTTCAATGTAAAAAACATAACTCTTACGCGCATACACAATCACTTCTCTTATTTTTCTTCAAAGGAAAACACCTGGTCAAGGGTTCGCAGAATCCTGAAGTCCCCTTTGGTTTTCATGGCGCCGGACATAAAAGCCCTCTGAAAGGTCATCCTGCCATTCACAATATCCTCCATTGTCGCCCTGTTCAACTGCATTTCCACATCCGGCTGTTCAAGCGTGCCATAGCTGCATTCCAGCTTTGAACCGTCTATGGATACCGCCAGCTTTTTTTTCTTTTCTTCTACAGCAAAGGAATATTCTGCACGAAATCCCGGCAGCGGCCTGAACGCCTTCCGGAAGACTGCCAGATATTCCTCCTCGTCATCCGTTCCTTCCCCGTTCATCATGTCGCGGAACAGGCTTGTCAGCTCCTGAATGTCCTGCTTCTGCCGCTGTACATAGCTGTCATCCGACACATATTGTGAGAGCTGCTCCGTCTCCTGAGGCGTCAGATTGGTTCCCTTGGGCACGGCAATCTTCTGTTTTACAACCTGATTACTTGCAGGAAAGCACGGAATATGCTGATTGATGGTGCGGTACATATTCTCAGCCTTTTTCTCGATAAGCCGAATATACTGGTCATTCATCTCCAATGTGACCGTATTTTCTATATAGCCGCAGATTCCTTCACAGGGCAGTCCGCCCAAAATCTCCCATGCCGTGGATAAATTCAATTGTGCCTCCCGCTCCCCGTAGGTGGTGGACATTGCCACAGGGCACATGTAGATTTTAGCCATCTTTTCCTTGTCGCCAAACAGCCAGCACGCATCCAGAAACTGCTGCATGTAGCCCCCGATTCCGTACCACTCCACGGTGGTTGCGAGGATAATGCCGTCCGCATCCTTCAGGGTCTGAGGAAGCGTGGGTATGGTATTTTTACACTCATACAAATTGTAGCGGGTCACTTTGACCCTGAGTTCCTCCAATATCTCCTGCATCTTATTGATTACAAATAATGTGGGATCGTCAATCAATCCCCTTCCGCCATAATAAATATTAATATTCAACGCTGCACCTCACTACATTTTTACACCGGTTCATTTGCTCCTGCTCCATAACTGTGATATCCCGTCGACACACCTCACGTAGCCTGCGTTTTCGTATGACCGGTCTGCTAATCTGGGATATTCTGTTGTATGTCAATATGTGATTTTCGTTCCATTTTCCTTTGTATCATACACATAACCGCTGCCGCTCCAAAGCCAATAGCCAGTCCGCCAACATGCGCCGCATTGTCTATATTCTCACCTTTAAATCCGTTGTAAAGGGAAAGAATTACCATAAAAACCACTCTGCCCGGCGTCACATCATCCATTTTTCTGCCTGAGAACAAAACCATCGCCAAAAGCACGCCATCCAGTCCAAATACCGCGCCGCTGGCGCCAATGCTTCCGGACATATCGCCGGTAACCTCTTTCATCAAAAGCGACAGAAGATTTCCCCCTATCCCGGAAAGAAAATACAGCACGCCATATTTTACATGCCCGACTTCCTTCTCAATCATGGCGCCCAGGAAAAACAGGATAACCATGTTATTAAAAAGATGGCCTATGTCGCTGTGCAGGAACATGGCCCACAGAATACGCCCATATTGCCCCTTTTCAAGCACAGCATATGCAGACAATATGCCTGCCCTGTACAACGCATCGCTGAAATGGCAGATAAAAAAAGCCAGCACATTAATCCCGACCAATGCGCCGCTGACAACAGGAACGGCCTTCAACCTTTTCATCGGCTTCACCTCTTGCATGAAAGTTTAACATAATTTCATGCACTTTTCAATCTGTATCCTGGAGCAATTTTGACTGATGTCCCAAAGCAGTTTTTTATGAACTATCGAAAAATTAATATAACGGAGCCGAATTTGATCTCATCCCCTTCCTCGAGCTTTCTTTTTTCATAAGGCTGCAAACGCAAACCATTTTTAAAGGTTCCGTTTGTAGAATTCAAATCCTCCAGATACGCCTCTGCTTTTTCCCGTACAATGCGGGCATGAATCCTGCTTACCGACGAGCTGTCCAACACTAAATCGGCTTCCTCTTTTTTCTTGCCGATAGAAAAAACCGGCTTATCCAAGGTTGCCAAAAGTCTGCCCTCCGCTGTAAATAATCTGTGAGGAATCCTTGCGTCCTCCTGTTTCTCCTCAATAAAAATTGTCCGTCCAAACGGTTCCTCCTCAAATTGTATATCCTCCGCCACGGCATAACCGGCCATCTCCCGCTGCATCGACTGCCTGTAATCTTCTCTAAATTCTCTGCCGCGTTTCTTTTTTCCTTCAAAAATACCGCGAATGCCTCTCTTTTCGACTTTTTCCGTCTCCTCTCTCTCTGTCGGCTTTCCTGAAGCGCTCTCCCTGTTCACCCTCTCTGTGACGATCTCTTGCCCTCCCGCCTTTATTCTGGCGGACTCCTCGGCTGCTGACTCCTTTCCTGCCGCGTTCGTCTTGACGGACTCCCGGATTGCCGGTCCCCTTCCCGACACTTTCGTCTTGCCTGACTCCTGAATTGTGTTCCCCCTTCCTGCCGCTCTCATTCTGCCAGCCTCCTCGGCTCCCGGTCCCCTTCCTGCTTCTCCCAGTCTGACGGACTCCTGGATTGCCGGCCTCCTTCCTGCTTCTCCTGCCCTGCCAAGCTCCTCGATTGTACGCTCTCTTTCTGCCGCTCTCGCCCTTCTGTTTCTCCCTGATATGTCCATTCCTCCATATTCAGCCTCATGCGGGTTCACTGCCATGGCTTCCTGTTCATCCATGGTTTGTATCTGCGCTTCCTGTGCTTCAAGACGCTTTGCGTCCTCATATATCTGAGCCTGTAGATAAATTTCTCCGTTGCGCTCCAGCTGTTCATACATGCCGTAGACACATTCCACCAATACCTCGTCCTCATAATCGATATGGTCTATTAAAAATTCCATCAACTTCAGATAGCCTGAATCCCCTTCAAAATACGGCACATATAAAAAAGAAAACACCTTGCTTTCCAAATCCTGAAAAATCTGCTCCGGCCGCCAGATGATGTTTTTGCTGTCCAGAAGAAAACGCTCCAGCTCCTGTCCGATCTGCCGCATACTCCACAAAAAGTCCGCTACCCAAGCTCTGGAAACACATTTATTTCCGTACAACTGCGCCACATTCTGCTTTGATGAAATGTCATAATACAGATATGCCACTCCATTTATATAGCGCAGGCTGCAAGGCAGAAGCCCTTTGATTCCTCCCCTGTTCAGAATGCAGTATTGATACCTTCTTTCTTCCGGCTTTTTATCCAGCAAGAGTCTTTCATAATTACAGTTTAAATTTCTGACATACTCCGTCTTCAACAGATTATCAACCTCATCCTTCTGCATCTTCTATCTCATCCTCCGTTTCCCACCATGTCTTTACCCTATTGCACAGCCTGACAAAATCTGTCGGCAAAATTCTCCAAAATCGATACTCTGCCTCCGCCGTCCAGACATTCTCTCTATTCCAAAAATTCATACCGGGTACCGGAAATGCAAGCTGCCCCTTTCCCGTTGCCGTAAAACGATTGTGCTCCAGCTTAACATCCAGGACCAGCATTTTCCACACCGCATATTTATCCTTGTATATCTCGTTTGTCTGTTTTTGAATCAAGCTCCGCAATTCCGCCGAGCTTTCCGCCCTTACCCGGCTCCCCCACAGCGCGAGCGCACCCATATCCTGCTCCAACAGGCATCTGTCATACTGAAATATCAGCATGTACACTATAAAAAGCACTGTCCCCAGAGCCACAGGAAAAACCATTGCGGCTTCTACTGTAAAATAACCATTTGCCTCCTGTATAACGCCTGCCATGCGTTTTTCCGTATCGTTTCCTTCGCTGCTTTCCGTATGGGTATCCGTACAGCTGTTGTTTTTGTTTATGCTGTCATTTCGTATGTACTTTCTCATTTATTCCTCCAAATGTCTTCTGAAACACTGCTTCCCTGTAAAATAGCCGTTTTTACCCTTATCTGTATTTCTAACAGCTTCTAAAGACCCTTTATTCCTGCGGGCAATGAACCAGGCGGATGCGACAGCAACCGTTTGACGAATGTCCCGAGGAGCAAATACCATAGCGTCCTCTGGACGCATTGCTCTTTGCTGCGTTGCAAAATCGATAACCCGTCAGCTTGCTGCGGGGTTTTTGATTTAGATAACAGGTCCGTCTTTTAAAATAGGACTGCCTGCCCCAGCAGCCACGCCGCGGAAAGAAAGGGTAGATAGGGAAGCCTTGTGCCGGGACCGACACGGCGGAGCGCCAGCAGAATTCCCGAAAACAGTGAAATTATCAGTAAGCTCAGCATAAAAACTGCCAGACAAGTTTTACCCCCCAAGCAGATTCCCAGAAAAATCAATGCTATGCCGTCTGCCATACCCGCCTTGCCCGTGACTGCCGCCATAAATAACAGAAAAGCCCCCGGAATACACCCTTTTATAATTTCCAAATACTCTGCCGTTGTAAAGCCGCATCTGCACACCGCCGCCATAACGGCGGCAGCTCCGCCCAGCGCCAGCATCCAGGCAGGAAGCCTGCGGGTGCGGATATCCATAATACTGGCTGTGAGAAGCCAAAATGCCGTCAATACTGTCTCTGCCACATTAATCCTCCAGATATAAAGCTGTATTTTTTCAATTTTCTCCCATGGAATTTTTCTTTTCCGTGCCGCAGCGGCTGCATGGGCGATAACGTTTCTCCGCATCCGACTTCAGCATGGGGGAAACCGTTCTCTTCAGCCCTGGACAATCCCTATTATAATGATATTTGTCGCCCTCTCCGGTTATGTAAATTATTTCGACCTTCCTGCCGCGGACACATCTTTCACAGGCACCGTATCTTTTACCGTAATTGTTTCTTACGCTATCCAGATTTTCAGCCCTGATCTTTTGTATGGAAAGCCGCAGATGCGTACAGCTTCTGTCCGAATGATAAACCTGCCCGTTTTCCGCAATATAAACTGTCACACCTGTCTGCGCCTGCCCCGAAACAGCATATCCGTTCCATATATGCCCATAGTAGCGGTTTGCCATGCGAAACGACAAAAAGCCAATTGTCTCAGTCCACGGCGCCACGGAATATGTAACCACTAGGTCTATTGTATCTCCCGTGCCAAAAACCTCGCTCTCCCATAGCATCAGGCTGTCCGTCCCGCTTCTAAGCGGCGAAGCATCCAAATAGTCCTCACCCAGAAGCTGCACAAGCTGCCCCTTTACAAAGACAGCCGAGAAAATAGCTCCCGACAGCCTTTTCCACCAGCTGTCCTCCTGATCTCCCTGAGGCTGTGCACCGCCGCTGTCCTCCCACTCATGCCCCTCTCCGCCGGGCTGCGCAGCCTCCGTCAGCTCCATGCCGGTCTGTGCCCCTTTAGTCTGTTCCTCATCAGGCATCACTCCAGCGTTCAGGGCATATCCGTACACGGCAAGCTCGCTTCCCGTTTTCCAAAGCGCCAGCTGCAGGTTGCCATGAAGCCGAATCATTTCAATAGAGCTTGCAAGATTCATAAAGAAAAAGAGAAACAACGGAAGTACGATGGATGCTTCCACGGTCATTCCCGCATTCAGCTCCTTAAAAAGTGAGACAAACAGCGATGGCATCTTTGCAGTGCCAGAAGAATGGATGTCCGGATTCCGGGCAGAATCCGAAACGAGTTTATTTGTATGGTATGTCGGAGAAGGTTTCTTGAAATTAGTTGACAGTTTCATATTCTTCCTGCGGCATTGCAGAAATGCCATCGCTGTTCACCTCACTTTCGCCGCGTGCTTCGGCACAGACTCTGATATAAGCTTTCTTGCAGGCTCAGACGCAGGCTTTCTTATATATTCTAATCATACCCCGCATGCCTTTTTATTGAATAGTAATACCCATACGCGCTGTCAATCTGAATATCCGCCTCCGCCTGAACAATACAGCCATCCAGCCGAAATACGGCGTTTCCCGGCGTGTGTCTGATATCCGCCTCCACCATATTCATGGCGCGTGCCGTCAATGTATCCAAATCTGTAAGCATCATAAAAATCCTCAAATAATCGGCGTAGCTCATACCGCTTCCTTCCCTGGTTTCCTCCTGAAGCTCTCCCCACAGCGCGGAGGAAAGGCTATAGTGCCAGCTTTCGTCATTTTTCAGCAGGGGAATCCTTCCTCCGTTTAAAAGCGATTTCACATCATACACACTCTCGGCAAATGCCCAGCCCAAGAGAATTACCGCCTCCAAAACCGGCGCCAGCTCCGGCATCCAGAGCAGAGCGCTGGCAACCTCGGCAATCAGCTGCGCCTCCATACGCTTTTCGTTATTTGAAAGGAGGTACAGCGCATTTGCTGCCTCCCGGACAGCGCAGAGACGCCCTGCCACGCTCCGGAGATTCTCAATGTCGCTGTTCTTTCCCGAAACAAGATATTCAACCTGATATTTCAGAACATCTTCCTCCTGCTCGCAGCCATACCGCCCCATATATTTCAGAAGATATTCCTGAAAAAGAAATCTCTCTGCCATTTCTTCCAGACCGGACTGCTCTGCCAGTTTCATGTTTCCCTGATTAAACGTGCCCTGCTGCATTCGTTTCATAATCAGCTGCTCTGATGCAAGCGCCCTTTGGGACAGCTGCTCCTCACCCTCTGTCACCAGCTTCAAAATGCCCAGACGTCTCTTTTCTTCCAGCGCCGCGGTAGGATTATCCACATGGAAAGGGACCCACACATCCTTCTGCTCCTCTATGTATGTACCGTTATAGCTTTCAACCTCCGCATCCAGATCATGCTTTTCCTTTTCCGTATCCCCGTTGTCCAGTCCGTTGACTTCTATTACCTGCATCCACTCCTGAATGTCCTTTAAAAGTCCCAGCCCCACATCATTCCCAAGCGCACACACCGCCCTTTCACGAAAGACGGCGCCCTTTTCGTCCGTCAAAAGCAAAACCTCCGGCAGCTCCGCCTTTCTCAGCTCAAGCCCGAAAAAATCCCGGTACAAAAATTGTGACAGAAAAATATCCTCCACAGACAGATTTTTTTCCAGATAAGCCTTCAAATGATCTTCTGTATTCCCCTTGCTGCACACTGCCGTGCCGTAGGAAGCATCAATGGCAAAAATATTATACTGTTTCACCAGCTCCCGATGATATTCCGCCAGAATGCTCTGCAGTCCAATGTCCGTTACACACTCGGTCTCCAGCCTGCCGCCGTTTCTCCGCGCCCCGTCTATCAGCACCAGAAACAGCGACAGGATCAATGTGAGACATAAAGCAAGCCACACAGTCAAATAAGCGTTTTCTTTTCGCGTTCCCCTCATGCTCAGATGCTGTCCGCCTGCTTTGTAATTTTGCTGAACAGATTGTTCACCAGTGTCGTAAGCTGTTTTCTGAAAACAAGCACAAGCCCCACAAGAACCACAATAATCAAAATTACCTCCACCGTGCCCATTCCGTCTTCCTCCGTCCAAAGCTGCCTAAGTCCCTTCAAATTTTCTCTTTTCATATCTGCTCCTTCCCGCGCCCCATGGCGCGCCTTCATACCAGGGCGGTTAAATGCTTTATGCCGCCTTTGCCCGCCCTTATTTTGTCTTTGCTTTACTACGACCGTCCATGTGTCCTTACAACCTTCTTTACTCCGCAGGATGCCCTGCTCCGTAAAAAGCTTCAGGCTTGCAGGCTTACTTAAAATCCCCGGCAAGGTTCTTCTTGATTTCCGTACCGGACCTGTCCAAAATCCGCCGGTTATCCCCTATATCCCCTACATGCCTGAAAAAGCCGGAATCATGATTATCACCATAATCACCGCAAGCATCATCACCATAGGTATAAGCAGCTTCGTGCCTGCCTCCTCTCCAAGCTTTTTACTTTGCTGCAGGCGCTCCTGCGCCGCCCTGTCCGCCTCCTCTCTCAGCCTGTCCAGAAGCATACTGTTTCCCCGCTTTAAATTCTGTGTCAGGAGCGTACTGAGCCGAATATACTCCTGCAGCCCTGTCCGCCTTCCAAAATGCTCATAAGCGGCTCCCTCCGATGTACCGGCATGCAGCTCTCTGCAGGTATACAGCAATTCCTCATATATCGGCGAGTGCACTCCTCCCTCCTTCCGCTTCGCCGTATAATCTCCCGCCATCCTCTGAAAAGCGCCCCGAACGGTCATTCCCGCTCCCACAAACAGCACCAGCTTATGGACCAGCTCGGGATACTCGCGCCTCATGGTCCTCCTTCGCTTTTCCAGCCGCTCATGCAGGTCCCTGTCGGAAAACATATACACCGCTGCCGCGGCGGCAACCGCCCCCGCCCAAAGAGCAATGCCGTTGTCCTCTATCACCTGCCGCCATCCCAAGGGCTGTCCTCTAAATTCCTCCGGCAGATAAAAGCTGTCCTTTTCACGGCTTTTTTCTTCCGCCTGCAGCACCACTTGCTCCAGCTCCCTGTACAATTTCTCCTCTGCGCTGAGCCTGGGCGGCGTTACTGTAACCGAGATATTGTTCTCCCTGCTGTATTCCTCATAGGTAAGCCTTGCCGAGAGCGTCACCTGCTGCGGCTCGCTTCCCGGATATACTTCCCCCTCCGTGCTTATCACGCGCAGGTCGCTGCTGTTCCAGTCAACGGAAACCGGATAGCCTTCATAGTGCCTTTCCAGCTTCAAATTTCCGGTTACCGCCTCCGGACTTTCATTATCTCCCAAAATCAGGCCCGGCAGTTTTTCCGAAAGCTCGTCAAAAAGCCTATCCACCTCCTCTCGGGCCAGCTTCCGGTATTTTACCGGCACCCTTAGGGTGATTTTTCTGCCTTCATAGTCTGCAGCCACGGTAATCTCATAAGCTCCTTCTCCGTGGCTGCCCCTGGGAACCCGCCCGCCCTCTCCCAAAATGACTTCCAACTGCGCCGCGATACGCACAGCGCCGCCCAAAAGGGTGCCCAAAAATACCACCGCAAGGGAAAGCGCCGTCTTTTTTACATAGTAATCCGTCTTCAGACACTCCCTTGCCTCTCCCGGATGAAGCTGCGCCAGGTCTGTTTCCACCTGCCTTGAACCGAACAGCCGTGGAAAACGGGTACTGATTTGCTTATAGAGCCAGACAGCAATCCTGTAAAACGGTCTTAGCAGCAGACCCGCTTCCTCGGGCGGCTGTTCCTTTTGTGCCAGCAAATACAGCGCCGCAAAGCTCCCCAATACCACCGACATAATCCAATACATTCTCATACCTCTCTATGCGCCCCTGCGCACATCATTATACCTTCCCGCCTCCTAAAGAAGCTGTGCCTCGATGCCGCTCATAACCGATTCACCCAGGGCATACGCTCCCGAATACACCGCCAAACAGCCTGTCATTATGGCAATTCCGGTCAGATTGTGATAAAGCGAATCAAAATAACCGGGATTTCCCATGCCTACATAAAGCAGTATCCCAAAGGGCATCAGCTTCATAATCAAAAGCTCCATCTGCTTTCCGCCAAGCAGCACATGTACCTCCTGCCTCAGCTCGATCCGTTTCCCTATCTGCCCTGCCGAATTCTTGATAATTTCCGTCATATTGCCGCCGTTTCTCTTTGCCAGGGCAAAGATCTGCGCAAATTCCCCGATGTCTACGCAGCCGCTTCTCTCCGCAATATCCGCCAAAAGATCTTCAAGATTTATGTTGATATGCAGGCCCCTGCGGACAAATATCAGTTCGTCACCGATCAGAGAATGTTTTCCATACATCAGCTCCATGTCCTTCTCCGATTCCAGAAAGGCATTTTCCACAGAGTAGCCTGCCTGGAGAGAGGAAACCACCGACAAAATACACTCCCTGAACTGTTCTGCCAGCTGGTCCCGGGCTTTTTTTGCCTTTTTGCGCCGAATCTCCCGGAAAATGCAGACCCCTGCTGCCCCCAGCGGAACGACTGCCCACAGGCTGCGATAAAAAAAGTATGCTAACGCCCCTGTGACCGTTGCACAGACCAGGATTGTCCGCACCAACTCACCCCTTTTCCATTGGTAGCTTCGATAATCCCGCTGCCTTGAGTTTGTTTTCATGTAACAGCTCTCCCTTCTTCTGTAGCTCCCCCTTGACCCTTCCCTCTCCGTCCTCCCCCGATTCCTCAAAGACATACAGCGGATTCAATCTGATTTCTCCGCTCTCACAGCCCACGAGCTCCGTAATCTCCAGCACGCGTCTTGATTTATCCCGCAGTCTGCCAAGGTGTACCAGAATATCCACACCGGAGGCTATCTGCTGCCTGATTGCGGCAAGGGGCAGCTCCATACCCATCAGCACCATATTTTCAAGCCGGGCCAGCATATCTTTGGCGCTGTTGGCATGACCGGTGGACATGCTTCCGTCGTGCCCCGTATTCAGGCACTGCAGCATATCGATTGCCTCCGCTCCCCGGACCTCTCCCACGATGAATCTAGGGGTAGAAAAAAAACGAGAAAAGTGTTTCCACTGTATAAAACGTATTCAAAAGATACGGAAAATGAAATATTTCCCCAATTTATAGTAAGTGTTTCCAATGTTCCCACTGTAAGAAAATACTGGATTTTAAGAACGGTCTTGTTCCTTGGGAACAGATTTCAGGCAGAGTATTCATAATAAGCATAAAAAACAAGCCTGTGACCACTGATTTAGCCACAGGCTTGCTTTAATATTGCCTATATATTAGTTATCCAATATACTGCCTAAAAGCCCTACAAGGGTTATTGAGCGAGTTCCTGTTCCATCAGGTCAGACAGCTTGTCTTTCCAGTTAGGAATTATTTCACGGAAAACAGACTGAAACTCTTCCAGTTCAATCTTCCTTTTTGCCGAGTCTGTCTCCATATCAAGGTATTTTGCAAGCAACCTAATGACATACTCTGCCACCTGCTGTCTTGACCTCAAACCTTCCATGGCATCTCTCAGCACTTCCTCCTGTTCGTCCATCAGAGAGTATTGGAATATGTAGGAAGCCATCAGCTTCCAGTATAAATTTAGCTGTTGGTTAGGCAGGTTTAACTTCTCATCCTTCTGCACAGCTTTCGCCGCTTCAATGTATTTCCTTATTTCTTCATTATATACAAAGCCTTTACTGACTTTGCACTCCTTCATGACATTTTCAAACGTGATTTTCGTGCCGTTTGTAAGCATTTCATCTATCTTGTTCTTTGTCTCCTGCCGCAGTTTCACGGACTTTTCATGGCTTTTGTTGCCGAGAACAGTCTTTCTTGCCATTCTGTCAGCCTCCTTCGTAAACACAGTTCCACTGCATTAAAGGAGTAGTAACCTGTCTTTTCATCACTGATATTTCCCCTGTCTAGTCCTTGCCAATTCGCCAACACAATCACCCATCAACCTTGCTACTCTTTTTTGCCCTCTGTAAAGTGCTTTTGCTTATGCCCGTCATGGCTTCCACCTGTTTAAAGGAGTTACTCGCCAGAAGCTCGACTGCATGGGCTATCTGCGCCTTGCTGTATTTCTTCGGCCTGCCGTCCTTGTAGTCTGGCCTTGTCTTTGCAATCGCCTTGCCCGCCTGGCACCTCTCAATAATCTGATTCTTCTCAAACTCCGCAAACGCTAAGAGGACAGTATAAATCAATCGCCCCATACTCGTGTCTTCAATCAGCCCCATATTGAGGATGTGGATGCTTACGCCCTTGTCAAGCAACGTATCAATATAACCCAATCCGACACGGACGTTCCTGCAAAACCTGTCTAGCTTCGTACAAACGATAATATCCCCTTTCTGTACTTTCTCTAATAGCTCAGAGAAGACAGGTCTTTCTTCTCCTCCTGTGTACGCTTCAATCACAATCTCCGCATCTGGATACTTCGCCAGTATCTGTGCTTGCTGGTCTTCGATAGAGTTCCCATCAGCAAGCTGTTGTTGTGTAGATACCCTGCAACAACCATATATCATAATCTTTTAATGACCTCCGTGTTTTCTTCAAAATCAAGCAGATTATACAAAAACACGGCCTTAAAAAGCAATATTGCGTCTTCACTTTTGAATATATCTTTTGGGTATGCAGAAAGCATTGATTTTCCTAGCCATCTCCACCGTATTCAAAAGGGTTAAGTTTTGACTGTCATCAGTACCTATGGAAGAAAGTCTTGCTTTTAACAAGGCTGTTAAAACTAATCTTCTGGTTTTTCCCTTATCTCAAACAATTCTCCTGGCTCACAGTCAAAGAACTCGCATAGCTTCAAGATAAGATTTGCATCTATCCTCTGAAATTCATCTCTGTAGTAACGATTGAAATTGGTTCTCTCAATGTCAATCGCACTACACACTTTCTTTTTGGTATAGTTGTGTTCTTCTAACAGTTCTTCCAAACGCAGGTGTAAATATTTCATATCCTTGTACCTCTTTTCTAAACATTATAATAGAAGCATGTCCAAAATATAATTCTGTATATAGACATGCTTTTATAAACCATGTATAATTAGCATATCTATATAAACACACCGAGGAAGGAGAGAGAAAATGACAGGTGATTTTTTGGAAATGATTACAGAAGTATTATTATCTGAAAGACTTGGAACGGAACTCAAAAAGGATTTAGAATATAAAGCGGCCATCGCTAAAGAGGAAAAACTATATGAATCATTGAACATTGGTCTAAGCGAAAGCCAACAAAATATGCTCAAAGACTACTTTGATGCCGCAAGTGCCACATCCTCCATAGTAGAAGGTCTTATATACAAACTGGGGATGAAAGACTTATTATCTTTGCTCAGGTCTTTGTCACAAGAAGAAGGCAGCTTATTAACGATAAGCAGAAAAGATGCAGATAAATGAATTTAAAGACAGGCTCTTCGATATTTTAAATGATACAGAGGGCCTGCCTATAGCAGATATCATTATTGATGATAGGAAGAATGAAATCAAGATATTACTGGATGACCATTCTTCTTTTGTTATCAAATGTTCAAAAAGAGGGACTTGGTTCCTGGTACGTTGATGCTAAAGTCCTGCTACTGGCTGACGGGAGGAAGTATATGGATATAAAAACACTGGAAGAAAGATTATCAATATTCGACGGGGAAATACAAAATATATTGCAAGAAGCTGGATATAAAAGAAGTTTTGAACTTACTAATCTTGAATATGACAATGAAGATATGAATGATATCATGATGTATAAGGAATTCTGTTCTATGTGCAGCCATCTTGACTATATACATTCTGTGTTTCATTACCTGCAAAAGCCTGTTACTCAAATGGGAGAAATCCATGTTAATAACAATGGAAATTACGAATTAGGCGGCACTATCCTGGATAACGATGATGTTGTTGAAATTATTTCCATGGATGAAGAAGGCAAGAAGCCTTATTGGTATCCTCTGCTTGTAAGCGCCCGTAAAAATTTGGGCGGAGAAACGGCGAGAATCAGGGGATGATGATATGTTCCCAGATAAAACTTTATACGCAGCTTGACCAGAATTTATAATTGATGGGAGACAGGCAGACAAAAAGACTACGTTTTGTAATTTTATACAACAAACGTAGTCTTTCTTTTTTAATAGCCGAATATCTGCACGGCAGCATCGCCTCGTTCTGTGCATCTTGTTCCGACACCCATCATCGTATATTTATCACAGAGAATATTCCACTTGTGGCCTTCAGAATCCATCCAATGCTGAACAAATTCTGCTCCGCTTGCGTGAGGCCCTTTTCCGATGTTCTCTCCATGAATCCTGTCACTTAGTGCATAACACTTCGTTCCATCAGGTCTTACATGGCTGAAATGAGCATCATCAACGATTTCGCCAGCTCTGATATCAGCGGCTTCTGCAAGCTCATCACTCCATTCCAGTTCTGGCAATCCCGCAGCTACTCGTTCTTTATTTGTTTCTTCGTAGATTTCTTTTGCAAGCCCTACGCATAGCTTGTCCTCATCTGGTGCTGTAGTGGATTCGACATTTTCTTCTGTCTCTTTAGCGACGGGCTCTTCTACAGACATTTCTTCGGTGAAAGCAGTCTCTTCTTCCATAAACTTCTGTTCCACACTGTTCTGTTCTGTGTCTGTTCCCACAGCAATGTCTTCGCCATCTTCTTCAATCAGCGGCTTCTCTGATGCAATTACTGCAGATTCTTCAACATCATAGACATTCTCGCCTGGTGGTGATACAGCGACATTCTCTGCCTCGCCATCCTTATTAGAGCATCCAGTACAGGCTAATGCCAACACCAATAAAAGCAATCTTTTCTTCATGGTCATACCTCCTTCATAGTATATTTAGATTATATTACAAAGGAATACTTAATCAAAATGCCAGGAAGCAGTTAAGCAATTAACTGAAATCTTCAACGGGATTTCGTTTTTTATCCTGCTTAACAAACAGTATTTATTCATTTGTTGCATGACATTGCCTGATATAAAAAAGAACTGATAACACACTGTTTATCAATTCTTTTCATTCTGTATCGTCAACATATTCCACAACATCTTCCACTCTGCATTGAAGAATCTTACAGAGCTGTTCTATTGTCTGTAAAGTCACATTTCTGTTTTGTTTTAAGCTGTTGTAGGTGCCATGGCTGAACCCATACACATTCAGCAATTTATAAGTTGATACATTTTTCTCCTTCATCGTTTTCCACAAAGGGCCAAACGACATCACAGCCACCACCTCCTTCATATATCTCAAATTATAATGGAAATCTTTACTTCATAATATTTCCGACATATCGGAAATATTTGTATAGACATTGTTAAATGAACATGTTAAAATGAAAGGCGGAGAAATTGTCGAAAAAACAGAATACAACAACGCAGGAGGAAAAATGGGAAAGGACAACAGAAATTTTGGGCAGGAAGTGGGCGATGAGCTTATTTCTGGACTTCCCTTGGCATTGGGGATTTGCAGAGGAATTGTCAAAGGTGTAACAAATAGCACCCAAATACTACGAGATAAGGTTTTAACCGAAGAGGAATTAGAAGCAATAAAAGAAGAAGAATCCAGGAAAGCAACTAATACAGACTCCTCTGGAATCATCGGAAACCTGAAAGCAATCAACAGAAACAGCATACAGGCAAGTTCAAATTTAACGGCTGTAGGACGCTCTCTTATGAACAAAGCAATTAAGAAAAGCAAGAAGGAGCAATAGGGATGGAATTTATAAGCTTTTTTTGGAACTCGCTGAGTTTTAACACGATTCATGTATGCGGGAGTAAATTTTCAAGGTGGCTGCGCTGCTTTCGCAGAAGCGATGATGAGATGCCATTTACTTTGTCCATTATCTTCGGGCCTGTTACGGCTGGACTGTTATTTTGCATAAACATCGCCTATAAGCACAATTTGCTGATGCAGGCAGCTATACTGGTGGGATGGTATATGCTGGTGCTGTTAATTGTTTATGACCTTGATGCCGTCCAGTGCCTGCTCAATAAAAAATCTGAATTTTATCGCGCTACAGGACATTCAAAAAAAGATATATTAAGGGACAAAGGGCTTGCGGGCGAATTCACTGCTTATGTGCTGTCTAAAAAACTGAATATCCCTCACAAAACCCTGTACAACGTCTGTGTTCCCATGCCAAATGGAAACTTCCAGGAGGTTGACGCTATCATTATCACTTCCCAGGACATTTTTGTCCTGGAGTGCAAAAACAGGTCAGGGAATTTCAGCGGACATTATACAGGTCAAATGTGGCTGCAGCATATAGGGAGCCAGGAGCATGAAGTACCCAATATTTATCTTCAGAATCAGGAGCATATCGCCGCAATCGAATACTATTTAAAGTCCAAAGGATTGATGCATGAATTTGGCTCATGCCATAACATGCTTTTGTCTAATGGCCACATGAGTTTAGAATTGAGCGGGTCTGCTGCAAATTTTTATTATGGGGATATCGACTTCCTAAAGAAAAATATTCAGGAAATCTGTACCAAAGCATCCGCCCAAGCAGGAGAAGATGCCGCTTTTATAGATAATGTCTATCTTGCACTTCTTCCTTATGCTCTCAACGGAACTTTACGCAAGGAGCAGATGCTGAAGGAACGGGAGGCAAGAAAAAAAGAGTTTGCAAAAGGTGAGTATCGTTATTATAAATTTGACAACAATACTGTTGCTCATGGGCAACTCCATAAGGGAGAGCTGCTGAGAAAAAACAACATCTATACTCAACTGGTGACACCGTTAAAGGATGGCAAAAACTTCTACTACATAACCGTGCCCAATATGGACTATGAAGAACCTGCTGTGGAATGTTCTGGTGCCAGCGAATATTCTGGTGTGCATTACGATGCTGTGAATAATGTTTACCTTGATGATTCTGAACCTGAGAT
Source organism: uncultured Acetatifactor sp. (assembly GCA_910578215.1). Classification (GTDB taxonomy): domain Bacteria; phylum Bacillota; class Clostridia; order Lachnospirales; family Lachnospiraceae; genus Acetatifactor. The sequence goes on along the minus strand of CAJTPH010000018.1, from coordinate 38,545 downwards.
GTGTGAATGTCCTATGGACGAGGATGCGGAAAGGATGCTGCAGCGAAGTATAAGATTGGGACAGGAATTTCCCCATATACAGGAAGGGGATGTCCGTAACATAAAATCTGTTCCGCTTACAAAATATTGGGAGAACGCAAAACAGATATCAAAGCCGTCAGGTGATTCCGTGGTTCAGGAATATCTGAAAATTAAAGATGCTCTGGTACTTACATTAAAAAGGAACGCCGCAGTTATCTGCGCTGTTGCTGCTGTAATTGTGTTCTGCGTGAGCAAATTTATATAAAGTCATCCGTATAAATCATATTGTCGAAAACATGGCTTAAAAGGGAGGATATTATGAAAAAATATATGCTATTTATTATTATGGCAGGAATCACGTTCCTGTTTACAGCCTGCGGAAAGACACAGGATTCTTCAAAAGATGTGACAGAATATGTTTCGCAGCAGGAAACAGAGCAGTCGGAGTCATCAACGCCACAGAATGATGAAGTGAAAACACTGGAACCAGGCGACTATCTGATTAGGGATGATGAGAATGGAGACAGTATCCTACATATTCCAGATGAGAATGCAGAACCAGAAGAGGAAGAAGCAATCGGTGATGTTGATACTCCCGATGATTCCTTTGGCAGACTGACGCTGGATTCCATGATGGAGTACTCCGTAGGCACAGATGGAGATATGGTTGTTCCTGCGAGCCCCTTTGATACTACTATTGAGGATGTTATCGCTGACTTAAAGGTAGTGTTCCCGATGAAGCCTTATTATGAGGGCGAGATTGAGAACGAAGGCGACTTCGCACAATTCATTGCATCTAATGGCGACTACAACTATCAGATGGCATTTGATACTGCTCCAACAAAGGGCATCAGACAGACCGCTGAAGATGAAGGCGGTATTCTGTATGAAGAAACGGACAACTACATCATCGATGTCCAGCATGGCAATGCCGATGCCAATAAAGAAGTGCGATACGGTGGCGCAAAAATCAAAGTCCACAACAAGACAACAGGTGTAACACTTGAAATCATGTTGACATGTGGTATGGAGGAAGGCGCTGCAGATGGCACTGGTGCTAAGTTTGGCGAATTCGATGAGTGGGTTCGTGCAAACGTAGACCTCATCAAGAGCAAGCTACAGTAAGAACAACTTAAGGATTCTGGTATTCTTTATCAAACAAATGATGTCTAATACATATAAATATGCTTAATACGTTTTGTATACGTATTAACCTATTTAAAACGCATTATTACGGAGTTATACATTTTTCACCATGCATAACTCATAGTAATGCGTTTTTAATACATATAACTCAGCTTTCCTGTTCAGAGATACTTTATTTGGGAATGACGTGGTTACATCCGCTGGTCTGCCATCCACTGCGAATGAGGATAGGCAGAGAAACAGCGGATGTAACCACGGATAACTCATTTTTAGCCTAATGAAGCTACTGTCAAATCAGATTTCCTGATGCCGAAATGACATTACCTGAAATCCATTTGCCAGAATTTTTTTGTGGGAAAATTGGGAGAAAGTAAACAGGATATCTCCCGTAGATTCCTGACAGTGATTTGGTTATGCTGATTTATTCTGATATAATTTGTCTGTAAGTTAAATGTATAAAGTTTTTTTGCTTCAATGACACAGTTCATTGCAAGTTTTACGGCCCGTCGGAACAGCCAGAAGTATTATCAGTTTTGGCAACCATTTCCATAAGGGCACATCGGGGAAAATTTTCCCACTAATGACTGCGGCTATTCTTTCAGGGAGGTCTTACCACCTGTGCTATGGCTGTGATGTCAAAATCTTGTGTGATAATGAATCCAGGACATTTCACACCAACATCAATTTCCTGGACTATTTAGATTTTAACCAATCTGATAGTATCTTTTTTCCCAACGAATCACTACAAAAATTGGACGAATCTGATTCTCCATATGATTGAAAGGAATGGCAAATGAGCAAGAAGAGCTTTCTCATTCATGGCTATAAATGTGCCTTGAAAAGACAGACCCACTTTGGGGAAAGCAAGCATCAGGCTAAGATGGAGGCCAGAGAAAAATGCCAGCGGGAAAATAAAGCCTATGAAACCATCCATGGAATCTTTTCCACGACTACTCTGAACAATTACGATAAAATCTGTAAACGATTTGTGGAGTGGATAATGGAAAACCATCGCAACGAGGTAAAAACGTATGCGGATAGTATGCAGTTTGCGGCGGAATGGCTCTCAAAAAAGGAAGGCGAGGGTCTTTCTGCCTGGAGCCTGAATCTTTATGGCTCTGCCCTTGCAAGTTCTTTTGGAGGAATCAGCAAGCATGACCTGGGGTATTCCTATCCTGCAAGGGAGAGGAAAAACATCATCAGAAATCGCAACGACAATCTTTCGGGACATTACGCTACAAGAAGGCAGCGAAACGCCCACAAAATGTTGTGTGCAACGGGCTGCCGCAGGAGTGAAATGCTGAGATTACGAAAAGAGGATTTCAGAATACAGGTTGATGGAGACGGCAGGGAAACGGGCTGTTTGGAAGTTTACAAAAGAGGGAAAGGCGGCATTAAACGTTGGTGTTTGGTAAATCCCAAATACACTGATTTTGTAAAAAACTTTCTGCAAGGTGCTGCGACATATTCCCATGCAGGCGAAGAAAGGCTTTTTCAGAAGAATGACCTTCCCAAAGAAGGCATCCACTCCATCAGGTCTGTCTACGCTTGTGACCTTTATCAATATTTTTTGAAAAACGGCTATGCTTCAGGAGAAATATACCATTGCAGGAAAGAGCTTGCAGGCTATTCCTATGATAAGGGAATCCTCAAGGAAGTCAGCTATAATTTGCAACATTCACGCATGGATATTGTGATTACTTATCTCTGGGTAATGCGTGAATAACAACATTAAGGAAAGGAGGCGAAAACGGCATTGAAGTATTCAACAGAAGATTTAAGAATCCTGAACGTGGCGTCTCAGTGTATTTTCTATTTTGCTGCCTATCAGACATCTGTATATGAGCAGTTAATCGAAAACAGCGATACAGGAACCACTGCAGAATTGTTGGAACAGTTTTACAATATTCTGATTAAAAAGGGAAAAGAATATGATTCCCTGACAAAACATCTGGACAACGAAGCGCATGGAAACTATTTTCCTCTTGGTGCTGAAAGCATGGGTTCCATAACAAAAGCACAATATGCAGGCATTCTTTCTGTTCAAATCATGAGCCTTGACTCACCTGCCAGCAGGACACGCTACATAAAATCCTGCGGCTATCCAGAAGATTTCTAAAATAAAACCCAAAACGAAGGAGAACAAAAATGAACATTGAAAACTTAATAGCACAAATTACTGATTCTATTCAGCAGCGCCTTGGAAGCAAATGCAATGTTTCGACGACTAAAGTGACAAAAAACAATGGGATTGTGTTAAATGGATTGGTGTTCCAGGAAGAAGGAACTCATATTTGTCCAACAATCTACTTAGATGATTTTCTTGAGAGTCTGGCACTGGGTGTATCTATGGAAACTGTCATCCAGAAAATCCTTGAGCTTTACCAGAAAAGTGATATCCAGGAGAATATTGACGTGTCAAACCTGGCTAAGTTTCAGAATGTAAAGAGCAGGATTATCTTTCAGCTTATCAATACTGAACGAAATGCTTCTTTGCTGAGAGAAATCCCTTCTGTACCATTTCTTGATTTTTCTATTATTTTTAAAATTCTTATCGGCAGTTCAGCCGAAAACACAGCTACAGGTACAATAGGATATTCTCTTATGGAGATATGGAATGTTAGCGTGGAAGAATTGCATGAAGCTGCCAAAGTGAATACTCCTGTACTTATGCCCTGCGAATTGAAGTCGATGAGGGAAATATTAGAGGGTTATAATGATATTCCTTTTATTGATGATTGCTGTAAAATGTTTGTCTTATCCAATCAACAGAGGGTAAATGGCTGCGGAAGTATCTTGTATCCTTATGTGCTTGAAAAGTTTGCAGAGAATATTTGCAGTGATTTATTTATATTGCCATCATCGGTGCATGATGTGATTCTGGTTCCTTTTAATGAAGCGCCAAAGCGCCAGAATGCCGAGGCGTTGGCAGAAATCGTAAGGAGTGTGAATAAACGTGAATTATCGCAGGAGGACTTTCTTTCTGACCATGTTTATCATTATTCCAGGAAAACCAAAAGTATAACCATTGCGAAATAAGGAGAGGGAGGGGCACTATGAACAGCATAATTTTAAGAGGACGTCTTACGGATACTGCAAATGTAAGGGTCAGTCCTGAGAACAACACACTTATCGCAAGGTTTTCGCTTGCGGTTCCTGATAAGACGCATCGCAACCACAATGGTGATTTTGATGTGGATTTTGTCAAAATTGTTGCTTTCAATTCTCTGGCAGACACCATAAGCCAGTACACAGACAAAGGTTCTGAAATTCTGGTGACAGGCAGGCTTCACACATATTCTTATCAGAAAGACGAAAGAAAAGTTTATATGAGTGAAGTAATTGCAGAACGCATAGAGTTTGTTACAAACTGCAACAGGCCTGAAAGCGTTCATATACCAGAAGACGATGATGAACTGCCTTTCAGATAAAGGAGGAAACGCCGTGATTGAACTCAAAATACAGGAACTTTGCAGTCTTTACACTGAAATGACAAAAAGGTTCAGAGATATCAGATTAGACTGCCTGGACGATGAGAATGCCCTGGAACATGTGGTTTTTTCAGACATAAGAGACTATCTGACAGAACTTCTCAATGTCTTTCCAAAGGATATTGACATTCATTATGGCGACAGGCTGACAATCCATCTATGGAAACATGCTCCATATAGCGATAAGAATGGAGAGCATTTGTGGACTGACATTGTTCTCATTGATGATAATGAAGCGAAAGACTGTATGGCCTTCGATGAAGATTTCCATGGCCTGCAGTTTGCTGCTTATGACAGTAAGGCTGAATACATGCGCCTGAATACATTGGAATTTATATGCTCTGACTGGCCGAAAATCAAAGGAGAAATCCTCAGCCAGACAGCGGAACAGTTAAACCACTATATCCTCAGGCAGTTGAAACGCATTAAAAGCAAGCAGGAAAAGCTGCAGGCTTTTAGGGAATGGAGGGTTGACGGATGAAATGGTTTTCAAACATCAATACCCTTGCAGAATTGCGTAACAGATATAAACAGCTTTTACTGAAATATCATCCTGACAACAATCCAGATATTGACACCACATCCATCATGCAGCAAATCAACTCTGAATATGATGGACTTCTAAAGCATTTCACATCGAATCAGACAGATTCCAAAAACGATTATTCCACAGAAACAGAACTGAAAAATATCCTGAATGAAGTTGTAAAAATCAAGGCTGATATCTTGATTGAACTTATCGGCACCTGGATATGGATTTCTGGAAACACGTACTCAATCAGAAAGCAGTTAAGCGAACTTGGCTTTGACTGGGCACCAAAGAAAAAGATGTGGTATTGGGGTAAATCATCACACAGATGTGTCACCCCTATGGAAATGTCTACAATCCGTGAAAAATATGGCTCTGTTGTATACAGGGCAAGGCAGGAGCAGAAAGCTCTGAACACACAATAGAAAACTGAATAAGGGACCTAATCAAACATCAAAAAACGAAGGAGAAAACAATGATTAGAACAACACTTAACTGGACAGTTAAAAACCTGAAGGCTATGAAAGATGAAAAGGATACTTTATCCTTCAACCATCCTATCCAACGCCAGTCAGCACAATGGACAAATGAGCAGCAATCCCTGCTCATTCATTCCATGCTTGATAATTTCCCCGTTCCCTCTGTCTATATCCATAAGACAGAATCTGTCGAAGTAGATGCCAAAGGACGGCACAGTTACGCATACTCTGTTTTGGACGGAAAGCAGAGAATGACAACTGTATTCAGCTATATAGACGGGGAATATGCACTTGCGGATGATACGCCCAATGTGACAATCGAAGACAGCGAATATGAAATCGCAGGAAAATATTTTGACGATTTGGATGAAGATGTGCAGCAGGAGATTTTACGCTTCAAATTTAACATTCAGGCATTTGAGGATGTGACAGATGATGTCATCGAAGAAATTTTCTTCCGATTGAACAACTCCACTCCCCTTACGAAGCCGCAGAAAGCGAAACCCTTGATGGGTGTCGGCAATTCCATCTTCATCAACGAGATACTGGAAAACAGATTCTTTACGGAAAAGTGCAATTTCACGAAAAGACAGCTTATTCAGTCTGCCGACCTGTGTACCTTATTACAGGGCATGATGCTCCTGGATAATAAGTACAGGGGGTATGACTTCCCTAATATTTCCGATGATGAAGCAATGGCCTACAGCAAGTGGATAAACGGCAACTACCCTGACGAGTGCAGGTGCAGGCTCAAGAAGATTGTAGCTTTCTCGAATAACATCTTCTATATGAAGGACAAGAATCTCAGGAAGGTGAATATTCCTGTCCTGTTCCTGATGGCTGACAAAGCCTTAAACCTGTCAATTAGCGGTACAAATTTTCGCAGATGGTACTGTGACTTTTTTGAAAAGCATAAGGATGAATACAATCAGTATTGCTCCAGCGGCTCTATCAAGAAAGAAAAGACCATAGGCAGGATTGAAGTGATGGAGAGGTATTTTGACGAATACTTTCGCACTGAAGCCGATGAAGCTACAGAACAGAAAGAAACCATTGAAACCTCCATTAAATCCGCTGGAACCACAAAAGGCACAGAGGATAACAAAAATATCACTGCCATGGGAAACGGCGATGACAATGTGCAGGCAGAACCTGACAGAGAAGGCTCACAAGACTGCAATGGAACAAGCAGAGAACCTAGGGAGGCTGCGGATAATGCAGATACCTTTCCCTTACAGGACTCTGGCACCAATGAGTCTGATAGCGGACAGAATGCCAGGATTGGCAGGACACTCGACGAGGAAGACGCTGACGAAAAAAGCGCTGATGAAGAGTCAGAATGCTCTGACGAGGAAACCGCTAACGCAACAGATATCTCCAATGAGGAAGATGCTGATGAAGCAGATGATTCCGACGATGAAGATGCAGACGATTCTGACAACTCTGACGATGAATCAGACAGAAGTGGCAATATTGATACTGAAAGTGCTTCTGCTCCAGAAGATGCTGACAGCAAAATACCAACTGCTTCACACAACACGTTCAAAAAAGCGTTCAGTATGTTTTCTCTGCTTGGCACAAATTGATGATATTTCCAGAGGGCAGCTTTATCTGCCCTCTTTTTCAAGAAGGAGGACAAAGATGAGGGTGACAACCTATAAAAGCTATATAAGCGAATCACATTTGAATTATCTGGTAAAGGAAAGTTCAACAAACTATCCATATGTAAAAGCTATAAACACACCTCAAGACCTTGTATGGATAATGAGGGATGTGTTCCATATGCACGAACTTGCGGAAGAAACAGCATATATGGTATGCCTGAATACAAAATGTATTCCTACTGCATTCTTCATGATAGGGAAAGGCACTGTAAATAGTTGTTGTTTCAGTGCTAGGGAAGTATTCATACAGGCATTGCTATCATCGGCAGTGCAAATCATCATATGCCATAACCATCCGTCAGGAGACGTTACGCCTAGTGAAGAAGATATTAAATTGACGGCTGCAATAAAAGGAGCTGGAAGGCTGCTTAACATCCCGCTGCAAGACCATATTATCATCAGCAGGAACAATTATCTCAGCTTTAAGGAGCAAACGATGATTTGAGATTTTCGTATTCTTCTCTAAAAAGACATATTTTATCATACTTTTCTTCTATCAGTTCAGATAATTCATTAAGGCTATAACCAACAAAATCAGGGTGTATGTGTATCCCGTTGACCAAGAATGCGGTGTATGCATCTATCATGTACCCTGACTTCTGTACAAGGCCGTCACTGACAAGTTCTTTCACATCGTAAACCAAAGTCCCGAAGGTATCTTCAACGCCGTCTAACTGTATGCACGCATTGACTTTATCTTTAACTGCCTGTTCCAAATCCATGAAATCAGGAATGTTGTTTTCATCTGCATCCTTATCCAACTGATGCAACATATATTTTTTTAACATTTCAATGGTGTCACCGTAAACAGACGAGTATCGCTGCCTTGACTTGCCTCTTGCTTCTGCTTTGCGTAGGAGTAGAGACAGCCTTAATTCACTACCGCTGTCAACCATGGATTTCAACGTGTCCAGGAGCCTTGTTTCAACGGTGTTGACATCCTCTGTATATTCATCATAGGCAGATGTTTTTTTGTTTTTCTCATAATTATGCTTCTTGAAACTCTGTTTTTGTAGTATGCGAGGTGTTTTGTAGAGTCTTGCCATATCCTGTCCCACCTTTTGGGGTATAACTTTTTTGTTTATAAGAGTATCACAGGAACGGCATTTTTTCAATGATTTTTTGCATTTTACAGCATGAACATTTTTGTCTTTGTTATCATTATAAAATCCTGTAAATGCAAGGGAAAAGTAACAAGATTCCAGGCGCATTTCGCACCTAATCGACAGATATACTTTTCTATTGTATATTTGAGCGCAGAAATAGTGGTAAAAAGAAAAAATAAAAACGGAAAGGAGATGCTGCAAATGAATATGGAAAGAGAAACAACCACATCAGGGAAAATTATTTACGTTCCTTATGATGACAACAACGAAGTGATAATGCCAATATTTGAATATCTAAAGCATATGGCAATCAACGGATACAGCCAGCACACGCTACGCAGCAACTGCCAGCACCTGCTAACATTTTGGCGTTACCTGCAAAATAAAAACATGAATTATATAGAGTTTATTGGCAAGGTTGATGAAGGCAAGAAAAAAGCCTATGAAAACCTCAGTGCTTACCAGCTATACTTGCTTTTCCCTGATATAGGAAGCAACGTGATTCCCATTGATGGGCGCAAGCAGGCCAGGGAAGAATCTACCGTGAACCAGATGATGTCATCCGTAGTAAGTTTTTACAACTTCATGGCCAACACGGGTAAGATTACCAACGTGCCCTATGTGACGCAGAAAGCTGCCGTCATGCACTCAAACAGCTTTTTGAGAGAAATGTACATCAACAAGCGAATGCAGAAAAAATCTCTGTTTTCCATGAAAGCCAAGGAGAAGATGCCTGAATACATTACACTTGAGGAATTTAACCGCTGTTGGGAAGCTTGCAGGACAAGAGTTAGCAGAGTGATTATAGGGCTTATGTTTTTTGGCGGCCTGCGTGTATCGGAAGTTGTCGGACTGCATATTTCAGACATGAAGGATATTCCAAACAAAATTATCCATGTCGTGAAGCGCAATGACATTGACAATCCAGACGCCGCTGTCAAGTACAACTCCGAAGGAGATGTCATCATAAATGACAAATTAAAAGAGGAAATCATCGACTATATGACTGAAGACCTGTTGGGGATTGACACAGACTACCTGATTATCAACTTCAAAGGCAAGAATAAGCATAGCCGAATGAGAACAGACAATATCAGAGACTTGCTTAATACCATTGCGAAGAGAGCTGGTATTGAACGCCTCACTCCCCATATGCTCAGGCATGGATGTGCAATGAATATGCTTAAAGGCGGTGCCGATTTGCTTTCAATCTCCAAACAGCTTCGGCACAAGAATGTTTCCACAACGCAGACATATGCGAAAATGGACATATCAGGTCTCATTGAAGCACATAAAAAACTTGCGGAAGCAAGAGGGGAAAGCTTCAAAACTTACGGCATGGACATTGATGAAATAGTAAATGAACTGTTGAGAGAGGAGGATGAGGAATGAATAAAGCAGCTATTACAGATTTTAATGCAACACGTTTTTTCAGAGGGTATGCCTGGAACTTTAAGGCATACCCAGATGATAATGTTGCGGGACATTTTTCAGGAAAAAAAGTAGCTTCCATTGACCTGACGGATATCAAAGAAACACAGCTCTATTATGACATCAGAGATATCCTTGTATGTTGCATGGTAAACGGCGAGCCTTATTCCTATACTTCAAAAATATTTTCAACTCTGTTTCTCCTTCCAGGCTTCATGGTTGCTGCGGGATATGAAAATTTTGCCTGCATCGACAATCTGGAAGAAGCAACGGAGAAATGGTGTAAATACCTGACGGGGGCAAAACGAACATATCTGCCCAGCTACCAATTTATTTTAGCTTCATGCTATCATGCTTTACTTGAGTTTAGAGATGGCAGGAGTGGGCTGGACAGGAACATATGGAGAATGGAAGATATCAAAATAAACAACGAGCGCATAAACAAGACTTCAAGTAAAATGCAGATGAATTTCTGGCGCATCAAGAACAAAGACATCAGGGAATACATGAAAGTGTATTTCAAGTATCTCCTTGGCGGCACGGAACTTGCATATTCCACTATATATGGTCGCTTCTGTATTATTTGCAACTTTTTCAATATTTTTGAGGAAAAGTCACTTGCAGATATAACGCATGATGATATTGAGGCGTACCGTGTAGAGAGAAATGATGATGCAAGTAGAAACAACCACATAATGTATATCATTGATGAGTTTTATAAGTATATGATAATTAAAGGCATGTATGACGGGCAATCTCCTATATCAACAACAGATTACATGCATGAAGACAGAAAACACAAATACAACACTGTTCCCGATGAGGTAATCATTGAGACATTTCGTCATCTTCATAAATTAAGAAACGACTATCTATTGATATACCTTATCAACGTATTTACTGGCATCAGGATAAGTGACATATGCCAGTTGAAAACTGACTGCCTATACAAGAATAACACTGGCTTTTATCTGTCTCATGACGTACAGAAAATGCAGGATGTCGGCAGCATACCAATTACCAAGGAACTGTATGAACTCATACAAAAGCGCATAGCATATGCCAACAAACATGAGCATGAGTACCTGTTTACATCAGACAAAGATGAATCCAGGCCTTATAACGCAAGGACGTATAGGGAAAATATGAAAAAAAACATACAAAAATGGAACATCAAAATGCCCGACGGAACACCCTATAAATTTGCTACACATGCTTTCCGTCATACGATTGCGACGACGCTGTTTAAGATGGGGATGCCGTCAGTGCTCATACAACTTGGAGTCCTTCATCATGTTGAAATCAACATGACACGTAGCTATGTGGATATCGACAACGAATCACAACTGAAACTGATGGAGGAAAAAGGCATATTCATCCCAGAGGAGCAGAGATTTGAAAAGCAGTCTGAAACAGATGCCGCACTCCCCAATGGATACTGCCATATGCCGCCACAGATACACTGCCCCAACACGAATGCCTGCCTTAATTGTAGGTTTTTCAGGACAAGCATTAAGTTCCTGGATATCCATGAACAGCACCTTACCAAACTGGAAGAACAGATTATGTACTACAAGGCGAACGGCTACAAGCAGAACCTTGCCTTTGCCGAAGCTGACAAAGAAAAATTGGAACTGATAATTGCCAGATTGAAAGAAATCGAAGGAGAAGAATATTATGGAACAGATACTAATTAAGCAGTGTGAGCTTCCTCAGTTTAACTTGACAGAGCCATATGGCAATGATATATGGGATGTCATGGAATGGGATTATTATAAAGATGCTTCAGAATACTGCCAAAAGGCATGGAACGCCCGTAGCAACGTAATGGAACGAAAAATGGATTTTACCTTATGTCAAAACCTCATCATCAGAGAGGAAGCCAAGTATTATTGCTACCTGTTGGTAGCAGTAAAGAATATTTCGCTAGGTGTCTTCGCTGATTATGCTGACAAATTCAAGCTTCTGTTCTCCTTTGTCAATACGGGAAATTATAAGACAGTCCTTGATATTGGCACAGCAGATTATGAAAGATACATAGGGGAAACACACAAAGTCAAGACCAACAACGGCTCTGCATTGTCGGGAGGTGAAGTCATTCCAGTTAAGAAAAGAAATCGCTTAATTTCTTTTCTTGATTCCTTTAAAAAGGCTGTGAATGATTTTATTGAAAGCAGCAAACCTGTATTTGAAAGGGATTGCTGGCATAAAAAAGACATAAAGCCAAATGAAGCAGAAGGAATTACTGACAAAAAAAACCTGGATTTTTCCACCATCAGACACCCTATGATGAAACAAGCTGTGAAAGATTTTATATACTTTAAACTTGCATCAATAACTTTTGGCGCTGCATGTGAATATCTTCGGCAAATCAAGACATTCTGCCAGTGGTTGCATGAGGATGATAAAAACATCGACAGCTTTAAAGATGTTGACAGGCAGATGATTGAAAGGTATTTTGTCTTCCTACGAGTTGAATCAGGATTCTCACAGCACCACATAAATAAGAACATCCTGGATTTGTCCATAATGTTTGAATATGGCCTATTAAGCGATGATAACAGATTTCCTGCGGTTCCAATTTTCATGGCCAATGACTATACATTTAAGACAAATCGCAGAGCGAAATATTATACAGCAGAAGAAGTTACTGGAATATTTTCCATCATCCCATATCTTCCAAAAGTATATGGAAAAATATTACTTTTACTATACTACTGCGGTATGAGAATCAGCGAAGTGCTGCGCCTGCCGATTGACTGCCTGCACTACAACGGTGACGTTCCATACATCACACTTTACATGTACAAAACAGAGCGCCACCATAACATACCGTTGAATAATAGCATTCACAGAATAATTGATGCAGAAATCAAGAAGAATAAGAGGAAACATCCAAAAGCAAAATATGTTTTTTTGAATGAAGATGGTTCCGTTATTCAATATTCGACATTCTGCAAAAAGATTAAGATTACTCTTTTGAACCATAATGTCATGGGAAATGATGGCAAACCGCTTGCATTCCGCACACACAGGTTCAGAAGCACAAAAGCAACAGACCTTATCAACCTGGGCGAAAACCCTCACAAAGCCGCTGAAATCCTTGGCATGAAGAGCCTTTCTACACTCAGCTATTATGCCACAGCCAAACAGACAAGCGTAAATGAGCACATGCAGGAGTATTTAAGGAAAGAATCCATTTTAATCAATTCTATCGGCAAAATGGATGAGTTTAGCCTTGATGACTACGAAAATGCCATTCCATTATGCAATGGATGGTGTTGCAGGCCTGCTGGATTTGGTGTCTGCGACAAAGCGAATGCCTGCCTAACTTGTCCACAGTTCAAGCCATCATCAAGACACCTTGTCAGCTACCAGATACAGCTCTCAGAATTAGAATCCACTTTGGCTGTTGCCGAAGAAAACGGCTATACAAGGATTGTGGAAAAATGCAAAACTGAAATAAAGGCTTTGCGAGAAATAATTGAAAAATTGGAGGAAACGCTAAATGAAAAACATAAAAGGTCTTGAATTGCACAACAAGCAGAAAGCAGACGAAGCAAGAAATCGTGTCCTGGACGCCATAGACTCCTGTAAGAAAGAAGGCAATCTATCAATCAGTCACATTTGTAAAGTCGCAGGCGTAAGTAAGTCTTACTTCTCGAAGCATGAAGACATACGAAAAGTCTTAAATGACGCAGGTGGCGGAAATAACAAGCTGAAAAAAAGAAAGCAGTCACTGGACAGCAGGGAAGCGATTATAATTGCTAAAGCAGAAAAAATAGGCCAACTGGAAAGACAGCTCAGGCACGAAGAATCCTGGGAAGAGAAGCATAAAAGGCTTTCTAAAAGATTTGATGAACTGGTTGCTGAAAATGCCAGCTTAAAAGAAAAACTGGAGAAGGCTAACAGACAAAATGGCTTGTTGGATTTTTAATACATAAAGGCGGGGATATATTCCCTGCCTTTTTCAGTAGAAATGCTTGAAAAAGGTACGATGGAAACATTTAAAGTGATGCACGGTGGAAACATTCGCGCCGTAGAAACCGCATAAATACGGGATTTCTTGGACGTTTACCCCAGATTTGATTACAATTCTGTCCGGGCGCATACGCAGGGAGGAACGGATCAGCTCGCGAATCGTGATCTCGCTGCAGCCCTCCACATTGCTGTTACGGGTCTCAAGCCTCACCAGATTGGGAAGCCCCTGCAGCTGCAGCTCCGCGCTGTCCTCAATGGTAATGACTCTTTCTTCAGAGGGAATATAATGTGACAATACATTTAAGAATGTGGTTTTACCGCTTCCGGTTCCGCCACTGATGAAAATATTATAGCCTGCCTTTACCGTTGCCTCCAGGAAAACGGCAGCCTCAAGAGAAATAGAACCCAGCCGGAGCAGACGCTCCATGGTAATCGGTTTGTCTGGAAACCTTCTGATAGTCACGATCGGTCCGTTCAGCGCCACGGGACTCATTACGATATTGACCCTGGCGCCGTTTGGCAGTCTGGCATCCACAATGGGCGAAGCCTCATTTACAACTCTGTTGCATCCCGCCACTATCTGCTGTATGACGTCCTGCAGCTTTTCAATGGATTCAAAGCCTGTGTCAAGCTCCCGCAGCTTCCCGTCCTGCTCTACAAAAATGTGGTCCTTTCCGTTGATCATGATCTCTGTCACAGAGCTGTCCTCCACAAAGATCTGAAGAATGTCCAGGCGTCTCAGGGAGTCAAAAAGCTCCTTTCTTAATCGCCGCCGAAGCTCCACCGGATATATCATAAGCTCCCTTTGCTCAAGCAGCGCCTCGTCTATGGTCTGCCCTACCTCGTCGTCCGACAAATCCTTGACATAATCCAGCTTTTCCTGCACCCTGCGGCGCAATTCCCTCTTTAATTCCGTATACTCCACGCAGTCTCCTCCTCTCACCGCACGTTCCTTTCCCGCTCTTTCCTCTCAGGCACATGTCTATCCTGCGTATTCTTCCCTGCACATTTCTTTCTCCACTTTCCTTCCCAAAACATTCTTTCCCCTCGCTTTCCTTCCCTGCCATTTCCTCCCTATGCTTCCTTCACCACACATTCCTTCCCCGTGCTTTCCTTCCCAACACATTTCTTTTCTGCACATTTTCTCCCGCGCATCCTTTCCCTGGGCATTTCTACCCCGCCTGCATTTCCTTGATCAGCCTCCTGACCAGCTCTGCCATATCTCCCTTTGTCAGCTGTTCCAGCTCCTCCGGCACCCTGCGGATATAAGAGAGATCCAGCCGTTTTGTCTTCTCCAGCACATCCTCGTACTCGTATAGTGCCAAGACCTGCTCATACTGCATCAGCTTGCTTTTTGCCAGCCTGTCCTCCCTGGTCAGGGTATACACCCGGGTGCAAAGCCTCAAAATCTCAAACAGTCCCTGCATGCTTTCGCTCAAATCCAAAATTACATACTCATATTCGCCCAGCTCCTCAATTTTCTGCAGCAGCCCTATCCATTCTTCTGCGGTAATCGCAAGCAGATTCTGCCCCGCCTTCATGGGCGGGATGTAATCCAGGCTGCCCCTGCGCTTCAGCATGGTCTGCATCCGGAGCCTGAATTTATCCTTGTCCGCGTTTAGAAAATAGAGCAGGTCCGCCAAATCCAGCGTCTGCATATCCGGCAGCAGCTCGGCAATTCCCGCATAGTGCTCGAAATTTAAATACAGTGTGGGATGCTCCTGCGCCAGTATCTGGCTCATGGCAAGAGCAAGAGAGGTCTGCATGCATCTTCGCACAGGGGAATAATTCCCGATAAAAACCGTCCTACAGCTCCTTTGAAGCCTTGGAAGCTGCACATCCGCAATCTCCATATAGATTCCGATAAGACATTTCAATACCTCCTCCGCCTCCTGATATTTGTCCACATAGATTAATTCCTCCCACCTTACCACACCGCTCTCGCTTAGCACCACAAGCCGCTGCGGCATGAGCGAGCGTATCTCGTCGCAGTAGGTGGATTCCGCCACCACAAGCATGCTCACGACGCCCTTTTCCTCCCTGAGCAGGTCTTCCACGCTGGTATAGGTGTGCAGCTCCCAGGGCAGGTTCTTATGTTTTTTCAGAAATTCGCTCATCTGCTGCGCATACTCCTCCTCCGTATCACACAGCGCCATCACCTTCTCCGCCTTCTCTTTCAATAAATACCTCCCAAATAAAGCAGAACGCTTGCCAAAACCGGTCCTGACAGGCAGATTCCCACCTCTCCCCTGTCCTGCTCGTTATTCAGGTAAAGCTTAAATCTGCCGCTGTTTACCACATCCTTTACATAGTCGAAAAAATAACTCAGGCGCTCCAAAAAATAACCTTTTCTCACCATTTTTACCAGGGAAACCACCGCTGCGATCAGCAAAGACAAAAATAAGAATACCAGAATTTTTTTGAAGGGAAGATAACCTGCCGTAACCCCAAGCAGCTTCACATCTCCCGCGCCCACTGCTCCTAATTTAAACAGAAAATAGAGCAGACACATTACCAAAGCCGCCGCACCCGCATAAGAAACCGCCGCCATGGCTCCCTCCCGGCTAAAGCGCCACAGGACGCCTGCAGCTGCCATAAAAGCAATCAACCAATTGGGAATTTTTTTGTACCTGTAATCAAAGCAGCATGCCGCCGCCAATAGTACACATAAGACTGCCAACCAACCATCTCCTTTATCTTTTATTGTAAAATGTGAATGTTTTGAGACGACGTCTATCTCAGGAAAAACCGATTGTCTTGAAAGCACTCAGATTACTGTGCCATGGTCGCATTATAACCAAAGCCGCCGACAATTTCAAGAGGCTTTTTAAAAAAAATTTAATTTTGTTAAAATCCTACAAACTTTTGTAAAGTCCGATCCCGTAAAGCATGATAAGCCCCGGAATTCCAAGAAAACCGGATGTCAAAACCGTTACCGCATTAATACCCACATTCAGAGAGAGCTGCGTTCCCGCCAAGATCGTATTTATGAAATACATTGCTATCGTTCCCAGTACACAGCGCATGATAAAATTGATGATCCGTTCCATTCCAGCCCTTATTTTACTTCTGGTTTTGATACACCATATGCCGCGTCCCCTGATTTTATTCCATATTTATTTTACCTGAAAATGGAATATTTTCCCTGTTTGGCGCCTATACTTTTATCAAACCACCGGAAAGGAAAAATTTGCCATGAAAACATATTACAGCCAAAAAAAAGAGTCGGTAAACGTCATCGAGGAGGATTATACTCCCATCTCCCTGATGGATTCCATAGAAAAAACCCGCATGGCTCTGGATATCGCCTATGCAGGTTTTGACAACGCTGTGGAAACGGATTTAATCGACAGCTATATCTATGAAATTAACTCGCTTCAAAAAAGATACAAGCATTTGACCGACCTTGCTGCGGCAGCGGACCCGGAAAGCGAAAAGGACCTATACAAACATTCCCCGATTCGCGCCCTGGTCAGCCATGTTTTCGGTTAATGCTTCCCGCCCATAGGTTAAGCCGGCATAAACAGTCTGAGAATTATTCATTACGGACCCTGCAGTATTTTTATGGGCTATGCTCCGATATGCCTCGTGGAGAGGGCGGATGACACGTTCTATCTCACCCAGTATATCAGCGTCCTTTTTGTATTCTCCCAGCGCAAGCCTTCTGAGGCAAAACAGGTAAAGCCTGCACAGCTCAGGCGCCGGGGCATACTCCATATGCAGGGAATTTAACAGCTCGTTCAGGCAGCCCCGCGCGCTGCGCGCCGCCCCGTGCAGCCTCGTCTCATCGGCTTGGACAAGCGCCTCCCTTGCGTCTTTAATATAGCAAAGCAGCATTTCGTACAGAATAACCGTAAGCTCCGTGGAATTTGCCTGTGAAATTCTAAGAGTAAACTGTTGTTTATCTTCCCTTGTCATTCTGATACTCCTATCTTGATCATTAACAGAAAAACGCGCAGACCTTCACCCGGCCGCCTGCTCCGGACGCCTTGTGCCGAAGCTTGGAGGCCGGTATAAAAGCCTGTGCCGATTTATACATTGCCGTGTGCCTGAAAGATAATCTACTGCAACAGCTGCAGCACCTGGGACGGTCTCTCGTTTGCCTGCGCCAGCATGGAGGTGCCCGCTTGCGTCAAAACCTGATTGGTGGTGTAGATCGTCATCTCCTCCGCCATATCTACATCCATGATTCTGGAGTAAGCGGCCGTCATATTCTCGGATGTGATATCCAGGCTGTTCATGGTGGATTCCAGCCTGTTCTGGTATGAACCAAGCTGCCCTCTCACACGGGATACATAACCGATCGCCTCGTCAAGGCGCTCGATCGCATCCAGAGAGTTCTCCTCGTTCGTTACCTCCAGATCCTCAATACCCATATGTCTCAGAGAGATCTCCGGAATGTCCACCTCAAGAATCTGCCCCTCGTTTGCGCCGATCTGCAGTCTCATGGGACCGATGCCGGTGGCGTCCACCGTTATGTTTTTTGCGGAGTAATCAAGGGGAATCGCATCGAAGTCCGCGCCGTTCAGATCAAGGGTCATCTCAAAGTTGTTGCTTCCTTTGATGATAACCATTTTGTCCTTCATCTCCGCGGTTGCTCCGTCCGGGAAGCCCTTGCTGTTTGCAAAATCAATATCAACTATATAGTTTCCGGTTTCGTTTCCGTCCACTACCTCCTTGTCAATGATCATGCCGGCAATTTCATAGAGCTTTGCGGGCACGTCTCTTGAATAAGAGCTCACCTTAACGGTCTGCTCGTCGGTATATCCTTTAAGGGAAAAGTCGCCGTTTAAGAGAGGAAGGCCGTTAAACTCTGTCGTTTCCGCAACCCTGGTAATCTCCTGCTTCAGCTGCGCCACCTCATCCTGAATCAGCTTTCTGTCGCTTTCGGATTCAATGCCGTTTGCCGACTTGACCGCCAGCTCGTTCATTCTGTGCAGCATATCGTGAATTTCCGACATTGCGCCGTCCGCTATTTCAATCACGGAGACACCGTCGCCGGCATTCTGGTTTGCCACGTCGACTCCCTTGATCTGCGCGTTCATTCTCTTTGCCATGGCAAGACCTGCGGGATTGTCCTTCGCATGATTGATCTTTAAACCGGAGGACAATCTCTCCAGGGACTGCGCCAGCAGACTGTCATTATTTGCCAATGCATTATTTGCCAGCATTGCCGATACGTTGTAATTAATTCTCATACTTATACCTCCCTGTGCGCTTTGGCGCACATATTATTCAAACATTTGAAAGTTTACTTTCAAATTTATACCTCCCTGTGCGCTTCGGCGCACATACATTCAATATTTGAAAGTTTACTTATCAATATTATAAGATTTACCTTCAAGCTTATATTCCCGGCCTGTCGAAGCGGGCATGGATTTATAATCTCGAAACGACCCTCCTGCTCACGCCGCCCTGCTGTACCGACTGCAGGAACACCTTTGCAACACGGTACAGCTCGGAGCTTTCTGTCCTTTCGCCGGCCGCCTCAGTCTCCTGCCTTGCGGCTCCCGCCGACGCCACACTGACATCGCCCACCTTCCAGCGGCTCCCTGCAATACTTCTAAAGTTATCGGCTATTTTCCGCAATTTCATTACCTCATTCGGATTTTCAGTGGTTAAAATTCCGTTTATGGTTCCCTGCTCCAGCTGCAAATCCGCATGAATGCGCTCATCTTCAAACTTTACGTCCACGACTACGTTTCCCTGATTCCCGCCGGTTCTGTTCATGGTCAGATGCACCCGCGCCACCGTATCGCCCAGGTACATGGGCAGAAAATATTCTTCCTGCCTTGCCAGCGATGAGGCCACATGGAGCTGTTTGTGCAAAAGCTGCATCCGACGCACGTCCACGCTGGATTCCGCTTCAAAGGTCATCTCCTCCACGGCCTCCTCAGCCGCCTTGGCCGTTGAGGCATATTCCTGGGCAAATTCCTCCTTGTCGTCAAGCATTTCCCACAGGTCGCCGCCGTCTAACTCATAATCTTCTCCGCCATTATCATAGTCTTTTATTCCGTTATTATTCCCCTGGCGCAGGGAGCGTGCAAAAATATTTTCGCTGCCGTGCAAAAGCGCCTGGGCGGCCATCAGATTGTCTGCGCTCTGGGACATTTCACCCCTCTGCAGCATTGCGATACATTCCTTTTCGGCGGAAGTTACTGACTGACGCATTGTTTCCAGCTCCTGGGCATTGTATTCCTGCTCCGCCTCCTTGCTGTATGACACCTCCGACATCAGCTTTCTGGCGCCTGTGCTGAACGCCTTGGCGATTTGTGCCGATATGCTTGCGCCGTCCCGCATCATCTCAGCCGCCGCATTTATGTCGGCGCGTATATCCATGGACTTTACCCTGCTGGTGCGGACTGCGGACAGAAGATTTGCAAAGCGCAGCTCCGCATGGGTATTCACCAGTGCGCCCACCGCCGCTCCGTCCGACTTCTCAATCTGATGCACCAGACGGTAGATACCGATATAACCCTCACGCTCCTCCGCCGTGATCTTGTTATTTTTCTCCAGACCGTACAGGAAGCGGCTGTAGCTTTGCGCCTCGTCCTTGTACTCCCTGGGCAGCTCGTCAAAATATTGTTCCAGCTCGTCAAAGCTCTTTTCCAGAGGATTAACACCGTCCCTGATCATTTTCAGGGTTGCCGCAGGCGTCAGCTTCTCCACCACTGCCTTTACCTTCCTGTCGGCCTCAAGCACTGTCCTCAGGTTTGAATGGGTCATCTCCATATTGTTATAACCCAGAATCCTGACCGCCCTGCGGTTTTCTTCTGTAAACTCCAGACCGAGATAATCCAGAATATCATCCACATTTCCGAATGCCTTCTGGATGCTGTCGCCCAGGTCCTCCCGCGGCGAGGTCATCAGTTCCTCATATCTGGTCTGCGCCTTTTCATAGGATTCCTGCATAGCCTTTCCTGTGCTGTGGAGCATTTCCGGAGTGATATCGCTGGCATACTCGCCAAATGCATCGGAGATGCCGTCACCCGCCGCGCCAGTCACAAAGCCGCCCAGCACATCCGCCGGCAGGCCGGGAATCTCCGACACCACCGCGTTGACATTCTGATAAGTACGGTATTTATCAACTGCATGAGCATCGCCCGGGAAATAATGTGCCGCCAGCTGCTGCTCCGCGTGTCTCAGCGCCTGGATCAGCTGCTCCATAGGGGCGGTATCGATGGAAAAGCCGCTCTTTAAGAGCTTAACGTTTACCTCCGCCGTCATCCGAAGCCTGATCTCCTCCAGCTGGCGTCTGGCCGTAATGTCGCCTACCGCCTTCTCCCACGCCTCACTGCTGTGATAATATTCGGATATCTCCGCAGCCCTCTCATACAGGTTCTTCTCACTTCCCGCCAAGGAGGCATACATCGGGTCCTTTCCTACAGCCATCGCGTTTGCCGAGGCTTGGGCGAACGCCTCCTCGGTAAGAGGCAGCTCCACCTGACGCAGGCTCTCCAGCCTGTCCAGATTCTCCTCCGTCAAGGGCAGCCCTCTGTCCATCAGCCATGCTGCCATCTCTCTGCTCTCCTGGTCTACCTCTCTGCCGGAACGCTCGATGACCCTGTCAATTTGTGTCTGGAGCCCCTGGTCCCGCTCCGTATCCTTCGTCTGCGCTTCCCCCTGAACACTGTTTTTCTGTGCGCCTTGAGACTGTATCCCCTTTTGCGCCTCGGTCTTCTGCGCGCCCTGGGGCTGGTCCTGTCTCTTTGCGTCTGCCTTCCGGGTACTCTGAGACCGCTGTCTCTGCGCATCTGCTTCCACCGCGTTATTCAGCTGCCCGGTATACTGCTGCGCATAATAGCCCTTGACATCCTCCTCATAAAACCTGGGCACGCTGCCTCCCTGTCCGGCCCCGCTGTTTTCCGCCAGATACAAATTCCAGATCTCCGGCTCCATCTCATTGTCGATCAAATACTGACGGGAACCGTCGTCCATGGGCTGCAGCTTGTTTCCCATATTCCACGCCTGCTCCACAGCCGCAAGGTTTTCCTCCGTCAGCGGAATGTCCGCTCTGGAAAAGCTGTCTGCAACCGCCTTCGCCAGCGCATCGCTGCCCAGCGCAGCTGCAAGGGTATCCATGTCCAGATCATCCGTATAGCCCTTGATATCCTTCCCTGCGCGCACCAGCTCCGCCTTAATTCTATCTACGATCGTAACGACCTCCTCCGGGTCCATACCGGAAAAGTCAAAGCCCTCCTCCTGCATTTTCGCATAGTCTTCCTCAGACATGGTATGGGACATCAGCGTCATGTAATCCCGCTGCACGCCCACGTCTACGGCGCCCGCCTCCTGCTGCAGCTCGATCAGGCTCTTGCCCTTATCCGCTCCCTTTCCCGCCATGCCGTCCAGATGCATGTCGCCTCCTCTTGCAACTGCCGCATACGCGGCGGATACCTGCTGTGCCTTTCCCGACCCATGGCTCATATGGGTCTTTCCCGAGTGCTGCTTTTCTGTTTCTTTGGTTGCCTGCTGATAAAATGATATTTTCAAGATCACATCTCCTGTCTATAAAAAATTCACTCCAAAAGTGTTCATCCTATATTTCGGAGAAAAAACGGTTTTTCTTTACCTGTGCCCGAAGTAACACTTGCCAGAACTCCGCAATATATAGTAAAATGATGGCACAGAGAAAAATTTATTAAAATGAAAGAATAATATTATAAAAATTTTATATAAGGAAGCGTTACATATGAACATTCAAATGCAGCTGGGCGGAATCTGTATTTTATTGCTTCTGCTCTATTTCTATAAGCGCCAGGGCACACTGGGGCTGTATATCAGCAAAATTTTCCTGCGTTCTTTGTACATAACCTTCTGCTGCCTTGTGCTGGATATATTATCCATTGTGCTGATTGTCAATCAGGATGCCGTTCCCTTATGGCTGGTCAAGACCGAATGCAAGGCGTATCTTGTGTCCCTGGTTGCCACCGGCTATGTGGCGCTCATCTACGCCAATGCCGACATCCGCCACCTTGCAAAGGCCGACAGGTTTACCGTTCGACTGACAATAGTTGTGGGGGCAGTCGCCGTATTGATCTTTGTTTCTCCCATCAGTATTTTCTATGAGGGCGGGAGCGTCGCCTACACCTACGGGCCGGCCTGCTCCGCCACCTATGCCGGGGCGCTTATCCTGATACTGGCAACGCTTATCAAGCTGTATGTACAGGGACAGCAGATGAACCCCAAACGGCGCAACGCCATAGCTCTTTGGCTGATCATATGGATCATTGCCGCCCTTACCCAATTTCTGAACAGCGAGCTTCTTCTGGTAGGCTTTGCAGGCGCAATAGGAATAATGATCCTGTTTTTCGAGCTGGAAAATCCCGAAATCTATATAGACAGGAGCACCGGCTTTTACAACAGCTACGCCCTGGTGGAATTTATCCGGCAGAGATATCTTCTTGACAAAAACTGCTATGGGGTATTGGTTTCGCTTGAAAATATCCAGAAGAAAAGTATTTCCTTGACCAAAATAGAAGCCGCGCTGGCAGAGGTCGTACAGTTTATAAGGCAGCTGCCGGACACCATGGTTTTCAAGACGGACGACAGGGAATTTTCCCTTTCTTTTGAAAATACAGAAACTTATGAGAAGGTGCGCGATATCGTCTGCAGCCGTTTCCGGCAGGGATGGCTGGAAAACAGCCCGGATAGCCCTGATGGGGAGCCTCTGTTTCTGCAACCCCATTATCTGTTTATCCCCTCCGGAAACGTTGCCGAAAACGCCGAGGAGATGCTGGGACTGCTGAAGCATTTCCGCCTGCACTGTGCGGAGTCCTCCGAAAGCTATATTCTGACGCTGGATGAAGACACCATTGCAAAAAAGCGCCAGCGCGACGAGATGCTGAAGACGATTATACTTGCCATAAACGAAGACCGGGTGGAGGTATTTTATCAGCCGATCTATTCCACCGCAAAAAAGAAATTCGTGTCCGCGGAGGCCCTGGTACGTATCCGCCGGGCAGACGGCAGCATCATCCCTCCCGGCCTGTTTATCCCGATAGCGGAGGAAACGGGGTTGATCGGAAAAATAGGCAACATCGTATTTGAAAAGACATGCCGGTTCATTAAGGAAAGCGACATCGTGAAATACGGCATCGAATACATCGAGGTAAACCTTTCCGTTGTGCAGTGCGAAAACAAGGCTCTTGCGGAAGAATACATAAATATTATGAAAAAATACGACCTGCCCTCAAGATATATCAACCTGGAGATCACCGAGTCCGCCGCCATTGCCAAGAAAAACATCCTGCTGGACAACATGCGCAGGCTCATCGATTACGGTGTGGAATTTTCGCTGGACGACTTCGGAAACGGGCAGTCAAACCTCAACTATATTATGGATATGCCCGTACAGATCGTCAAATTTGACCACGACATGACACAGGCATACTTTGAGACCGAAAAGGCGCAGTTTGTGCTGCAGGCCACCGCCAATATGATACATGACATGCGTTTAAAGACCGTTGCAGAGGGAGTGGAAACCGCGGACCAGCTGGCCGTGCTGGAGGGTCTGGGCATCGACTATATTCAGGGCTACTATTTTTCAAAGCCCCTTGAAGGGAAAGAATTTATAAAATTTATAAGGGAAAGGAATTAACCTTTCCCTTACAGCCGCTTTTATTTTATATCCGCAAATACAATCTCAAATTTCAACGCATCCAGGAGCCCGTCTCCGCCAAACACATCGTTCTTGATGGTAAAGCCCCACCACCGGCCTCCGTTCAGCTTATACGCAATAAACAGTCCCGTCTGCTCCTGTGCCAGAGCTTCCTCCTCCGAAATAATTCCTGCCTGTGCCAGAAACTCCACCTCGCCCATGGCATAACGGCGCCTGTGTACCGCAAACACATACCTGGTTCCGTTTTCCTCCTCGCGGGTATCTATCAGCTCCGCCGTGCCGGTTGCCCCGGACAGCTCACCGATAATGCATTCTATCTCCGACCTTCCCTTCTCAGGCGTAATTTCAAAGGGAGCCAGCCAGCCATATTCCTCGTCCCGGCTGTAAAATACAACCTGATCCTTCTCGCAGGAAAACGAATACCATTCCTCAGGCATTTTTATGGATTTGATATAATCCTCAATTACATATTCGCCCGCCGGTCCCGATACGGCCGTGGGCTGCGGCGTCGCTTTTATCTCCGGCTTTGCCGACGTATCAGAAATGACGTTTGTCCGCGCCGTTTCCTCCGGCTTCTGCTCCGCCGTCGCATCCGGCTCCTTCTGCGGTCCGGATGTGGCTTTGGGCGGCGCCGTGCTCTCTGTCTGAGACAGACCGGGCAGTCCTTCCGCATCCGGCTCTGCCGCATCCTTACCCGAACACGCCGAAGCGGTCATAAGCGTCCCCAGCAATAAAAGTGTCACAAGCCTTTTTCTCATAAGACGCCCTCCTTTTCAACACATTCAATCCACGTTTATCATTATCTGCCGTCGGCGCCCTGATTAGTCATCCGATTTATCAAGAATTCTTCAATACTATATCCTGTTATTTTTTTAAAGCCTAGAAAGCAAGCACCAGCGCGGCATAGGGCGGCAGATCCACCTCAATGGAAAATTTCTGGTTCTTATAGGGAACCTTCTTTGCCGTAATTTCCGCCGGAACCTCGCTGCCCCAGCCTCCAAAGCGCTCCTCGTCGCTGTTCAGAATCAGCTTATATTTCTTCTTCTGCGGAACAGCCACCTGATAACCCTCCCGCCTTACGGGCGTCATGTTCAGCACAAAGAGCAGAGAGCCGGTTCCTGCGGAGGACCTTCTCACAAAGGAATAAACGCTGTTTTCCGCATCGTCCGCATCCATCCACTCAAAGCCTGCCCAGCTGTCATCCAGCTCATAGCATGCCGGATATTTATGGTATATTTTTAAAAGCTCCTTCACATAGGTCTGCATGCCGAGATTGTTTTTCTCGCCCAGCAGGAACCAATCCAGCTCCCGCGCCTCGCTCCACTCTCTCTCCTGCCCGAATTCCTGCCCCATGAACAGAAGCTTCTTGCCGCTGTGACCGAACATATAGGCATAGCCCACTCTCAGGTTCGCATACTTGTCCACCTGATAGCCCGGCATTTTATTCACCATGGAACACTTTAAATGCACCACCTCGTCATGAGAAATGGGCAAAATATATTTTTCGCTCTCATTATAGCTCATCGCAAAGGTCATGCCGTAATGATTCCCTTTCCTGAAAAGGGGATCGAGCTTCATGTAATTGCAGAAATCGTGCATCCAGCCCATGTTCCATTTAAAGGAAAAGCCAAGGCTGTCCGTCCCTATGTCGCCGGAAACATCCGGCCATGCGGTGGATTCCTCCGCAATGGTAAGAAAGCCCGGATAAGTGCCTCTGACTACGGAATTTAAATGCTTGAAGAATTCGATCGCTTCCAGATTCTTGTTTCCGCCAAACTTATTGGGCAGCCACTGCCCGTCCTGTTTTCCGTAATCCAGGTACAGCATGGACGCAACAGCATCCACCCGGATACCGTCAATATGAAACTCCCTTATCCAGAACAGCACGTTGGCAATAAGGAAATTCTTTACCTCCGGCTTCCCATAGTTAAAAATTTTCGTGCCCCAGTCGGGATGCTCTCCCAGCCTTGGGTCGGGATGCTCAAAAATACACTGCCCGTCAAACTGGCCCAGGCCGTGGGCATCCGTGGCAAAATGCGCGGGCACCCAGTCCAAAATAACGCCTATTCCTGCCTTATGCAGCTTGTTTACCAGATACATGAAATCCTCAGGAGTGCCGTACCTCGATGTAGGCGCATAATAGCCCGTCACCTGATAGCCCCATGAGCCGTCAAAGGGATGCTCCGCAATGCCCATCAGCTCCACATGGGTAAATTTCATTTCCTTTAAGTACTCTGTGATTCTGTCCGCAAACTGGCGGTAATTGTAGAAGCCGTCCTCCGTTCCGTCCGGATGTTTCATAAAGGAACCGATATGGCATTCGTAAATTGCCATGGGCTCCCTGTTCATATCCTTCTTTTCCCGCTCCTCCATCCACTTTTCGTCTTTCCACGCAAAGCCGCTTAAGTCTGTGATAACGGAGGCTGTCCCCGGGCGAAACTCCGCGTAGTTGGCATAAGGGTCCGCCTTGTACAGCTTCCTGCCGTCCTGCGCGGTAATAAGGAATTTATACATCTCACCCAAATTTACGCCGGGAATAAATACCCCCCATATTCCCACAGGTCCAAGCTTCTCCATGGGATGCGCGTATTCATCCCAGCCGTTAAAGCTGCCGACCACATGTACCTCTCTGGCATTGGGCGCCCATACGCCAAAGTAGATTCCTTCCGTATCCTCCTCCACGGACGGATGCGCCCCCAGCTTCTTATAAATGTCATAATGGGTCCCCTGTGAGAAAAGATACTGGTCAGCCTCGGAAATAAAAACCTTCTCTCTCTCTTGTTTCATTCACTGTTACCGCCTTTCACACAAAATCTTTTTCGGTCAGAATAATCATATCCTCTTCGTCATAGCGTTTTGCAAACAAAATATCCATGAAATGTCCCAGCGTCTTTTTACTCGCATGGCGGATGGCATTGTCCACAATATTTTTGACCTCAACCACCGTAACCACATGGTCGATGGTCTGCAGCTCCTCAATTCTTTTATGCAATGCCAGCATACCCAGGTCATCAATGGAGAATTCCATCTGGCGCGCATACTTCATGCCAAAAGCGGCAAGCGTGTCATTGCTCAACGCCTCCACATTCATCCTCGCCGTAAAGCTGGGTCTGAGACGAGGATTCTCCGCAAAGAGTCTTACCATTCCCTTCCTGGTGTCCTCCAGCACAATAATGATGCCCACATTATCCTGCCGCAAAAACCGTGCAAGCTCCGATGCCGTCCTTATGTCCATGCCGGACGCCTTCTCAATAATCAAAGCGCCGTTTTTCAGCTGTTCCAGGGTGTCCCTCACGTTCCTCTGGTTGAAGCCCTGACCGGATATCTTTGCCACCTTCCCAGAGAAATTTCTGTCCATCATCTGCACTTCCCGGATCATATTTTTTGCAAGAGTGATGGTGTTCATGCCTTCTTCGCCCATGATGAGAATATTGCCTGTGTATGCTGCCAGACTGATGTTGTCGATTGCCTTCACCAGCTGCTCTCTCGCCGAACGGCTCTGGATATAGGGCGCATACAGTTCCCTCTCCTCGCGGGTCAGCTTCCTGACGGGAGGACGCTCCGGCTCCTCAGGCTGATAAGAGCCTTCCGGTTCCCTTGCTTTTGTGGTTTCCGCCACGGCAGGTTCTCCGGCTTCCTGGGCCTCGTAACAGGTATTCTCCTCCTCCGCAGGCTCGGACATAGCGGCTGGGGCAGGCTCCGCTTTATACACAGGCTCTGACTCATATGCAGGCTCCGGTTCCGCTTGATACATCGGCTCCGGTTCTGCTTGATACTCCGGTTCTGCCTCATACTCGGGCTCCGATTCCGCTTCATATCCCGGTTGTGCCTCCGCGGCGGGTTCTTCTATGACAGGCTCCTCCTCAGCGGGCTCAGGCTCAAACTCTGATTCTGTTTCATATCCCGGCTCTGCTTCATATGCGGGGGCTGGCTCCGCTTCATACTCGAGCTCCGATTCCGCTTCATACCCCGGTTGTGCCTCCGCGGCGGGTTCTTCTATGACAGGCTCCTCCTCAGTGGGCTCATACATGCCTGCGGGAACAGGCTCCGGCTCAAACTCCGATTCTGCTTCATATGCGGGGGCTGGATCCGCTTCATACCCCGGCTCTGCTTCATATGCGGGGACTGGCTCTGCTTCATACGCCGGCTCTGGCTCCACTTCCGGTTCTGCTTCATACATCGGCTCCGGTTCTGCCTTATACTCCGGTTCTGCCTCCGCGGCGGGTCCTTCTATGACAGGCTCCTCCGCAGGCTCATACTCAGCTGCAGGAACAGGCTCAGGCCCTGCCTTCGGCTCCTGACTTATCTGAAGCTCTTTGGACTCTTGAATTATTTCAAGTTCTTCCGGCTCCCCCTTCTCCGAGGAATTTTTCAGTTCCTGGTCGATCTCGCTCTCCAGCTTTTCCAGCAGCCCGTCCCTGACAGCCGCCTCAAACTCCGTGAACATGTTTCCTGTCTGCTGCAGAACCCGCTGCTGCAGCTCCGCTTTGCGTCTTTCTACGCTTTCCTGCTTTATACGTTCCCATTCCGCAAGAATATCTTCAATGCTCATCTGCCCGGTTATCTGTTTTTCAACAGATTCCCTCTCCGGCATAACAAGGCTGATCTGCCCGTCCGACTCCTGCGAGAGCACATTGGCAAGCTCTCTGGGCGGCTGTGCAATCATCACCTGCGCCTCCGCCTTATTCTCCATGCGCATCTGATTCATCACAAGCTCCGCCGTCTCGTCTGAAGCCTGATTTACAGTGGGCAAAGCCCCAGCCTGTGCATCAACGGGTACTGCCGCGCCGCCGGACGCTTCGGTTCTGCTTCCCGCTTCGGTTCTGCCGGGCGCCTCAATTCTGCTTCCCGCTTCGCTTCTGCCAGACGCCTCAATTTTGCCGGGCGCCTTGGTTCCGCTTCCTGCACTACTCCCCGCATCGGTCTTAGCTCCGCCGTTCTCCTGCCGCATTGCGTCATTCCTGGAATGCACTATTTCAAAGACCTTCGTATCTCCGCCCACATCCGAAAGCCGCAAGGCAGCATCCATCTCAGGCACTGTCTCCGGCATCGTCTCGGGAACCGTTTCCGATGTCCTGCCATTATTTATCTCAGGCACTATTTCTTTTACGCCCCTGAAACGGACGCTGTTGATTTCTCCGGTCTCGCCAAAAAATACCTCTGTTTCCTCTACCTCTCCTGTATCGATCTCAAGCTCGTCCTCATCTAACTGCTCCACATCCAATACATCCATACGTCCGGTATCGGATTCCAGCATAGGCGCCATAATGGAGCGGGTGATTTTGTCGGCCTGCGTCCGCCCTTCCTTTTCAAGAACCTCCTGAAGGCCAGCAGCTATCTCTGCCTGCAGATTAATGGTATTATATTGCCCGATATCCACGATCGGCACCTGAATGTCTGACTCGGACGCTTTATCACCGTTTCCTTGTTCCGCTGCCGCCGAAATTAAATTACGTCCGCCTTCAAAATCCTGCCCCCCGTAGGACGGCTGCATCCGTGCAGACCGATCTGACGCTTCAGGCTCCGGAATTCCTTGCCGCAGAATTTCCTCACGAAGCTGATCATAATTGTGAGAATTCTCATAGGTTTGGTATGATGCCTGAGGCTGTTCATATTCCTGTGAATTCACATAACCCTGACCCGGCATATAGACTTGAGACTGCTCATGAAGCTGGGACTGCTCATAGCCTTGGGACTGCATGTAACCTTGCGACTGCTCGTAACCCTGGGACTGCTCATAACCCTGCGACTGCTCATAGCCCTGAGAATGCTCATAACCTCGGGACTGTTCAAAGCCCTGCGACTGCTCGTAATCCTGGGACTGCTCGTAACCCCGGCTCTGCTCTTGGGACTGGGGATGCGCCGCTGCCTGTGATGCCTTGGGCACATTCTCCTGCACCCTCATACTGTCCAGCCTATGATCATATTTTTCCTGCTGAGACGGAGATAACGGCTCGTGCAGCATTTTCAGCTCCATCGCCTTGTAAACATATTTGCCGTCGCCGAACCACAAGATCAGTTCGTCGCACTCCTCTACGCACAGAGTCGCCTGTCCGATTCGATGATAAAGATATGCAAGCTCATATGCCCACTTTTCCCGGTACTCCTTTTGCTTAAGCTCCTTTAAGACATCAATGCGTTCCTCCAGGCTCACGTCCTGGGCTTCGTAAAGCTTGTACTGCAGAACGTACCTGTCAGGGTCCTTAGGAGCAGCCTGAACAAATTCTTTGTAATAACCGACTGCCTCTACAAACTCCTCCATCTTAATGCAAAGCTCACAGAGAGAATAGCAAATACTTCTTCCGCCCGGTCTGTATTCATACGCCAAAAGCAGCATGTTTTTAGCGTCTTCATAACGTCTGTTAATCTTATATAAATCGCTGATCGTGCACAACATCATAACGCTTCGGACCCTGCGCCAGTCTACGGTATCCGCTATCTCCACAGCCTGCGCATATTCCTTTTGGGCTATCAGCGACCTTATCTCATCCTTTTTAATCGTATATTCTGTATTATCCAAGGTATTTACTCCCTATTTCTATCATTGCCGTTATTGTTTAGTGTATCATAGTATATATACATATGTCAAAAATAAAAGTCTTAAAATTAAAAAATACAGGATATAGTAGGTATATCCTGTATTTACTCACAAAGTATATTGGTATATAAACCTGCAGCTCCGGCACAGCCTTTTAACGTCAGGAAAGCCTTTTCCCGGAACAAAAACGGTATCCTGAAAACGGGAACTCCCTGTCAGAAATATTTACGGACCAGACAGTACATGACAGAACCCCTCATGACCAAAAGCAATATGTAAAGGGGCTTAAAGTGACAGACGCCTGCAAACGGGCGCGGATTTCAGGGAAACAGGCTCTGCCTACACCGCCCCGCCCTGCTCCGGCGCCCAGACAATCGGGTCCGAAGCTTCATCCTTTCTCAAAAACAGCAGCCCAAACGAGCCCGGACCACAGTTGCTCACAATGGCGGAGGATGCTTTTTGCAGATAGACCCGATCAAAGGGACAATACTGCCTCACCAGATCCTGAATGTATTGAAGCTTTTTCTCATCCAGACCGGAATATGTGATAAACAGGATGCTCCGGTCAATATTTCTGGTATCCTGAAGCACCTTCCTGACATATCTTTTGGCAACATGCGTAAAGCCGCCCATTTCCATACTGCCCACCGTCATCCTGCTTTTTTTCAGCACCAGGATCGGGTGCAGCAGCAGCGCGTCACAGAGCACCTGTATCCGTTTCGGTATCCGCCCGGCCCGGCACATCATATGGGTATCGTTTATAATAAAAGCGGAGGAGATAAACCGCTCCACCCGTTTCACCGCTGCCACGATCTCTGCCTTTCCGGCGTGACGCTCAGCCAGATAAGCGGCACACAGCACCGACAGTCCCATACTGCTGGAGAGGTGTCCTGAATTAATTACCGTTATATTTTCAAAGGACTTCGCCGCCTCAAGGGCGTTCTGATATCCCACACTGACATGCTTTGCCATGGTAATATGGATAACATTTTGCGCTTCCGTCAGCTTCTTCGCAAAAAACCGCTCATAGTCCTCCACCTCGGGAGCCTGGGAGTAGCCTTTCCGCCCCTGGGCGATGTGGGCCAGCAGCTCATCCGATTTCAGCTCCTGATTATCCAGAAAACGCCCTTCATCCGTACAGATATAGTAGGGACATACGGAAATGCCGAATTGCTTTATGAGAGATTCCGGAAGGTCACACACACTATCCGTCGTAACCATAACTGAGCGCCTTTTTGCCTGTTCAAAAATCAGGACATCCTTTCCAATCTCCGACTGCACGGCATTTTCGTACAGCCGTACCAGCTCCTTGGGCAGGACGCTCAGCACCGCCGCCTCCAGCAGCGCACCGCTGACCGGCTTGGCAAGATAGCCGCTGAAGCCCTCTCTCCGATACAGGAGCTGATTGTCGCTGCCCGCATTGGCAGTCAGCGCGATCACGGGCACGGTCTGGCAAAGCCCCGCCGGCTGCACCCGCAGAGCATGAAGGCACTCTATCCCGTCCATCTCCGGCATCAGATGGTCCATCAAAATACAGTCATAGTAATGGTTCTGAGTCAGCTTCAGGCACTCTGCCCCGCTGGATGCGGTATCGATCTGAATCTTGGTCTCAGCAAGCAGCTTCGTTACCACCATCAGGTTCATCTCATTGTCGTCCACCACCAGAATATGTGCATCCGGCGCCTCAAAGCTCTGCTGGTACGTTCCCTCATCCCGGAGCTTTGCCCGGGAAGCCAGTGTAAACGCCCCCAGCTCTTTATCGTCCACAATATCCTGCTCCAATGTAACGACAAATTTTGAACCCTGGGTATAGACGCTGTTTACGCTGATCTCGCCGCCCATCAGGTCCACCAGTTGGTGCACAATGCTCAACCCCAGACCGGTTCCTTCGATATGGCGGTTCTTTTCCTCCTCCACCCGCCGGAAAGCGTTGAAAATATATGGGATATCATCCTTTTTTACCCCCTGCCCGGTATCCTCCACGGAATACCATACCCGCACCCGGTTGAT
The DNA here is from genome assembly GCA_910578215.1 of uncultured Acetatifactor sp. GTDB lineage: Bacteria > Bacillota > Clostridia > Lachnospirales > Lachnospiraceae > Acetatifactor. Next base: position 5,528 of record CAJTPH010000018.1, on the reverse strand, counting down.
TCCCTGGCGTTCGCAACGGATGGAGAGGGTAACCGAACCCTCCCTGGTATATTTCACCGCGTTATTCAGCAGGTTGATCAGGACCTGCTTTATGCGCACCTCGTCTCCGCACAGCATACTCGGAATGGACGGGTCCACCTGGAGCTTGAAATCCAGACCTTTTTCCTTTGCTTTGACCCAGATCATATTGACGATCTCGGAAAGCAGCGCACCCGTCTCATAGGAGGCGTTGACAATCTCCATTTTCCCGGACTTGATCTTGGATATGTCCAGAATGTCGTTGATCAGCGTGAGCAGCAGCTTGCTGGCGCCCTGAATATTTCTGGCATTCTCCGCCACCTCCTCCGGGATATCGCCCCGGAGCGTGATCTCATTCAACCCGATAATCGTATTGATGGGGGTGCGGATCTCATGGCTCATGCTGGAGAAGAACTTGTTCTCCGCCTGATTCAGCTCCTCGATCTCCTTTTTCTGCCGCTGGGTCAGCTCATTTTCCTGCTCATACATCCGATTTTGGAACAAGAGTAACAGATTGGTCAGCAGCCCCACCATCACCATGGAAAACGCGGAGTCAAAGAAGTAGCTCTGATGGCTGTTCGGGTCGCCCAGCTCCGGAAAATAAAAGGCGATACCATAGCAAAGCAGCGTTTCCACCGTGCACAGTCCCAAAAACGCGTACATTCTTTTTCCCTGCAAGGTGATGCAGACATACATAAAACATAATACGAACCACTCCGGCACCCCGCTGTAGAACCCGCCCGCGCTGAAAAACGTGAAGGGAAAAAGCGCAAGCAACAGGACAACGATAGCCGTAGCTCCCGCTTGAACGCGCTTCTTCCGTATACTTGTCTTTACAATCATTGCTATGGCCGCCAGGCTTACCACAAGTATCACAATATTTAAAACGCTTCTGCCCATAGGCAGGGTAAATACCAGCGCAACCATACAGATCGCGGTTACAATGCGGAACATACGCTCGCGCAGACTGATTCCGTGATCGGAGAGGATCTCAAACCATTTTTTGATCACGCAATTCTTCACTCCTTTCAATATGGCATTTCAAAAGCTCGCCGGAATAGGTTATATCCCGGCGAGCTGTCCGCAGAGCTCATCATACGCACATATCAGCGCGGAGTGATGCTCCCGGATAAAGTCTATGTCGCCTCTTTTTCCCGCAAGCTCCAGTTCCTTCGCCTGAACCGAAAGCGCTTCCGCACCGATGGTCAGCGATGTGCTTTTCAGTGCGTGAACCTTCACCGCGTAATCCCCCCAGTCAGCCCCTTCGTACAGAGAAACGATTTCCGCCTTCTTAGACTCGTTTTGGTCTCGGAACATCTGCAGCATCTCCCGGAAAAAGTCTGCATCCCCGCCGCAGTAATCCAACCCCAGCTCCACGTTGACGCCTGCCTGAGCCAGCCGCTCATACGGAAGCGCCTGCCCGTCCTCTGATGCCTGCGTCATAGCAGCCGCCTCCGGGGTCTCCATGAGTTCCGCCGGCCCGGTCTGCCCGTCCGGCGTCTGCGATCCTGCTCCATCGTCCGCATGAACCGCCCGCGCAGCTTCCGTGGACACATTTTCATCCGTGGTTCCTTCCGTATACTGGATAAAATGCTGAGGCAGCACCCTTCGCAGAACCCGCTCCAAAACCGTGCGCTCAATGGGCTTGGGGACAAATTCGGTAAAGCCCTCGCTGCGGAACATCTCCCGTGCGCCGCTGACGGTATTCGCGGTCAGCGCGATCACCGGCAGGTCCTTATAGATGCCGTTCTGGAGCTCACGGATCATTTTCAGGGTCTGTACCCCGTCAAATCCCGGCATCATATGATCCAGGAAGATGATGTCGTAGGAAACACTGTCGCATTGCGCCACCGCCTCTCTACCGCTCAGACAGGTGTCCACATCAATTCCATAGCTTCCCAGCACGCCCTTAGCCACCACCAGGTTCATCTCCTCATCGTCCACCGCCAGCGCCCGCACACCCGGGCAGGTGAACGGTTTCCGTCCCGCGGCCTGGGCCTCCGCGAAGCCGCGCGCACCCAGCTCTCCGTTCAGCAGGTTCGCAACGGAGAGGGCAGAAAAAGGTTTATGTATCATAAACAGTTTGCTCTGGCTGTCCAGATCAAACTCCTTTTCCGCGATCACAATGACCCGGAGAGTGTCCGCCATTTCTTCATAATATGCCGGGTTCTCAACATATTCCGACTGAGCAATAAAAATATGGGTCAAATGATGGCTGTGCTGCAGCTTCAGCAGTCCCTCGAAGTTGTGGGCCTGATATCCCTTGATGCCAAGCCCTTCCACCAAATTCAGAATCAGACCGTCGTAATACTCCCGAACCTCGTCACAGCTGTACCGATCCGGTCTGAAATAGCAGGCGATACACAGCTCCTCCGGGTGATTGAGCATAATACACGGCTGCGTATCCACCACGCCCTGAGGAATCGCTATATGCGCGTGGAGCCCCTGCTGGCTCTTGCTTTCAAAGTGAATAAAGCCGCCCATGGCGTTCAAAAGCCCCCTGGCAATGGGAAGCCCAAGACCGAGGCCGCCCACAAAACGGCGGCTTCCTGAATCCGCCTGATAAAAGTCGTCGTACATCTGAAGCATCTGTGAACCCGTCATCCCGATACCCGTATCCCGGATGTCTATGATCAGATTGAGCCCGTAGCTCTCCCGCCGGTATCCGATTCGGACGTTCACGCCGCCTTCCTCCGTAAATTTGATGGAGTTTTCCACCAGGAGCTTGAGCACATGGGAGATTTTTTCCGCATCCCCAACAAGAACCGCCGGTACCTTCGGATCGATATCAAACACAATCTCCAAATGCTGGCGGTTGCTCTGCAGCGCGGTCATGGTAATCACATCGTTCAGCACCGAAGTGATCATATATTCTTCCTTGGCGGGAGTCAACGTGCCTTCCACGATCTCCGTATAGTCCAGCATGTTATTGATCTGGTTGGACAGACGCTTTCCCGCCAGCTTTATGGAGGTCATATCCGCCCGGATGTCCGGGGAAATCTCTTTTCCAAGCGCTACCTCGCTGATTCCTATCACCATGTTAATGGGCGTGCGGAGCTCATGGGATACATTGGATAAAAAGACCGCGTTTTGTTTCCCCACCATTTCAAGCTCAGAGAATACATGGTCATACCACTTCCGCTGTATACTGCGCTGGTTAATCCAGAATCCTGCCAGCGCCTCCCCTCCGAAAACCACAATGGCGCCCAGTCCCAAACGGATGATATCCCGAAACTCCGTACTGGAAGAAATGGTATGGAGAATCAGGATATGATACAGCAGCTCCAGTATATACAAAGCCCCCAGCACATACAGAATACACTTTTTATTCAGCATGAACAGCGCCAGAATTATAATACAAGCCATAGCGGGAACGTTATAGAGACTGTCCTCATGTACGCCAAAATAAAAGAACTCCAGCAGAATCAATCCGGAGCAAAGGTATTCAAAAAATGTGTCCGAACCTGTTTTGGCAATGTGCAGGAGCCATACGCTGAGACAGCCGGCCACCATCAGCGGAATCGTCCAGAATTCCCACGCCATAACGACCGTCACCATACTCAGCATCACGCTGAACACCGTCGTAATGACAGCCAGCAGCAGATGCCTGCTTATCCGCTCCTCCGCCCTCATCGCTTGTCAAGCTCCTGAGCAACCCGAGTCAACAGCTCCTGCGGCGGATACGGCTTTTTCAGATAATTCACCGCGCCCAGCCGGATCGCATTGAGCACATCGTCTTCCTGTCCCGACGCTGTCAAAAAGATCACGGGGATTCCGGCGGCAAATTCCTTCATGCGTTCAAAGGTTTCAAAGCCGTTCATCTTTGGCATCTCAATATCCAGCAACACCAGATCTATCTTTTCGCGCTTCAGCGTATCCAGCGCCTCAGGTCCCGAACCGGTTAAACATACATCGTAATTTCTTCCCAGAATCCGCTTTGTCCTCATCAGATTCATTTCGTCGTCATCAACCACTAAAATGCGTTTCTGCATGTTAATATGCCTCCTGCTTTATGATCGGGCCTTTCCAGGCCCATAAAATCTATTTTAAAGGATACCTTTGAGAAAATCAAGCTCAATTGAGGACCATTTTTACCAAATTCAGGACCGTTTTTACCATAGTACGCCTTTTGCCGTTCCGGACAATTTCTTCCCAAAATGTGCAATAGACATTTTGTATGCAGCCTCTCATAATTGTTTTAAAAAATTAAGGAGCGTGCCTGTTTATGAATACCTTAGATAACTATATTTCCGAGTATATTGAATACTGCAAATACCGTAAGCGTTTAGACACCAAAACATTAAAGGCATACAAGATAGATTTAAAGCAATATTCAGACTATAGTACGGATTTATGCGATTGCTTTTGTAAGAATACTGTGGATAATTATATAACAAGCCTGCACAGGAACTATAAACCCAAAACTGTTAAACGTAAAATAGCAAGCTTAAAAGCTTTTTTTCATTACATGGAATATAAAGAGATATTAAATGAAAATCCCTTCGCAAAACTGGACATTCGCTTTCGGGAAGCCAAGCTGCTCCCAAAAACAATTTCTTTTCATTCCATACAGGCATTCCTGTCTACGCTCTATGTCCAAAAGGAGCAGGCAGAATCTGAATATCAGCAAAGATGCTGCATACGGGACATTGCTGTCATAGAATTGCTGTTTGCTACCGGAATGCGAATATCTGAATTATGCTCCCTTAAGCCATCAGACATTGACCTTGATAGCAGCAATATCCTGATTTATGGGAAAGGCGCCAAAGAAAGAGTTATTCAGATTGGAAATCAGGAGGTTATGGACGCACTAAAAATGTATAAAGAGACATTTTTAAAAGATATGGATTCATGTGGATACTTTTTTGTGAACCGACTGAAACACAAGTTGTCAGATCAGTCCGTCCGTTTTATGATTAACAATTATGCAAAATTAGCTGGCATCAGTCAACATATTACGCCACATATGTTCAGACACTCCTTTGCAACCCTTTTGTTGGAGCAGGATGTTGATATCAGATATATTCAGAGGATGCTTGGACACAGTTCGATTAGCACTACTGAGATTTATACGCATGTATCAAGCTCAAAACAAAAAGATATTCTTGTACATAAGCATCCTCGGAACCAGATGGATATTAATAAAGGATAATTCCTGATTATTGAGGGTTGGAGGTTATTGGTGGTTCCCATGAATAATTTAGGATTATCAGTGGATGTATAAATTAAAAGTTATATTCGCTCTACCTACGATTCCTGATTTCAAAGATTATGAGGTATAGAAAATACAATGGAATTAAATCAAGAAAAAATAAAGTCATTTTATAATAGCGTATCTGATGTTTGGGGAAATCATGATCCTTGGCATGACTACTCACAAAAGGTAATCACATCGTACATAAAGCGCAAAGATATTTTTAGAAATTCAATTGTTCTTAATGCGGGATCTGCTGGCAATTCTTATGAAATTGAATGTGACTCAATGTATCATGTGGACATTGCAGATGAAA
>CAJTPH010000017.1 GCA_910578215.1 uncultured Acetatifactor sp. | reverse complement strand
AGCGGGAAGCCCTGAATTTCAGGGCTTCCCCGGGGTGGCTGACCATTATTTGTACCATTTATAAGCCCGGAAGAATCAGGAATTCCTTACAAAACAAGGGGAAATTTTTTAATGAATTGCATGTACTGTTGAGACCATATATTAATTTGGGGCATTAAACCATTTGTAATCGGAAGCTAAAAGCCCACGAAAAAAAGGCACTCATCCGTAATCAGATGAATGCCCTTTAGCCTGTATTAAATTCGGTCTTATATGCAAAGCATTTTATTTATGTTATGAATCTTTCTATTTTCTGCTTCAGACAACGCCTTACTTCGACCCTCTACGGAACAAAACCACTCCCACCGTCTGAAGCATAATCTTTACATCCTGCATCAGCGACCATTCGTCAATGTACTTCAGATCCAGCTTTACGACGTCCTCAAAATCCTTGATATCGCTGCGTCCGCTGACCTGCCACATGCCGGTGAGTCCGGGAGTGATGCTGAGGCGCCTGCGGTAAAAAATATTATACTGCTCAAACTCGTCCTCTGTGGGAGGTCTGGTGCCTACAAGACTCATATCGCCGCGCAGCACATTCCAGAACTGAGGAAGCTCGTCGATGCTTGTTTTACGGATGAAGTTTCCCACCCTTGTGATGCGGGGGTCCTTGTCCATCTTGAACATCAGCCCCTGCACCTCATTCTGGTCCATGAGCTCTTTTTTTCTTTCCTCGGCGTCTATATACATGGAGCGAAACTTGTACATTTTAAACCGCCTGCCGTTTTTTCCGATACGGACCTGAGAGAAGAAAACAGGTCCCCTGGAATCCACCTTGATAGCCAGAGCGACAAAGGGCGTCAGTATAAGCGTAAGCAGCAGGCCAATGCTTCCGCCCACAATATCCATCAGACGTTTTATCATCATTCTTCTGTAATCTATCACGTTTGCAACATAGGTCATAACGGGAAATTCCACAAATTTGCCCACACTGCTGCAGGGGGTGTCTATGCTGAAGCGTTCCACACAGTTATGGCAGGTAACTCCCATCGCCAAAAAGGACTGTATTAAAATCTCCATTTCGCTGTTTTCCATCCGCGGGCAGTGCATAAAGATAACGTCCACGGCACTCTGTCTTACCACCTCGATAATATCGTCACGGTTGGCTATGACAGGAATCCCGTTTACCGTATCCCCCTTCCTGTCCGCGTCCATAACAGCCATTCCGATAATCTCATAGCTCCATCCCGCATCACACTCGATATGCCCAATCACGGCATCTATCTCGCGGTTTGTTGTGACAACCAGAATCTTATCGCTTCCCTTGCTTCTTTTGTAAAAACGGTTCATATATTTCTTAAACGCAACGCGCACCAGGTATGTGACAACCACATTAATTATCACAAAGTACCCCAAAAGCAGCCTGGAAAATTCCAGTTCAAGCCTGAAAGCATAGATATAAAACCCGGTCACAACAAACAGCACCAGGTTATACCTCAGCACGCGGAGAAATTCATAATAATATCCTCTTTGAAAAAATCGCTTGTACTCGTTGGTAAAAAAGCTGTTCAGCATGCAGATCAGCAAAAACGGCAGATATATCTGCGTTATCTCCCTGCTTCCAAGGGAGCTGTCCTGCCCCCAGAAGCGAATGAAATACGCAATCGTATAGGAAATCGTAATGCAGACAATATCCAGCAATAGCAGGCTATACATCTCTATGATCTGATACTTTTTATTGTAGCTGTTCATCAGTCGTTTTTCTCTCCTTGAATAAAATCCAGGACAAATACAGCAGCGGCAGATTCCACAATACGCTGAGCGGCAGCTGCTCCATAAATCCATACACCGCCATAACGCCCAAGCCTATCGTTGCATAAAAGCTTCCTTTTTTACCACAATACCACATCCCTGCGCAATATGCAAGAATGCCAATAATGAAAAGCACCCAGCCGTAATTATAAAGTAAGTGGAAATAGATACTGTCAAAGGTTTCCGTTACATCGGCTCCCGTTACCAGCCCTCCGATGTTATTCATAAACCGGTTAATATGCCCTATTCTTCCCGTGAGGTAAAGCTCCAGCCATGCGCTGACCTTCTCGTTTTTATTCGCCCACACAGGCAGTATCAGGGTCAACGCCGCAAGCGCTGCCGGTATGGCGGCGAGCAGCGCCGTATAGACCCTCTCCCATTTTAACCGTCTCGCCACCCTAAAGCCAAGCACCGTCAGGCACAGAACACCCCATACCACAAGCCCGGTCCTGCAGAAGAAGACCTTGTACGCCACAAGCATGATAACGGTTCCTGCCCCATAGGCATACCATTTCAGCCTGTCCCCATATACAAGGACCGCAAGAAGGAGGATCACAAGAATATTGGCAAACGCCATATTCGGATGATAATAGCCATAACAGCTTACCTTATACCATTCTCCGTGCTTGGGAAGAACCATTTCCACATTCTCAAGGACTCCCAGCGCAGCCATGGCCAGCGTTGCCACGGTCAGCGCCGTCTTTAACCATAAGGCGTATTTTAAAGTTTTTTCCAGAGATACGTTTTTTGCCCCGAAAATACCCATGGCAGTCAGAATCAGCGTCTTCTCCCCGCTTTTTAAAAAATTCGCCCCAAGCAGTACCGTGAATACCGCCATCACAAGGACTTCCTTCAGGGTCAGATCCGTGACCGCCATCTTCAACAGCAGAAACAGCGTTGCCACACCGAACATGACCTTATAGATAAAGTCCTCCGAATTCAGTCCCGCGGACGTCATTCCGGTCATTATTAATATAAAGACTAAATAAAAAATTTCCTGGTATTCCCCAATTTTCTTTCTCAGCTTCAGCATTCCCTGCCTCCTCTCATTGTTGCCGTACGACCGGCGTACCTTATATTATCATCCTTTATTTTTAAGCAGCCCAATATAATAGCAAAACTCCCTGCTTCTTCCATAAAGCATCAAAAATATCACATGAAAAATGATAACCGCAGAGGTTCCCGCACACAGTAATCGCGCCCACAGGTTCCATTGCTCCATTGCCGCGGTGCAGTACTCCGTTATTCCCAGTATCACAAGCAGTACTGCCAGACGCTTCACCGTCATCGCCACATACCTGCCGTAAGTCATGCCAAAAAGCGGCTTGCACACATATTTCGGATAGCTGTACAGATATGACACGGCAGTGCTGATAATCGTGCCCAAAAACACCCCTGCCGTCCCCAGCAGCTTTGCCAGCACTATGGATACCGCCAGGTTGGTCACGGATTCAATGATGGGTATTCTGCGGTCCTCGTGGAAAATCCCCGCCGCCTCCTTAAAGGTGTTTACGGATGCACGCATTCCCTCCAGGTAAAAGCTTACCACCAGCACAAAGACAACCGTCTTGTCAAACAGGAAATCCTCTCCCATCCAAAGCGTTATAAGCGGCTGAAGAACCGCATACATGCCTGCCGCCACACAGCCAAAGAACCAGAAATTTATAAAATCGATCTTCCGATAGATATCCAGCCTCCGTTCCTGATCGCTGTCCAGAAGAAAGTTTCCCACACTGTTGGTAAGGGTCTCGAATATTTTATTCAAAAGCGCCATGATTCCGCTGATGACAAGATGATAATTGGTATACAGGCTCATGACCCTTATTCCCAGCACTCCGGTCAGGACGATGCTGTCGCTGCCTGTAACCAGCATCCTGCCAAGCTTATGGCACAAAAGGCCCTTGACCTTAGTGACAATGTCCTCCCTGACCTCCTTCTCTATGGGGGATACGCTTTTCTCGGCGGTAAAAGGGTATTTTTTTCTGATATACAAGGATATCAATAAGTTGGAGACACACTTCCCCATGGTCTTTACGATCAGAAACAGAATATAATTTTGGAATGCCGCCAGCACATAGATCTGGAGCGCATTCTGCACCATATAGACCAAAAAATAAATGGCGTCAGGTATGTAGTTCATCAGGTCCGCATAGAGCAGGGACTTTTTATAGGCAAGAAAGTAGGAGCTGAGGCAGTCTGCCAGAAACAAAACATAAATCAGGTATATACTGTCAGGTATCTCTACATTCCCCACCAAAAGCGGCAGGAAAAAAACGACTGCAATACCAATCAGGAGCACTACTCCCGAAATGCCAATATAGCACCTTTTATAAAAACGCAGCAGCGCGTTGATTTTCTCCCGGTCCTTCTCCGCCACCGGGCGGTACATATGATAGATGATCGCCGTGCCTATCCCCAGGTCCGCCAGAGACATCATTGAGATAATGCTGCTGAACAGACCGTTGATTCCGTTGTAGTCAGAACCCATGGTCTCCACCAGCGCCTTCTGAACGGCAAATGCCGTCACCAGCATGCCGGCGTAGGTAACCACGGATGTTATGACATTATAAAAAGATTTTCTGGTTCTCCTCACTATGATTTCCCTTCACGCTCAAATACCTTTATCTGAAGCCGATCTCATGAACAGACTGCCCCGGATGCCCTCTATAAACCTTCTTCCCCGTATGCCGCCAGCACCTCCGCGCCAAAGCGTTCCCCGGAAAAGCCTTGGGCATATTTCTCAATGCCCTTTATTTGCCCGTTGGCCCTGTAAGCCCGCACTGCTTCCGCCAGCTGCTCCACACCTCCGGCAGTCACGCGCCCGATTCCCTGCTCCGCCACCTCCGCGCAGGCGGTTCCCTCGTATACAATAGGATATGTGCCGCACGCCATTGCCTCCGCAACCGTCAGACCAAAGGTTTCTTCCCTTCCGGGGTTCACAAACACGTCCGCGGCGGTATATATCTCCGCCAGCTCCCGGGCGGTATCCGTCCTGGGCAGGCCCAGCATGTGCTTCGGAAGCCGTGCGATCTGCTCCTCGCTCAGCCCCACCAGGACCACGCGGTATCCGTCTCCCAGCAGATCAGCCATTCTGCAAAATTCGTTAAGTCCTTTTCTCTCCTCCCACACATTGGCGACCCCCAGAACGATGAACTGCCCTTCCAGCCCGTATTTTTGCCGGAAGCCACCCGGCGTGGGCCTGTAAATACTCAAATCGATTCCGTTGTACACCACCTTGATCCTGTAATCCTTCAGAAAGCTACTGCGGACTCTGATCTCCATCCAATGCGAGGGAACGAGAATCGTCATATCCCGCAGTCCGGTAAAAAGCTCCTTTTTCTTTTGATAATTTTTCCGGGAGCGGTCCAGCCCCAGGCTCGCCGGGTACTGCCTGACAAGCGGGCAGTGATGGCAGCCCTGGGTCCATTTCCCGCATCCCACGCTCTGGAAATAGACGCAGTGCCCCGTAAACGCCCAACAGTCATGGAGCGTCCAGACCACCCTTGCGCTGCTCTGCTTTAAATATCGGAACAGCAGCTCAATATTCATATAGTAGCCGTGAAGATTGTGGAGATGAATCACATCCGGCGCATAGGCCTCCACTTCCTTTAAAAAAAGGCGGGTTGCCCTGCGGGAGCCAAAACCCTGCATATCCCACAGCCTGGTGACAAGGGCATGAAACCGACAGTCCCTGATGGTCCCTATTTCGATGGTCCGCATATTGCCCGGCGCATTCTTATATTTATGCTCGCCGTATGCGATCCTGCATTCATGCCCCCGGCTGACCGCCGCATTGTACAGATCGGCTACGATCCTTCCTGTCCCGGTCACTCCGCACACGGAATTAATGTGTAATATTTTCATAAGCTACCCCAAAATCATCTTGGCCGCCTCGATGGCAATGCATTCCACCATGTACCATCTGCTGTATCCGTTGATTCGATAACAGTATCTATAGCGGTCCATAATGCGCTTTCCCGCCGCCTTAAAGCTCTTTTTGCTGCTTGCGCCCCCCATGGCAAAGCCGGCAAGCACCCTGTCCACCGTTACAATCCTTCTGCCCTGGCGCTTCATCTGCAGAAAAAAGCCGTAATCGTCGTGGATGCCCAAATCCCGGAAGGGATGCGCCTTGTACACGTCCGCCTGCACAAAGGTCGTGGGATGATTCCAGTCTCTTGAGGTCTGAAATCTGCGCAGCCTTGCCTTCTTCACAAAGCTGCTGCCGTCATGCCTGTAAATTCTGATATTCGCAAACATCAGCTCACAGCCTGTATTTTCAAAGGTCTGGCTCACCGTCCGCAGCGTATCAGGCTCATAGGTGTCGCCGCTGTTCAGCAGCCCGATGATATCGCCCTTTGCCATACGGATGCCCTTATTCATGGCGTCGTATATCCCGCCGTCAGGCTCGCTGATTATTGTATACTCTATGCCCTTCTGCTCCAGCCTTTCCCGATAGCCCTCCGCCCTCTCCGGGGTTTCGTCGCTGCTGGCCCCGTCGATGATCAGGTATTCCGCCTTCAGCGGCCCGGGCAAATCCTGAGCAAGCACGGACTCTATTGTTCTGCCTATGGACGCTCCGCTGTTATATGCCACTGTAATGACGCTGATTTTCATGGTTTTCGGTGTATGCTCCTCTTAATCAAAGATTCCCTCATATGCTTTGTCATATGCTTGATACTATGCCTGATCAAATACTCCTGCGTATGCTCTCCTCAAGGGAAAAAAGCTGGTAGCCTGTTATTTCCCGCTCACTCAGCTCCCTGTCTATGGTCAGGGAGCCAAACGCCTTTTCCGCCATTCCGCCAGCCCTTCCCGGCATCAAGGCGGCAAGCCTGACCGCGGGATTCAGCCAGCGGCACAGCCGCACCCTTCTGCCAAGGGCGCCGCCCATCAGCCTCACCAGCTCCCCGGTGGACACATACTCCTTATTTTGGGGAAAAAAGGTCCCTCCGATTCCCGCCTCCGCCAAAAGCCGGATAAATTCCGCCAGATTTTCCACATACAGCATGCTTCTCTGATTTTCTATATCGGGAAATATGGGTACCTTTTTTGCGATTCTAAGCAGCATGGGAAAATTGCCCTTACTGCCCTTTCCGTATATCATCGGCGCTCTGACCACGGCTATCCGAAAGTCTTCCGTCTGAAGCGCCCGAAGCTTTAATTCCGCCTGATACTTGCTGTCCCCATAGAAATTGGCAGGGGCGGGAACGGTATCCCCCGTAATGTTTTTCCGCTTCCCCACCGGCGCGCTGTCTCCGTACACAATGACGCTGCTCATATAGACAAACTGCTTTACGCCCTCTCTCCTTGCCTTCTCTGCCGCCCTCACCGCCAGGTCGCGGTTGACCCGGTAGTACGCCTCCTTCTCCTCCCGGGACACCCTTCCGATATCCGCATGGGCAATGCCTGCCAGGTGAAGTATGGTGTCATAACCGCAAAAGGAGGTCTGCTCCCATTTTCCGTCGCGCAGGGATATGCTGTCCGCCTGCCACCGCTCCTCCTTACGGGCCGCCTGGTATGCCGCTAAATAGCTTTTTATGAAATTGCCGATATAGCTGTTTGCTCCTGTAATGAGGATTTTTTTCATATGAACTCCCACGCCTCGTCTCTGCGGAATCTCAAGGTCTTGGACTTAACAAATTGGGCTTCTGTTATTTCTCCCTGCCTGAGCCGCTGCCCCTCATGCTTCCCGTTCCGCCTTCTACAACGCCTTCTCCCTTAAACACGCTCAGAAATGTCCCGAAGAAGCAGCGGCAGTCCATGAGAAAGCCCAGTTTCCTTACATATTCTCCGTCCAGCCCTGCCTTTACGGGAATTTCCAGCTCGTCGCGCCCGTTAATCTGCGCCCAGCCGGTCAGACCCGGACGCACATCGTTGGCTCCGTATTTGTCCCTTTCTTCTATTAGATCATACTGATTCCAAAGCGCCGGCCTGGGTCCCACCACCGCCATGTCGCCTTTTAAAATGTTGAAGATCTGGGGAAGCTCGTCCAGGCTGGTCCTGCGCAGAAATTTTCCCACTCTGGTAATGTACTGTTCCGGGTCCTTCAAAAGATGCGTGGGCATGTCCTTGGGCGTGTCCGTCCGCATGGTCCGGAATTTCAGTATATAAAAGTGTGTCTTATGGATTCCCACCCGCTTCTGCCGAAAGAATACGGGCCCCCTGGAATCCGCCTTGACGGCAGCCGTAAGCGCCAGAAACAGAGGGCACAGCACGATCAGCCCCAACAGCGCAAGCATAAAATCCATACCTCTTTTCAGCCTCTGATACATGCCCTTCCCCCTTTTTTTGCGTTTCATGTCTTTATTCTGCTTCATACCCATACGTGGGTACAATCCTCTTTACTATTTCCCGAATATGCTCCGACTCGCCCTGGCATGCGTCATAGAGCTCCCTTAGCTGCTCCTCAAAGGCCTCCTGGTCATATGTTACAGGTTTGCCAATAAAAATTCTCTTATTCGCCGTCTCCTGCAGCCCTTCCTCTTTCAGCAGAAGCTCCTCATACATCTTTTCCCCGGGACGCAGCCCCACAAACTCTATCCTTATCTCCTCATTGACCTTATAGCCGGACAGCTGAATCAGATTCCTGGCAAGATCCAGGATTTTCACGGGCTCGCCCATATCCAGCACAAATATTTCCCCGCCCCTTGCATAAGCCCCCGCCTGAAGCACCAGAGACACCGCCTCCGGAATCGTCATGAAATACCTGATAATGTCGGGATGCGTTACCGTTACCGGGCCGCCCTGCTCAATCTGCTTCTTGAACAGAGGAATCACGCTGCCGTTGCTGCCAAGGACATTCCCGAACCTGACCGCAACAAATTCCGTATTTGATCTCTCGTTTATGTTTTGAATCACCATCTCGCAGATTCTTTTGCTGGCTCCCATAATATTGGCAGGATTCACAGCCTTGTCCGTAGAAATGAGCACAAAGCGCTTCGCCCCGAAAGCATCCGCCGCCTTCGCCACGTTCAGGGTGCCGAACACATTGTTTTTGATGGCCTCATTGGGACTTTCCTCCATCAGAGGCACATGCTTGTGGGCCGCCGCATGGTAGACGATATCGGGGCGGTACTCCCTGAAAATGTCCTCCACCCTGGTCTGATTGCGCACCGACCCGATCAGTACCGCCATATCCAGTTTCGGATACTTCTGCAGCAGCTCCTGTTGGATTTCGTATGCGTTGTTTTCGTATATATCCAGAATCAAGAGCTGTCTGGGTTTATGCTGGGCTATCTGCCTGCACAGCTCGCTGCCGATGGAGCCCCCTCCCCCTGTCACCAGCACCACCTTGCCGTACACATAGCCGATGATCTCGTCAACATTGACTTCTATGGGCTCTCTCCCCAGCAGGTCCTCTATCTGCACCTCCCTGAGCTTGGAGACATTGACATCGCCGTTGATAATCTGGTACATACCCGGCAGAATGCGCATTTTACAGCCCGTTTCCTTACAGATCTCAAGAATGGGCTTCAGCACTTTCCTGTTCGCGGAGGGAATGGCAATAATGATCTCGTCAATACCGTATTTTCCCACACTGTCCGGAATGCATTCCCTTCCCCCCACAATGGGCACTCCTCTGAGATACTTTCCGTGGCAGCCGGGATTATCGTCAATCACGCAGACGACGCTCATGCTCAGATAATTGCTGAATTCTATTTCCTTTATAATGGCGTTGCCCGCCGCTCCGGCGCCCACCACCATGCAGTTGATCCTTGCGCTCCCCGCCTTGCGGCTCAGCCTTCTGTTCTGAAAAACATGCAAAATACGATAGCTGAACCTGACACCTGCGGTAAACAGCATCAGGAAGGAGCCATAATAAAACGGGAAACTCACGGGAAGACGCCTGCCCAATATCCACAAAGCCACGGGCTGCGTCACGGCACACAGAAAAACGGCGATAATATTGTTCAAAAGCTCTGTGGAAGACGCGTAACGCCACACGCTCTTGTACAATTTCATGAATTTAAAAACGATGAGCAGCACAAAAACATTGTACGGATAGATTGCCAGCATTGCCTCCCAAAAGTTCCGGGGCACATCCATAAACTGAAAATCATAGCGCACGTACAGGCTCAAAACGGATGCCAGCAGAATACCAAATAAATCCGAAATAATCAGGAGGATGACTCTGGTGACCGGTATTTTCAATATATCTGACCGCATGTTATTCCAATTTTTCATTTCTGCTCCCAGTAATTATCTTTTCAGGTCCCTGGCCGGAGATATCCTCCGCATCTCCTGTAAGCTGCGGATGCATGACTATAAATACAAGCGCTAATATAAGCTGCCCCGGATTCCAGACCACCTCGGTAAAACCAAACAAAAAATACACGATACAAATCAGAAACGGTACCATTGCATAGCTGTCCCGCCTGACGGACCCTGCCTTCTTTCCCGCCTTCCACAGAGCCAATACGGTCAGAATCGCCAAAAGCAGACCTGCAGGATACCCGAAATAATATGTGATCTGAATCCAAAGATTCTGTCCGTGCCAAATATAAATTCCGGATTCTTCAAATATATAGTGCCCGTCCTCCTTGGGATGCCCGTACCATGTGGAGCGTTCCCAATAGGTCTGCAAAAAAACCTTTCGTATAAGCACGCTGCTCTGAGTCCAGTCATAATCCGGCTCCGGAATAATGTCCGCCTCACTTGCGGCATAAACGCGCAGCACAAAGGGATTGACGGCATGGAACAGGTCCAGTACATTATAAATTCTGCCTAGCGCCTCGTTCAGGAATTCATCCAGCTCCACATACTTCTCCGAGTCCGCCGGGTCCCAGGAATGTACCCTGTCCTCGTTCCACTCACCCTCATACCATATGGGATGGGGGTGAATCGTGGGCAGCCACCGTACCGACAAAAAAACCGCCGGAAAGGTTAAAACCGCCGATAATACAAGGGCGCATCCCCTGACAGCCAGCTTTCCCATGCCGTCGCCCCAGGCCCTGTGAAGCACCACCCAGCCATAGCAGAGCGTAACCGCCACGGAGCACACCCAGGCCGTGCGGCAGACCGTGAGGAATTGAAAAGCCAGCAGTCCGCCGGCAAGCGCCATATAAAATACCTTCCAAACCAATTTTGATTTTCTTACATGCAGCTGGTGCAGCTTAAAAAGGGTCATGCAATATACGATCAGATAATAGAGAGCCATCATATTGCAGTTTGCAAACGCCCCCTTATACCTGACCTCGTCATAGGGCCTAAACAGATACGCATAACCTTGAACCGCAAAAAAGGACGCAATGGTTCCGTCGATCATTGCCCTTATCAGCGCCGCTTTATCCTCTTTGCCAAAGCGAATCATGTAAAAGGCGCCGAACATAAGCAGATACCAGACGGGCCACCATCTGCCTGCCACGCTGACGAGCGTCCACAGCGTCAGTATAAGCCATACCCATCCCAACGCCCCCACCTGCAGCTTCATTGCCTTTTCTTCTATAATCTTGCGGAAAAACCAGCGTATTACCAGGCCAAGCCACCAGATATTGATAACCGCCGTTGCCATCTGCCCGAAATAATATTCCCCCATATGCCCCGTCCAATGGAAATAGACCGCTCCCACTGCCAAAGCGCATATGGCGGTATATACATAATTTGCCGGCTTCAAAAAGTCTCTAACCGGAAGCTGGCTGAAAATAATTACCATCATAACCGGGCCGGTACAGTTAGCCGCCGCCGACCAAATGTTTCCCGGCTGGGTCGCCCGAAGGAATTCAATGAGATTCAGCGCCAGAAAGCATATAAGGTACAGCGTATATTTACTTAGCATTTTTTTGCCGAGGCTTTGCATTCCGTTCGTATTTCCCCCTGTGGCTTCCCATTGTAAACACCCTTTTGTGACAACATTATAGCATATATTATGCAAAATGTCATCAGGGCAAATTCTCTGGCGGTTTTGACAATCCGATTATGGGCCGCGCTTTCTTCCCTTCATCCCATTATACCGTTATCGCATCCGTTATTCAATATTGTTTACCATTATTCCCTCTTGAAGCATAAAAGATAAATTTTCCTAAAAAAACCGGCTGTGAGAAAATCTCACAGCCAGGTTTGTATGTCTTTATCGTCAGCCTAAAATATCGTCGGACCACTCCTGATCCACATCGTTATTTTCGGGCGGTTCCGGAGCAGGCTCGGGCGTAGGCTCCGGAGTCGGTTCCGGGGTTGGCGCAGGCGTCGGGGCCGGTTCGGGTTCATAGTAATCGTCCTCATCCTCGTCCGGCTCGGGTTCCGGGGTCGGTATCGGCGTCGGCACAGGAGTAGGTACGGGTGTCGGCGCAGGCGTGGGTGCAGGCGTAACCGCAGGCGGCTTGGGCGTAGGCTTTGGAGTCGGCTTGGGCGTGGGCCTGGGCGCCGTCGTAGCTGCAGGCGGCGCGGTGGGCGCGGGTGTCGCCGTTACCGCAGGCGGCGCGGTTGCCACCGGCTTCCCCTGCTCGTCGTAATAGGAAACGGTCACGGTATAGCTGAAGTCTTCCCTGTGTGTCCAGAGATCAAATGCCTCCCCCGCCGTTCCCTCGCGCACGGCACTGGTAAATTCTCCTACGATAACTCCCCCAGAGTAGGTTCCCTGCTCCCGGATGATCTTTCCGTTGGAGCTGTCGATGGTCCAATTTGTGAAAATGCCCGTCAGCTCTCCGTCCTTCATGGTTGCCTCAAGGAGCTGTGTCACGGAGCCGAATTGCTTCAGCAGAAGAAACCTTCCGTCTACGTCCTGAAAACGGATATCCGCATAGAGCTCGCCCGTGGAGTCCTCGCCTATCTGCACCGTCAAAAGCGCCAGCTCTCCCCGCTGCAGAGTATAGCTCCGGCCTCCCACATAGCTCCCGGGATTCATGGCCTCAAACCATTCCTTAGTCGCCACCATGTGGATCGCCTCTCCCAGATATTCGGGAACCTCCATATTTTGATACAAGGTAGTCAGGGCCTGCGTTGCCGCCGCCTCCTGTTCCTCGGTCAGGTTTCCCACAAAATGCAGCAGTCTGACCTCATCCGATTCATCCGGTCCGGGGGTAGGCTGCTCCGGCGGCGCGGTTGTCTGAGATATAGCGGGTTCCGGTGTTTCATCGATTTCAAGCTTCACGGGAACACGGGGATTGTCGTCTCCGCACCCGGTAAGCAGTACGGCAAGCAGAGCTGCCGCCAATAAAAACATTACGCTTTTTTCTTTCATAAATTATATACCTCTTTGTGTGCTCCAGCACGCATACAAATCAAACTGACACTTATTATTCCGCGGCATCCGCGTCCTCCATGAGCTTTTTCAGGAAATTATACGCATCCGTTCCCTGCTCGTAGGAATTCATATCCAAAAGCTGCCCTGCCAGGGTATAAATGCTCTTTGCCCGGATAGGGCCGTACAGCGTTATCTGCCTTCCGTTTTTCTCCAGTGTGGCAAAACCGCGGAAAGCATATTCCGTCTTATACCTGGATGCAGGCACTCCCACAAGAACGGAGGTATACCTGTACCTGCCGTCCACGGTCTCAAACACCTTGTCCTGCATGACGCCGTTTTCGTCCGGGCCGTAAGCGATGCCCGTGCTTATTTTCTCTCCTCCCTTGATCATAGGATAAGATCCCATGTTGGAGTTATTCATAATCAGAGTTCCGTATTCCTTTAAAGTATAGCCGTTGACACCGGTGCTTGTCAGCGCCCGGCGAAGCTCCCTGGAAATCCCCGTCTTAAAACGGATTCCCGATTTGCCGGTGATCCTGATGGAAAATCCATGGAACGTCAGAAGATCCTCCAGCTCCGGCTCCGGCGTCACCGTGTACTTTCCGCCCCCATAGTTCAGCGTCCAGACATACATGCCCACCGGTATCCCGGAGCCGTTATATTTATATACAACCGCTGTCTGTACGTTTTTGTCGGGCGCCTCCAGCATATACTCGCCGTTTTGGACCACCGCCGTATACGGCACGCCGTCCAGATATACCACCGATTCGCTGTATCCCTCCGGCACGGACATTTTAACGGTCAGAGATTCCTTGGGATCGCCGCAGGGCTCCTCCGGCATATTATCATAAACCGGAATTTGAAACACAAAGGGGCTGTCCAGGGCGTCCGCCTTCATGTAAAGCTTTCTGACGCTCAGCGCCTCCGTGGTGGGCGCGGAAATATTCTGCATATATTGGTGGGTGTAAATGTCATAATATCCGTTGGGATTGACATTGTATTTCTGCAGGTAAAGGGTATTCTGACCCTGTCTGATATAGTTGCCGGACAGGAATTTCGCCCCGCCCAAAATCGCCCAATAAGCGCTGTTCCACGGGGGCTGCTGGTTTTTCGCGTAGGTCAGGCCGTTTACATAGATCTGTTCATTGGTGGTGCCTGACGCCTTGATATTAAAATAATTATAGTACCCCTCAAATCCGGGATATGTACCTGAGATCAGGGGCGAATCTCCTCTCCCCTGCTCCTGGTACACACGCGCCGCCAGGTGGAACGGGCTGACCCATATATCCCTGTCCTGGCCCACCGCCCAGAAAATATGCGCATAGGTCATGCTGGTTCCGGGCGCCGGCTTGCCGTCGTTCATAAAGGTATTATTCAGAAAAGCAGAAAGCGCTTCCTCCGTGTGGTTCTGTTCGTTGTAGGTCAAAAGCTCAAACTGAAAGATAGCCTCCTCCGTCAGGCCGTTGCGCGGGTCCATATACTTCTTGAGCGCCGGCTCCGTGGCATGATACCAGTTGTGGCTGTCGTAAAGACTGCCCTTCGCCCAGTCCGGGAAGGTGTAGTACACCAGACTTCTGCTGTAAAGCATTTCATTATAAATGACGTCGTTCCAGTCCAGTCCGGTATTCATTTTGACAAAGGACCAATTAGGATGCTTTTCCTTCAGGGCATACAGCGCCGCCCTGTAGCTTTCCGGAAACATCTCGATTTCTCCGCCGGAAACGCTTCCGTCTCCGCCGCTGACGGTGGAGTATCCCGGCATCCGGGAGGGATTCAATCCGTAGAGCTCCTCCCACTCCAGGAAACGGGCGTCGGAAACCGCCAGATTGGACCGGGGAATAAATCCGTAATACTCGTCCGGCCCATAATAAAGCGTTACATATTCCCAAACCTCGTAATTGTCGTCCACATAGACATCCAGAATATTTACCAGATGACCGCTGAGCACCGTCACCGCCGCATCGCTCGTATAGGACGGCTCCAGGCGGACGGGATACTCCTCACTCAGATACACCAGCGCCAGCACGCTCCGCGTTTCGGCAATGGAATTCAGCGCCTCTCCCGCCTCGTCGATCCAATCGCCCATGTCCGAATCCATGTTTTCGGAATAACGCTTTGAGAGCGTACGCTCATATGTGGCCTGTACCTTAAACCCGGGCAGCTCCCAGCCGGCATCCGCCGCAAACAGCGCGACCGCTCCGACCAGCAGGAGACCCCATATTATTTTTCTGAAAAAATGCGTTTTTTCCATAATAGCTTGTACACCTCATATGGCTGTATTTCCGGCTGCAGTTTAACCAATTGCGCAGCCGATATCGTTTACAGCATTAGAATAACATAAGTTTTTATATTTGTGCGCGGCATTTTCTGCCAGCTCATCCGTTTACCTCTTTGTACCTTCAAGGCACTGTCCTTCGGCGGAGCCTATCCCCCTCCGGCAGACTTAATCGGCTTCCGCGGAGCTTATCGCTCTCCGGCGGAGGGCCCTGTGCAGTCTGCGGATTCCCCTGGGCGCAATGGCAAACAGGGTGTGGTAAAGCTTGTTTTTTCCAGTCAGGATCTTATTTCGCATGGAAGGCAGCCAGTTTTTCCTGAGATACCGAACAATGTCCCGGTACTGCCCGTTGTCCCTTGTCATCCGGGATATGGGAATGTGCAGAAGATATTCCAGCCTCTGAAAAACGCCGAAGCGGAACGCCTCCTGTAAAAGCTCCGGATACGCATCTCTTACAATCCGGGCAGCCATATCGGCATTGTCCACACTGTCCGCAAATACTCTGGAGAAGCTCTCCCTGTCCGCCCTGCGGGAATTGCTTCCGATCCGGTAAAACACATGGTACGCCTGCCCCGGAAGCGACACCAGCCCATCTGTCTGCGGCAGCATGCGGATCAGCAAATGAAAATCCTCATTCAGCCTGCCCTCCGGAAAAGCCTCCCGGGGGAAAAGGTCCCTGCGTATAAGCTTTGTACAGAAGGAGCAGTCTCCCCTGTGCAGGAGCAGCTCCCTGAAAAAATCCTTACTGTCCGTAATGACAGGCTCCGGGGGCGGTTCGCATATATTGGGCAGAAGCCTCCCCTCCGCGTCGATCTCATCCCTTCCGATCTGCGCCAGGGGGACTCCGAACCGGCATATGCCCTGATACAGTCTTTCATACATATCGGGTTCAATATAGTCGTCGCTGTCCACAAATCCCACATACTCCCCATGCGCATGGGTAAGCGCCAGGTTCCTGGCAGACGAGGAGCCGCCGTTCTCCTTGTGGTATACCCTGATTCGGGGGTCCTCCAGGGCAAGCCTGTCACACAGCTCTCCAGTCCCATCCGTGGACCCGTCATCCATGAGAATAATTTCCAGCCTCTCATAGGTCTGCGCCGTGACGGAGCGGACGCATCTGGGCAGATATTCCATAATATTGTACACGGGCACAATCACTGTAATCAATGGTTTGTCCGCCATTATACACCGTCTCCTTCCGCCAGCCTTCCCGATGCGCCCTCCTGAAGCAGGGGCGCCCTGGAGCAGGGCCCCTCCTTCGGCGGCATAAGCTCCTCCCCCTGGAGGATGCTCCGCATCAGCTTAAACAATTGTTCCGCTGCATTCTCCGCATTCCACAGCCCGGTTATTGTCCCGTAAGCGTTTTCGCCGAACCTGCGGCAAAGCTGCCTGTCCCGGACAAGCCTCTCCGTCCGCGCAAACAGCTGCTCCCTTTTCCCGTCTCTGTAGAGAAAGCCGTTTTCCCCGTTTTTAATCAGGTAAGGCGCGGCGCCTATCATATGGCCGGCAATCAGGGCGCAGCCGCTGTTCATGGCCTCGTTTGCCACAGCGCCCCACCCCTCCTGTCTGTCGCTTGTAAAAAGGAAAATATCCGCCTGCTCCATATATCGGCGCACATCGCCCGGAGCCTGATAGCCCAGCAGCCTCACATTTTCCGTCAGTCCATACCGCCGCTGCAGCTCCTCCATGCCGCCCTTTAAATCGCCGTCGCCTATAATGTCCATATGGAAATCCAGGCCTCTTTCCTTTAAATGGCGGGCAGTCTCCATGGCCAGCTCGGGGTGCTTCCAGTCTATCATCCTTGCCGCCCACAGAAGATAGGGCTTTTTTCCCACTCCCTGTTCCCCGCCGTATCCCTTTGCGGCAAGCAATTCTTCTATATTATAATACCTTGTCTCGGGGAAATAGCCCCATCGGAACATCTTATCCGGATAGGCCCTTACAATATGAAAGTCCGAAGGCACATAGGCCCCGGCGCACAGAAGGTAGACCTGCGCCCTGCGGTATCTGGTATGATCCTGGTATTTTTTTCTCAGCCCCCTTGGAGAGACCGCCTTCCACTGCCCGGTCTTATACAGGCGCTCGCTCATCCTTATGACAGGCTTCCCGGAGGCAAGCCTCTCCTTTATATAGCTCTCGTCGTCCGTGCCGCCGAAGATCACCATATCGCAGTCCGCAATCAGCCTGCGGCAGGCCTCGGGCTCCTCATAATAGCAGCTGACGTACTCCGGCTGCTCTGCGGAGTTCCAGCCCATCCTGATCCGATGCTCCTCCATCCTTTCAGTCTGCACAAAGGTAAATCCTCCCTCCGTAAGACGGTACATTGCGTTACAGAAGGGTATTTGATGATGGTTAATATAATTTGAAACAAACGCCGCCTTCATTGACCTGCCCGTTCAATTCCTTTCTTTTTCATTCCACAGAATCCATGGAATTTATTTTTGCATAAATGTCCAGCATTGTTTGATAATTTGCCTCTTTTTTATGGGTGATTTCTGCATGATTTCTTGCATTTCTGCAGTAAGCCTTCCTTTGTTCCGGCTGCTCCCACATCTCAATAATTGCGCTTGCAAGCGCCTTTGAAATAAATATCATGCGTTCTTCCATATTATCGCACATGTTATTTTTATTGTTATTGCCCTGCTCCCCTGAACCCGGTTTTATATGCTGTTCCGATTCGGATTTTGACTCCGATTTTCCCTCCAGCCTGTGGCCTTCGTACAAAATACCGTCCTGCCCATGGGTAAATATGCTGGAAATGCCTCCCACATCGGCGCTGACGCAGGGCATTCCCAGAAGCATCGCCTCCCCCAGGGAATTCGGCGAGTTCTCCAGAGCGGAGCAGCACACAAAAAGACTGCTTTTAAGGTATCTGTCCCTCATCTGCTCCGCGTTCAGCCTGCCCAGGAATACGATCTTATCCTCCAGGCTGTTTTCTTTCATAAGGCTTCTCAGATATTTTCCGTAGGCGGAAATTTTCAGCTTCTGCTTCAGGGTCCCGTACTCCACGAGGCTGTTTCCGGCAACGTATACCCGGGCGTCAGGGTATTCGGCAAGTATCCGGGGCATTGCGCACAGCATATAGTGCAGCCCCTTTAGGGGATAATCGCCCTGGCTCAGAAATATGGAATGCGGAACGCTGCCCGCCTCATCCCAGACCGGACCGTAAAACTCCGGGCGCAGCGTTTCGTTCATGTAAAAATAATTTGCGCGGGGATTCCACTTTTTTGAGTTCTCTCTGTCCCAGCTTGTCCTTCCGGTAACGTTTCCGGCAAGCGAAACCGTCTCCCTTTCCATATTGCCCCGCAGAACAAATTTTTGCTTTTGCTGTCTCAGACTGTCCCTGCGCAGCAAATCCCGCAGGGTAACGCTGCGGATCACCCGCTCCGGCAGGTCTGCGTAATAGCCCCGGGCATAGAGGGTGCAAAGCCCCTGCAGTCCCACCAGCAGCCTTTCCTTCCGCGGAAAGCTCCTGCACATGGCCAGCGTATGAGGATATTCCGTGCCGAAGCAGTGCACAAGGTCCGGCTGCACCTCCTCCGTAATCTTTCTCATTCTTGCTTCCAGCGCGGAATCGTACGCCTCGGCCCGGCGGACATCCTCCAAAAAGCCATAGCATTCAAAGACCGCCCCGCCTGTGCTGACCGTCCTTCGGCACACGTCCGTACCCTTTGGAAGCGCATGGGCGGGAACCGGAAATGCCACCGCCAGCCGAATGGCGTTTTCCCGCTGATTTTTCAAAACCATGTCGGCAAGACCGCTGATCCAGCCCTCCTTGTTGGAGCCCTCCACATGAAACTGTTCCGCCGCCATAGGCAGCACTACATTGCACAGCCACAAAACCTTCATAGCAATCCTTTCATATCAGCGCAAACACCTTATTATAAAGTCCCTGCCTCAGTTAAATATCCAGTTCAAATAGGGAAGAAGCCTGATATCCAGCGCATACATTCCCCGCAGAAGGAATACAAAGTATGCTGCGAACGTACAGGTCACGCCCACATAGGCAAGCCGGCGCAGCCATTTTGCTTCCATCTCGGCAAGCAGCCTGGGTATCAGGAAAATCTGAGAGATAATCATATAATAGCCCACTCTTGAAATCTCCGGAATAAAGGAGCCGCAGCAATAAATGGTCAGCCCGAACAGATTGAGGAAAAAACAGAACCTGTTCTGCAGATCCTCCCGCAGGCTTTTCCTGTAGCAGATCAGACTCAAAATCAACACGCAGACACACTTCAAAATATTCACATAGGAAAGCTTCCCGTTGTCAAACACGGAATTTTCGTAATAGGGATAAAAATAAAAAATTATCTTTCTGTAAAAGCTCTGCCCGAAAATAAGGGTGGCAATAAACACGGCTCCCATTATATAGTGCCATTTTTTCAGCCTTGCCGCCGCAAGCAGTCTTGCCGCAAGGTATACCGGAATCACCAGCAGAATGGATTTATGAAACATTGCTCCGGCAAGTATCAGCAGAATGAATTTTCCGTATTCCCCCCTCAGCACATATTTCATGGAAAACAGTGCAACCGCCAGAGCAAAATAATATCTGACGGAGTTTAGACTGTTAAAATAATAGCCGCCGGTCATCAGCAGAAACAGCGAAAAAGCAAAATAACTGCCCTGGTCATGCAGGGCTTTCACAAAAAAGAACACTGTCAGCAGGGAAAAAAAGCCAAAGACCGGAAGGTATTCGTCATAGCCGAACAGCTGCTGTATCCATTTTACAACATAGTTAAAGCCCGTTTCATAGGAGACCCCTCTCCCCTGGGAAATCAGCTTGAAATTCTCGCGGTATACCCAATAATCGTTTCCCACGGCAATACGGCAGGCCGACACCCCCGCCATAAGGCAGTAGACCGCAAGCACGACGACCCGGTTTGCCGCCTGCTGTCTGTCGCAGCCAGGGCGGGCGCCAAGCGTCCTCCCTCCCCGGATATAAGCCGGCACATACTCTCTGTTGTCCACAAACAGCCCCAGCGCCACCGTCACCACAGTCAACGCCACATATACCAACGCACTGCTCTCCATTACCTCTCCTTACTTTCCCTTATTCCCTTTTTCATCAGGCAGTATGCCTTCCTCAGTGGAAGCTCCGCGCACAGCCTGGCCCTGTGCGCCAGAAGAAACCTCAGCGCCATGACAGAGGCAAGCCTTCCGTACAGATAACGGTACAGCACCCCCCTGTCATAAAAGAATTTCTCATTATATCCCGCAAACCAGCTGGATTCGCCCTCCCGCACCTCTCTGCCAATGGTCACGGGCGCCGTATACACCCTGCCGCCCTTATCCATGAATTCCTTCAAAAAGAGGCTGTCCTCGCCGTTGCTGTACCTGGCTCCGCCGCCAAAAAGCAGCGAGAAGGTTACGCCCAAGGCAAGCAGACTGTCTCTTTTCACCGCAAAGCTCACCGCGCCGTACCTGCCGCAGTTGTACCACCGCACCCTTTTCCGCTCTGTAATGCAATAGGTCTGCCTCTCCTTTTTCACGGAAATGTTAAAAAGTATCATGTCCGCGCGGGTATTTTTTTCAAATTCCTGCGCGATCGCCTGCGCATAGCCCGGCTCATATACGATATCCTCATCCGAAAAAAGAAGGATATCCCCGTCTGACCGCAAAATTGCCTCGTTGCGGCTTCTCCCTATGCCTCTGTCCGGAAAAGAGTAAAACCGCACGCGGCCACCATGGCAGTCCGTCTCCTCAAAGCCCAGCCTGTGGCACTGATTGATGATCACCGCATCCGACTGAAGCCTCATCCGCTCTGCAATTTGTTCCATTGTCTGATTCATAACGGAGGCAAGTACCTGGACCTTCATTTACCCTTTCTTCCCTTCTGTTTCTGCCGTGCAGAGTCAATCATCTCGAAAAATACCGCCGGGTTCTGCGGGACATGCAGCCTGTGTTGCGGGGCGACGCAGGACACTGCCGTTACATTCCACGCTTACGGGAGAATAAGTAGTACTCCCGAATCAGTCTCTCGTCCGCATCTACTAAAATAGCAGCTGTTATTTCGCAGTCCTGCTGCTCCAGATATTCCTTTACATGCTCCAGCCGCTTTCCCGCATGAGCGCCGGCCCTCACTGCCAGAAGAATTCCATCCGCTTCCCGAAGCTCCCTGCAGACCTCCGGGCGCAGCGCCGGGGACGGCACAGCAAACCAGCCCGGAAGCTCCCCTGCCTTTTCCTTCAGCTTCTCCAGCACCTCAGCCGAGTCCAGGTCCTCCTGAACGGCGCACAAAGCCGTCCTTTGCTTTCCCTCAAAAAAATAGGCAATGTTTTCCGCAAGCTCCCTGCTCTGAAGCGTTCCCACGGTCTTCAGCCCATATCTTCTCCAAAGGGAAGCCGGAAGCCGGATGCTGTCGTCCCCCGTCTCCTTCAGAAGCAGCGTGACCACCGCAAAAAAGCAGGATAAAATTGCGCTCAGGATCAATGCCCTCACCGGGCGCACGTCGGGAATCACTTCCTCCGCGTCAACGCCGGAGTCGATGACGGAAATACTCTCAACCTCCCTGATCCAGCCCGGAAATTCCTCCGTCATCACCGCCTCCACCGCCAGCGCTATTCTGGCGCTTTTCTCAGGGCTTTCGGTTGTGACAATTGTAAAAGGAACTCTCAGGTCAGATTCAAGAACAGCCGTTATTGAACTTCTGAGTTCTTCGTCGGATACGGTAATCTGTAAGCTGTTCTCCTGATTGAAGCTTTCCAGACGCCGCTGCAGCGCGTCTATAAAATTCTGTGCCCTGACATATGTGTTCCAGCTCATCTCGTTAATATAGATGACCGCCACAGCCGTATCCTCATTCATTTTATACTCAACCCGGTAAATCGACTTTGCCGCATACATGCTCTCCGTGCGGAGAAGCACGTTTTTCACATAATATCCTCCCCCGAAAAGCGCTGTCCCCAAAACAGTAACAGCTGCTATTATATGCAGCTGCCGAAGCATCCGAAGCACGGTGAGCCGCAAATCAAAGGGTTCCTTTCCATAATATACTTCCCGCATCCCATTCTCCTGTCCTGCTACAGTTCCTCATTATTTTCCGTCTGCTCTCTTCTCTTTTTTTCTTCCCTCAGAGCCGTGATCTGTTCCGCCTCCACGCCCTCCGTGCTGTCAGGCCAGAAAATAATCTTTAAGGTCAGCATCATCAGCTTGACATCCAGCCATACGGAATAATTTTCAATATATGTCAGATCCAGCTTCAGCTTATCGTAAGGCGACGTATTGTATTTTCCGTAAACCTGAGCAAAGCCTGCCAGACCCGCCTTTACCTTCATGCGAAAGACAAACTCAGGCATAACCTCCACATATTGAGCGATAATCTCCGGTCTCTCAGGTCTGGGACCGATGAAGGACATGTCGCCCTTAAGGATATTGAGCAGCTGCGGAAGCTCGTCTATTCTGCACTTCCTGATGATTTTTCCGATAGGCGTAATACGGTTGTCGTTCTTCTGCGCCAGTCTTGCCACACCGTCTCTCTCGGCGTCCGTCCTCATGCTGCGAAACTTCATAATGGAAAACTGACGCTGATTCATGGTACAGCGCACCTGCTTGTACAAAACCGGGCCGCCGTCATAAAGCTTAATGGCAATCGCAGTCACCAGCATAAAGGGGGAGGTTACTATCAGCAAAAGCAGGGAAAACACTATGTCAATACACCGCTTAATAAAACGCTGCTCCATGGTAAGGCTGTACTCCCTGGTCAACAGCATGGGGCTGTCAAAGACATGAAGCTCCTCCGCTCCCATTAAGATAACATCTGATATTTTTGGAAGCAGATATACTCTGATTGAATTTCCATAGCAGAACTTAAGCAGACGGCTCCTATCCTCCACAGAGATATCTCCCAGCACAACCGCATTGCAGTCGTCCCTCTCATATGCCTGCAGGATAAGCCTGCAGACCTCTCTATAGCCTTCCTTCACATGAACGGTCCGTGTAATCAAATATTTATCGCTGCGGCTCTCAAATTTGGACTGCAGGCCCTCTATAGGCCTGTCCCCGTGTATCAGCATAAGCTTTCTGGGCGGAAACAGGGAGCGGTACACCTTGTTCGCTATATTAATATAGACGACAATAACCGCCGTCTGTTCCAGCATCATGATTATAAACACCCTGGGATGAAAAAGCTGGAACGCCATGACGGACAGCTCCGCATAAATGACCAGATTCGCTATCAGCGTGGCAAACACCTGTGAAAAAATAAGCTCGGCATTTTTCAGATATCCCAGGCGCATACCGCCGTACATCAAGGAAAGCATGAGCAGGATCACCGCATAAATGGCTACTTCCAGAAGATGCCCCTTGAACCAGAACGCATCCCGCAGCGGCTCCACCACGCTGTGCTGATAATGTACCAGCCAATGATAGGCAAAAAGCCCGATCTCCAGCCCCAGGCATACCGCAGTCAGCCCAAGGTTAATCAGGCGCTTAAATGTTCCCAATTTTCTGATTTTTTCTTCGTTGGTACCTGTTTTCAAAGCAGAATTCCTCCGCATTTTCCTATTAGTATACCACAATTTCGTGCGCTTTAGCGCGCATGGAATCAGAAGTTGACACAAGCCCTTCTGTGTCAACATTGTACCACAATTTCGTGCGCTTTAGCGCACATGGAATCTGAAGTTGACACAAGTCCTTCTGTGTCAACATTGTACCACAATCTGGAACCAAATACTACACCCTTCTTTTTACGGCACGCACCGCCCAAAAGCAGAAATGCCACGCGCTTCTCAACACGCCCAGCCCCTCCGCGTCCCGGTACAGCTTCCAGATGCGCCGTATTGCCTCCAGCTTATTGGAGGACAGGGTCTTCCCCGCCCTTCGGTACAGCGCCAGATTTTCATCCAGTCCCCATGCGGTATAGCCGTTGCGCAGTACCTTCCACCAGAGCGCCGTATCCTCGCTTTTTATAACGGGCATTTCCAGAAGCTCCCTGGAAATCTTCTCCGTATCAAACATCACGGTGGTGGTAAAAATGGTGGTGTTGCTCAACGCCTGTCTGTAGGACAGGGTCTGGGGCACCCGCACCACCTTTCCCGTTCCTCTGGCATTCTCGTCCGCAAACTCATAGCCCGTAAACGCAAACGCGGCTCCCCGGCTCTCCATAAATGCAAGCTGCAGCTCCAGCTTCCGGGGCATCCATAGATCATCCGCGTCCAAATATGCGATATACCTGCCCCTGGCCTCCTGAAGTCCCCTGTTTCTCGCCCTTGCCGCACCCATGTTGGAGGGCTGGCGTATGAGCCGGATACGTTCTTCCTTCCTTTGACTCACATATTCTTCAATCACCGCCGCCGTGCCGTCACTGCTTCCGTCCTCCACAAGAAGCAGCTCCCAACAGGGATAGGTCTGGTTCACCACGCTTTCCATGGTCTCCGAAATAAACCCTTCCACATTATATACCGGCACAATAATGCTGACCAACTTGTCCATCCTAATCCTCACATTTAAAAAAGCAGCAGATAACAGCCCTCCAGGCGTTCGGCGCTGACTCCCAGCGTCTCCTCCAGCACCGCTACCTTATCCCCGGAGGCATTCTCCGGCAGCAAAATACAGTTTACACCCCTGCCCTGTGCCGTCTGAGCGCACCGTCTGGCCGCCGCCATGCCCTCCTCATTTCCGTTTCCGTCCGGAATTTCCAGGTCCGACTGCCTCATCCAATGATACAGCTCCGTCACGGACGGATCATAGGTATCATATGTGTATGCATTCAGGGAAAGCTCCCACATATTCCTGCCGTAGACAAGCTGAATGCCGCCGTCAAACTCCCTCGCGTATTCCATCACATTTTCAGGGGCCCAGAGACAAAGCTCCCCGTCCCCGCACCGAGCCTTAAGCTCTCTCAGCAGCGCCTGCGCGTGCTCCCTCTCCCGGGCCTCCTCCCCACGGGACCAAACCGTCTTTCCCAGCCCTCCGCACAGCAAAAGCACGCCGAGCAGAAGCAGTGCAGCCGGGAGACCCTTCTTCCAGAGACTGACCTTAAGCTCCTTCCAATACTCTGCCATAAATTCCGCAAAACCATACGCCGTAACCGCCGTCACGGGCACAAGGCTCCACACCCACTCATAGCCGTAAAACCCGGTCTGGTACAGCATCAGCAGGGCCGCCGTAAACGGCGCCGTACAGCACGCTGCCATCACGGCGGCATACGACACAAAGGGACCCTTCACCGTCTTCCCGGGACGCATCAGCAAAAACAACAGCGCCGCCAGAAACAGCGCCATTACCTTGCCGTCGCTTATGAACCCCTGCCAGCCCAGCCAGGCGCTGCGAATAAGCTCCCCCATTATGCCGCCTCCCTTCCGGATGAATATGCTTTCATCACAAATCCGGCTGCCGCCATGCACACCGTCACTGCCGCACAGACGCCCAGACCGTAAAGCGTCCAGACCATGCAGGCTTCCGCGAGCACACACAGCAGCGCGGCAAACCATTTTTTCCGTATAAGCAGCGAAAACAGCCAGGGAAGCAGCACGGCGTTCCGGATTGCCACGCCTCTGAATCCGCAGGACAGTACGCCAAAACCGTCCATGCCGAACATATAATTCTCCGCCCACAAAAGAAACGCCACTGCGGTTAGAAAACAGACCCGTTTCTTCCCGTTATCCGGAAACAGGCTCTGTGCCAAAACCCCGTAGGCAAGATAGCAGGCAAGAAGCGTCAGCACAGGCGCCAGCTTCCACACCACGAGCTGCGCGGGCAGACCCGTTATCCGGCATATGCTCCCGTACAGCGTAGGCAGACAAAGTATCTTCAGCCTCAGCGGAATTCCCCCCGTATAGGGTCTGCCCGTCAAAGGATTTACACCGTATACCTCATTCGTCTCCAGAAAGCTGTTTACGGTCTCAACCGTCATGTCTCCCTGCCTGTATCCGCCCCCCGCCGTCAAAATATACGCCAGCTGAGATGCGGCAGCGCACACAAACACAATACATAATATCCAGTCGATCCAGCCGAATTTCGCCCAAAAGGGCTTGCCCGTACTTCTCGCTGCCTCACTGCGGCATCTTCTCACAAGCCCGTGCCCGACAGCCGCTATCAGAAACGCCGCCTGCAGAGCCATCCATATCAAGGCGCAGTCGGAAAAAGAACGCCCCAAAAACACCGCCGACAAATGCGCCGTTTCCGCCAGACCCACAATAATTAATCCGCCTGCAATCAGATAATCTCCGATAAAGTATCTCTTTCCGCTCTCCATATAACCATGCCCTTTTTATGACAATATTTTACCACATTTTCGTGCGCCTCCGGCGCACCCGGACTCGGAAGCTGACACAACGCCCTTCCGTGTCAACATTTTAACATAATAATCCCCCCGGCACAACCCAAAGTCCCATAAGATTCCAAAAGCGACCGGACGCCTCACGTCCGACCGCTTGTCTTGTTCACGCAGCAAATAGCATTTATAACGGTTATCCTTTTAACTCATTTCGCCTTATAATCCAATCTAACCTTATCTGCAATACGGGCTATGTATTCACTGTTGGTAGGTCTGTTTCTTCCCGTCAAAGGGGAATAACCAAACATTTCCTGAAAGGTATCTGTATTTCCTCTCGCCCACGACACTTCGATGACATTTCTGATAGCGCGTTCCACTTTCTGGTCTGTAGTATGAAATCTCTTA
Source organism: uncultured Acetatifactor sp. (assembly GCA_910578215.1). GTDB lineage: Bacteria > Bacillota > Clostridia > Lachnospirales > Lachnospiraceae > Acetatifactor. The sequence continues at coordinate 52,122 of CAJTPH010000017.1, read as the reverse complement.
GCAATGGTGGGGTAGAGAAGCTTTGTGACGCTGCCCACCACAGACATATCTTTGCCGGATAACAATATTGCATCTCTCAAATAAAAGTATCCTTTCAGGTGAGCCGGCACTCCAATATCCAACATAATATTGGTAATATACCGTTCCAGCTCGCAGTCATCTACTTCTATAATCTCCATTCGAATTCCCCTTTCTTATGTCGATCCACATTTACTGCCTTGAACACTACCATCATACCATATCTTGTGGTATTACGGAAGTATATATGCCGCTAAGAATTCGTTAAGACTTTTTAACACCCTCCGGTCAGGTAGCCTCCGCATCCTGAATCTCTGCCACAAACTCCCTTCTGATTTCATTATAATCCCTTGCCTTCACCGGATTTTCCGACGCAAATTCCGCAAACCTTTCCGTAACCGGAAGCAGGCACTCCATGTTGTCCAGCAAAAGATCCAGAAGATTGCGCAGAACCACCGGGGCCCTGTGAATCAGGTACGCGGGCATGGACCTGCCCATGAAGCTCTCCTTAGGGTACTTTTTGCCCTCCACATCCATGTACACCCCCCTGTCCGCCACATGATATTGCGCTCTCTCCGCCATATCCTGCAGGCACAGCAGCGTATAACGTTCGTCCTCCCGGCGCAGGATTATGTGGCTGCGCATGGGCTTCCCCATCCTCCGGGCCAGTATACCCTCAAAAAACTGCGGTGCGAAATGCTTTCTGTATCCGTCGGGCAAAACGTCCCAGGACAGCCTCAGCCATACGATGTCCCCCCGGAAAAACCGTTGTACCGCCTCCGAAAACTGCGCCCTCTTTATCCCGTTCACCTGGATCGTATCCGCCGCCCCGTCCCGTGTCCTGCGCTCCAGCTCCACCGGACGCTTGTTCAGCTCCTCCGGGCTCTGATCCAGCCTCACGGGCTGCCCCACTGCGTTCCAGGCGCGCTCCAGCGGAAATCCGCCCAGCTCCTGCTTGGCAAGATTATATTTCTCCCTGCGGCTCTGAATATATACGCCTCCCCATGCCGCCTTCCAGACACAGTTGTCCAACTGTGCCGCGGTCCTTTTATCCAGCGACGTCTCCGCTCTGGAGGCCCAACTGAGTATATTTTCCAAATTGCTCCTTATAGGGTCAAAGGAGCCGAAAACACACTGGGGCGGAAGCCTTTTATGACTCAGCGAAACATAATTTTTAAGCCCAGAGTCTCCGCCGCTTCTTTTCATCAGCGCATAAAATATATATTGGGTATCGTCAAAGTAAAAACAGGACACTCCCTGCTCCTGCCTTATAAACACCAACGCCCGTTTCCTGGGATAGCTCTCCACATCCTCCGCCTTCAGCTCCCAGGGACAGGGCTTGAAGGAAAATTCCAGACGCTCCAGCCCGCCCTCCGCAAACCGCTCTAAAAGCTCATTCAGGACCTCCTCCGCAATATCCTCCTCCGAAAGAACGCACTCGGGAGACGCCGGGCTTGAAGCATACACCGTCTCAGGGTATATCTCCATACAGCTGCAGTCTATGGGCGGCGGAGCGATCATCCGCTCCAGAAGCTCCCTGCCCAGTACCGCCGCCTCCGTCTCATCCTCAATAAAATCATAGCTCTCCAAAGAATGAAGCTCCGGGCTTTCCTGCCCCTGTTCCACATAAAGCCCCATCATCCCCTCATCCTGCCGCCACTCGGCACAGTAAAGGGTATCCCCGGACTCCCTGTAGATTCTGAGAGGCAGCGCTGCGCCGCCCTCCTCCTGAAAGCGCTTTATGGCATAAAATCTCCGCTTCAGCTTCTCGGCGATAAGCTCCGCCACCCGCCTCCTGTTCTCCGGAGGCAGCGCCGTTGCCTCAAACCGCTTCTGCAGCCGCTCCGCAAGCTTCATACCGTCCGGTGCACAGGCGCCAAGCTCCCCGTCACCCTCAGAAGCCACCATAGGAAGCAAATACAGCATTTCTTCCGTTTCAAGAGCCTCCACCCTTTCACAGGAAAGAAAGGGCTTGCATACCTCCTGCCCGTCGACCCGGTATTCCACATAATACAGGTGCATCCGCAGCTCTATTTCCATACCGTCCAGCATGACGCGGCGGCTGACAGGCTCCTCCCCGGACGCAGGCAGCCTCCCCGCCCATTCCGGCAAATAGGGAAGCTGCTCCTGAAGGTACTGCCTCAGCTCCCTGAAATCCCGAAACGCCGTATTCAGAAAATACCGCAGAAAAGGGCGGTAATTCAAATCTATCTCCACGGACGCCGGGGTATCCTCCGCATTCTGACGCGATATTCTCCGGCTCTCCTGCGCCTTCGCAATCCCCTGCAGCACCTGTCCGGCACAGGGCAGCTCCGGTTCCTTTTCATAAAGTGCGCGCAGACGGCTCAGGAAAACGAGACTGCGCCTGTCGTTCAGCCAGAACTTCAGCACATTTGACTCCACATATCGGCGGTTTCGCAGCGCCCGCCTTACGTCCTCGCGCCCCAGAAACGCCTCCGTCTCCCGTTCTTCCTGCCTGATATCCGCCTCGTCACGCACATAGCTGCCTTGAAAATATGCGTCGCACATCCTGTTCAGCCCGGCAAAGCTTTCCGTCTCCTCCAGACCCAGCCCGGGGTACTTTTCCAGGCAGATCTCTCGCAGCCTGCCGTAAAGCAGCTTATTTCTGCCCATGACCGCCTGCTTCAGCTCCAGGGTCTCCCATGCCATCCGGCAGCACTCCGCACTCAGCCGTGCCGTGGCAAAGAAATCATTTAAAAGCCTGATGCCCAGGGGATGACGGACGCATTCCATGGGCTCGTCCCCGGTATAATTATCCCTGATATAGGTCAAAACATATTGCCCCAGCACCTTCTGCAGTCCCTGCTGGCCCTGTTCCGACCAGCCCGTCTCCTCGTCCAGAGACCTCAGGTAATAATAATTGTTAAACGCCGCCTTCATGGCGTTATCGTTTCCGGTCATCCTCTTTGGTATGGGATACTGGCGGGCAATATCAAAAACCGGCTCCGGGACGGTCTGCCTTCCCTGCTCCTGACGGAATCGGCGCTCTGTTACCGCCTGCGTCTCGTCCCCCGTGTAGAAGCTGTCGATGACTATATCCGTGGCAGAAAAGCAATAGGCGATATACAGGCTCTTTATGAACTCCTGCCCCGGCTTAAATTCCGGCTCCTTCTCGCGCACCGTATCTCTTATAAGGGCGCAGAACTCCTCCTCCCAGGCATCGGCCAGAAATTCCGGGGAGGTGACAAATTCCATCCAAAGCTTCCAGTTTTTCTGGTTCTCCTTCCGGTACGCCGCCAGAAAAGAACGGTATCCCCCGCTTTCCCTGAAGGGATTGGGTCCCTCCGGGGTCTGCCGGAATACAAAGAGGGGAAGCCCGCCTTCCTCCTGCTGCGGTTCTTCTTCCCTCCGGTCCTGCTCCGGAGCAGGCGCTTCGTCCAAGCTGCTCCACCCGCCATCCTCCTCCGCCCACTGCAGAGCACGGGAATAGGCTTCCCGCAGGCGCAGAAAGCCCTCCGGGTCCTCCTCCGGGTGAAAAACTTTGCTCTGTCTGGCATATGCCCTTTTAATCAGCGCCTGGTCTGTGGTAGGTTCTATCTGCAGCAGCTCCCATATATTGTCATTCATCCTTACATTCCCCCTCCGCAGAGACATTTGCCAAGTTGTCCGTGCCTCCGCCGCCCTGTGTTTTTTCCGCTTTCTCCGGCTCCTCCGCTTCCTCTGCCTTGTCCCCGCTCTCCGGCTCCTCCGCTTCCTCTGCCTTGTCCGTTTCCTCCGGCTCCTCCTCATCCAAACTCAGATCCATGCCAAGACCGAAAAGCGGCGCAAAGGGGTCTTCCTCCAGCTCCCGCGTAAAACGCTCCACCAGCTCTCCAAGATATTTCTCCCCTCTGCGTATGGCAATGTGATCCTGTCTGTCCATAGCGCCGCAGTATAGCTGAAGGCCATAGCCAAGCAGCTCCCGCCTGTCGTCCCCCAGCCGCTCAAAGAGGGAGAGCGCCTGTGCAAACAGACTGTCGTACCCATAGGCTTCCGTAGTAAGGCGGATGCTGTCTATACGTTCCATCGCCTTCTCCAGCTCCTCGTCCGACAAATGCAGGTTCGGATTAAGAATCACCGTCTCCCTTTTGTCTCCTCCGCTGCCCACGACGCTCACATGAAGAATTCCGTCAATGTCATAAGTAAATGTCACCTCCGCACACTGGGTTCCCGCAGCCCCCCTGGGCACCCTGACCCGCAGCTCTCCCAGCTTTAAGTTACCGGACACAAAATAATCCTCTCCCTGATAAAACTCAAAGCGTAGATACTCCTGACCGTCATGCAGCGTATAAAAACCGCGGCGGCGGCTGACCGGCAGCATACTGCTCCGGGGAATCAGCACCGCCATGTGAGGGTCACGGTCAATCTTGCTGTTGTAAGTAGCAACCCCCAGGGAAAAAGGACATACGTCCGTCATAACAATATCCTGAAGCTCCTCTCTGCGCTCCCTGATTCCGGCGCACACTCCCGCGCCCAGAGCCACGATCCTGTCCGGCTCAGCCGCCATAACCGGGCGTGCCGACATCAGCTTTTCCAGAAAATCCCGAAAAGCAGGCATCCGCGATGAGCCTCCCACCAAAATCACCCTGCGGATTCCCTGTGCCGCCTTCTTATTTTCCAACGCACGCCGGAGCACCTTTTCCACCCGCCTAAAGACCGGCTTGCAGAGATCCGCCAGCAACTCCCGGCTTAAGTTCATCTCGTAATCCTTATCTCCGGCACGCAGCCTCATCGCCGCAGCCTGCGCCTCCGGCTCCGACAGCGCCGTCTTCGCGTTCTCCGCCTGACGCATCAGCACAGCTCTCTCCTCCGGAGTCAGCTCCCCCTGCGACAGCCCATTCGCCCGGCAGAAACGCTCTGCCACGGCGGCGTCAATATCGTCGCCGCCCAGATGATTATCCCCCGCTATACACAAAATCTCTATGATATTTTCAAAGCATTCCACAATGCTCACATCCAGCGTACCGCCGCCAAAGTCGACAATCATGAACCTGCCGTCCTCCGCCTCCGGCTCATGCCACCGATAGTACACTGCCGCAGCGGAAGGCTCGTTGATCAGCCTGCAGACCTTCAGCCCGGCAAGCTGTGCCGCCAGCTTGGTTGCACAGCGCTGATTATCGTTAAAATACGCCGGGACGCTGATAACCGCCTCCTCCACCGGCTCCTGCAGAAACCTTTCCGCATCCTGCTTTATCTGTCTGAGCACAAACGCCGACAGCTCCTCCGGCCGGAATACCTGCCTCCCCAGGCGGCTCTCCCGCTCCGTACCCATATACACCTTGTAGGATGCCGCCGTACAGTCGGGATGCGTCAAAAGCCGCTCCTTTGCCGCCCTGCCCGTGAGAATCGTGCCGTCCTCCATCACGCTCACCGCGCTTTTGGTAAGATAGCCCCCTTCCACATTCGGAACCAGCTCCGCCTGCCCGTCCCGAAACACACAGGCAAGGGTATTTGAAGTTCCAAGGTCAATTCCGATCACACTCATCTCGATACCTCTCCGCCGCTTACAGCTTTTCCCTCGCAATATAAATAGGGCGCCGCTTTACCTCCATATAGGTCTTAGCCAGATACTGCCCCAAAATTCCCACGCAGAAATACTGCACCCCGCTGGTCATCAATATTATGCAGACCAGGGATGCCCACCCGGATACCGGGTCCCCGAAAATCAGCTTCCTCACTATGATAAACAGTATCATCATGAACGCAAAGAAACAGAAAAACAGCCCCACCACCGACGCCAGCATCAGCGGCACCGTGGAAAACGCCGCGATTCCGTCCAGGGAATAGAGAAATAGCTTCCAGAAGCTCCATTTTGTCTCACCCTTGACACGCTCCACATTCTCGTACTCCAGCCATTTGGTCCTGAAGCCCACCCAGCCGAAGATTCCCTTGGTGAATCGATTGTATTCCTTCATGGAAAGAATCGCATCCACCATCTGCCTGGTCATCAGCCTGTAATCCCTGGCCCCGTCCACAATCTCCGTCCTGGAAATATTTTTCATCAGACGGTAAAATACCCTGGCAAAAAAGCTCCTGATGGGCGGCTCGCCCTTTCGCGATACCCTTCTTGTGGCAACGGAATCGTAACCCTGCTCCATATAGGAAAACATTTCCGGCAAAAGCCCCGGCGGGTCCTGCAGGTCCGCGTCCATTATCGCCACATAATCCCCCCCGGCATTCTCCAGCCCGGCGTACATTGCCGCCTCCTTGCCGAAATTGCGCGAAAACGACACCAGATGGACACGTTCGTCCTGCCCGTGCAGCTTCTTCACCTGGGCACAGGTTCCGTCCGTGGAACCGTCGTCTATATAAATGATTTCCAGCTCTATATTATTTTCGGCAAAAAAACCGCCGTTTTTCATAAGCTCCTCATAAAAAAGAGCAACGTTTTCCTCCTCGTTATAGCAGGGCACAATCACACTCAACAGGCTCATTAACCATCCGCCTCCTTTTTCTGTCCACTTTCTTTTTATTTTAAATACAGTATATAATTCCCGGGGACAATTCGCAAGCGAAAACATTGCCTGTTCCCTGTTTTTGCCTTATAATAGTTACCGTCTCTTTGGGGCATACTGACAACAGCAAAAAACATTATTATTTATAAACAATTCTTAATTTTCCAGTCAATCTAATGACTGATGTTTTTTTATGTGATACAATATGGTCAAATGGTGCCTTTTTATTTTCAGAACTATACGGGAGATTTAAAATGAAAAAGATAAAACTTTGGCTTATTCTCACGGCCTTTCTTATGGCTTTATGTGCATGCAGCCCAGGTAACCTACCAAGCCCGATCGTCCAGGAGACTCCTTCCCCTGACGACAATACACAGTCCCCGGCGGCCCCCACCTCCATTCCCTCCAACGTAGTTGTAGAGGATGATACCAAGCCTCCCCGCGAGGGCATGGTACGCAGCCTGCTGACAAACGAATGGATAGATCCGGAAGTGGCTGCAACCCGCCCTATTGCAGTAATGATACCTAACGAAAGCAATGCCATTCCTCACTACAACCTTTCCGAGGCTTCCGTTATTTATGAGGCTAACGTGGAGGGACGCATGACCCGAATGATGGCTGTCTATGAAAACTGGGACAGATTAAGCAAGATCGGCAATGTCCGAAGCCTGCGCGCCTATTACGCTTACTGGGCATTCGAGTGGGATGCCTTTATTGTACATTACGGCGGTCCTTTTTTTATAAACGATTTACTTGAAGAACCCAACACACAGACTATCGACGGCAATCAAACCTCCGATACCGCAGCGTTTTTCCGCGACGTAGAGCGTCTGGCGCCCCATAACGGCTATGCCATCGGCTCCAGCCTGGCAGGCGTTGTGAAAAAGAAGGGCTATTCCCTTGCCTACAGGGGCTTGACGGACGATAACCACTTTGTGTTTACCCCCAAGGCGGCACCCAACACTCTGGCGCAATACGGCACCTCCGCCAAGGATGCCACTTATATCGATATGTCGGGCTGCTATCCTCTGACAAGATGTTATTTTGAATACAACGAGGACGACGGGCTGTACTACCGTTCCCAGTACCTTTCGGGAAGCTCCGACGGTCCCCATATGGACGCGGCAACCGGCAAGCAGCTTGCCTTTAAGAATGTGATTATCCAATATACCAAATACGAGGACATCGGCAACGGCTACCTTGCGTTCCAGTGCCACGACACCACCAGAGACGGCTGGTATTTTACAAACGGTAAGGGAATTCATGTGAACTGGGCAAAGACAAGCGACTACAGCGCCACAAGATACTATGACGACTACGGCGAGGAAATTGTAATGAATACCGGTAAAACCATGATCTGTATTGTTCAGGAGGGAAATACCTTCACCTATAGATAGCTTTCGTGCAGACTAATCCAGCGGGGAAAATCCTTTTCCCCGCTGTTACACAAAAAAGTAAAAGCGCCCCTTCGGACGCTTTTACTTTTTTGTATTTTATCCCAGCTCCAGCCTGTTCACCGCGGAGAATATCGCCCGCACGGAGGCTCTGGTAATATTGGAGCTGACGCCTACGCCGTAGGTAACGCGGCCGCTCTCTCCGTCCAGCAGGTGAATATATGCGGCTGCCTGTGAGTTTGCGCCGCTCTGCAGGGCATGCTCCTCATAGTCCAGCACCTTGACAGACAGCCCCAGCTGGTGATTCAAGCCCCTCTGCACCGCGTCGATGGGTCCGTTGCCCACCGCCTCAAAGCTCTTTGCCTCTCCATGATCGGTATATTCCACAACCACCTTTGTGTCAAACTGGCTCTTGACCGCACCGCTCAGATCCTCGATCCGCAGCTTGCGGAAATGAATGGGCTCCTTTTTGTCCAGGTAGGTCTCCCGGAAGCTCTGCATGATCTGCTCCGGCGCAACCTCCCCCTGCTTCTCGGAAATTTCCTGAATGACGTTGGCAAACTCCTTGTGCATCGCCTTGGGAAGCTTGAAGCCGAAATAGGTATCCATGATAAAGGCGACCCCGCCCTTGCCCGACTGGGAATTGATCCGCACGATGGGCTCATACTGTCTCCCTATATCCGAGGGATCGATGGGCAGGTAAGGAACCTGCCAGATCTGGCTGCCACGCTCCTTCATGGCGTGCATACCCTTGTTGATGGCATCCTGATGAGAGCCTGAAAAAGCGGTAAACACAAGCTTGCCCGCATAGGGATGCCTTGGATGAATGGGAAGCTTACAGCAGCGCTCATAGATCTCGATAGCATCGTTTACCCTCTCCAGATTCAGCTCAGGATTTATACCCTGCGAAAACATATTATAGGCAAGATTCACAATATCCACATTCCCGGTTCTCTCCCCGTTCCCGAAAAGAGTACCCTCCACCCGGTCGGCTCCCGCAAGCAGCGCAAGCTCCGCGCTGGCCACGCCCGTGCCTCTGTCGTTGTGGGGATGAACGCTGACAACAATACTTTCCCTGTTGTCCAGATGCCTGATCATCCACTCTATCTGGTCCGCATATACGTTGGGCGTATTCATCTCCACCGTGGAGGGCAGATTGACAATCATGGGATTCTCCGGAGTCGGCTGCCACTCCCCTGATACCGCATTGCAGATTTCCAGCGCAAAATCCAGCTCCGTCCCGGTAAAGCTCTCAGGCGAATACTCCAGAATAATTTTCCCCGGAAACCTCGACGCCCGCTCCTTTACCATCCTTGTGCCGTTTACCGCAATTTCCGTGATATGCTCCCTGTCCATACAAAATACCACGTCCCGCTGCAGGGTGGAGGTGGAATTATAAATATGCACGATCGCCTGCTTACAGCCCTCAATGGCCTCAAAGGTCCTGTCGATGAGCTCCTCCCGGCACTGTGTCAGAACCTGTACGGTCACATCGTCGGGAATCAGCCTGCGCTCTATGAGCTGGCGCAGAAAATCATATTCAATCTGGCTTGCCGCGGGAAACCCTATCTCGATCTCCTTAAACCCCAGCTTGATAAGAAACTGAAACATTTCGATTTTCTCATCCACCACCATGGGGTCGATCAGCGCCTGGTTGCCGTCCCGCAGATCCACGCTGCACCATACGGGGGCCTTGGTGATCTCCCTGCCCGGCCACTCCCTCTCCGGATAATTGACCACGGGATTTTTCTGATATCTTTTATAATTCAACATATATCGTCCCTTTCTCTATCTCAGCCGCAAATTACCCATTCAATCAAAACCCCCCGCGGCATTCGCAAAATGTATGCTGACGCAACCTCTTGGCTCATTGCCCGCAGGAATAAATTTACGGGATGCCTTCCGGCATCCCGCGGCCTTATTCTCCCAATCCGCTCTCCACTGCATGCACCAGTGTCGTAAGCGCTTCCTGTTCATCCTCGCCCTCGCAGACAAATTCGATCTCATCCCCACACTTTACGCATGCACCCAGCACGCTTAACACGCTTTTTGCATTTGCTGTATTTTCTCTGAACGAAAATGTAATTAGTGATTTGAACTGCATTGCTTCCTTGCAAAGAATTCCTGCCGGTCTGAGGTGCAAGCCTGTAGGATTTTTAATCACTACCCTCTGACTTACCATGTTGCTTCCCTCCAATTCTTGTTTATATTATACTTTTTTCTCCCAAATGCGCGCGCCGCGCACACCCAAATTCAGGTTCTCCCCATAAAAAACTTCCTGTCCTCATGTACCATCATACCACGGTTAGCGCCCGTCCACAAGTAAGATTTTGTGATTCAGAACATAATATCCTGAATCAGGTTTGCCAGCTTCTGCGCTTCCTCCTGGATGACCTGCTGATCCTTGCCCTCGATCATCACCCTTACCAGAGGTTCCGTTCCGGATGGACGAATCAGCACACGTCCCTCTCCCGCAAACCTTTCCTCCAGCCTCCGTATCGCGGCTTCGATCTCGGGATACTCCAAATATTTCTCCTTTTTGTGGTTTGCCACCCTGGCGTTTACCAGCGCCTGCGGCAGCACCTCCATGACCTGCGCCAGCTCCGACAGGTCTTTACCGGTGTCCACCATGACCTGAAGCAGGTGCAGCGCGCTGAGCAGCCCGTCGCCGGTAGTGTTCTCATCCAAAAAGATAATATGACCCGACTGTTCTCCCCCCAGGCTTGCTCCGATTTCCCTCATTCGTTCCATCACGTATCTGTCGCCGACCTTGGTCTGTTCCATGGCGATTTCGTTCCTCTTTCCCATGAGGAAGAAGCCCAGATTGCTCATGACGGTGGTCACTATGGTATTCTTTTTCAGGCATCCCCTGTTTTTCATGTAATTGCCCACAATGGCCATGATCTGGTCGCCGTACACCACATTGCCCTTCTCGTCTACCGCAAGAAGTCTGTCCGCGTCCCCGTCAAATGCAAGGCCAATCCTTGCCTTCTCGTATACTACCCGCGCCTGCAGTTCCTCCATGTGTGTGGAGCCGCAGTTGACATTAATGTTGGTTCCGTCCGGATTATTATGTATCGCCACCACGGAGCCTCCAAGCTCCTTCAGCGCCTCCACCGAGGTATAATGGGACGCTCCCTCCGCACAGTCGACCACGATCCTCATGCCTCCGAGCTTCACGGGAACCGACGTTACGGCATGGTTTATATACTCCTCCCGGGCATCCGTGCGGTACTTGATCTTGCCCACGCCGGGACCGATGGGAAACTTCATCTCCGTCACCTCGTCCTTCATGACCGCCTCAATCTCGTCCTCCAGCTCATCCGGCAGCTTGTAGCCGTTTCCGTCAAAAAATTTAATACCGTTAAATTCAACGGGATTGTGGGACGCGGAAATAACGACTCCCGCGTCCGCCATATATTTTTTTGTAAGATACGCCACCGCAGGCGTGGGAATGACTCCCACGTAAATACAGTTCGCGCCTACGGAGCATGCCCCCGCCATCAGCGCGTTTGCCAGCATGTCGCCTGAAATGCGCGTGTCGCAGCCGACCATAATCGTAGGCTTATGCTCCTTCTCCTTTGTGAGCACATACGCGCCCGCCTGACCCAGCTGCATTGCCATCAAAGGCGTCAGATCCTCGTTGGCAACTCCCCGCACACCGTCAGTTCCGAACAATCTAGCCATCTTCCTTATCCTCCTCAATTTTGAGTCTCACATAAAAATCACCTACGGCAGTAACATCCTTGGGCAGAGTGACCCTGACCGGAAGCGTATAGGTCCCCGGAACCAGCTTTTTTATGCCTTCGTCATCCATCCACTCCTCTATATCGACAACACATGACACATCCGTCACATCCAACCGGGAAATCACGTCGGCAAGCCCGGATATTGTCAGCTTGTATGACTGTCCCGGCAGCGCATAGCTGGAAATCATTTTGTCCGGGATTCCGTAAATGGAAATCCTTTCCTCCGGGATCAGCATCGTCCTCTCCCTCAGCGGTTCAACATAAACCGTGGCCGTTACCCTTCCGTTAAAATTGGCGTCCGCAAAACGGGTATTACTAGGCAGATAATCCCTTATATTGATCACCTTCTCCACATTGCCCGTAGCTCCCGTAATATCCAGCTCATCCTCCGGAATGGTTATCTTATTGATATTCGCCAGCGCAAAAACGGAACCGGCAATCTTTATGGTCTCAGGGTCACACACTACCCTTCCCGTAGCCATGTATTTCTGGGAAGGCACTCCCGTGTAGCTCAGCTCCACAGGCACATCCTTGGCGGGAAGTACCTCCACCTCCATTCGGATCTGATTTACCGTCTTGTGCAGTCTTTCCGATTCTATGATATTTCCGTCCGCGTCATACAAAATAATTTCCGCGTTTGCCGTCTGGGTGCTTGTAGCGCCGGTCACATCCACCCGCAGCCCCGCATAGCTGACCGTTTCCACCAGGGATTTGGGACCGCTGATCTCTATCCTGTTCTGGTCGATCTTGGTGCCCACGATCACATAGCCCTCCGCCACATCGCCCGTGGTGGTGGGCAGCACGCGCAGCCACCTGGTGCTCTTTTCCTCAATGCTCAGCTTCAGCACGGCCGGATTGCTGCTCACGCTTTCCACCTCATAGTTGGGCACACTGCAGGTAATTGCTATGGTATTGATGTCGGTCAGCATGTTCATATCGGCCTCCGCCACAATGTCGGACGCCCGCAGCTGTTCTATGACGCTTCTCGGAGCCCGCACCGACACTCTTGTAAGAATGCTTCCCTGTATTTCATAAACCTTATTTTCCTGCTCCAGTAATTCCGCATTCCTCAATACCACCGGGATATTGGAATAGGTCTGCGTCTCCTTTGGGTCGTCCGTACTTACCGCAAGATACCAGAGCATAAACGCAATCACGAGGGAAATAAGCTTCAGTCCCCAGTTGCGCAATATCTTTTTTTTCATTTCCGGGTCTGCTCCTTCCCCTGTTTTCGTACCTTCTTTTTGCGTCTGGCTTTAGAATTATCCTCTTCATTCAAATTCAAAAGCTGACGCATTTTTTCCTTTACCTCGTCGGCGTTCAGGTTTCGTTCCAGCTCTCCCTCATACGCTATGCTGATCTTACCCGTCTCCTCGGACACAATCACCGTCATGGAATCCGTCGCCTCTGAGATTCCCACACCCGCCCGATGTCTTGTGCCAAGCTCCTTGCTCAAATCCAGATTGTCGGAAAGCGGCAGATAGCAGGTGGCGTAGGTGATACGGTTTCCGCGCACGATAACGGCGCCGTCATGTAACGGTGTATTGTGCTCAAAAATATTGACCAGAAGCTGGCTGGTGACGACTGCGTCTACCTCGATGCCCGTGCGCTCATAATCCTTCAGCGATTCTTTTTTCTCAATGACGATCAGCGCGCCCGTCCTGGCCTTTCCCATCTCCACACAGGCCTTGGTAATTTCATTGATGGTCTTCTCCGAGAAAAAGTTCTGCATCCTGCGGGAGGAATCCGAGGAAAAAACAAAGGAAGGCAGAAAGCTTTTCTGTCCCAGCTCCTCCAGCGCATGGCGCAGCTCCGGCTGCATCACCACAATCAGCGCCGTCACGGCAAACCCCAGAACATTTTGGGCAATCCACATGATGGCGGACATTTCCAGCCTGTACGCCGCGAAAAGAAAAATGGAAATAATAATCAGACCCTTTAAAAGCCTCCATGCGCGGGTGGTCTTCATCCATGCCAAGATATAATATACCAAAAAGGCAATGATAAGAATTTCCACCACATCGCGCCAATTGAGCATTTTGGTATAAAGTATGAGATTTTCTATATATTCGTTTATCGACTCTAACCAATGCATCTGATTTTATCTCACTTTTCGCCCGTATTCTCAAATTCCGTCAACTTTTCAGAGACATCTTCTAAAATAATTCCTCATAGTCGTCCACGGCACCGCCGCTCTCTGCCGACGCCGCATTTCCCATAGTCACGCTCTTTCCGGTCCTGTAATCGCCGCTGCGGCTCTGGGTCCTGCTTCCCGTGCCGTAGCTTTTCCGCGCCGCTGCCGTCCTCTCGGTTACCACGCTCCTTCCCCCGGTTCGGGACGTCTGCGACGCCCTCGAAGACTGCGCGCCTCTGCCGGCGGGCAGTCCGCTCCTGGACACGGAAGCCTCCCTGGAGGACTGGGCATGGGAATTGATTCTCTTTACCGTCTTGGTAGACATGGAGACCGTCATCTTGGGAATCGCCTTCACATAATAATAATACTCGTCATCCTCAAACTGTACCACCTCTTTGCGGCCGTAATCCACACAAAATCTGAAAAATTCAATGACCTTTGCCACCAAAATGGCAAGCAGGGAACCCAAAAGCGCTCCCGCAACGGAAATATTTATATTATAAACAAGATCCCCGATCAAAAGGATAACCACGTTTGTCATGGCGCCCGCCACCGCCGCAATCGTCCACGCGTAATCCACGGACAGCCGGCGGATAAAATAAACCACGAGCACAGTGACGGCAAAGGCGGCAACGATCACCAGCATACCCTTGTTTCCGGCGATCCCGTCTATAAGCAGGCGGATCTTCGCCAGCGTTTCCTCCTCGCCCAGCGTGCTGATATTCGACTCGTTCGCCTGAATCGTCTCAAACAGATAATAGACGCTCACCCCGCAGCCCACGGAAACCGCGGCTGCCGGACCGCACAAAAGCCCTACCGCCACCGGAACCACATAGGATAAGTTCATCGAGCAGAGCAGCGGAGTCAGCACTACCACCAGGGCATTCCTGGGGCTGAAGCGGAAAAATATCAAAAACATCACAAGATATACGCACAAACCTACCAGCGCCACCTCCATGGAAAGCGCATACATATGAGCCAGGCTGAAAACCATTGCAAAAAAGATCATGGCTCCGGCAGGCAGAAAAGAGCACATCAGCGCCACGATCAGCACTGCCGCCACATTGTCAAGCTGTGTCATATACCCCAGCTTGCCGTTCACCGCGTTCAATGCCACAAAGGCCAGCAGGAACTTGATAACCGGCAGAATAAAGGGCTCGTACTTGCTGTAAAACAGCTTCAATTTTTCTCTTATTTCCAATAAACCTGTCATTAGATCCTCCAACCGGGCGTCCTACTTCTGTTCGTTGTACATGGCGCCAAGTTTTTTTAAATTATGATAATAGCTTTTCAGGCTTTTTTTTGCCTTTGCATACCGCCATGTGCCGACAATGTATGTCAGAATTCCGTATCCCAGCACAAAAGCCGCGTAGTATGTGACCACATTCCGCGCAAAAACAAACAAGTCTATCTTATACAGGTCCTGCATAAAGGCTTCAAAATCATATAAAACGTACATTGCAAACACGATTCCGAAAACCAGCGTAGCGGAAACCACTGATTTCAAAATCTGAATGGCAATATAATCGCTGCGAAAATAGTTTCCTATCTTCACATTCCTTCTTCCCTCCCCCTTCTCGTAGGAGGCAAGCCGCGTCATCAGAATAATTCGCTGCTCATTTAACATTTTAAACTCCAATTCTTCTTATTCCATTACAAAAACCACCGTTACAGGAACCGCCGTTACAGGAATCTCATCTTTGCCTTGTCGCCGTCCTTTTCCGCGGGAGGCTTGGGCGCCGTGGCCTTTTGCCCCGTACCGATGGCATCGTTAAATCCCTTCATCATGCTGCCCGCACACTTGTCGCAGAACCTGCCGCTGCGAATGGACGCTCCGCAGGACTCACAGTTCAGGAAGATGGCGGAATCCTCCGTAACCTCCAGTCTGTCATCCCTAAGCCACTGGCGTATCTGTGCCGGCTCTACATCGCATGCATTGGAGACCTCCTGTATGCCGCAGCCCTTATGGGCCCTGATATACTCCTTGACCTCCTGAAACTTTGCTTCCATGCTCTCACGGCAGGAAGGGCAAACATTAGGCCCTGCCACATAATTGTAGATACGCCCACAGACTCTGCAGTTTTTTACATTCATAGTATTCCTCCCTTTCTGTCAGTTAGACAAAACAATTTAACCTGTTCCATTGGCATATCCCTGCCAAACGTCAGATACCTTCCCCGCATGCCAACGCGATAAAGTAGACATCCTCCACACCGCCTGCCTTCAGCGTATCCGCCGCCTCATCCATTGTGCTGCCGGTAGTATAAATGTCATCAATCAATATTACTCTCTTTAATATTACATCATTTCGCCTTATATTAAAAGCCTTTTTCAAATTATTTTGACGTTCTTCATAATTTTGGTACTTGAGAGGGCTGGTATTCTTCCCTCTGGCCAGAATATCGCTGCGGACAGGCACATCCAGGTACGCTCCTATCCGTTCTGCAAGAAGCCGGGCCTGATTGTAGCCCCTCTCGTTTTTTCTGCGCCGGTGCAGGGGTATGGGTATCAGCGCATCCGGACTGACAGCCCTGATAAAGTCTCCCAGATATTCCGCCGCCTGTTCCCCGAAAAAATCCGCATACTCCCTGCGGCCGCCGTACTTGAACCGGTAGATCGCCTGCGCCGCGCTCCCGTACTCGTAAAGTGCGCGTCCCCTCTCGAACCGGTGCTCCCGTTTTTGGCAGTCCGTGCACAGCTCTCCCTCCGCCGAAAGCCTTTTGCCGCATTTCATGCACCAGGGGGGCGTCAGAAGCCTTAACCTTTTCAGACACTCCAGACAGATCTTCTCTCCCGCCGGAGCCACGATCCCGTCACAGACGGGACAGCGCAGCGGATAAAGCAGCTGTACAAGCCCCGCCGTTACCGCTCTCCTACGCGCCATTGCACACCTCCCGGATTCTCTGGGCAAGGGCCGTACAGCGTCTGTTCTCGCTGATATTGTCTATCATGCCCCTCACAGTCTGGCTGCTTCCCAATATGGTAACACAGCTTTTCGCCCTGGTGATTGCCGTATAAAGCAGATTTCGGTTAAAAAGCATCCGCGGTCCCCCCAGCAGCGGCAGGATCACCGCCGGATACTCGCTCCCCTGGGACTTGTGAATGGTGACGGCATAGGACAGCTCCAGCTCCTCCAATAAAGAAAAGGGATACGTCACCCGCCTGTGCTCGTCGTACTCCACCACCAGGGTGGCGGACGACTCGCTGATCTCCATAATCCTTCCCATGTCGCCGTTGAAAACGCCCACGCCCTTGTCTATGGGAATCCCGTATCTGCTGACGACCTCCCACTCCAGCTGGTAGTTGTTCTTTATCTGCATGACCTTATCCCCCTCCCGAAAGAGCGTGTCGCCGGACTGATGCTCCTGCTTGCTCCCGTCGGGGGGATTCAGATAACGCTGCAGTATCCCGTTCAGCGTCTCGCAGCCCAGGCTTCCCTTGCGCATGGGGGTCAGCACCTGAATATCAAAGGAATCCGCCTGCACGTAACGCGGAAGCTTCTCCCTTATCAGCTGTATCATATGCTTATATATGACATTTACGTCATTTCTCTCCAAATGGAAAAAATCCCTGGATTTGTTGTCCAGCGTAATCTGCTGCCCATTGTTGATGCGGTGCGCATTGACAATAATGTCGCTTTCCTGCGCCTGCCGGAAAATCTTTTTCAGCTCCACCATAGGGAAGCAGCCGCTGGTTATCAGGTCTCTAAGCACCTGTCCCGGTCCCACGCTGGGGAGCTGATTGACATCCCCCACAAGCACAAGCCGCGTTCCCGGAGCTATCGCCCTCAAAAGAGACTGAAACAGCTGAATGTCCACCATAGACATCTCATCAATGATAACCACGTCTGCCTCCAGAGGGTTTTCCTCGTTTCTCTCAAACTTCACCTTGCGCGCGTCCTCGTCAGACAAAGCGCTGTTCAGCTCCAGCATCCGGTGAATGGTCCGCGCCTCGAAGCCCGTGGCCTCGGTCATCCGTTTTGCGGCGCGTCCCGTGGGCGCGGCGAGGAAAATATCCATACCCTCCGATTCAAAATAGCGGATCATCATATTGATGGTGGTGGTTTTTCCCGTGCCGGGACCTCCCGATAAAATAAACAGTCCGTTGTGAATGCAGTCGCTCACCGCCTGAAGCTGCAGTTCGTCCAGCTCCACCTTAAGGCTGGCCGCCAGCTGCTCCAGGCTCCTTTTAACCGCTGCCGCCTGACCGGGCAGGCCCTCCTCTGATCCCTGGGGAACATTCAATTCATATAGCATCCTGGCGCAGTTGAGCTCCGCGTAATAGTAGGTAGTCATGAACACACAATCACTTTTGATGACCAGCTTTTTGTCCATCATGAGATTATCCAGCTGTGGGCGGATATTTTCCCCGGCGATGCCCAGCAGCTCCCCGGCGCGCTCAAGCAGCCTGCCCATGGGCAGAAAGCAATGCCCCTCCCCCGCCGACTGCAGCAGGGTGTAAAGGACGCCGCTTCTGATCCGGTACTCCGAATCCGTGTGTATGCCCAGCTTTGCGGCCAGCTCATCCGCAAAACGGAAGCCAATGCCCCTGATATCCTCCGCCAGCCGGTAGGGATTCTCTTTCATGACGCGGTACAGCTCCATGCCGTAGGTATTGTATATCTTTATGGCATAGGTGTTGGAAATGCCGAACTGCTGCAGATATACCAACGCATCCCGCAGGTCTCTCTTTTCCTCCATCTGCGCCGCGATTTCCTGCGCCTTGCGCTGGCTGATGCCCTTGACCTCCGCCAGCCTCTCAGGCTCCTCCTCTATGATCCGGAAGGTATCGTCCCCGAATTTCTTTACGATACGCGCAGCCAGAGAAGCCCCGATTCCCTTGACGGCTCCCGAAGCCAGATACCTCTCCATACCGGCGCTGTCCTTCGGAGCCTCCACCTGAAAGCTGACCAGCTTAAACTGCTTTCCGTAGACCGGATGCTCCACAAACTCGCCCTGCGCGGTTATATTTTCCCCCTGAGTAAGACCCTTGCACATTCCCACACAGGTTATTTCCTCTCCGTCCGCCATCAGGTTCATGACCGTATATCCGTTTTCACTGTTTTGGAAAACAATGTGCTCTACATAACCGTTAATTTTCTCCATTCGCATCTCCAGACATGCATCTTCAGACATAATTGCCGCCGTTTTGCCCGGCCGCCCCGTTGAGAGCATGTGTTTCCGGGTACAGCCAAAATAAGGCTGCCTTCTACCTCAGCAGCCTTGTCTCTAAATCTACCCGTATTTTCTTAAACCTCCGCCACTGCGGACGCTGCCGCCGCCACCTCTGCGGCAGGCATATCCGTTATGCCGTAATTGCGCTTCATCTGCTCGTAAAGCATCTGAGCCAGTCCCAGCCCACCCTGCTTGGAGGTCTCCTCGGCGACCCCCTGTATCATCTGATCCTTGTAATAATCCATCATAGTGGACGTATAATTGGAGGTCTCCTCGCTCTGGGGAATCGTCTTAAGCATTCCCTTGAACATCTGCTCCACAAAGTACGCCTCAAACTGCTTGCACGCGTCAAGCAGCTCATCGTCCGCCGCCTTTGAATAGTCCGCGTTCGCAATCCTTCTCTGAAGCATGGACGCCTTCTGGTTCGCCGCAGAAGCATACGTATCGCCGTACATTGCCGTGATATCCGACATATCTACCATTGCTTTATACCCCTTTCCTGTAACTCTCTATAATGCCGCCGCAGCGGGCAGCCCCGGGAAATCCTTACTCACCCTTAACGACGTAGGTTATTCGCCTGCTGAAGCATCTCATCCGAAGCGAGAATCGCCTTGGAATTCAGCTCATAGGCGCGCTGCGTCACGATCATGTTTACCATTTCATCCGCCACCTGCACATTGGAGCCCTCAAGATACTTCTGCATGACATTGCTCCTCTCCACATTGTTGCTGACCGCCTCATTGATGGGCTGTCCGCTGGAGACGCTCTGCCCGTAAAGGGTATCTCCCAGTCTTTCCAGGCCGTTGGGATTTGCGAACTGGAATAAGCCGATATTAATGCCGATAAGCTGGGGCGTGTTCTGTGCATCCGGATAGCACAGCTCTCCGTTCTTTGTCACGGTTATCCTGCCGGGATTATACTGCTCACTCAAAATAATAGGCTGGCCTGCGGTGCTTATCACCGGAAAGCCGTCCGAAGTGGCAAGCATATATCCACCCGTCGCAAGGGTAAACTCAAAATTGCCGTTTCTCGTATAATAGGTATTTCCATCCTGGCCTCTCACCGCGAAAAAGCCTTTTCCGTCGATGGCAAACGCCGTCTCGCTGTCGGATGAAAGCATATTCCCCTGCCTGAAGCTGGTGGAGATGGCAGAATTGCGTACACCCAGTCCCACCTGAGCGCCAACCGGCTTCTGCTCCCCGTTTGCCGAGGTAGTCTTGGTCTGAATGGTCTGATACAGGAGGCTCTTAAACTCGTTTACCTGGGTCTTATAGCCCTGTGTGTTCACATTTGACAGATTATTGGCGATTGTATCAAGGTTCACCTGCTGCGCAAGCATGCCGGTTGCCGCTGTCCATAAACTTCTTACCATATGTATAACATCCTTTCTTCAAAAGAATCCGCCGGGCATAATGCCTTATTTCCGCAAATTATTTATAATACAGCTTATTCAAGCCCTACAGCTTTCCAAGCTGTGTCACCGCAATTTCAAGAGAGCCGTCGTATGCCTGAATGATTTTCTGGTTGGTCTCGTATGCGCGTGTTATGGAGATCATATTGACCATCTCCTTCACGATCTGTACATTGGACATCTCCAGCCATCCCGACCTGATCTCCGCGTCCGCCTGCGTGAGCGCTGCGCCCTCCACCGGTCTGAAATAGGTCTCGCCGTACTTCTCCAGATAATCATAGTTTTCAAAGTCAGCCACCTGTATCTGTGCAACCTGCGCTTCATTCTGCCAGATGATTCCGTTGCTGTCAATCCGGGAATCCAGCAGCGCGTCCAGCTGAATCCTGTTGTTTGCCACGTCCAGCACAAAGTCCCCGTTCTCGTTTACCAGATACCCCTCGTTAGTCAGGGTAAACTGCCCTGCCCGGGTATACATGGTGGATGTCTCTCCCGCCTTATTGGTAAACTCCACGGCAAAAAAACCGTCTCCGGCAAGCGCCAGATCGTAGGTATTTTCCGTTATCCGAAAGGAGCCCTGGGTGAAATCCGTATAATTTTCCCCGATCTTTACGCCGGGATTGTTGAACGCAAGGGGCTGTACGATTCTCTCGTCCCCCATGGAAGCGTCCTTGATCTTCACTGCAAGAATATCGTCAAACGCCTGACAGGTGCTGCCTTCCTTTTTATAGCCGACAGTGGAGGCGTTTGCCAGATTGTTGGTCATAATGTCCATTCTTTTCTGCTCGTTTACCATCCCTGTCCATGCAGTATATAATCCCTTTAACATTGGTCCTCTCCCTTTTTATTCACATCCCCTGATTTTAAGCCCCTCAGCCCTCGCGGTAGCCGGATAAAAACTCCACATACTTCCCTGTGCCCACCGCAACCGCAGTCATGGGGTCCTCCGCCGTCATGGTATTGATGCCCGTCTTTGCGGAAATCAGCTCCTCCAGCCCCCTCAGAAGGCTGCCGCCCCCTGTCAGGACAATTCCCCTATCGGCGATATCCGCCGCAAGCTCGGGGGGAGTTTTCTCCAGAACGCTGTGAATGGTCTCCACGATCTGTGCCGTAGTCTCCCGCAGCGCCTCCTCCGTCTCCTCTGAGGAGACCTTGACCGTCTTGGGCAGACCGGTCACCAGGTTGCGCCCCCGCACATCCATATAGTCTACCTCGGACCTCTTGTATGCAGTGCCTATTTTTATCTTCAAATCCTCTGCCGTTCTCTCGCCGATAAGCAGATTATGTTTCTTCCTCATATAACGGACGATAGCCTCGTCGAAATCGTCACCGGCTATCTTAATGGATGCGCTGACCACCGTGCCGCCCAGAGAAATCACCGCGATGTCGGAGGTGCCGCCGCCGATATCCACGATCATATTCCCGCAGGGCTTAGAAATATCGATGCCCGCGCCGATTGCAGCGGCGATAGGCTCCTCGATGATCGCCACCTCCCGGGCGCCCGCCTGATAGGTCGCATCCTCCACCGCCTTTTTCTCAACCTCGGTGACGCCGCTGGGGACGCACACCGCAATGCGGGGTTTGCGAAACGCCCTCTTGCCCAGCGCCTTCTGGATAAAATACTTCATCATCTTCTCCGTCACGGTATAGTCCGAAATAACGCCCTGACGCAGGGGCCTGACCGCGACGATGTTGCCGGGAGTTCTTCCCAGCATCAGCCTTGCATCCTCCCCGATTGCCTTAATTCTGTTTGTATCCCTGTCAAACGCAACCACAGAGGGCTCCTTTAAAACGACCCCTTTTCCTCTGATGTATACTAAAATGCTGGCAGTACCCAAATCAATTCCGATATCCGTACATTGCATAAAACTCTACCCCTTCCTAATCACTTTTCTATCGCAGCAGTTCGTTGCAGCGGTTCGCTCTCCGGCTAAACTGTTACTTTCTATCTATTCGTAAAAATGATCTTAAATATGAAAATGACCTTGCCCATAACGGGCATAATTTTAGTCATACATGTTTTATTATAACCGAAATCATATCATTTTCATAGAGGCAGATGCAAATTAATTCCTAAAATTTTATAAAATTTTAATAGGACGCAAAAGAAAGGCTCATTCCTGTGCCCGTCTGATGCATCCTTGCAGAAATAGTTATCGGCTGAACAGCCAAAAAACTTTATACCGGAATCGTTTTTATTTCCTCATTTTTATTTATTCTTTTTTTATCCCCTGAATTTCATATTAAGAGCCTTCTCTATATAAAGACTTTACCGGATAAAGACTTTGCCGGTTTTTCAGCTTTTTGCCTTATCCAGCATTTTCTTCACATAGGCTCCCGTATAGGATTTCCTGCTCTTTACAATCTCCTCCGGCGTGCCTTTGGCAATCACGGTTCCTCCCCTGTCGCCGCCCTCCGGTCCGATATCGATGATATAATCCGCGGTCTTGATCACATCCAGATTGTGCTCGATGACCACCACCGTATTGCCCGCCTCCGCCAGCCTGTGCAGGATCTCCACCAGCCTGTGTACGTCCGCAAAGTGCAGCCCCGTGGTGGGCTCGTCCAGGATATAGATGGTCCGCCCCGTGCTGCGCCTTGAAAGCTCCGTGGCAAGCTTGATGCGCTGCGCCTCGCCGCCCGACAGCGTGGTGGAAGGCTGCCCCAGCTTCACATAGGAAAGCCCCACGTCGTAAAGAGTCTGTATCTTGTTGCGGATAGAGGGCAGATTCTCGAAGAAGGGAAGCGCCTCCTCCACCGTCATGTCCAGCACGTCGAAAATATTTTTCCCCTTATATTTGACCTCCAGCGTCTCCCGGTTATACCGCTTTCCGCCGCAGACCTCGCAGGGCACATAGACATCCGGCAGAAAATGCATCTCGATCTTGATAATGCCGTCCCCGCCGCACGCCTCGCAGCGTCCGCCCTTGACGTTAAAGCTGAACCTTCCCTTGCTGTAGCCCTTTGCCTTGGCGTCCGCGGTGGAGGCGAACAGGTCCCTGATCTGGTCGAACAGCCCGGTATAGGTCGCCGGATTGGAGCGGGGCGTCCTTCCGATGGGAGACTGATCGATGTTGATCACCTTGTCCAGATGCTCTATGCCCTCAATGCCCTTATGCTTCCCGGGAATACAGCGCGCACGGTTCAGATCCCTGGCCAGGTGCTTGTACAGTATCTCGTTTACCAGGGAGCTCTTGCCGGAGCCAGACACGCCGGTCACGCAGGTCAGCACCCCAAGCGGAAATTCCACATTGATATTTTTCAGGTTGTTCTCCTGGGCTCCCAGAACCTTGATCCAGCCGCCGGGCGTTCTTCTGGTCTCCGGCACCGGAACCTTCAGCTCGCCGCTGAGATATTTCCCCGTTACGGACCCGGGAACCTGCATAATCTCCTCCGCGGTGCCGCAGGCCACCACCTCTCCGCCGTGGGAACCCGCCCCCGGCCCGATGTCCACCACATAGTCCGCAGCCAGCATGGTGTCCTCGTCGTGCTCCACCACTATCAGAGTATTTCCCAGGTCCCTGAGACTTTTTAAGGTATTGAGAAGCTTGTCGTTATCCCTCTGATGCAGACCGATGCTGGGCTCGTCCAAAATATAGCACACGCCCACCAGCCCGGAGCCGATCTGCGTGGCAAGGCGGATGCGCTGCGCCTCGCCGCCGGACAGGGTTCCGGTGCCCCTGGAAAGGGACAGATACTCCAGCCCCACATCCACAAGGAAGCCGACCCTTGCCCGTATTTCCTTCAGAATCTGTTTTCCTATAAGCTGCTGCTGGCTTGTCAGCTGCATACCCCCTATGAAGGCAAACAGGTCATGAATGGACATATTGGTGATCTCAAAAATATTCTTATCACAGACCGTTACCGCCAGAGATTCCTTCTTCAGGCGCATTCCCTTACATTCCTTACAGGGCGTAATTCGCATAAAGGTCTCATACTCCTGCTTCATGGTATCGGAAAAGGTCTC
The DNA here is from genome assembly GCA_910578215.1 of uncultured Acetatifactor sp. GTDB lineage: Bacteria > Bacillota > Clostridia > Lachnospirales > Lachnospiraceae > Acetatifactor. The sequence goes on along the minus strand of CAJTPH010000017.1, from coordinate 27,823 downwards.
CTTATATCTGCGTTCCACATTGCGCACAAGCCCCTCAAAGGCCACCGGGTATACGCCGCGGCCCCTCTGCCCCTCATAATGGACCTCAACCTCCTTGCCCTCCGTTCCATACAGCAGAAGCTTTTTTATATTTTCGGGATAGCTCTCAAAGGGTGTGTCAAGGTCGAAGCCATACTCCTTGCACAGCGCCTGCAGGATGGCGTTGGTAAAGCTGTTCTTATCCGTACAGGACTGCCAGCCCACCACGGCGACTGCCCCTCCGTTTATACTCAGGGATTTGTCCGGAATCATCAGTTCCTCGTCAAACTCCATCTTGTAGCCCAGTCCCACACAGACCGGGCACGCCCCGAAGGGATTGTTGAACGAAAAGCTTCTGGGCTCGATCTCGCTGATGCCCACCCCGCAGTCGGGACACGAAAAGCTCTGGCTGAAGGTCATGGGCTCGCCCCCGATAATATCCACCACAAGCAGACCGTCCGCCAGCTCCAGCACATTTTCCACGGAATCGGCAAGCCGGCGCTGTATACCGTCCTTTACCACAAGACGGTCCACCACAATGTCGATGTTGTGCTTTATATTCTTGTCAAGGGAGATTTCCTCCGTCAGCTCATACAGGCTGCCGTCTATCCTCACACGCACATAACCGCTTTTCTTTGCCCGGTCCAGCACCTTTTCATGCTGCCCCTTACGCCCTCTGACCACAGGCGCCAGCAGCTGCAGCCTCGTCCCCTCCGGCTGCTCCATGATCTGGTCCACCATCTGGTCCACGGTCTGTTTATGAATCTCCCTGCCGCAGTTGGGGCAGTGGGGCGTGCCGATCCTGGCATAAAGCAGACGGAAATAATCATAAATCTCCGTCACCGTTCCCACCGTAGACCGGGGATTGCGGTTCGTGGATTTCTGGTCGATGGAAATAGCCGGCGACAGCCCCTCGATGCTTTCCACATTGGGCTTTTCCATCTGACCCAGGAACATCCTCGCATAAGAAGAAAGAGACTCCATATAGCGCCGCTGCCCCTCCGCATAAATGGTGTCAAAGGCCAGAGAGGACTTGCCGGAGCCCGACAGCCCCGTCAGCACCACCAGATCATTTCTTGGAATATCCACATCTATGTTTTTTAAATTGTGCTCGTTTGCACCCCTTATCCTTATATACTCACCAATGCCCTGCCTCCCGGAGCTCTGCCCCCGGGAACGTATCTTCTTTGCTTCTTCCATTTTTACATATACCTCCTGTGCGCTTCCGCCACACCCTCTCAGACTATTCCACCACATACACAAAATAATTCTTGTCATGTCTCAGAAGCGACCATGAGCTCAAATTATCGTTCTGTTCTATCAGACGGTCCAATATTTCCACGGGATTATCCATATATACGATCAGCTTTTCCGCCGTCCTCAGAAGCTCGCTGTCCAAAACGGTCTCGTCTTCGTTCTCCCTGATAAACACAACATGCTCATAAGGCCAGGTTTCGTTGGCAATATACCAGGTCTTATATCTGAATTCCTGATTGTACACCATTACAAGCGGATATTGTGCATTATCCCTGGCATATTGGAGCGTCTCCAGCTTATCCCTGTACAGGAAAAGCACGTTGCCCTGTACATGCCCCAAAACCACGGGCAGCATCACAAGCAGAACAGACACGGCGCACAGAACCGCCTTTATCCTCTTTCCCTTCAGAAGCTCCGCCGCCTGCAGTACCGCGTCACAGATACAGTAGACCACCAGGGGCAGAATCAGCGCCGCCGCGGGATAAAAATACCGGCTGGACGCGTCTGCCAGAAAAAGCGAGGTCTTGCACAGCAGCCACACAATGACCAGAGAGGACAGAAGCCCGATGGCGATAAAAGCCGTACTCACGTCTCCCGAAGCCTTTTGACCGCGTTTCACCCGCAGAACTCCTCTCACAATAAGCGCCGCCACAAGAACGCCGAGAGCCGGGTACATAATTCCCCCAAAGAAATTACGGTTTAAAACAGGCATAAACAGATTAAACATATACGTCGTGGGGATATGGAACAGTCCGTCAAACGCACCCTCGCCCTGCTCCCCAAAAAAGATCTGTTGAATGGAATACGGGAAGGTCAGAATCGCAAGTCCGATTGCCCCAACCATGGCGCACCCGAAGACCAGCATTCTCACAAAACATTTTTCCTTGTAACGCAGCTTACGGTACAGCTCATAAATACAGAAGCCCAGGGTCAGGAAAAACAGATTATACATACAGAAATAATGCGTCAAAAACGCAAAGTAACAGACCGCCGCTCCGCAAAGGGTAAGCGCCGCAAAACGCTTTCTGCCGCACACCGGGTCCTGCATCAGCAGCAGGAGAACGATCATGTATAATACTGTCCACATGGCGCCCATGGCATACATTCTGTTAAACATCACGCCGCTTATGGTAGCGGGATGGACCGCATAGACCAGCCCGGCAAGCAGCGCCAGAAGGCAGCGCCACCTTCCCTTATCCAGCCTGAAAATAAAGAACATGATGCCTGCACACGACACAAGAGAAAAGCATCCGTTCAATGAAATGCCGAACCACTTGTAAAATTGGTTGGGAAAAAGCGACATGAGAAAGTGCAGGCTCAGGTGATACAGGGGAGGATGCACATCTCTCGACTGAATATCCATCACCTTGTCGAACCGGAACCTGTTCTCCTCCTTCATCACGAAATTATACATAAGCTCCGTGCCGGTCTTCTCCTGAATCGGCCCGTAGGGGTTGAGCCCCTCATAAGCGGCTCCGGTGGCATAGGTAATATATTCGTCCTCGTGAAACGCCACCTTCCTCATTCCGAAAAATATAATAAAGGCAACATGGACTGCCAGCACCACCGCCGCCGCTATCAGAAACCTCTTTGTACTCCATCCCTTGCTCACTTTTCCCACCTCGTACCTTCCTGAATTACTTTATGTTTATTTTTACAATTCAGCCGCAGACTATTTTTCCCGGCTCATCTCCTGCAGCCTCTGCTTCAGCTCTATCATCTTGTCGCGCAGCTCCGCCGCCGCCTCAAAATTCAGATCCGCCGCCGCCTTCTGCATCTTCTTCTGTATATCCGCGATCAGCTTCTCCAGCTCCCTGCGGTCCATGGACTCCGGGTCCTTCTCGAAGCGCAGCTCCTCCTTGGCAATCACCTTGGAAATGGTGATCAGATCTCTGACCGCCTTCTTGATGGTCTGCGGGGTGATGCCGTGCTCCTCATTGTATTTCATCTGAATCTCGCGCCTGCGGTTCGTCTCGTCCAGGGCAATGCGCATGGAGTCCGTGATCGTATCCGCATACATAATGACATGCCCATCGGCGTTTCGCGCCGCGCGCCCAATGGTCTGAATCAGAGAGGTACTGCTCCTGAGGAAGCCCTCCTTGTCCGCATCCAATATTGCCACCAGCGTTATCTCCGGGATATCCAGGCCCTCCCGCAGAAGGTTGATACCCACCAGAACATCGAACACATCCAGCCTCATGTCCCGGATAATCTCCGCACGCTCCAGCGTATCGATATCCGAATGCAGGTACTTCACCCGGATTCCCACTTCCTTCATATAATCCGTCAGGTCCTCCGCCATCCGCTTGGTCAGAGTGGTGATCAGCACCTTGTTGTGCTTCTCCACCTCCCTGCTGACCTCTCCGATCAGATCGTCAATCTGCCCCTCCACGGGTCGCACGTCCACCTCCGGGTCCAGCAGCCCCGTGGGACGGATGATCTGCTCGGTCCTGAGAAGCTCATGCGCCGCCTCATAATCCGAGGGCGTTGCGGACACGAACAGCATCTGGTCGATGTGCGCTTCAAACTCCTCAAAGTTGAGAGGGCGGTTGTCCAGCGCCGAGGGCAGGCGGAAGCCGTAATCCACCAGCGTCAGCTTTCTGGAGCGGTCCCCCGCGTACATCCCCCTGATCTGGGGAACCGTCATGTGGGACTCGTCGATGATAATCAGGAAATCGTCCCTGAAAAAGTCCATCAGCGTCATGGGCGGCGCTCCGGCAGGCATGAAGCTCAAATGCCTGGAATAATTTTCAATCCCGGAGCAGAACCCCGTCTCACGCAGCATCTCAATGTCAAAATTGGTCCGCTCCGCAATCCGCTGGGCCTCGATGAGCTTGTCCTCCCCCTTGAAATAATTGACCCGCTCCTCCAGCTCCTTCTCGATATTGACGCACGCCGCTTTTATTTTGTCAATGGGAACCACATAATGGGACGCAGGATAGATGATAATATGATTCAGCGTAGCGTGCACCTTGCCGGACAAGGGCTCCACCTGACAGATCCGGTCTATCTCATCCCCGAAAAACTCCACCCGGATAAAATAATCGCCGCCCTGTGCGGGATACACCTCCACCACATCCCCATGGACCCGGAAGCAGCCCCGCTGCATGTCCAGATCATTGCGGGTATACTGGATATCCACCAGCTCCCGCAGCACCTGGTCCCGATCCTTGGTCATGCCCGGCCGAAGGGATACCGACATTCCCTCAAATTCCTCCGGGCTGCCCAAGCCGTAAATGCAGGACACACTTGCCACCACCACAACATCCCTGCGCTCCGTCAAAGATGCCGTCGCCGACAGACGCAGCCTGTCAATCTCATCATTGATGGAAGAATCCTTGGCAATATAGGTATCCGAGGAGGGCACATACGCCTCCGGCTGATAATAGTCGTAGTAGGACACAAAATACTCCACCGCATTCTCCGGGAAAAATTCCTTGAACTCGCCGTAAAGCTGCCCCGCCAATGTCTTGTTGTGCGCTATGACCAGCGTGGGCTTGTTAAGCTGCGCTATCACGTTGGCCATGGTAAAGGTCTTGCCGGAGCCCGTAACACCCAGAAGCGTCTGAAATTGATTGCCCTCCTTAAAGCCCCTTACAAGCGCCTCAATTGCCTGAGGCTGGTCTCCGGTGGGCTTATATTCCGAATGAAGCTTAAATTCTGACATGGGAAAACCTCCGTATTGGATTCTTCATATATTATAGCAGTAAACCTAAATAAGCCAGACAGCACAAAAGTAATTCTGATTATACCATACGACATTTTATTTGTATAGATGTAAACAGCAATTTTCAGAACACTAGTTCCGAAAATTTGTTCTTGTAATTCTCCTATATTGGTGGATACTTTAATGAAAATTTTATTTTGGTCAACGGCTTACCCATCATCCAAAATGATCCTTTCCACACTAAAAGGGAAGTATCCCCATTTTAGCGGAAATACCTCCCTTTACTTTATACTTCTCTAATATATGCAGGGCTTGAAACGTCCTGCGGATTTGAAACCCGGCCGTACTCCGGCAGCGTCCGTACATTTTTCCCAGTTCCCGCCTGCCTGATGCCTGCCCGCAAAGCTGCATTGATATTTCCGAAGGAGAACTCTATGACACGGTCAGCGACCATATCATCTCGTATTTAAAGCAATAAACCCCTCTCCCTCGTAGACCCGCACCGGATTTCCCCTGACAATACGGCTGTGCTCCCGCCACGCGGCGTTTGTCTGCTCCGCCTCCTGCTGCCGCCGCAGCCCGGCAAGCCTTTCCTGTAATTTTTCCATCGCTCTCTGCTTATTCCGGAGCTGGCTCCGCTCCTCGGTGGACTGAGCCGTCAGCCCTGTAGGGATATGGATAACCCTTACCCCCGTCTCTACCTTGTTCACATTCTGGCCGCCCTTTCCCCCGCAGTGAAACTTTTCAATGCGGTATTCCCGGTCCGAGGCAATCTCTGTCCGGTCGGGAATTATACTCACATCCACATACCAGTTTTTTCTTTTATGGTTCCTGCGAAACGGGCTTTTACAGATCCACAGTACCGTCCCTTCCAGGCCGCTCAGGTCATGCTCCGTCCGAAAACGAACGGAATCCAGGCATCCTCTCTCACTGCCCTTCGTGCTTGAAATGATTTCCAGGTCGCCGTATTCCTTTTTCAGCGCCTCAAAGAGCTTTGCAGCCGCAAGCTGGCACTCCGCCGGTCCCTGCCCCGCGCTTATTTGAACGATCATATCCGTCCTCCCGATTACTGTTATATAAAGCAGCTGCGGGACGGCATCAGGCGTTCCCATGCCGTCCCGTCACGGACTCCCGCCCGCGCTATTTTTTGCTTCCCGCCTTATAATTATACACAGGCTTTAATATATCCGTTACCTCGACGGTATCCTTGATCTGCTCCGCAATCTCCTCCATGGAGCGGTAGGCGAAGGGAGCCTCGTCCAGGGTGTCCGCACCTATGCAGCTGCTGTATATGCCCTTCATCTCTTTTTTGAATTCCGAAACGGTAAACCGGCTCTTTACATCTTCGCGCTTCAGTCTCCTGCCGGCGCCATGGGGCGCCGAGCAGTTCCACTCTGCGCTGCCCCTTCCTACGCCCAAAAGGATACCGTCCCTCATGTTGATGGGAATAACCACGTTTTCCCCGGCGCGGGCGGAAATCGAGCCCTTTCGGAGTATTCCCCAGTCATCCAGATAATTATGAGGCACGGAAAACTGATCCGCCGCCTTCCACTTCATCCCTCTCAGGATTTCCCTGACGATAATCTGTCTGTTCAGTTCCGCATAGCCCTGAATGATCCGAACATCCTCCAGATATGCCTCCCTGTCATCTCCCTCCAGGCAGCTCAGATAATACGGGACCTCCCTGCCCTGCTCCTTCAGTCGCCGGGAAGCCAGGCTCGTGTAATACTCCGCCACCTCCTCTCCCAAATGTCTGCTTCCCGTATGCACGACAAGGTACATGCTTCCGTCCGCCCCCTTGTCAACCTCAATGAAATGATTGCCGCCTCCCAGCGTTCCCAGGCTTCTTTCCGCCTTCTGCACGTTGATATGGCGGGCGCAGCGCAGCTCCTCATACGAAAATTCCCCCGCCATGTGATGTGCTGCGTCTCGTATGGCAAAGCCTGACGGCACGTTCTCCCGAATGACCTTATCCAGCCTCTGAAATTCCGTGTTCGTCCTGTTCAGCTTCACGCAGGTCATCCCGCAGCCTATATCCACGCCCAGAAGCTGCGGAATCACCTTATCCCCCACCGTCATGGACAGCCCTATGGGCGCAATCTTGCCTGGGTGAATGTCCGGCATCATGCAGATTTTGCTCCCCTCCGCCACCTCATTGTCACATATCATTTTAACCTGCGCCTCTGCATGGGCTTCCACATCGTCCGTAAATATTTTTGCCTCGGCATATATGCCCTTTACTGTTTTCATAAAATATTTTCTCCCTGAAAACGGGTACAAAAAAAACGCCCCAAGGCGCCGCCTGCAGATTCTCTTTCCCTTTCTGCCCGCAAAGCAGCAGAACGCATTTAATCAAACATTCCCGAGAACCGCCGTACCCCTGATTGTCAGTTTCCCTATTCCTCTCTGAAGCTCTCTATTCTGTCCCATGGCAAGCCCTCCTTTCAAAAATCGTTGTTTTCTCCTACAAGGAGATATTAGCACAGAAAATTATATTTGGCAAGCGCCTGTAACTATTCATGAGCATCGGCACTGCAAATATTCACTGTGCGGCAGCACCCAAAAAAGGACGGCTGACAAATACGTCCGCCGCCCCACACGCGCGCCTGCTCCTTCTAACACAAATCACGATCCACCAGGCTGTTAATATATTCATTGACGCTTTTTCCCATAGAGGAAGCCTTTTTCTTTATTTCGGCCTTTCTGCCCTTGGGTACCGTTAAACTGATACGATCATATTTTTCCTTGATATAGGCGTTTTGGTACGCAATTTGGTCAAACCCCTTGTCGGATCGCATTTCCAGCCCTCCCCTTCAGTTTTATCCTTTATATGTTTCCCCGCCGCGCCGGCAAATAGCTAAATGTCCCGCTGCAAAACCGAAAATTTCACAGCGGGACATCTCTCATCAAACTTTAGCAGGGTTTGAAAAATAAATCAGGCTTATTGTACTTCTCCAATAAAGGATTCGTTTTCTTTATATATCTTCACCTGAGCCGTTACCTGTCTCTTCATGGGAAGTCCGCACGCGTCACAGGCACCATCCTTATCCCCGTCGGCACACGCTTCCACAGCATCTGCTGCGTACTCTGCATTTTCGTCCACCCATGTGATTATGTTGCAGGTTTTGCAATACTTAATATCATATGCGTAATGGCTGCACGCCGCGTCACCCTGAAGATAAGTGTCCGCGTAAACGGTAACTACCTCGTCCTTATCGTTATGACCTACAGGAGGAACCTTAACGGTTACCTTTTCCGCGCAGAAATCGCAGTACCCGTAATTTTCTCCCCATGTAGTGCAGGTAGGCTTTACGCTGACATGAGAAGCACCCGAGAACTTGTGAGGCAGGGGATCAGCCAGCTCTGTCTTTGTCTCGCCTGCAGCTCCGCATCTCGAACACTTGGTTGTGGTTACAATCTTGCCGCGGTCTTCCTCTCTGCAGCCGGTAGAAGGTGTTTTTGTTACCTTGTCGGTCTTAAAATCATGTCCAAGAGCCTTTACGGTCTCCGTTATGGAGTCGCCGCAGACTGCGCATGTATATTTTACCACGCCCGTTTCCGTACAGGTAGGATGGATCAGATACACATTCTCATCGCCCTCAATCATGGAATGCTTTGCCTTGATGGTCTCTCTCCAGGTATAGCTGCACTGTACCTCCTGACCGTTTACCAGAAGCTTTTCATTACATCTGTACTGCTTATAGCCATCCGTAGTGCAGTTAAGGGGCTGCACAATCCCAATCAGATCAGCCTTCTCCGTATCGTTGGTATGCTTATGCTCCTCCGGGACGGGCGCAGGCTTTTCCGGCTTCTCAGTCGGAGTCGGTGCTGTGCTGTCGGAGTTACCGAAATCATTGGAGCTGTTGTCTTCTTCCTCCTCGGCCTCCTCCGCAATAACGCCGCCGGGTCTGCCCTCCTTCATGCCGGAAGTCACATATTGGTAAGCAAGAGCCGCATAGTCGTCCCCGTATGCCGCCTTCAGATCAGGATTCTTATCCGCGTAATCAACCAGGTCAAACATGACTCCGGTCGTTCTCCTCTCCTTAATGCCCGCCGTAAGATAATGATTTACATAGGCATCCCAGTCGTCGCCGAAAGCGGCGTTCAGATCCGCATATGCCTTGCGGTATGCCGCAACGTCAAGAATGGGATTCATAACCCGTCCTTCCTTGGCGCCGCTTGCCAGAAAGTGTGCCACATACGCGTCCTTATCGCTGCCGTAAGCAGCCTTAAGGTCGCTGTACTTGCCCGCATAATAGTCTGTGTTCAGCACATCCTTCACTCCTGCGGCAGACACGCTGATGACACTGCCAACCAGCATTGCTGCCGCAAGCGAAATCGTCAACATTTTCTTTTTCATCTTTGTCCTCTCTCCTTTTTTCATAAAACTGTAACCTGTTAGAGTAATGGCGCGTCCCCTGCTAGATACGCTCCACATGCTGTCATATTACCACCAGCTGGTAAATTTTGCAAGAACTTTTTACAAAAAACCAAAAAAAAAAAAAACGCAATATGGATATATTCCTTTCCGTCAAAAATAAGCCGTATTTTATTGTGATTCAGTCAGACGTGTGATATAATTTTTCAGGTAATTTTACCGAAAACAGGAGAGCTTTATATGATTAAATTTAATTCAGAAGGCTTTAAGGCCGGCAGCTTTCTTTCTTGTGTATGCCGCCGGCTGAAGCAGAGGATTTACAGCCGCAGATATTGGTGCCTGGCAGCTTTGCTGGTTTTTCTGCTGGAAATGGCGCTGTTTGTATGGCCGGTGGGCTGGCTGAAGGAGGATATATTAAATTTCCTGACAGGGGAGGTTTCCTGGGATATGGAGCACCAGGGAGACAGCTTTTCATGCCGCCAGAAATTCAGGCCGGAGGGCGGCAATCTGGAGAGCATCGGAATTGTAATATCCAGCCCGGAGGAGCTGTACGGCGGGAATGCGGTCATAACAATATCCGACTCCGGGGACAGGGTACTTTTTGAAACCCTCCTTCCCTATGAAGACGTGAACCTTAACGCCTTTACCAATATAGCCATAGATCCGCCCCTTAACCGTTCCGGACAGAACTGCTATCTGTCCGTGCATCTGGAGGCGGACGGGAACGGAAGAATTCCCGTCCTGACGGCAACCGGCACTGATTTTTACATGCCGGAAAATATTGCCCTGACGCAAGGCGAAAAGCTAAAGGACACTCAGCTTGTAACCATGTATTCTTACAGGGATACTCTGTCAAGAAAGAAACTGTTTCGTGCATTGGGTATCTTCGGAATTACCGCCCTGGGAATAGCCCTGGGCATCCCCCGTGACAGGAGATTCAGGACGGTTCTGGGAGCCGTTCTGTTAGCAGCCGTTCCCTGGATACTGGGCAGAAGGCTGGAGCTGCTCACCATCAATACCAATATTATGCTTCCCTTTTCCATGAACTGGAACATGGCGCTGATGTACCTTTTTGAATTGATACTGCTCCTTTGTACCCAGTCCTTCCGCGTCAGCACCTGCCTTGGCAGCCTGATGCTGACATTGCTCTATTCCGCCAATTATTATGTATTTTCCTTTCGCGGAGAGCCCCTGCGGCTGAATGACCTGACTGCCGCAGGAACGGCGGCAAAGGTTATGGGCAATTATGATCTGTCTCCAAACAGCCACCTGGCAATGGCCTGGTGCATTTTGATATTCTTTCTGGCTTTCGGGGCCCAGACAGGCTTTCGCTGGAAAATCCGGAAAAAAGCCGTAAACGCGGCAGTACGCCTGACATCTCTGATTGCAGGCGCAGCGGTGGCCGTATTGGCCGGGCATAAGCTTTTGTATACGCACATGCTTGTAGAGGCGGGTTTCATGTATACTCATGGCTTTGACCAGAATATGAATTACCAGTTTAACGGTTATCTTGTGGCAAGCTGTATGGATATACAGGATTCCAGGATAGAAAAACCGCAGGGCTATTCCTTGAATAGGGTCGCCCAGCTTCTGGAGGAGGCCGCGGAAGACAGCGGCATGTACGAGGAAGGTACAAAGCCTCATGTCATTCTGATTTTGAACGAAAGCTTCTCCGATCTGAGTATCCTGGGAAATCTGCAGATGAGCGAAGATAATCTTGCATTCTTTCATAGCCTGAAGGACAACACCGTCCGGGGATATGTCAATGCGTCGGTGCTTGGAGGCGGAACGGCAAATTCAGAATTTGAAGTGCTTACAGGCTGCAGCATGGGATTTCTGCCGCCTACCTACTATCCCTATCAGCAATGTCTGGTATCCGAGATGCCGTCGCTGGTCTCCGACATGAAAAAAGCGGGATATACGGCGTATTCCATTCATCCGGAAAGTGCAGGCAACTGGAACAGGGACAGAGTTTATCAGTATTTTGGTTTTGACAACAGCCTGTGGATAGAGGATTTTACCGAACCCGAAAAAATCCATTATGGCGTTACGGATCTGGAAACCTATAAAAAAGTAGAGGAGCTGTATGAGAACAGACAGCCGGGAGAAAAGCTGTTCATATTCAACCTGACCGTCCAAAACCACGGAGGCTATAGCCAATCTGACGTGTCCCCTTCGATAGATGCGCTGAATGTATCTTCATCGGAGGCCGATATTTATTTATCCCTGATCCGGAATTCCGACGAAGCCTTCAGACAGCTGATCACATACTTTGAAAAGGAAGAAGAACCTGTTATTGTCTGTATGTTCGGAGACCATCAGCCCTGTCTGGAAAATTCCTTTTATGAGGACGTGTATGGGCAGACCCAGGGACTTGAGGACAGGGACAAAACGCTGAATAAGTACAAAACCCCGTTTTTAATATGGGCAAATTATGATATTCCCGAACAGGAGGGGCTTGATATCGGCATGAGTTATCTGGGCGCTTTGCTGCTGGATACCGCCGGAATTCAGGGTTCGCCATTCTTTACATTTTTACGGCAGTATATGAAGGAATACCCCATTGTGACCATCTACGGATATGAAGACCGGGACGGAAATCATTATGAATGGTCCGGGGACAATACCGAGCTTGCTGAATACAGGATGCTCCAGTATAATCATCTTTTTGACAGAAATATGGTAGAATGGGGCTTCTGAGCAGGCAGGACGTTTTAGTGTACTGTATCATTCATTTTCAGCCAAATGACGCAGAATGCATTTTCAGTCTGCAAGGCGGAGGCGGGAGGCGATGCGTCTGCAGCGTTGACCGACAACAACGCTGCAGACGGAAATTCAGGTAAGTCATTTGGCGAAATTTATATGATACAGCACACCAGGGCTGGACAAGAAAGACCGCTTGCATATATAATAAAATTTATAACATAACAGACAGATTGAGCCAGGGAGTATACAGCTTATGAAAATAGCACAGAACAGATTAGACAGAGGTTTCGTCCGGTATCAGGAGGAATTTGAGGCAAAGGCACTGGAGGTTCTCCGCTCCGGGTGGTATATACTTGGCGGGGAAGCGGAAGCTTTTGAGCGGGAGTTCGCGGCATATACCGGCGCGGGATACTGCGTGGGTCTTGCCAGCGGTCTGGACGCCCTGTGGCTTGCCTTCCGCGTTCTGGGAATCGGCGCGGGCGACGAGGTCATCGTTCAGGCGAACACATACATTGCCAGCGTCATGGGCATCACAATCAACGGAGCGGTTCCTGTCTTCGTTGAGCCGGACGAGTATTTCAACATGGACCCAGGCAAAATTGAAGAAAAAATTACGGAACGCACCAGGGCGATTCTTGTGGTGCACCTCTATGGGCAGGCGTCCGATATGGCGTCTGTCGTAAGGCTGTGCAAAAAGTATAACCTCCGGCTGGTGGAGGACTGTGCCCAGTCTCACGGCGCATGCTATGACGGAAAAATGACAGGGACCTTTGGCGATATCGGCTGTTTTTCCTTTTATCCCTCCAAGAACCTGGGCGGCTTCGGAGACGGCGGCGCCATTGTGACGGACGATGCCCAAATAGCGGCGGACATGAAAATGTACCGCAATTACGGAAGCGAAAAGAGATATTACAATAAGGTGGTGGGAGCAAATTCCAGACTGGACGAGCTGCAGGCCGGGCTTTTGAGAGTCCGCCTGTCTCATATAAAGGAGCTTACCCAGGAGCGGCGGGAGCTTGCAGAGCGTTATGCCGGCTCGCTGCGCAATCCCTCCCTCATGCTTCCCAAAGTGAGGGAGCACGCTGACAGCGTATGGCACCAATATGTTGTCTCCTGTGAGAGACGGCAGGAGCTTATAGACTATCTGAACGAAAAGGAGATCGGAACGATCATTCACTATCCGATTCCCCCTCACCTGTCTGAGGCATACCGCTCTCTCGGATACCGCCGGGGAAGCTTTCCCGTCACGGAGCACTACGCGGATACGGTACTGTCCCTTCCCATGTACAACGGCATGACACGGGAGGAGCAGGAATATGTGATCGAAGCGCTGAATCGGTTTCAATAATGGCAAACGCCGGACAAAGCAATCGTGCCAAAGCACACAGAAAGGTATAAGCATGCATTTGGAGGATCAGTATAAATTATTATATTTCAGGGAATTGGGGGACGAGAGGGGAAATCTTATTGTCATCGAAGGCGAAGGCATGGACATTCCATTTGACATCAAGCGGGTCTTTTACATTTACGGCTCCGACGATACCGTGGTCCGTGGGCAGCACGCCAACCGGGAGACGGAATTTCTGCTGGTGAATGTAGGCGGACGCAGCAAGGTCCGCATAGACAACGGCACGGAAACGACGGTAATCGAACTGGACCGGCCCGGCATGGGCCTGTACCTTTCCCCCATGCTCTGGAAGGATATGTATGATTTCTCACCGGATTCCATTTTGCTGGTTTTGTGCAGCCGGCATTACGACAGCCGGGAATATATCCGGGATTACAAGGAATATCTGCGTGATATGGGGATAATACAGGACAGACAGCCATGAAGAAAAATATGAACGACGATGCAAAAGACATTAAAAGACGCGAGCCGGAACACAATGCGGCGCGCCATGCAAAACGCGCGGAAGGCCTGCTGCAGTTTATTAAATTTGCCCTGGTGGGAGTGTCAAATACTCTCATAAGCGAGGGAATCTATGCCGTTCTCGTGTTTTTCAAAATGCATTATATCCCCGCCAGCTTTATAGGCTTTTCCCTCAGCGTCATCAACGCCTATTATTGGAACCACAAATATGTATTTAAGGAAAACGCGGAAGATGAAAAGAGGGTCTGGTGGAAGGTATTCTGCAAAACCTATGTGGCCTACTTCTGGGGATATCTTGCAAATGCCGCCCTTTTGGTATTTTGGATAGACCTCCTGAAAATAGGGCGTTTTTTTGCTCCCCTGGCAGAGTGGTTTGCGGAAAGGGGGATGGAACGTCTGGACGGGCAGTTCTGCGGAAATCTGGCGGCGGCAGGCTTAAATCTCCTGCTCACGGTGCCCATGAATTATATAATCAATAAATATTGGGCATACCGGCAGAAAAAATAAATTATCCGCCGGTATGCCCTCTCTATTTATCGTCTACATCATTCCCCTGAGCACTTCCTTTGCCTTCTCCAGCTGGTTGTCGGGATGATCCTCGCTGCCGTAATACGCTTCACCGTCAAACTCACACACCACATCCGGCTCGATGCCTATTTTGTGAATATTGTTGCCGTTAGGCGTATAGTATGCGCTGATCGTTACCTTCACCGCCGAATTGTCCCTAAAGCTTATGATCTGCTGGACAATGCCCTTGCCGAAGGTGGTGGTTCCCACCAATGTGCCGATACCGTGATCCTTGATTGCCCCTGCCATAATCTCGGATGCGCTGGCCGAATTCATATCGACTAACACCACAAGGGGCACATTCAGCTTGTTGGCGCCGTTACAGGTATATTCCTCCCGCTTGCCGTTTTTGTCCTCCGTATATACGATCATTCCCTTGGGCAGTATCATCCGGCACATCTCCACCACCGCATTCACACTGCCGCCGGGATTTGCACGCAGGTCCAGAATCATCCCCTTCATGCCGGAAGCCTTCGCCTGGGTCAGCGCATCGCGGAACTGGCCTATGGATACCTCGTCAAACTCCATAACCTGGATATATGCCATGCCGTCCTCCAGCATTTCCAACTCCACGGTGGGAGACTCCACCCTCCCGCGGGATACTGCCACATCTATATAATCAGATGCACCCTCCCTGATAATGGTGAGCACCACCTCCGTATTTTCCGGTCCCTTGATCAGTGACACTGCCTCCGTCAAAGTCATTCCGTAGGTAGAAACTCCGTCCACCTCATAGATCAAATCGTTGGAGCGCAGATCCACCCTTTCGGCGGGTGCGCCTGAAATGGTACCGTTTATCTTGGGCAGACCGGTAGCCTTATCCAGCTCGATATAGGCGCCTATGCCGAAATAGATCCCTTCCGTCTGCTGCAGCAGCACTTCCAGCTCCCTGGCCGAATAATATTCGGAATAAGGGTCCCCAAGCGCCTGTAAAAGACCTTTATAAAGACCGTCCTGGAGCTGCTCGTCAGTCACCTCTCCCAGATAGTAATATCTGTCGATTACGTCCTCCAATGCCTGCAGCTTCTTCACCACGGAGGAATCGATGGCGGAGCCCTCCTTTGTGGATATATTGCCGGAAGCATTGAAACGGGAATCCACCGCTCCCTGGACATAAAAGCTGATATATACGATTGCAACCAGGAAAAGCGCACACGCCAGGCCCGTGATTACTCCCCCGATAAAAAGGCCCTTGCCGCTTCCCTTTTCATGTCTTAAGTTCTCCGGCTGCTGCGGCATTCTGCCGGAAGCATTATCAAAATATGCTCTGCTTTCATCCATGTTAATCTCCTTATCGCTGTCCTGCAGCATCTTAGATCGGGCTTGTGAAATGCTCTTTTTCACAATAACCCCCGCCTGCCCGCTTAACGCACATTCAAGTCAGGCTTGTGAAATTCCTTGTGGGGCATATGCCTCCGTTACTTCTTAAGATAATTCCAGGGCGACACATACTCTCCGTTCAGGCGCACGCTGAAGTGCAGGTGGTTGCCGGTGGAACGGCCCGTAGACCCCACTGCGGCAATTTTCTCCCCCTTTACCACGACCTGGTTCTTTTTCACATAAAGCACCGAAGCGTGCATGTAGATCGTAAACAATCCGTCGCCGTGGTCTATCATTACATAGTTGCCCATGCTTGAGCTGTATGCCGCGGCGGCAACCTTGCCGTCATATGCCGCATAGATTGCCGTGCCCTTGGGAGACGCAAAATCCACGCCGTTGTGGAACTGCTGTACCTTAAGTATGGGGTGCAGTCTCATTCCGTACTCATCCGAGATCCGGGTGTAGGTAGCCAGGGGAAATTTAAACATGCCCCCGTCATAGGTCAGCTTTTGGCTCTCCAAAAGCTTCTTTTTCTCCTCGGCAATCGCCGCCTCCAGAAGCTTGATTTCCTCCTCCTGCGCCTTTATCTCCGCCTCGTATTCCTTGATGACCTTATCCTTGTTGCGGATATCCGCCTCATAGCTGATAATGTCCTGCCTTTTCTGCTCTACCAGTTCTTCCAGAGTCTGCTGCTCCTGCTTCACATTGGCCTTCGTCTCGTTGAGTATATCCTTCTCAAGCTCCAGCTCCTCCTTGCAAAGCTCCACGTACATCCGGATGTTCTCATAGTTTTCCCACATTTGATACCCGTAGGAAAGGACCCTCTCCACATAATCAGCCTTATTCAGGAAATCGGCGAAGCTTTTCGCCTTCAGCATCAAATCTACCATGCTGGGATTTCCCGACTCATATATTAATCTTATGCTTGCAGCCACGGATTCTTTCTGAAATTCTTCCTGCTCCAGAGCGCGCTCCAGCTCCAGCTCCTTCTGGCTGATCTCATCCTCCTTGCCGGCGATCTTACCCTCCAGCTCCGTGATATTCTGTTCGATCCGCGCAAGATTAGCATCCAGCTCCTTCACATAATTTGAAAGATCTGCCTTCTGTGCCTCAAGACTTTTTTTCAGCTTCTGCAGATCGGTCAGCCCGTTCTGCAAATCCTTCTTTTCTTTCTTGGCCTCAGATACCTGCTTTTCCTTTTCCTTAATACTTTCAGAAGTAATAGAGGACGTGGCTGCCGATGCTGCCGCAAGGGCGGCATCGCTGAAAAGCAGGGCTAAAACCAGCGCCAGACAAGTAATCCATCTTCCTTTTCTCACCATATATACCTACTTTACACATGCAAATGTTTTTTGACAGTGGTTATGCTCCCCATAAAGCCAATGCCCACCCCCAGAATAAGGGACACCGGTATAAGGACTTTAAAAATCTCATCCACCTCCAGGAACGCAAGAAAACGGCTCAATATTTCAAATCTGCTCACAATATATGCCAAAGCATGGCTGTACAGGCTGTGAATCAGAAAGAGAGGTATGGCCGCTCCCATCAGCCCTATCAGCATGCCCTCCAGCACAAAGGGCGCCCTGACAAAAAAGTCCGTTGCCCCAACGTATTTCATTATATTAATTTCCGTGGAGCGGACCGAAATGCCTATGGCAACCGTGTTGCTGATCAGGAAAACACTGACCGCCAGCAGAATCACGATAATGCCCAGAGACACATATGCTATTAACAGGTTTACGCCGCTGAGGGTATCCGCAGTCAGAGAGGAATAATTGACAAGCCTCACCTCAGGAATGGATTCCAGCCATGTGACCAGTGCGCTCTGCAGAGATACGTCGCTGATAAATATTTCATAGCTGTTCTCGCCCTCCAGCGGATTATCCGGAAAGCCTATGGAATACCTGTCGAAATTCTCCTTGTACAGATCGCTCGCAAACTTCATCCACGCCTCGTCGTCGGAGATAAAGCTGACCTCCGAAACCTCGGCGCGGTTGTTTATCAGCTGTCCGATTTCCTCCAGCCTCTGGTCATTGGCAATCTCCCCGGGCAAATGCCCCTCCGGGCAGCCGTCCTTCTCGTGGTGGAAAAAAACACTGACCGAAACGCCCTCCTGGGCCTTGTTCACAATGCTCTGAAAATTTGTCACGACACAGTAAAATATGCCGAACAGAAACAGACACGCGGAAATAGTGGCAACGGATGCAAGGGAATACCATTTATTCCTGAAAATATTGACAAAGCCCTGTCTGATGGTATAGAGAAAGGTACTAATCTTCATCGATATATTCACCTCCCTCTTGATCGCTGATGATCACGCCCCTTTTCATGGCGACCACGCGCTTATGCATGGCGTTGACAATCTCCCTGTTGTGTGTGACCACCAACACCGTAGTGCCGCTGGCGTTGATTTCTTCAAGAAGCAGCATAATTTCCCACGAATTCTTGGGGTCAAGATTTCCGGTGGGCTCGTCCGCCAGCAATATGGACGGATGGTTCACCAGCGCCCTTGCCAGCGCAACCCTCTGCTGCTCGCCGCCGGAAAGCTGCTTTGTCTTTGCCTTGTATTTTCCGGCAAGCCCTACCGTGGCAAGTATCGTAGGCACGTTTCTCCGGATATCCTGGGGGGGCGTCTCTATGATACGCTGCGCAAAAGCTACATTCTCATAGACATTTCTGTCATTCAGCAGCCGGAAATCCTGAAATACCACGCCGATATTCCTGCGGAATTTCGGCACCTGCCTGTGCTTGAGCTTCGCCAGGTCGCTCCCCATAACGTAAACATTTCCGTCGGTAGCCGTCAGCTCCCGCAGCAAAAGCTTTATCAGCGTGGATTTGCCGGAACCGCTGTCTCCTACAATAAATACAAATTCTCCTTTACCAATTTTCAGGGTAATGCCGTTCAAAGCAGGCGAGCCGGTAGAATAGACCTTTGTCACATTGTCCAGATAAATAATACCCTTTTCTTCAATGAACTCCTCCCTCTGCTTTTTCCTCTGTTCCCTGCTGACCATCTGTTTCCTCCATATATAGTTCCGTCTAAGCCCGCCCCCGGGGAAGCCGTTTTCATCTGTTTAACCCACAGCCGGAAATCGCCCATGATTTATTCAGGGCGTATGGCTAAGACTGTTTTATGTATCTATAGTTCCGTTTTGCAGCTTATCAGAAATCGGTATTTTCCATATACTTCATGTATTTTACTACCATAAGCGCAATTTTGAAGGTGATGGCATCCTCAAATACACGCAGGTCAAGCCCTGTGCTTTTCTGCAGCTTATCCAGCCGGTACACCAGCGTGTTCCTGTGAATAAAAAGCTGTCTGGAGGTCTCCGACACATTCAGGCTGTTCTCGAAGAACTTATAAATCGTTGTCAAGGTCTCCTCGTCAAACTCGTCCGGGCTCTTTCTGCCGAAGATCTCCCGTATGAACATCTTGCAGAGCGGAATGGGAAGCTGATAGATCAGGCGTCCTATTCCCAGCTCGCTGTAGGCAATGATTTTTCTGTCGTCAAAAAAGATCTTGCCCACGTCCAGAGCCATTTTTGCTTCCTTATAGGAGCGGCTGACCTCCTTTATCTCCTGCACCACGGTGCCATATGCGATGCGGATGCCCTTTATGCCTTCCTTCTGCAGAAAGCTCTCCAGGGAGCCTGCCGCCTTCTCAATCTCCCGCTGGGCGTCGGCCTCCGTCAGCTCTTTAACCGCAATGACGTTATTCTCGTCCACCGCGGTGATAAAATCCTTGTTGCTGCTGGCGAAATGCGCTCTCACCAGCTCCAGGGTATTATTGTCCTTTTCATTGCCGGACTCCAGAATCATAACGACCCTGGGCACTTCGGTCTGTATGTGCAGCTTCTTGGAACGGCTGTAAATATCAACCAGAAGCAGATTGTCCAAAAGCAGGTTTTTAATAAAATTGTCTTTATCAAATCGCTCCTTATATGCCACAAGCAGATTCTGGATCTGGAACGCCGCCATCTTACCCACCATATAAACGTCCTCGCCTGTGCCGCCTGCAACCAGCACATATTCCAGCTGCTGCTCGTCAAATATCTTAAAATACTGATAGCCCTGTATTTCCTGCGAGTCTGCCGGAGATACCGCAAATGCCTCCACCGCCTTGGAGCTGCTGCCCATGTCGGCCGTGGACGCCACATCCTTGCCGTCCGCGTCCATGACGCACAGGTCCACCCTGGAAATGCTTTTCAATCCGTCGATTGTGTTCTGTAAAATTTGATTTGATATCATAAACCTCTGCTCCTTCAACCTTCTGCACACAAAAAACCGATATTGTATTCTATACTTAAAAATGTACCAAAAATAAGTCAAAAAAGCAATAGGTTTTTATGAAATTTCACAAAATAAAACTGCCCAAGAAATCCTCTCAGGCAGTCCCGCAATCTCCTCTGTGCTCAAATGCTCATGTCGAAATTTGATCCCACATTGGGGTTGACACTTCGCTCCATTGCCGCAGAATCAAGCATCTGCACAAGTCCGGCACCCAGCTCCTCATTGGTTTCCATGGTCTTGCTCAGCACCGCAGTTCCGATTTTTGACTGGGTGGAAATATTTGCCAATGCCATTGACACACCTGCTATATCCATATTGCACGCCCCCTTTGCATTTTCTTGATTATATCATATCACAGATTATTTGAACAGACAATACGCTGAATTTCTAATTTCTTAAGAAAACCCCGCGCAAACCGTCACTCCCGTTTCCCTTCCGGTACTCTGCGGATCACCTTATCCTTAATTTCAATCCTGCCCTCCTTCAGAAGCCTTCCCACGGCGCGCTTAAACTCGTTTTTACTCATTCCCGTCTCATGGGCGATAACCTCCGGCGACGCCTTCTCGCCAAAGGGAAGCACACCTTCATAGCTGTCTATGATAGAAAGCAGCTTCTCCGCGTCCGCATCCATCTGCAGATATGCCTTTTCGCGGATGCCCAGAGTGAGCTTGCCGTCCTCCCTGACCTGAATGACCCGCGCCTTGACGTCCATACCCAGCTTCACGTCTCCGTAAAGCTCCTTCTTAGGGATCAGCCCGGAATACAGATTGTCCACGGCCACAAAGGCTCCAAAGTTATCGCTTATCTCATAAACCCGCCCCGTCACCCGGTCGTCCTGTTTATAGGGACTGTCCGTGCGCAGGTTTTCATAGACGTTCATGGTGGCGCAGAGGCGGCTGCTCTTGTCGATATAAAGGGACACAAGCACCTTGTCTCCCTGCTGCACCCTGCCCCGCTGCTGCTTAAAGGGAAGCAGTAAATCCTTCTCCAGCCCCCAGTCCAGAAACGCGCCTATCTTACCCACCTGGGCCACCGTGAGCTCCGCCACCTGTCCCATCTCAAGCTTCGGCTCCCTGACCGTGGCAATCATTCTGTCCTGGGAATCCCGGTAGACGAACACCTCCACGGCGTCTCCCGGCTCCGCGCCTGCCGGAACCTGCTTTGCCGGCAGAAGAATGCGCTCGTCGGCGCTTTCCTCCGAGACAGCCAGGTATACGCCGAATTCAACCCTCTTTACGATAACAAGCCTCTGTTTTTCACCTAATTTTATCATGTCCGCAACCGCTCCTTTCCGCAGCTTAACCGCTCCATACGCTATCCCCCGCGCTGCCCTGAACGGCACGCCGGAATCCGCTTTATTCCCCTGCACCCACGGGCTGCTGCCCCAGGTACTCCACGATCACATAGGGCGCGCCCTGTTCATCCTCCAGCACCACAAAGATCCTGTTCCCCTCATCGATTACACGCGGTACCAGCACATCGTCCAGAAACGCCTGCTTTTTATACTCCGCACGCACCTGCCTTATGCGGAAGCCCTCCGGCAGATGCTCCATGGCCATATCGATAAACTGCTGATTGTTTACATGATGATTGGTGTCCAGATGATGCCTTTTAACAGACAGCGGCTCCCGTCTGACGCCGTCAGACGGTACGGCAATCTTCCTGGGCGCGTATTCCATGGGAAGCCTGTCCCCCAGCGTATAGCCCTGCACCATTTCGTCCGAAATCGCCACCGGGCGGCCGGTTACGGTGTCCAGAAGACTCCATATGGAATTCGCCCTTGCAATATAGCTTCCGCCCTCGTCCCAGACGGCAAAATTGCGGTAACCGATAAACCCCTTCATGTCATAGGGCTGTGTGCCGATCTCCACCCTTTCTCCCAGCATCGGATAGCGCTCCACCACAATCTGCCATGCCGACAGTACCCACACCAAATGCAGCTCCTTTAAATATTCCAGCCCCAGCCCCACATCCTCCGAGTGGAAAATAGAGCAGTCCTGCATATAGTTGATAAGGGAAGCCATGGTAAGCTTCCCCTCGCTGTCAGTCTCACTGTATCTGATACGGCTTTCAAATTTGTACATATACTCTCCCTGTCTCAGCTGTGCCTCACTGCCATAAGGCTGTTTTTATGCAATCAGCTGCTTGATAATCATCACAATCCAGAACAAAAAGTAAAGCACCATGCCCAGATTCAAAATAACCGTCCGGAACCGCTTTCCCCTGGGAATGCACACGGAACCCTTCTCACAGGCAAACCGCCCCTTTGCGGCAAACACGATAACCAGCACAAACCCCGTTATCATTACGCCAAAAACGCAAAACATATACAGCATATAGACCATCAGCCCCGCCATATTCTCCGAAAAATACTTCAGCACCGCCTGCATATCGCTGCTGTCCATCGTCATCAGCGCCTCCAGGTCCACCAGCTTCAGCACCTGTAAGCTCACTATGCTTCCCATTAAATTAATCAGCATGTGGATGGCAATGGTTATTTTCAGATTCCCTGTCTTTGCATAAAGGAAAGCGAGAAGCATTCCCAGCGCGGTGGCATACATAAACTGATTCAGATTGCCGTGGAACAGCCCGAACATCAGACCGGACAGTACCACTGCCGTACCCTGGCCATAGCGGACCGTCCTGTCCACCACCAGCTTTCGGAACACCAACTCCTCCACAATGGGCGCACAGACCACCATAATAAAAAATATCGTCAGCTGGTTTGCCTCAGTCACCACGCCGGCAATGGTATTCTGCACCTCGCCCCCTTTTATAATCCCGATGAACGTGGTAATGAAGGTCCCGATGAAATTTGCCACATACATCAATGCAAACGCCATGATCACGGACAGCACAAAATGCCCCGGCTTCATGCGGCGTCTCTCCGGCGTCTGCGAAGGAAGCCTTTTCACCAGAAGCACCAGAATCGGTATTGCGATGAAATACATGGGCAGCATGGTCACCAGCAGATAATAATTCATATCTCTCATCAGCTCCGGCGCCACCCTGCTTCCAATCTCCATCGCCAAGGTCTGTACCGCAAAAATCAGCAAGGTTCCCGCCAGAAACCTGAGACCCAGGCTTGAAAAGTGCTTTCTGGCCGCCCTCACCTCGTCCGCCTTTGACAGGGATATATTGCCCCCCTGCGGCATATATCCATTTCCGTCCGGCGCCGTATATACATTCCCACCCTGTCCCATATCTTCCATGCGTTCTACCTCTGTTTCACCCTCTATGATTTTCCCATGTTCAGCCATCATTCTCCAAGGCACCATTTACGCTGACAGCCAAACCGTTGCTTTATTATTCAGCTTACCACAGTTTCCTGAATTTGTATAGCACAGGATTTATTACGCCCCTTATGTCTGCAGCAGTTCCAGCAGCTCCTCCCTGGTCATGCTTCCGATATCTGCCGCATCCGCGTTCAGGATCTGCTCGGCAAGGCTGCGCTTCGTCTCCTGGAGCTTCTGTATCTTCTCCTCCACGGATTTGCGCACAATAAGCTTATAGACCGTTACCTTCCTTGTCTGCCCGATGCGGTGCGCCCTGTCGGTTGCCTGATTCTGCACCGCAAGGTTCCACCACGGATCATAGTGGATCACCACATCCGCGCCGGTAAGGTTTAACCCTACTCCCCCGGCCTTTAAGGAAATGAGAAACACAGGCGTGGCCCCCTCGTTGAAATCCCTTACCAGCTGTATCCTCTTTTCCTTGGAGGTGGCGCCCGTAATGGTATAAAACTCCACCCCTCTCTCCGTCAGGCGCTCCTGCAGAATCGCTATCATGGAGGTAAACTGGGAAAAAAGCAGAATCCTATGCCCTCCGTCGATGGCGCTTTCAACCAGCTCCAGGCAGGCTTCCAGCTTTGCGGACTCCCCCTTGTAGCCCTCAAAGCAAAGAGACGGGTCACAGCAGATCTGCCGCAGCTTCATAAGCTCCGCAAGGACCTTGAGCTTATTTCTGGAGAACTCCTCCTTATTCTGCTTGGAAAGCATGGCCTGCATATGCACCACCTGGGCGTCATAGAGCTTTCGCTGCTCCTCCTCAAGCTGCACATATCGGCTCTCCTCCATCTTGTCGGGCAGGTCCCCCAGCACGTCGTTTTTGCAGCGCCTCAAAATAAACGGAGCCACCATTCTCTGCAGGCGCTTCATGGCGTTTTCATCGTTATTTTTAACCACGGGCGTCTCAAATTCCCGGCGGAAGGTTTCATAGCCATACAGGAATCCGGGCATCAGATAGTCAAAAATACTCCACAGCTCGCTCAGGGAATTTTCTATGGGAGTGCCTGTGAGGGCAAATTTATGGTCGCTTTTTATCACCTTGACCGCCTTTGCTGCCGCCGTGGTGTGATTCTTGATATACTGGGCCTCGTCGATCACCTCGTAAAGAAAGGTCAGCCCCTCGTATTGGTCGATATCCCGCTTCAGCAAATCATACGATGTGACAAGCACGTCATACTGCATGGCGTCCGCAATTTTCTGTCCCCGGACCTCCTGTGTCCCGGTGACCGCATCCACCTTCAGCTCCGGCGCAAAGCGGGCAAGCTCCTCCACCCAGTTATAGACCAGCGCCGCCGGACAGACAATCAGGGAGGTACCTCCCGGTCTTCGGTCTTTTTTTCCCCGGACGGCTTTCGCGGGCGCAAGGTCTTCCGAGGGCAGCTGCTGAGCCTCCAGCTTTGCCGCCAGCAGGACCGCGATCATCTGCAGGGTCTTTCCCAGCCCCATCTCATCGGCAAGAATCCCGCCGAAGCCCCTGGAAGCCAGCACTCTGAGCCACTTATAGCCTGTCCGCTGGTAATTGCGCATGATTTTATGCAGGGTCTCAGGCTCCTCATAATCCGCGTCATTGACCGTCTTAAATTCCTTTACCAGGTTCTTAAAATAAGAATCCCGCTCGTTGTATATGCCGGAGCTGCCCTCCAGCATTTTATCAAGATAAAGCGTGCGGTAAAGCGGGAGCTGCATTTTACCCTTTACAAATTCCCTGGGTGAAACCCGCATCATCTTCAGCATTTCGTCCAGCATGGCAAGGCTTTCGTCATCCTCCAGATTCAGGAAATCCCCGTCCCTGAGACGGTGAAATTTCTTGTGGACACGATAGCTCTGCAAAATCTCCAGAAGCTCCTCCCGCGAAACGTCCGTGGAGGTAATATCCAGATTTAACATCCCCTGGGATACCGAGACGCCAACGCTCACCTTAAGCTTTTTCAGTATATTCAGACGATTAAACCGGTCCGTACACTGGATTTCTCCCATTTCCGCCAGGGTGTCCAGCCCATGGCTCAAAATTTCATAAATGGACTCCTCCTGGCGCTGGCACTTCAGCTCCTCCTGCGCCAGGTCCACCTCAGGGAAAAGCTGCATGGTCCGATAGACCACCTCCTGCTCACGGTTGGTCATTCGGAATGCAGGGAGAGCCTCTACATCAATATCGTCCCTGTAATAATCCAGGCAGGAAACCTTCCTCTCGCCGTATTTCGCCTCAATCCGACAGGTCAGATCATTGCCCGGCGCATCCAGGTAAAAGATAAATTCCACCTGAGGGGGCAGATTCGCCTGAATCGTATCCGGGTCCGTCTCCACCAGCTCCAGCGTATCCGAAAACAGAGGCAGTACCGAGTAATAAAATTCCGAAAGGTTTCTTTTGCCTATGCTGAACCGCACTCTGCCGTTTCTCGCCTGCTCCAGCAGAGGCATCGCCTTTTCCAGACGCTCTCGGTCCGCTCTGCAGAGCCTGTCGCCGCTGATGAAATAAACCGCGTTCTGCCCCTGATAAAATTCCGGCATATCGCACTGTACTTCCAGCCCCTGAAAGCTTTTCCCGCCCCCCCTGAAAACAGGGCTGAGCTGCATTTTAATATGGGGCGCTTCCTCCGTACAGTGAAGCATAGTCTTATTTTTTTGATAATGGGTCTTATCCTCGTATTCTATGGAGCTGTTTCCCATCAGCTCAAAAAACTCGTCCATCCTGCCGCCGGCAAGATTCAGGGAAGGAAATTTTATGGTGCCTCTGGAGTAGTAGCTGCCCCAGGGAGAGCTCTTTCTCAGCTGGCGCTCGGCGGCCTTCTGGTCCTCCTGCACCACTCTCCGGATAAAGGAATACCATTTACGCCCGCCCGGGTCCAGCACGCCTTCGCCGTGGGGAAGCTCCGTTTTGGCGCCGTATACCGCCCTGGCCTCCCTTTTCACAAGGCTGCAGAATTCCCCCAGCTCCCTGATGACATATTTCCTGCCCGCCCCGTATCGGAACGAGACCTCCAGACCGTCCTCGTCTCTAATCAGCCTTGGCTCCAGGGTCATGCTTTCCTCCTGGGATAACGCCTGCGCCACAGTCCTATTTACATGCCTCTGCTTAAAGAGGTTCATCAGGTTCATACCGTTCCGGTCCGTGGAATCGCCCACGTTATGGGCGGATAAATAATCGCATGCCTGTATGACGGCAGCGGTCACAAAGGCGCACTTTTTCAGATTATCCTGATACCAGCCGTAACGGGCGCCGCATTCCCTGCAGCCGCATTCCGTACCTATGATCCTGTCCGGAGTGAATATCACCGCAACCTGAAACCGCCGTCCGTTTTCCATGCCCACGGCAAGCTGCTGCCCCACCATACCGCTCTCCTCGGGAACATACCCTGTGGAAAATTCGCCAAATTCTATCTGCTTCTGCTGGATCAGGCGCCGTGCCTTCTCCTGAGCGGAGCTATTCGCCTTCAGGGACCGATATATTTTATCCCCGTCAAAGTACCGGGAATCCTTGTCATCCTCCAGTTTCCAATCTCCCATTTTTCCTCCCGTGTGATCTCCGCGCCTGCCTCTCCGAAGCGCGTTATCTACGCATGCTTTTACGGTGTCTCCCTGCCGGCGTCGGATTTCTTCACCCTGCGGAAGCTCCTTTTGCCATATTGGTCCGTGTCCTGGACATACTCATAATCCTGCTCCGGCGAATTCCGCCGTCTTTCATACTCGTCGATTACCTTCTCTATCTGCTGCACGGAAGCAGGGTAGAGAAGCTTTTCCCTTATCTGCTCTGCCGAGTATCCCATGTCATATAAGTGTCTCACCGCGCCGCCATAGGCCGCCTCCGACGTAAAATTCGCAAGTGCATCCTTAAAATATCTACCCTCCGGCATAGCTTCCCAAGCTCCCTTCGTTACAGAATGCCTTCGGCTTCCTCCGCCGCCTGACGCCATTGTCCGTCTATTTTTTATTTATATTTCTTCGATAAATTATAGCATATTCTGTTTTTTTTGCAAAGAAATATTATCTATGAACCCTTCTCGATAAGAGAAACAACAAGCGAAAATAAAAATGCCTATCCTGTCTGCCCACAGGATAGGCGGTGTCCGCAAGGACAATCATTAACCTAAACTCGGAGCATCCACTTTGAAGTGGGTGCTTTCCCTTTGTATCGTTATAATGTTTTCTCTACTTGACAGGAGTGACAACGGGTCTGCCGTTCTGATCCACCAAAACGGTCAGCCCAGTGCCCGTGGTCAGATCATGGGAAGCCAGCAGGTAATTCACCCCTGTTTCCGTATCAACAAGAATTTTGGCAACATTTACGATACCCTGTGAGTAGACTTCCACAAAGCGATCTTTCGCCATACGCTCACCTCCTTTCACATTCTGCCGTCTGCAGATAAAAACATACCACAAGACCCCGGCCTTGTGGTTCAAATTTCCTGAATGAACACAATATCTTCCTAAATGGAAGGGGAGGGAGCCTCACTGGCTCCCTCCCC